>NZ_ABIC01000004.1 GCF_000172075.1 Shewanella benthica KT99
GCAGTCACGGTAGCAGAAGAGGTTAACCGTAATGCGCCAAGATAAGCGAAACCTATCGAAATACCCAAGCTGTTGCCGATGAACTCAGTCAGCTTAATGAATCGTTACTTAACGATGCTAATAACATGGCCCAGGAAGTCAGTAAGTCAGTAAGTCAGTAAGTCAGTAAGTTTAAGTTAAGCTAATTTTAGTTCAAGTGAGTTAAATTCAGTTAGGGTGATAACGAGCTAAGCTGGATTTAGGAGTATTGCTTGCAGCCGGCAGCAGTATTTTTACAACAGATAAAAGCCTATTCCTATCATCTTCTAAAACGAATAAAGGCTACTCTTTCGAGTAGCCTTTATTCTTGAATATGGCGGTGAGTTGGGGGTTCGAACCCTACATTGATACGCTATAAACCCATGACTCACACTAATCATCTTTTAAAACGAAAAAAGCCTACTATTGCTAGTAGGCTTTTTACAGAATATGGCGGTGAGTTAGGGGTTCGAACCCTAGATGGGCTATAAACCCATACACACTTTCCAGGCGTGCGCCTTCAGCCACTCAGCCAACTCACCAATTTTCGTTATGTTTATCGTGTTTAACGCCACCAATATCGTTAAAAGCTTCACTAAGCTGGCTTAATTGCTTTCTCCTTTAACGGAGCGATACTCTACGCAATACAGGTTTAATGGTCAAGGGATAAAAGTGTACTTTCAAGCGTTTGCACGTTTGCTAAGCAATATCAGCTAAATTGGTTTAAATTTGAAAAAACAGACGAGTAATTAATCTATTAATCTGTCAGTTAAAGCAATGGACTGAACAGATAGAAAAACTGTTCTGTCGCGCGTTTATACACCGGTCTTTGCTGCCAGAGTGAGTAATCTACTAAGCTGGAGTTATCCATATATTGCTGCTGTAACTGAGTTAACTCTTGGGTAAAGCTAAGATCGTCGACGGCCAAGGTTAATTCGAAGTTTAACCATAGGCTGCGCATATCGAGATTAACGGTACCGATTAAGCTGAACGTTTCATCGATCACCACAGATTTAGTATGCAGTAGACCGCCCTTAAACCTGTGGATGTTAACTCCGGCTTGTAAAAGCTCGCTGAAGAAGGAGCGGCTGGCCCATTCCACCATGACTGAGTCATTCTTGTTGGGGATGATGATATTGACACATACGCCCCTGTGGGCAGCGGCTATCAAGGCAACTTGTAAGTTTTCACTGGGCACAAAATAGGGGGTTGTGATGACTATCTTGTGCTTGGCTTGGTAAAGGCTTTGTAGCAGGACTTCGTGAATAATTTCTTCCGGCATTCCAGGCCCCGAGGGGATGACCTGAACCGTGTCCAACTGCTCCGGGGAATGATGGGGCTTACAAATGGGTTTCTCTGGTAAAAAACGCTGATCCGTTTCCACTTCCCAGTCCCAAGATTGGATGACGTCCAATAGAGGTACGCAGGTACCTGTGATGCGGATCATCACGTCTATCCACTCGCCGACACCTGAGTTTGCTTTAAAACAACGGGGGTCCACTAAATTCATCGAGCCCGTGTAGCCGATGCTATTGTCTATGATCACGATTTTTCGGTGCATTCTCAGATCCATTCTACGAAATAACACCCTGAGCGGACTGACCTTAAGTGCTCTGGCTAGGGTGATACCAGCAGATTGCATTTTAGCCGGCCATTCACTTCGAAAAAATTGATGACTCCCTGCCGCGTCGAGTAACAGTCTTACTGTTATGCCTCTTTGAGCCGCTTGCACCAAGGCCCGGGCTACTGAGTCTGCCATGCCGCCGGGGTGCCAGATATAGAACTCCATATGGATAGCGTGTTTGGCGTTATCAATATCCTTAATCATCGAGTTCAAGATCAGCTGAGGAGATGATAACAGTTGTAAGTCATTATCGGCAAGGGGGGGGATCCCGAGGCGGTTTTCACATAAGAGGCCAATAGATTGCGCATGGTGGCTCAGCGTACCGGGTTGATACTGCCTAATGTCAAATAGATGGGAAAACCATTCGGCGTAGGGCCGATACATGTTTTGAGCTCTGACAGCCCGGGTACGACCGATATTTTGCTCACCAAAAAGCAGGTAGGCGACGATGCCCACCACAGGAATGACATAAATGATCATCATCCAGGCAAATGATACGCCGATGGAGCGACGTCTAATCACTATTCGAGCCGTGATAGCCGCGATTATTATCCAATAAGCAAGCACGCTCAATAGAGTGAGAACTTCGTACACTTGATCCATGGAGTCTTTTGCCTTTAAATTACTTCCCTTCAATTATTTTCAAGGGGATGCTTGATAATATACTGCATTAAATTGCCATAAAGATCAGTCTTTTTAGTACATGGCGGATCTGAAATGGCCATCATGTCGCTGGCTCTGTAGCGGTAATATATGTGCCTGACGATGTTTAGCGAGCAAGACTTGTGGTATAAATTGCAGACTTATCCTTATTTATTTCACTAGCATGAAAATCGCTAATCTGACTCGTTCTTTTTTCATCTTTATTTTTGTTATTTTTATCTCGATCATTCTATTTTTAGCATTATTGCCCACGAGTGAGCCCAAAATGTTGACTGATCTCGACATGCCATCCTTCGATAGCCGATGTGTCCAAGGCGTTGACTCTATGAGTTCATACTTGGATAACCAAGGTTTGTTGAGTGTTTCTACCTGGAATATATACAAGCAGAATAGGCAAGGCTGGGAGCAGCAACTGGCGAATTTAAATCGCGCGAGTCAACTGGTGTTACTGCAAGAGGCAGGCCTGAGCACCGAACTCAGGCAGTTTATTCGACATGCTCAATTGAAGGTATCAATGGCAAAGGCATTTACCCTCTTCGATACCGCATATGGCGTGATGAACCTGTCTCACACCGAGGTGAAGTCTGCTTGCGCATTTACGGCAACAGAGCCGTTAATCCGTGTTGAAAAATCTGGGATCCTTGCATATTATCCATTGTCCAGCGGCGAGGAACTCTTGGTTGTGAATCTACATGGGATTAATTTTGAGTGGACTCTCACCCATTACTCCAGACAATTTGAGGCGCTAGCCCTCGAACTCGAAAAGCATCAGGGTCCTATCATCTTAGCGGGTGACTTTAATACCTGGCGTGCACAGAGACTCAATCTTGTCAGCGAATTTGCTAAGCGATTTAACTTGTCTGAGATCCGTTATCGAGTCGATGAACGCCAACGTGTATTTGGCTTACCTCTAGATCACCTCTACTATCGTGGATTAATCTTCCTTGGGGCCGAGTCTTTGGCCACTGAAAGTTCAGATCATAACCCCATTACGGCCAATTTTAGGCTCAGGTGATGTCAAAATAGATGCGCTGAAAACTCAGTAACAGCGACAGTGCAGATGATTTTCTGAATAAATTGAGAGTTATCTTGCCAGTGTTCTAGAAAAAACCGTGATTGAAGCCATTTATCAAGGCTAAGCTTGTACACTAGGGCTTTAAGAGCCGTTTTCTCTCTCTATTTAGGCGCATCACATGTCTTCAAATGCTATCACTTCCCAGTCTCATCAATTGTTACAATCCTATTTTGGCTTTGAAGCGTTTAGGCCCGGTCAACTGGACGTTATCGAAAATATTCTGGGCGGGCAGAGCGCCGCTGCTATTTTCCCCACCGGTTCCGGCAAGTCTATCTGTTACCAACTCCCCGCCATCGCGCTGCCACACCTGACATTAGTGGTGTCGCCATTATTGGCCTTGATGCAAGATCAGCTGGCATTTCTTAAGCAGAAGGGGATCAGTGCGGCAAGCATAGATTCCACTCAGAGCCGGGAACAAGCCAATGAAATCATGAGGGGGATAAGAAGTGGTCAGATTAAAATATTGATGATCTCAGTCGAGCGCCTAAATAACGAAAGGTTCAGACAGTTTATCTCAGAGATCCCCCTGTCTTTGTTGGTGGTGGATGAGGCGCACTGTATCTCAGAATGGGGGCATAATTTTCGGCCCGATTACCTTAAATTACCCCGCTATCGACAAGAGCTAAATATCCCACAAACCTTACTGTTAACTGCCACAGCGACCCCAAAAGTGATTGAGGATATGGGGGATAAGTTTGGCATAGCCAAAGAAAATGTCAGCTTGACCGGTTTCTATCGTGCCAATCTTCACCTGGCCGTACAGGGCGTTAAAACTTTAGATAAACTCGATACCTTGTGTCACTGGTTACAGCCCAGACAAGGGCTGTCAGGCATCATTTATGTCACCTTGCAAAAGACTGCCGAGCAGGTGGCCGAGCACCTTAGCAGCAGAAATATCCCGGCAATAGCCTATCATGCCGGCATGAACTCAGATGTCCGCTCAAAAATTCAAGATGATTTTATGTCAGGCAGGCAGCAGCTTATTGTGGCGACGATTGCTTTTGGCATGGGGATAGATAAGAGCGATATTCGCTACGTAGTGCATTATGATCTGCCCAAGTCTGTCGAAAACTATGCTCAGGAAATTGGCCGTGCGGGCCGTGATGGCGGCGATTCTGACTGTCTGGTGTTAGCCAATGGTGATAACTTAATCACTCTGGAAAACTTCGTCTACGGCGATACGCCTGAATCTTCGGCCATCGCTATCGTACTCGATGAAATCCTTAAGGCGGCGCATAGCCAGAGTGGTAACAAGGGCCGGGAGTGGGAAGTGGTGCTCAATAGCCTGTCCGGGCAATCAAATATTCGCCCCTTGTCCTTAAAGACCTTGTTGGTGTATCTGGAGCTGTTTAATGTGATCAAGCCCACCTACAGCTATTTTGCCGAGTATAAATATAAATTACTCAAAGGCGAAGAGGATATCTTGGCCGGTTTTAACGGCGAGAGGCGTGATTTTGTGCAAGCCATTTTTAACAGTTCAGATAAAGCTAAGATCTGGTTTAGTATCAACTTCGATAGGCTACACCAAGATTATGCCAGTGATCGCCAGCGTGTACTCAAAGCCATTAATTATCTGGATGAAAAAGGCATGATCGAGCTGCAGAGTAAGCAGATGACTCAAGTCTATGACATTCTAGACCCTAATTTCTCTGCTCAATCTCTGCAGTCTTCTCTGTTTGAGCAATTCAGCCAAAAAGAGCGCAGTGAGATAGAGAGAATTAACCATCTGGTCGCCTTCTTTACCTCTGATTCATGCCTCAGCCAACAACTGGCTCACTATTTTGCCGATAGGAACATGACGGCCGCTTGTGGCACTTGCAGTGTTTGTCTGGGTCAGCTGGCCGTATTACCGCCGCAGCCTTACCTGCGTCCCTTAGGCGAACTGGATTTCAATGCGCTTACCCAAGCTGGCATCAATAAACTGGATAAGGCGTGCAGCCCGGTACTATTATCACGCTTTCTGTGTGGTTTGACCACGCCCATATTTACCCGTCTCAAGATGAGGGCCTGTAAAGGTCATGCATCTCTGGAAAAATATCCTTTCGGCGAGGTTAAACTCTGGGTAGAGTCTAATCTGACCTAATACCATTCCATATAAGTATCTGGTCAGTTCAGAGACTCTCAGTTTTTTCAATTCAAGGCGCATTGATGAGGAAATGGTTATTCCCTTTTAAGTCAATGCAACACCGAAGTGGAAACCCTGAGAGCCTCACGCAGTGCGGCTGATGTTTAAAGCAAAGGGCAAAGCCCTTTATGCTACGTTGAATGTTCTCGATATACGACTGCATGAATGCAGGAGGTAGAGCAACGCAGGAGCTTGTTGCCGAGAATAACTATTAGCTTCAAACATTCGCCTTGCCTACAGAGCTTTGAACTCCCGCTGAATGATCAGATACTTACTCGGAATGGTATAATATAGGCACAGCGTCAGGCGTTGAATTTGTCAATCGTACAAATCAACGCCAGATACTGATATTTCTCATCATACGTGTGCTACTGTTTGGTGTATTTCTAGTGTCAAGTTGGGAGCTCTCCCACAAAAAATAATAACGAAAATATATATTGGGAATAACAATGAAAAAAGCCACATTATCGCTAGCCATAGCCTTATCTTTCGCCGGATTAGGCGGATGCCAAACACAGGAAGAAACCTCAGCAACTCCTGAGGAACAGGCCAGTCAGCAACAGAATTTCGCCACATTTTCCAGCCAGTTTATCGACGATTTATGGCAGGAGTCACCGACTTGGGCGCTTTACAGTGGTTTTCACCAATATGATGGGGTGCTCAAGGTGCCCAATGCTAAGAATCGTAAGCTGTCTTTAGCCTTTAATCAGCAAGAGTTGAGTAAGCTTGCCTCTTTCGATCGAGACAAGCTGTCGGCTAATGAGCTGATCGATTATCATTTGATTGAAAACTTGCTTAAAAGAAACATCTGGGAGATCGAGGAATTTAAGTCCTGGCAGTGGGACCCCGCTGCATACAATGTTGCCGGTGGCTTCGCACAATTGGTGAATGAAGATTTTGCTCCGTTAGATACTCGTCTACGCTCGGTGCTTGCACGAATGGAAAATGTGCCAGCCTATTATCAAGCGGCCCAGGATAATATAGAGTCGCCAACGCTTGAGCATACTCAATTAGCCATAATACAGAATAAGGGCGCCTTCTCCGTTTTTTCTGCTGAGCTACTGACTCAGGCAAAAGCGTCTGGGTTAACAGCAGATGAAAAATCCTTGTTCGAGACCCGCTTTAACGCATCGACTCACGCTATCAATGCGCATATTCAGTGGCTCGATGGGCTAGAAACACAATTAACACGCGATGGTGCGCGCAGTTTTAGAATTGGTGAAGCCCTCTATGAAGAGAAGTTTGCCTTCGATATTCAGGCTGGGATGAGTGGCAAAGCCTTATATGAGAAGGCCAGTGCCGACAAGGTTCGGGTACAAGATGAGATGGCCAAGATCACGGCTAAGCTTTGGTCTAGGTATTTCGACACTGCTATGCCTGCAGATCAAAACAGCGCCACCAAACAGTTGATCGATAAATTATCATCTAAGCATGTAAAACGCGATGCGTTTGTCGATGAAGTTCGCGCACAAATTCCTCAGCTCATTGCATTTGTGCAACAGAAGAACCTGATCACCTTAGATGCCAATAAACCTCTGGTTGTGCGTGAGACGCCAGCTTATATGCGTGGTTTTGCCGGGGCGTCAATCAGTGCGCCTGGTCCCTATGAGAAATCGAGTAACACCTATTATAACGTGACTCCTCTCGATGGCATGAGTGATGAATCGGCAGAAAGCTATCTGCGTGAATACAATCACTGGATCTTGCAGGTGCTCAATATTCACGAGGCCATACCAGGTCACTACACTCAGCTGGTTTATTCAAATGAGTCGCCGAGCATGATAAAGAGCTTGTTTGGCAACGGCGCCATGATCGAAGGCTGGGCGGTGTATTCTGAGCGTATGATGCTGGAAGAGGGCTATGGTAACTTCGAGCCCGAGCTCTGGTTGATGTATTACAAGTGGAACTTGCGGGTGATAGTCAATACGATCCTTGATTACGGCATACAGGTGCAAGGGATGACTGAGCAAGAGGCGCTGACCTTGATGACCCAAGAAGCCTTCCAGCAGACGGCCGAAGCCGAAGGTAAGTGGAGGAGGGCAACGCTGAGTCAAGTACAGCTGACCAGTTACTATTCAGGCTACCGTGAGATTTATGATTTAAGGGAGGAGCTTAAAACGTCTCAAGGTGATAAATTTGATCTTAAAACATTCCACGAACAATTTCTAAGTTACGGCAGTGCCCCAGTTAAATATATCCGTGAACTGATGATGAAATAGAATGGTATAACACCTGGGTTGAACCACTAGGGTTCGACATAGTGTTTAAAACTTGTGTTTAACAATACTGTTTAAAAAAAGACCAGGCTATTAGTCTGGTCTTTTTTTTGCTTAGGAATTTAACAAGGTGTTAACCAATGTTTTTAGTTTAAATAACTAACACAGCTCACATTTAAATAAAAAACAACTGGAGTTAAACTAATAGCTATAGTAGTGTTAATGATAACGGTTCGCATTCGCAATGATGGGTGAGATGAGCAAAATATTATTAGTCGATGATGATCTAGTGTTTAGGGAATTACTTGAGGAAGCGTTAGAGGCTGAAGGACACCATATTGTCTGTGCTGAGAATGGTATTGAAGCATTGGCAATGTTAGAGGAAGACCTCCCCGATATTATTCTGCTAGATATTATGATGCCAAAATTAGATGGATTTGGTTTATTGGCTGCAAGGAAAAATCAGATCCCCGTGATAGTGATTTCTGCCATCGATAATGAAGATGAAAGAATAAAAGGCTATGAACTCGGGGCCGATGATTTTCTTACAAAGCCTTTTAGCGTAAAGGAGCTTTTAGTCCGCATGATAGCATTACAACGTCGCGTAGAATTAACTCGAGCAGAGAAATTTACTGTCAGCCCAACCTCTGACACTGAAGTTACATTTGACGATACTCAATATTGTGTTTCGATAGCATCGAGAAAGGTTACCCTTACTCAAACAGAATTTAAATTATTTAAGTACCTGTTCGAACGCAAAGGGAAAGTGATCACCAAACAGGAATTACAGCGCAGTGTACTGCACAAAGATCTCGGCAGGTTCGATCGAAATCTGGATATGCATATCAGTAATACTCGGCGTAAATTAGCCGAGACTCAGCTACCAAAAACTCTGATTAACACGGTCAGAGGACAAGGGTATAGCTTTGCTAATTGGTGAACCGGTTTAAATTAAGCATAAAAAAGCCACACTCGATGTGGCTTTTTTGTTTTTTAGCTGCCCCAATGCACATTTTCGTTTATCCTATAGGCCATTTATTGAGTCACTAGGTTCAGATGACTCATTCTCTCAGATTAATCAAAGGAAGACCTATGCGGATCAGTGCTAATTTTGATGGTGGAAACATTGAAGTCATCAATCAAGATAATATTAATGATGTGCAGTTAGCCATTCGCCCGGACGTTGGTGGAGAATTTTACCAATGGTTCAACTTCCGCCTCGAAGGTGAAGTGGGTAATCGATATCTGCTTAATATTGTCAACGCTGGCTCTGCCTCCTATCCCAAAGGATGGGAAAACTATCAAGCCGTAGCCACATACGACAGACAACAATGGTTTAGATTACCCACAGAGTATAAAGATGGTAAATTGACCATAGCGGTCGATCTCGACTGTGATGTGATTCAAATTGCCTATTTCGCCCCATACAGCTACGAGCGTCATCAAGATCTGCTGGCCGCGGTGCAAATGCATCCGCTCGTGAGTCTTGAGCATCTGGGTCTGACACTCGATGACAGAGATCTGACCTTGATCAAGGTGGGTGATGGCGATGAGTCGAAGGTCAATATCTGGATCACCGCTCGTCAGCATCCGGGTGAGACGATGGCCGAATGGTTGGTAGAAGGCTTTATCAATAATCTGCTCGACGGTGATTGTGCCAATGCAAAGGCATTATTAGACAAGGCAAATTTCTATATCGTGCCTAATATGAATCCGGACGGTTCGGTGAGGGGCCACTTGAGAACCAATGCTGCTGGCGTTAATCTTAATCGTGAATGGCTCAGCCCGTCTCTCGAGAAGAGCCCGGAAGTATTCCATGTCACCAATAAGATGAAAGAGACAGGCGTGGATCTGTTTTATGATGTTCATGGTGATGAAGGCCTGCCTTTCGTCTTCCTTGCCGGTTGTGAAGGTGTGCCTTGTTATAATGATAAGATGGCCGCATTGCAGCAGAAATTTGTCCAAGCACTCAAGTTAACCAGCGCCGATTTCCAAACTGAGTTTGGTTACGACAAAGACGAGCCTGGCAAGGCCAATCTAACCGTGGCCTCTAACTGGGTCGCCGAAACATTCCAATGTTTGTCTAATACATTGGAGATGCCATTTAAAGATAATGATAATTTAGCCGACCCTATGTCGGGATGGTCTCCTGAGCGCTCAATCTACCTAGGTGAAGCCTCACTCACGGCGATGTTAGCCGTAGTTGACGAACTTCGCTAGTTCACTAATCATAATTTTGAGGTAGCGATGGCACTAATTGAATGTCCAAGTTGTCAGCAACGGATCTCGAGTAAGGTGACTAGATGCCGCTTCTGCAATGCAGATCTAAGCGGTAATACTGACTCATTGACCACCATCAGTCATATTAAACGTTCGAATCAGCTGATGAACCACAGCATGTTGTCCATGACCTTGTTTATCGCGGGAGTGGTGATCTGGTTTTGGGGAGGGGAGCCTGCCCAAGGGATTCGATCTTACATCGCCGGTGGGTGCTTTGTGTTGGGCTTTGTGGGCTACATGATCACTCGCATGAGAATGGTATTGCATAAACGGAAAAGTGTATGACAGATATAAATAAGATGATCGATGAGATGCCCCATGTCGTCTATGAGAGACTCGTCAGCGGCGTAGAGTTGGGAAAGTGGCAAGACGGCACCGCCTTGTCACCAGCCCAGCGTGACTCGACGCTACAGTTGGTGATGCTGTATCAAGCGAGACGATTGAACCAAACGGATCATTTAACGGTGAGTTCTGCCGGGCAGCTCAATGAACTATCTAAGTCTCAGTTGAAGAAGCAGTTCAAGGGGGAGTCCATCGCCGAGTTTAAAGAGAAAGACCTTTAATCGAAAAGATCCTAGGAACCAGTATCTAGCTCCTAGGATCTTTTTTAATCTTCGCTCAGCTCACCAACCAGATCCTGCTGCATAGCCTCTCTCACTTGCGTAGGAGACATAGGCTTAGACAGGAGATAGTGTAGCTTAGTCAAGGCGGCTTCCGTCGTCATATCTGCACCACTGATCACACCCGCCTCTTGCAGGGCATTGCCCGTGGCATAGCCCGACATATTGACCTTGCCCTGTAGACATTGGGTGAGATTAACCAAGACTATCCCACGTTGACTCGCTTGTGACAGCACCTTAAGCAGCGCTGGATTTTGAGGAGCGTTACCGACCCCATAGGTGAGTAAGATCAGTGCTTTGACCGGTTGCTGTAAGATGTTTTCTATGATGTCGGTGGTGATGCCCGGATAGAGTGTCACCACGCCTATTGGTTGGGGACTGATGGTGGCGACATTTAAAGGCTTATCCGACGGCTCAGCTATTTTTCCGGCCTTCATGTGGATCTTGATGCCTGCTTCGAGTAATAAGGGAAAGTTAGGTGAGGCGAAGGCGCCGAACCCATCGGCGTGAGTCTTGGTCGTCCTGTTTCCCCGAAATAGCTTGTTATTAAAGAATAGACACACTTCAGCGACCGGATAATTGGCGGCAATGTAGAGTGAATTTAACAGGTTGGTTTGACCATCGGATCTGAGCTGGGCGAGAGGGATCTGAGAACCCGTGACAATCACAGGTTTCGAGAGATCTTGTAACATGAAAGACAAGGCCGAAGCGGTGAAGGCCATGGTATCTGTGCCGTGTAAAATCACGAAGCCATCATACTTGTCGTAGTTTAGCTTAATATCATCGGCGATCATCTGCCAATCTGTCGGCGCCATATCAGACGAATCTATCAGTGGACAATATTCCTGGATCACGAATTCCGGCATATCCTCATGATAGAACTCAGGCATGGCCTTGACACAATCGGTGAGAAAATCTGCGACAGGGGCGAAGCCATGAGAGGTCTTTTGCATGCCTATGGTGCCGCCTGTATAGGCAACATATATGGAACGTTTGGTCATTGTTTTATTCAGATCGACGCTATTTGGCTGAAGTATACTTGCTTGCTGAGCTTCACCCAATGGTTTCCGCTATTTAAATTGGTATCTGTATCGGGGCAAACAAAAAACCCGAGCAGGCAGAGCCTGATCGGGTTTGTGTTTGTTGAACAGCCTGTGGTTATACCATTCCGAGTAAGTATCTGAACTGACCAGATACTTATATGTATAGAATGGTATTAGACTCTGTCACTCTGAGATCATAGCGTACAGTTATCGCAGAACAGGTACATGCCGTTAGGATCATCGAAGCTATTGAACTCTTCAATCACACCGGACCACTGGGTCAGCACTTGTTCTATGATTGAATTACCCATACTGCTTTGGGGCAAGTAAGCGGCGGCCGATGCGAACATCTCCTGGATGAATAGCTCTTTTGGGCTCAATTCCTGTTCTATTATTTGACTATCGAACTCTGCTAAGTCAGCCATTTCAGCCGCCTTGGCAACGGCATCGTCCAGATCGCCAAGCTCATCGATAAGTCCTAACTCGAGTGCCTTACGGCCGGACCACACTCGTCCCTGGGCGATGGCATCGACATCCTCCAGACTCATGTCGCGCTCTTTAGCGACCAGAGAGATGAAGTCATGGTATCCACGTTCGATATGACGTTGAATCACGCTCTTAATCTCAGGGGTTAAGCCTTTGGCCACAGAAATGCCCGCCCACTGTGAGGTGGCGACACCATCTGTGTGTATGCCTAAGCTAGAGAGTGAATCTTCGAAGGTGGTGATCATACCGAAGATGCCGATGGAGCCCGTGAGTGTGGTGGGTGTGGCGTAGATGTAGTCGGCGCTCGCCGAGATCCAGTATCCACCGGAAGCGGCATAGCTGCCCATGCTCACGACGACAGGTTTACCGGCAGTCTTGAGTGCCAGCACTTCTTGACGGATTTGCTCAGAGGCAAAGGCACTGCCGCCTGGGCTGTCTACGCGCAGCACAACGGCCTTGATCTTATCATCAAATCTGGCCTTGCGAAGCAGCTGGGAGGTGCTCTCACCACCAATCTGACCGGCGGGTTGATTACCGTTGAGTATGGTGCCTTTCGCCACTATGATGCCGACGGTATCCTCGATGAAGAGATCAGCTTGAGTCGACATGAGCGATTGATAGTCATACAAGCTTACCTGCTTATAGCTGTTGCCTTCTGCGGCTTTACCTACAGTGTCTATCATTTCGAGTCTGAAGGCTTCTGCAGAGGCTAATTCGTCTACCCAATGCATGTTGATGGCCATATCTGCCGATTTACCATCGGCCTTATCTAGCTCACGCAGGTAATCTTCTGCATCGAGCACCAGCTGCTCTGGCTTGATGTCGCGGTTGCTTGACACTGTGGCTGCATAACTGGCCCAGATATCATTGAGTAATTCAATGTTGGCTTCTTTAGCGGCCGGAGACATATCGTCGCGAATATAAGGCTCGACTGCTGACTTGAAGGTACCGACACGGAAAACATGCGCATTAATTTTAAGCTTATCTAATGCAGATTTATAGTACTGACGGTAGCGACTCAAGCCGTTTAATTCCACACTTCCCTGTGGGTTAAGATAGATGGTGTCGGCGAAGCTGGCTAAGAAGTATTGATTCTGTCCGTACCAATTGGCTGTTGCCAGTATAGGTTTGCCCGTTGCTTTAAAGCGGGTCAGGGCATCACCAATAGATTGAAGTTTACTGATCCCAGTCCATCTGAGGTGACCTATGTCTAATACGATAGCAGAGATACGCTCATCGGCGGCGGCATTATCGATGACATTGAGGATATCGGCGAGTAATATTTCACCGTTACCATGGCTATTTTTGCTGCTTTTCATGGCCGCTTCGATGGGATCGACTTGACGCTTTTGTTCAACTATTGAACCGGCTAAGTCCAGAACCAAGGCTGAGCCTGATTCAAGCTGAACATCATCATCGATACCGACAGCGACAGCGACGATAATGATGGCGAGGAAGCCGAAAAATAACAGGTTAAGCACCAGCTTTCTAAATCCGTTGATACTTTTCCAGATTAGCTGAAATATTCTTTTAATTAATGAGGGTTTAGCGGACATCATCCATTCCTTAATTACTTCAATATCACTATGCTAACTGAAAAAATGCCAATTGGGTTAATTGAATTGTAAAGGGATCTGATAAAACCTAGCTGGCGCTAGAGTTGAGCTGAGGAGAAACAAGAGGTATGCTGATTTAAATCACTTGTTTTAAAAGGATGTTTGAATGTCGTTTCCGCATTTATTAGAACCCTTAGATCTGGGCTTCACCCAGTTAAAAAATCGTGTGCTAATGGGCTCCATGCACACAGGTTTAGAAGAGGAAAAGGGCGGTTTTGAGAAACTGGCAGTATTTTATCAAGAACGTGCTCGTGGTGGAGTGGGTCTTATCGTCACCGGCGGGATCTCGCCAAACCTACGTGGCCGCCTGGCGCCTAACGGCTGTCAACTCAGTTTCCCCTGGCAAGTGTCTAAGCATAAGAAGATCACCAAGGCGGTGCATGACGCCGATGGCAAAATTTGCATTCAGCTGCTCCATGCCGGTCGCTATAGCTACCATCCTTTTTCGGTGGCGCCGAGCAAGATAAAGTCGCCCATTAGCCCTTTCACGCCTTCGCCCATGTCAGCCAGGCAAATTCGTGGCACCATCAAAGATTATGCGACCTCATCTGCTCTAGCCAAAAAGGCGGGTTATGATGGCGTAGAGGTCATGGGCTCCGAAGGTTATCTCATTAACGAGTTTATCTCGGCCAGTACTAACGTGCGTGATGATGATTGGGGCGGCAGTTTCGACAAGCGGATTAAATTTCCACTGCAGATTGTTCGTAGCATACGCGAGAAAGTCGGCAAAGAATTTATCATCATTTTCAGGCTATCCATGCTGGATCTGATCGACAATGGCTCCTCATGGGAGGAGGTGGTCGAGCTGGCTAAGCGACTCGAGAAAGAGGGGGTCAGCATCATCAATACCGGGATTGGTTGGCATGAAGCCAGAATTCCCACCATCGCCACCAGTGTGCCAAGAGGCGCATTCGCCTGGGTCACCGAGAAACTTAAATCTGAAGTCTCGGTGCCGCTCATCGCCACTAACAGAATTAACACACCGGAAATTGCCGAACAGATCATCGCATCGGGTCAGGCCGACATGGTCTCCATGGCGAGACCCTTCTTAGCCGATCCGGACTTTGTCAATAAAGCCGCGGCTAATACGCCAGAGCTTATCAATACCTGTATCGGTTGTAATCAGGCGTGTTTAGACCATGTGTTTGCACGCAAACGTTCGACCTGTTTGGTTAACCCCAGAGCCTGTTATGAGACTGAGCTTAATTTCACGCCGGCGCAGAAGAAGAAACGTATCGCCGTCATGGGCGCTGGACCTGCCGGCATGGCATTTTCTCTCTACGCCGCCACTCGAGGCCACGATGTGGTCTTGTTCGAAGCTAAAGCTGAAGTTGGTGGTCAGTTTAATCTTGCCCGAAAAATTCCGGGCAAGGAGGAGTTCGACGAGACCATACGTTACTTCAAGGCCCAGATGAAGCTCCACAAGGTCGAGTTAAGACTCCATACCCGTTTGGACGCTTCTGTGGTTAGGGATGAACAATTCGATGAAATTGTGATGTCATCGGGTGTGGTGCCAAGAGAGCTCAAGATTGATGGCTTCGATGATCCCCGCGTGGTGGATTATCAGCAAGTGCTCAAAGGTGAAGTGAAGTTAGGTAAACGTGTCGCCTTGATCGGTGCCGGCGGAATTGGCTTCGATCTGGCTCATTTTATCTGTGAGCAGGAGTCTGTAACCTTGCAACCCGATAAATGGTTAAAGCAATGGGGCATAGACAAAGAGTATAAACACCGAGGGGGTCTGCGCCATGCCGATGATGCTGATGCTCTCGAGACCGAGACCCATGAGATCTATCTGCTGCAACGTAAGAGCACTAAGATGGGCAAAGATCTGGGTAAGACCACGGGGTGGATCCATCGCTCTGTGCTGAAACAGCATAAGGTTAAAATGAAAACCGGTGTCAGCTACCATAAGTTCGACAATCAGGGGTTGCACATATCCATTGATGATAAAGATGAGATATTAGCCGTGGACAATGTGGTTCTATGTGCCGGTCAGGTGTCGAATCGCAGCTTGCTCGAAGAGATGCAAGCCACTGGCCTACCGGTTCATCTCATCGGTGGTGTCGACGTCGCGGCCGAGCTCGATGCGAAGCGCGCCATCAGACAAGGTGCCGAGCTGGCAATAGCCTTGTAATAATCGCTGTAAAACTGGTTTCAAACTGGTGATTAAAGCCTGATAGAGATGTATTGATTCTATCAGGCTTTTTTGTGTCTAACATGGTTTGTATTTAGATGATCACAGTGGCTGATATTGGGATTGGAGCTCTATATTGTCGCCTAACGAGATTAGGCTTTGGTTTGGTCTAGGGCGATCACCGCGGTTGTTATGCCTGAGCGAGTCACGACATCTGCGCCTTCTGGTGACAGATTAAGGTCTAAGTCGCTAGCGGGAGTACAACAACAGGGCAGACATTCATCGGCTTTGAGTGCGAATAAGGGCTGAGTATGGTAGGTCACGCTGCCGCTGATAATTTGGGTCTTACAGGCGCCGCAATAACCATTACGGCACTCTGAGAAGACCTGAACTTGCTTATGCTCCAGTGCGATCAAGAGGCTAGGGTGCTGCTGATTAAACAGCAGCACTGGCTGACCATAGAGACTGACGATGGGGGCTTTTTTTACCGTCTTATTAAAGGTCAAAGTCTGCAAATTCACTTTCATCGATAGAGGCATCGATTTGACCCACAAGGTAAGAGGACACTTCTACTTCTTGTGGCGCGACTTGAACCGCATCACTCTCTAACCAGTTCTTCATCCAAGGCAGTGGGTTGGTGATCTCGTCATAGTGAGGTGTCAGATTAACCGACTTCATGCGCTCATTGGTAATGTACTCGACATATTGACACAAGATTGCTTCGTTAAGACCGATCATGGAGCCATCTTTAAACAGGTATTGGGCCCATTCTTTCTCTTGCTCGGCGGCTTTGACGAAAATGTCATAGGCTAGCTGCTCACACTCTTCGGCTATCTCACCCATTTCCGGGTCATCAACGCCGGCGCGCATTATCTTGAGGATATGTTGCGTGCTGTTAAGGTGCAGTGCCTCATCTCTGGCGATAAGACGGATAATCTTAGCGTTGCCTTCCATGACATTACGCTCGGCGAATGCGAAAGAGCAAGCGAAGCTCACGTAGAAACGAATCGCTTCTAACACGTTGACTGACACCATACACAGATAGAGTGACTTCTTGATCGTACGCTGTGTGACCAGCAGCTCTTTACCGTTTACGATGTGTGTGCCTTCACCGTGAAGGTGAAAGGCTTGGGTGAGCAGAATTAAGTCATCATAGTACTGGGCAATATCTGTCGCACGCTTGAGGATCTCTTCATTTTTAACTATGTCATCAAAAATGATAGAAGGGTCGTTGACAATATTACGTATGATATGGGTGTAAGAGCGAGAATGTATGGTCTCGGAGAAAGACCAGGTTTCAATCCATGTTTCCAGTTCAGGTAGCGACACCAGAGGCAAGAATGCCACATTAGGTGAGCGGCCCTGAATCGAGTCGAGCAAGGTTTGATATTTCAGATTGGAGATGAAAATATGTTTTTCATGATCAGGAAGTGCGGCGTAATCAATTTTATCTTTACTGACATCGACTTCTTCTGGACGCCAGAAAAAAGACAGCTGTTTTTCAATCAACTTTTCAAACACTTCATATTTTTGTACGTCGTAACGGGCGACGTTAACCGACTGCCCCATGAACATAGGTTCAAGACAAGCATTATTAGGTGTTTGACAAAATGTAGAGTAGGCCATGTTTTCTTCCAGAATAAAGGGGCATCATGCCCCTCATAAATTTAAATATGGACTCAATCATTATATGATGAATCCAGGTCTCAATCACTGCTGCGTGTTATACCAATCGGTATTATATCTTACACGCGCCGCCTTCACAGTCTTCGTCTTCTTTCTCTACGCTGATGATGCTATCCATCTGATCCGAAGCGCCATCACGAGTGTTGTGATAGTAGAGGGTCTTGAGACCGAGTTTGTAGGCATTCAACAGGTCTTTCAATAACACCTGCATGGGGACCTTGTTACCTTCGAATCGGCCTGGGTCATAGTTAGTGTTTGCCGAGATGGCTTGATCGACAAACTTCTGCATTAAGCCCACGAGTTGCAAGTAGCCATCATTATTGGGCATCTGCCAAAGCAGTTCATAGCTATGCTGGTACTTCTCGAAATCCGGCACCACTTGTTTCAGTTGACCATCTTTACTCGACTTAACACTGATGAGTCCACGCGGTGGCTCGATACCATTGGTCGCGTTGGAGATCTGCGATGATGTTTCTGATGGCATCAGAGCCGATAAGGTTGAGTTACGCAGTCCATGTTTAACTATGTCTTGACGCAGTGTTTCCCAATCCATATGCAATGGCTCATCACATATCTTATCCAGAGAACGCTTGTAGGTATCGATGGGCAGTATACCCTTCGAATACGTTGTTTCATGGAATGAGGGGCAGGCACCATGCTCTTTGGCCAAATTCATCGAAGCCTTAAGTAGGTAGTACTGGATGGCTTCGAATGTTCTATGGGTGATGTTATTCGCCGAACCATCTGAGTAGCGTACACCTTCCTTAGCCAAGTAATAGGCAAAGTTAATCACGCCTATGCCTAAGGTTCGACGGTTCATCGAAGATTTACGTGCGGCCTTGATCGGGTAATCTTGGTAATCGAGTAAGCTATCTAAGGCTCTCACAGCCAGATCTGCTAAGGGCTCGAGTTCGGATAGATCTTTGATCGCACCTAAGTTTAAAGCAGACAAGGTACAGAGGGCTATTTCGCCTTCTGGATCATCTATGTTATTGAGTGGCTTAGTCGGCAGTGCAATCTCAAGACACAGGTTTGACTGTCTGATCGGTGCAACCTTACTGTCAAAAGGACTGTGGGTATTACAATGATCCACATTTTGAATATAGATACGGCCGGTAGAGGCACGTTCTTGCATCATCAATGAGAATAGCTCTGTCGCCTTAATCTGTGTCTTGCGCACAGAGGCATCGGCCTCATATTGAAGATACAGACGTTCGAACTCGTCTTGATCTGCAAAAAACGCATCATAAAGCCCAGGTACATCCGATGGGCTAAATAAACTGATCATTCCGCCTTTGATCAGGCGTTGATACATGAGTTTGTTCAGCTGGACACCGTAATCCAGATGACGGACACGGTTATCTTCGACACCACGGTTATTCTTCAATACCAGTAGAGATTCGACTTCGAGGTGCCAGAGAGGGTAGAACAAGGTGGCTGCACCACCACGAACTCCGCCCTGGGAACAAGACTTAACCGCGGTCTGGAAATACTTAAAGAAAGGCAGACAGCCGGTATGGAATGCCTCACCGCCGCGTATTGGGCTACCTAAGGCTCTAATTCGGCCCGCATTCACACCTATGCCGGCGCGCTGGCTGACATATTTAACGATAGAAGAGGCCGTCGCATTGATTGAATCTAAGCTATCGCCACATTCGATCAACACACATGAGCTAAATTGGCGCGTGGGAGTACGAACTCCAGCCATGATCGGTGTTGGCAGTGAAATTTTAAAGGTGGAAACTGCATCATAGAAACGCTTAATGTAGCTTAGGCGTGTCTCTTGCGGATATTTAGCGAACAAACAGGCGGCGACTAAGATATAAAGGAATTGCGCACTCTCATATATCTCGTGAGTGACTCGGTTTTGCACCAAGTACTTACCTTCCAGTTGTTTGACTGCCGCATAGGAAAAACTCATATCACGCCAGTGATCCACATAAGTATCTAAGATGTCGAGTTCTTCGCGGCTGTAATCCTCAAGAATATGTTTGTCATATTTACCTGCCTTGACCAGCTTCACAACATGATCATACAGTGCCGGGGGCTCAAACTGGCCAAATGCCTTCTTTCTTAAATGAAAGATGGCTAAGCGTGCAGAAAGGAACTGGTAATCTGGTGCTTCTAGTGAGATGAGATCGGCAGCGGCCTTAATAATCGTTTCATGAATAGCTTCGGTAGGTATACCATCGAAAAATTGCAGATGTGATCTGAGCTCCACTTCCGATACCGAAACATTTTTAAGATCTTTGGCTGCCCAAGTGATCACGCGGTGGATTTTTTCTAGGTCGATGTTCTCGCGCTTGCCACTACGTTTGGTGACTTTCATATTGCTATTCATTAAAGATAGGCCTTGATAATAATTTTTGAGTATGAGGGATTAACCTCATGCTACGATTTCCTGTATAACAACCAATTTCAACAGCCTAAATTGGTGATTTCCATGATGAGGAATAAGTCATTACTTGTGTCTCTATTTGTCACTCACACACAATATATAGTGTTTTTAAATTTCTTAGGTACAAGATAGTGTTGTTTTGGTGATTTTGCAAGTCACAATTATTTCAATAAGCTGTGGTCATCTTGTGGATAACTTGAGGGTAAGGTTTAGGGTTAGTATTGGCTAACCTTTGAGGTCGGAATTCATTGGCTTTATCCTATTGAGGTGGAATATTGAACGGACGACACATGGTGAAAAGATCACCTGATCGATTGGCGATCTTTTAGTTATTGTGAGTCTTATATGAGCAAGTAATGCCTTAGGGCTAACTGAGAAATTCAAGGACATCCTGGGGGGAGTCGAAATGATAATCGCTTGGCCAATTCTCCGGCGTGTCTGTTGCATCGATATAGCCCCATAGCGCGACACCACCTTGCATTGCGGATGCTCGCGCGGCGACCAGATCCCGTTTCGCATCGCCAAGGTAGAGGATCTCCTGACGCTTACATTTTATCTGCTGTGAGGCGAGCAGCATGGGCGCGGTATGAGGTTTAGCGTAAAGTGTGCTGTCACCACTGATCACGGTTTTCATGGATTGGGTCAAACCTAGGGTCGCGATCAGAGGCCTGGTGTATCTGGCGGGCTTGTTGGTCACTATGCCAAAGGGGATGCCTCTATGGTCCAAATGCTCGAGCAGCTCGGCGATGCCGGCAAATAGACGGCAAAATTGACCGTTTACATCGGTATAAAAACTCAACAGCAACTGCTGTGCTTTAAGGTGAACCTCCTCAGAGGCCTCTGGCAAGGCCGCTTTAGCTAGCGCCATACTGCCATTGGAGGCAATATGGCGCATCTCTTCGAGGCTAACTTGCGGGTAACCTAACTCGACTAAGCTCATATTCAACGCCGCCACCAGATCTGGTGCGGTATCGGCAAGCGTACCGTCAAGATCGAATAACACGGCTTTTATGCTGACGCTGCTAGCCTCATCGAGATGTGTTGTCATCAATCTTCACTCTTACGTGTGGCGATCATGTAGTTCACATCGACACTTTTGCTATAAGTGAAGGTGTCTGTTAGCGGATTATAGGTGATCCCAGTTGCATCTTCACAGAAGAGTTCGGCATGCTCGGCGAGTGAAATTAACTCCGAGGGCTTGATAAACTTCTTATGGTCATGGGTCCCCACTGGCAACATTTTTAACAGGTATTCGGCGCCTAAGATGGTTTCTATATAAGCACGTAGATTTCGATTGATGGTGGAGAAGAACACATAACCGCCGGGTTTGATCATATCGGCACAGGCTTGAACCACCGAACGAGGGTCAGGGACGTGTTCGAGCATCTCCATACAGGTGATCACATCATAGCTAGCCAGATTCTTTTCTCGATGAGATTCGGCTGTGTCCTGTATATAGTCAAGCTGCACGCCGATTTCTATGGCGTGCAGTCTGGCGACATCAAGAGGCTCGGTGCCCATGTCTAAGCCGTTAACCTTGGCGCCGATGCGGGCCATGCTCTCAGATAAGATCCCCCCGCCACAGCCGACATCCAGGACCCGCTTACCAAACAGACCACCACAGGTTTGATCGATATAGTTGAGTCTAAGCGGGTTTAGCTTATGTAATGGTTTAAATTCGCCTTCCGGGTCCCACCAGGTGGCTGCCATTTTTTCGAATTTTGCGATCTCGGCCGGATCGACATTTATTTCCGGTTTAATTTCTTGCTCCACTACATCACCTCAATCGGGATTATTAATGACGTCATTATACCCATAGAATGTCAGATTCAAAGACGGTGTAAATAAGAAACCAACGAATATTTAACCAATTGATTGATTAGCGAACATTGTTTGATTTGGAGTAATTTTGTTTAGAGGTTAATACTTATTTATGTCTAAAATTGAATAGGGTCTGGTGACAAAAAATAACTGTGTTAGAATGCCAAATCACGTTTTCAGGCTGAGCCGTTTACCTCGCTATTTTGGCAGGTGACTGGTAAGCACACTTTCAAGGGATCGAGCAGTTTATGACTGATCTGGCTTCATCTATAACACCAATTAATATTGAAGACGAATTAAAGAATTCATATCTAGATTACGCCATGAGCGTGATCGTGGGCCGTGCACTACCGGATGTCCGTGACGGTCTTAAGCCCGTTCACCGCCGCGTACTCTTCGCGATGAGCGAACTTAAAAACGATTGGAATAAACCCTATAAGAAATCGGCACGTGTTGTCGGTGACGTTATCGGTAAGTACCACCCTCACGGTGATACTGCGGTCTATGATACGATTGTTCGTATGGCACAGCCTTTCTCCATGCGCTACACCTTAATCGATGGCCAAGGTAACTTTGGTTCCGTCGATGGTGATGCGGCGGCGGCGATGCGTTATACCGAAATTCGTATGGATAAGTTAGCCCATCAGCTATTGGCGGATCTTGAGAAAGAGACCGTCGATTTTGTGCCTAACTATGATGGTACTGAGTTTATTCCGGAAGTGATGCCTACCCGCATACCGACACTCTTGATTAACGGCTCCTCAGGCATTGCCGTTGGTATGGCGACTAATATCCCGCCACACAACATCACTGAGGTGATCAAAGGCTGTTTGGCGCTAATCGAAGAGCCTGCACTGTCCATCGAACAGTTAATGGAATACATTCCAGGTCCTGATTTCCCCACCGCCGCCATTATCAATGGTCGCAAAGGGATCATCGAGGCCTACAAGACGGGTCGTGGACGCGCAATCATGCGTTCCAAGGCTGATGTGCAAGTAGAAGATAATGGCCGAGAGCGCATTATCGTCCATGAACTTCCTTATCAGGTTAACAAGGCACGTCTTATCGAGAAGATCGCCGAACTGGTTAAAGATAAGAAGATTGAAGGCATCACAGGTCTGCGTGATGAGTCCGATAAAGATGGTATGCGCATCGTTATCGAGATCAAACGTGGCGAGGTGGGTGAGGTTGTGCTTAACAATCTTTATGCCCAGACTCAGATGCAATGCTCATTCGGCATAAACATGGTGGCCTTGACCAATGGTCAGCCAAAATTGTTTAACCTAAAAGAGATGCTTGAGTGCTTTATTTTACACCGCCGTGAGGTGGTGACTCGCCGTACCGTATTTGAACTGCGTAAAGCGCGCGAACGTGCCCACATCCTTGAATCACTGGCTATCGCTCTGGCCAACATAGATCCTATTATTGCGATGATCAAAGCCTCTTCGACGCCTGCTGAGGCCAAAGTTAAGCTGGTCGCTCAAGGTTGGGAGTTAGGTCATGTTAAAGCCATGCTTGAGAAGGCCGGCGATGATGCGGCGCGTCCTGAATGGTTAGAGCCTGAGTACGGTATTCGTGATGATCGCTATTACCTTACCGAGCAACAAGCGCAGGCTATCTTAGACTTACGCTTACATAAGCTAACCGGTCTCGAGCATGAGAAAATATTAGCCGAGTATGAAGAGCTGATTGAGATTATCGCGGCTTTACTCTACATATTGCATAGCCCTGAACGCTTATTGGAAGTGATCAAGGAAGAGCTAAACGAAATACTGGAAAACTTCGGTGATGAGCGCCGTACCGTCATCAATGCTAACGAAGTGGATATGAGTCTCGAAGACCTTATCAACGAAGAAGATGTCGTCGTGACCTTATCGCACTTGGGCTATGCTAAATACCAGCCATTGACCGATTATCAGGCTCAGCGCCGTGGTGGTAAAGGTAAGTTGGCGGCAAAAGTGAAAGATGAAGACTTCGTCGAGAAGCTACTTGTCGCCAACACTCACGATACGATTCTGTGTTTCTCTGATTTTGGTAAGCTCTACTGGCTTAAAGTGTATCAGTTACCGCTCGCTAGCCGTCAGGCTCGTGGTCGTCCAATCGTTAACTTACTGCCTCTTTCTGAAGGTGAGCACATCACTGCCATTCTTCCAGTGCGTGATTATGCCGATGATAAATACGTCATCATGGCAACATCTCACGGCACAGTGAAGAAGACAGCATTGAAGGCATACAGTAATCCTCGTGCAAACGGTATTATTGCGGTAAATCTTAAAGATGGTGATCAGCTCATCGGCGTCGATATTACCGATGGCAAGAGTGACATCATGCTGTTCTCCGATGCGGGTAAAGTGGTTCGTTTCAACGAGATGGTGAGAGATTCTGAAACGGGTCTGGTCAAACTCGATGCGGAAACCAACGAAGAGCTCGTGGCATTGCGTCCTATGGGTCGTACCGCTACCGGTGTTCGTGGTATCCGCTTAGAAGATGGTCAGAAAGTGGTTTCACTGATTGTACCGAAAGCCGATGGTGCTATCTTAACCATCACCGAAAATGGCTACGGCAAGCGTACCGCACTCGATGAGTATCCGGCTAAGAGCCGTGCGACTAAAGGTGTGGTCTCTATCAAGGTCAGCGAGCGAAATGGTGCCGTAGTCGGCGCCGTCCAAGTTGGCGAAAATGATGAGATCATGCTTATCAGTGATAGAGGTACTTTGGTTCGTACTCCTGCAACGGGTGTCTCTACTATCGGTCGTAACACTCAGGGTGTGACGATAATTCGTACCGCCGAAGGGGAGAAGGTCGTTGGTCTTCAGCGTATCGATGAAATCCATGAGGATGAAGTCGAGCTCGATGAAGAGGGCAATCCTATCATCCAAGAGGGTGATAACGTCGAGGCTGGTCAAGTCGCCGAAGGCGAAGAGCCTAAGGGTGATGATGAGCCCGAAGCTGAGGCAGAGCCTGCCGAATAAGCGTTAACCTCTAAAACGAGCGTCCAATTGGACGCTCGTTTTGTTTTAGGCCAGGGTAAAGTAAAAAAGATAATTGCCAATATAAAAATGTGATAATACCAGCTATGCGCCTTATGGCAGACTGATTTATGACTAACGATGAGAGGATAGAGACGTGAGCGTGACTTATAATTTCTGTGCAGGTCCTGCGATGTTACCCCAAGCCGTAATGCAACAGGCGCAATCTGAGTTATTGGATTGGCATGGCCTAGGGACTTCGGTGATGGAGATAAGCCATCGCAGTAAAGAGTTTATTGCATTGACCGAGCAAGCGGAAATCGATTTGCGCGAACTGATGTCGATCCCGGCTAATTACCATGTGTTGTTTATGCACGGCGGCGGCCGAGGCCAGTTTTCTGCTGTGGTGAATAATTTTCTTGGGCAGCAGGGTAAAGCCCTCTACCTGGTCTCAGGTAGCTGGTCTCAATCGGCCGTTGCAGAAGCCAAAAAACTCACCAGTGATGCTCAGATAGACAGCCTAGATATTGTTGAAAATATTAATGGAAAAAATCAAGTGGTCTTACCAGATCTCAACAAGATAGATCGAGACTATCGTTACTTGCACTATTGTACTAACGAGACTGTCGATGGTATCGAAATATTTGATGAGCTTGATTCGCCATGGCCAATCATTGCCGACATGTCATCGAATATCATGTCCAGAGAGATAAATGTCAACAAGTATGCCTTGATCTATGCCGGTGCTCAGAAGAACATTGGACCTTCGGGTCTGAGTATTGTCATCGTCCGTGATGACATGCTGGAACTGCCAAGTCTGCCTCAGTCTTCCATCATGGATTACCGTTTAGCGGTTAAGCATGGCTCCATGTACAACACGCCGCCGACTTTCGCCTGGTACCTGGCTGCCGAAGTGTTCAAATGGTTAAAAGTCCGTGGTGGCGTAGCGGCCATGGCCAAGATAAACCTGCACAAAGCGGCGTTGCTTTATGACTTTATCGACAGCAGTGATTTCTACACATCCAAGGTTAGCGTTAAAAATCGTTCGGTGATGAATGTGACTTTTTACCTGACCAATGAAGCGCTCAACGGCGAGTTTCTTAATCAAGCCAGCGAAGAAAAACTGGTGGCGCTGAAAGGTCACCGGAGTGTGGGCGGCATGCGCGCGAGTATCTATAATGCCATGCCAATCGAAGGGGTAGAGGCGTTAGTTGAGTTTATGCAGGATTTTGCCAACAAGCATAAGGCCTAACGACTCGAAACAAGTTCCTAGAACCTAGGTCCTAGGAACTTTTCACTTCTATATTACTTTTGCTATCGACTCCGCTAAGTAATCGACGTTCGCCAGTCCGATCCCTGCGATGCTGATGCGGCTAGAATCCACCATGTAGATGCCGTGCTCTTGCTGCAGACGTGCTACTTGCTGTGGATTAATTCCCAGGAATGAGAACATGCCTTTCTGCTGGGCGATAAAGCCAAAGTCACGCTTAACTCCCTTCTCGATCAACTTGTCTACCAACATGTTGCGATTGCCATTGATGCGGTCTCGCATTATTTTAAGCTCATCTAACCATTGTTGCTTTAATTCATCCGAGCCCAGGATAGTTTCGACTATGGCTGCGCCATGGGCTGGCGGCATAGAGTAGATGCAACGGACCACATAAAGCAGCACAGAGAAGGCCACATTCACGCTGGCAGTATCTTTTCCCAGGATTGAACAGGCACCGATACGCTCGCGGTACAGGCCGAAGTTTTTAGAACATGAGCTACACAGAATCATGTTATCTACCGATGCAGCCATCTTACGTACGCCATAGGCATCTTCATCCACGCCGACACCAAAGCCCTGATAGGCCATATCGATAAGCGGTGTAAAGCCTTGTTGCTGGGTTATTTCGATGATCTGATCCCACTGGGCTTCACTGAGATCCATGCCGCTGGGGTTATGACAGCATGCGTGGAGTAAGACCACATCGTCAGGACTGACCTGAGACAGGGCCGTCTTCATCTCATCGAATTTAAGACTCTTGTTGTCGTGATCATAATAAGGATAGGTTTTGACTTCGATGCCAGCGGCTTCGAACAGGCCAGTATGATTGGCCCAAGTTGGATCGCTGACCCAGATCACCGCTGTTGGTGATCTTGTTACTGAATTGGCACGCTTAATAAATTCTGCGGCGACTCTTAATGCGCCCGTTCCCCCCGGCGTGGACACGGTGCGGATACGATCGGCTAACAAGGCTGGATTATCCTTGCCGAAAGCGAGTTCACCCAGCAGGCGATTAAATTGAGCCGAGCCAGTGGGACCGATGTAAACTTTCGTTTCCTCGGTATCGATACGGTGTTGTTCGGCTTTTTTAACACAGTTTAAGATAGGGGTATGACCCCGCTCATCTTTGTACACGCCGACGCCAAGATCTATCTTGTTAGCGCGGGTGTCTTGCTGGTATTTAGTCATCAAGCCGAGGATCGGATCGGCAGGCATCGCGGTGAGAGTGTCGAACATAAGCTTATTTACCCTTTTATTAGATTTGTTGGCGTAATCTGCCTGTTACTCATTAACTTTAGAGTAACGTAAAACACAGACCGAGTAATAGTGCATAGGAGTAAATCAGCAAAGTAATTATCTGGCATGATTCATTGCCACTTAGCTTATTTGTTCCATCATGGACAAGAGTGAAAGCCTACTTTTAGCCCTGTATGGATGCAGAAAATGTCAGTTTGAAAGAAAATTACCTCGAAACAGGCTAAAAACATAAATAAGTGTTGAATACTGCCGCTTAATCAGTAAATTTAGTACCACGAAGTTCAAACACCGGTTAAGCAGAACACCATTTTGTCGTGATGGTGCCAGTCGTAAACCTTACAGTCTGTTTGCCATGAACATCTAATGTTAACCAGCGGTTTGTTTGTCCCGCGATGATAAAGAAGTATTTTAATGAAGCAGCTACGTCTCGAGCCCATTAGCAAGGTCCAGGGCACCATCAATATCCCTGGCTCTAAAAGTATCTCTAACCGTGCACTATTATTGGCCACGCTAGCCAAGGGCACCACGACACTGACCAACTTGTTAGATGCTGATGATATTCGCTATATGTTGGCATCGCTCAAGCAATTGGGGGTGAACTATCGTCTCTCCGATAACAATACGGTCTGTGAACTCGAAGGGATCGGAGCACCACTCAATGCCAAGCTGGCGCAGACACTGTTTCTCGGCAATGCCGGCACGGCAATGCGACCCCTTTGTGCAGCCTTGACCTTAGGTCAGGGTGAATTTACCTTAACCGGTGAGCCACGCATGGAAGAGCGTCCCATCGGTGATCTCGTCGATGCATTGCGTCAACTCGGCGCATCGGTGACTTATCTTAAGAATGAAGGCTTTCCTCCGTTAACGATTAAGGCGACCGGGCTAAACGCCGGCGATGTCGAGATAGCAGGGGACCTATCCAGCCAGTTTCTCACCGCACTGCTGATGGTTGCGCCGCTTGCCAAGGGTGAGGTTAACATCAAGATCAAGGGTGAGCTGGTCTCTAAACCTTATATTGACATCACTATCGCCTTGATGGCGCAATTTGGCGTCGAGGTGATCAATCATGATTATCGGCGTTTCGAGATAAAAGCGGGTCAAACGTATGTGTCACCGGGTAAAGTCTTAGTCGAAGGTGATGCCTCTTCGGCTTCTTACTTCCTGGCCGCTGGCGCCATAAAAGGCGGTGAAGTTAAAGTGACTGGAGTGGGACGCCTGAGCATTCAAGGCGATGTTAAGTTTGCCGATGTGCTGGAGAAGATGGGCGCCGATATCGAATGGGGTGATGATTACATCATCTCACGGGGGGCAAAACTCAAGGGGGTGGATCTCGACATGAACCACATTCCAGATGCGGCGATGACCATAGCCACTGTCGCCTTGTTTGCGACCGGGACCACCACCATTCGTAATATTTATAACTGGCGCATCAAGGAAACCGATCGCTTAGCTGCCATGGCCACCGAGCTGAGAAAAGTGGGTGCCATCGTGGAGGAAGGTCATGATTATATTTCTATCACACCGCCGAGCAAGCCACATACGGCTGAAATTGATACCTATAACGATCACAGAATGGCCATGTGTTTCTCCATGTTAGCGTTTGCCGATTGTGGCATCACCATTAATGATCCAGATTGTACCTCTAAGACATTCCCCAATTATTTTCAGCAGTTTGCCGCGTTAGCTCAGTGAGCTAGATAAGTGTAAGAGAATGGGCCTGATGGCCCATTTTGTTTTTATTCATGTCTAAGATACCTAAGATACCGCCTTAATCCAGCTCCTGTACTCAAACTGAACCGGTAGATTAAAAAATTTTACCGCTTTATTTTTTTACTTGGTTTATAATACGCGCGCTTAATTTTCAGTGCGCATATTAGCCTGTGGGTCACTGGAAGCACTCATTTAAAAAATCTTAGGGAAATAGATTTTACTGTGGAGAAATTTATGTCAGAACGTGCTCCTGTTGTCACTATTGACGGCCCTAGCGGTGCGGGTAAAGGTACAATTAGCCAGTTGTTAGCCGGGCATTTAGGCTGGAAACTACTGGATAGTGGTGCTATTTACCGAGTTTTAGCCTTAGCCGCTATTCATCATAATGTTCAACTCGATAACGAAGAGTCTCTTACTTTACTCGCCGCGCACTTGGATGTGCAGTTTATTACCGGCAGTGCAACTCAAGGTATCAAGGTCGTGCTCGAAGGCGAAGATGTCTCAACAGACATACGCAGCCCAGAGTGTTCAAATGCGGCGTCTATCATCGCCGCATTCCCACGGGTTCGCGAGGCGTTATTGCGTCGTCAACGTGCCTTTAATACTGCACCGGGTCTCATTGCCGATGGTCGCGATATGGGCACAGTGGTTTTCCCTGATACACCCGCTAAAATTTATTTAACGGCATCGGCGGAAGAAAGGGCCATGAGGCGCTATAATCAGTTGCAGGACAAGGGCTTCGATGTTAATATTGACCGTCTTTTGTCTGAGATTAAAGAGCGTGATGATCGCGATATGAATCGCAGCGTTGCCCCCTTAGTCCCGGCCGATGATGCATTGGTCATAGATACTTCGGGTATCGGGATAGAAGATGTGCTCAATCTTGCATTGGCACATATAAAATCGAAATTACCAAACGTTGGTTAATGTTAACTGACGTTGAACTATTCGCAACATGGATGATGCGGATTATTATACTGACTCCACGTCTAGGATGGGCAGTGGTTTATTAAAAAAAGTAACTTAAACATGACTGAATCTTTTGCTGATCTATTTGAAGAATCCCTTGCAACTTTGGAGTTTCGTCCTGGTTCTATCGTAACGGGTGTTGTTGTACGCATCGAAAACGGTACTGTACTCGTTGACGCAGGTCTAAAATCAGAAAGCCCAATCCCAGCGGAAGAGTTCAAGAACGCTCAAGGCGAACTTGAAGTTTCTGTTGGTGATACTGTGCACGTTGCACTTGATGCTGTTGAAGATGGCTTCGGTGAGACTCAATTGTCTCGCGAGAAAGCTAAGCGTCACGAAGCTTGGATTGTTCTAGAAAAAGCGTACGAAGATGCTGAAACTGTAATCGGTGTCATCAATGGTAAGGTTAAAGGCGGTTTCACCGTTGAATTAAACGGTATCCGTGCATTCCTACCTGGTTCTCTAGTTGACGTTCGCCCTGTTCGCGATACGGCTCACCTAGAAAACAAAGATCTAGAATTCAAAGTGATCAAGTTAGACCAGAAGCGCAACAACGTTGTTGTTTCTCGTCGTGCTGTTATCGAATCTGAAAGCAGTGCAGAGCGTGATGCTCTTCTTGAGAACTTACAAGAAGGTCAATCCATTAAGGGTATCGTTAAGAACCTTACTGACTACGGTGCATTCGTAGACCTTGGTGGTGTTGACGGTCTTCTACATATCACAGATATGGCTTGGAAGCGTGTTAAGCACCCATCTGAAATCGTCAACGTTGGTGACGAAATCGACGTTAAAGTACTTAAGTATGACCGTGAGCGCACACGTGTTTCACTAGGTCTTAAGCAACTTGGCGAAGATCCATGGTTAGAAATCAGCAAGCGCTACCCAGAAAACACACGTTTGACTGGTCGCGTTACTAACCTAACTGATTACGGTTGTTTCGTTGAAATCGAAGAAGGCGTTGAAGGTCTGGTTCACGTTTCTGAAATGGATTGGACTAACAAGAACATTCACCCATCTAAGGTTGTTAGCCTAGGTGATGAAGTTGAAGTTCTGGTTCTTGACATCGATGAAGAGCGTCGTCGTATTTCTCTTGGTCTTAAGCAGTGTAAGTCAAACCCATGGGATGACTTCGCAGAGCGCTTTAACAAGGGTGACAAGGTTACTGGTAAGATCAAGTCAATCACTGACTTCGGTATCTTCATCGGTCTTGATGGCGGCATAGATGGTCTAGTTCACCTTTCTGATATCTCTTGGAATGGTACAGGCGAAGAAGCCGTTGCTGATTATAAGAAAGGCGACGAAATCCACGCAGTAGTTCTTTCTGTTGACCCTGAGCGCGAGCGTATCAGCCTAGGCGTTAAGCAGACTGAAGACGATCCATTCAATGCTTATCTTTCTGATAAGAAGAAGGGTGCGGTTGTTAACGGTACAGTTATCGCTGTTGACGCTAAAGGCGTTACCGTTCAGCTAGCTGAAACTGTTGAAGGTTACCTACGTGTATCTGATATCTCTCGTGAGCGTATCGAAGATGCATCAACAGTTTACTCTGTAGGCGATGCTATTGAAGCTAAGTTTATGGGTGTTGACCGTAAGAACCGTACTATCAGCCTCTCTATCAAAGCGAAAGATGAAGCTGAAGAGAAAGAAGCAATGGCTAGCTTGAACAAGCAAGAAGAATCTGTAGCGAGCAGTGCTATGGCTGAAGCGTTCAAAGCGGCTCGTAAGTAATCGCCTGAAGTTCTGGGGTGCTTGCACCCCAGTTAGGTGACTGTATTTGGCTTGATAATAGAGGGTATAGGATGACAAAATCCGAACTGATCGAAAAACTTGCCACTAGGCAGTCGCAGCTGTCGGCTAAAGAAGTTGAAAGTGCAATCAAAGAGATGTTAGAGCAGATGGCTCAAACATTGGAAGGCGGAAATCGTATCGAAATCCGTGGTTTTGGTAGCTTTTCGCTTCATTTCCGGGCGCCACGTACAGGCCGTAATCCTAAGACTGGAACGTCAGTCGAGTTGGATGGCAAGTATGTTCCGCATTTTAAGCCAGGCAAAGAACTGCGCGAACGTGTCGATGCGATCAATGCATAAATGACATTATTTTAAAAGCCTCCGTATGGAGGCTTTTTTATGCCTGAAATGAACTAAATCCTAGCTAGTTTAGTGAATATCTTAGATAATCAGCAGATTGAAATGGATATATGGAGTGTATAATGCGGTCATTTATCGTCACAGTGTTAGTTGCACTAGTGTTCTTTTTTGCATTAATCTTCGGTGCGCGTAACGAGCAGATGGTGACTATCAGCTATTTTGTTGCTCAGGGTGAATTCCGCTTACCCCTAGTGCTGGCTTTCGTCTTTCTGGCGGGTTTTATGATCAGCTGGTTGTTTGCTATTTATCACATGACTAAACTGAAATTGGCGTTGAGAAATGTCAAAAAGAGATGCACCCAACTCGAATCTAGATTAGAAGGGATGACTCCCGCTCGGGACGTCGACGCCTAATATGCAAGAGATCCTGTTTCTGTTGCTTCCAATCGCCGCCGGTTACGGCTGGTATATGGGACGGCGCAGTGTAAGGCATAATCAGACTAGCCAAAGAAAGCAGTTGAGTCGTGATTATTTCACGGGTCTTAATTTTCTCCTGTCCAATGAATCAGATAAAGCCGTCGATCTGTTTATTACCATGTTAGATGTCGATGATGACACCATAGACACACACCTCTCTCTTGGCTCCCTATTTAGAAAGCGTGGAGAAGTCGACCGCTCGATCCGCATTCATCAAAATTTAATTGCCAGACCCAGTCTCACCACTGAACAGCGCGACATCGCCATGATGGAACTGGGCAAGGATTATCTCGCCGCTGGGTTTTATGATCGGGCGGAAGAGATATTCATTAACCTGGTTAAACAAGACGATCACAGTGAAGATGCCGAAACCCATCTGATCGATATCTACCAGGTCACCAAAGATTGGCAAAAAGCCATCAATATCATCAAGAGCTTAAAACGAAAAAGACAGCAAAGCCTAAAGCACAATACCGCCCATTTTTATTGTGAGCTGGCCAATGAGCAAACTGATGTTGCCCCGCAGTTAAAACTGCTTCAGGCCGCGTTAAAACAAGACTCAGACTGTGGTCGGGCCTTACTCACCTTGGCCGAAAAGTATCTTGATTCTCATGAGCATGCCAAGTGCAAGGCACTACTGGCTAAGTTACTCGACGCCGATATCGAGCTTTTCCCCGATGCGCTGTCAATTGCCCGTCAGGTATTTCATGACAGTCATGATCTTGCCGGCTACAGTGACCTGCTTCGCCAAGCATTACAAAATGGAGCGGGTGCGAGCGTCGCCATCACCTTAGCGAAAAATATGATTGAACAAGGTGAGACTCAAGAGGCTGAGCAGCTGGTTCTGGACGGATTATATCGTCACCCGACGATGAAAAGCTTCCAGCACCTGATGAAAATGCATGTACAGCAAGCCGAAGATGGCCAAGCGAAAGAGAGCCTGACCATGTTGGAAAAACTGGTGGATCAGCAGATAAAGTTCCGTCCTGGCTATCGGTGCAGCGGCTGTGGTTTCCCTTCACACCGCCTCTATTGGCATTGTCCATCCTGTAAGAGCTGGGGGAAAATAAAACGGATCAGAGGGCTTGATGGCGAATAACGCCGCTGACAGGTTATTGACCTAAATCCCCTCAGCCATGAAACCTATTATTTCACTATGTGGCTCATGGCCAAGAATTTACCGCAAAGCAAATGGAGAAAAAATGAGTAATAAGTCGATTTTAGTCGCCCTGGATTTTGATGATAAGCATGCTGCTTTGCAACTGGTTGATCAATTAGATCCTAGTATGTGCCGTGTCAAAGTAGGCAAGGAGATGTTTACTCTTTTTGGACCCGAATTTATCAAGGCGCTGCATAAACGTGATTTCGACGTGTTCCTGGATCTTAAATTCCACGATATCCCTAATACCGTCGCCAAGGCTGTCACGGCAGCCGCCGAGCTTGGCGTGTGGATGACCAACGTCCATGCCAGCGGCGGTCTCGCCATGATGCAAGCGGCTAAGAAAGCGCTTGAGCCATTTGGCGATAAGGCACCCATACTGATAGCCGTCACAGTGCTCACCTCCATGAGTGATGAAGAACTTAAGCTTATCGGCATCGATGTCCCCGCGTTCGAGCATGTGCAGCGTCTCGCCAAACTTACTCAAGAAGCGGGATTAGACGGTGTTGTTTGTTCGGCACATGAAGCACAAGTGCTAAAATCTAAGTTAGGTAAAGAATTTAAACTGTGTACGCCGGGTATTCGTCCCGTTGGCGCCGATAAGGGTGACCAACATAGGATCATGACGCCACCACAAGCGATTGCAGCCGGTTCTGACTATTTAGTGATAGGAAGACCTATCACTAAAGCTGAGGATCCACTGGCAACGCTTCAAGCGATACACGCATCGTTGAAATAAGGGCTAAGGCTACCTAGCTTAAATAAGCTGGCTAACCCCCTCAGGAGGCAGACATGTTTGACTATAAAGGCAAGAATGTTGTGGTTGTGGGGGGCACCAGTGGCATCAACCTGGCCATTGCGCTCGCGTTTGCCCAGGCTGGCGCTAATGTGGCCGTCGCCAGTCGCAGCGCCGAAAAAGTCAATGCCGCAGTTAAATTACTGCGTGAAGCCAATCCCAAGGGTACCCATATGGGTGCCAGTTTCGATGTACGAGATGTCGAAGGATTAACAGCGGGCTTCAAGCTGTTTAACGTCCATTTTGCTCAAATCGATGTCTTAGTCAGTGGCGCCGCCGGTAACTTCCTGGCTCCTGCCGCCTTACTGAGTGAAAATGGCTTTAAGTCGGTGATGGATATCGATCTGCTAGGCAGTTTTCAGGTGCTCAAGCAAGCCTATCCTTTGATGACGAGACCAGGGGGCTGTATCATTCAGATCTCGGCGCCCCAGGCGTTTGTCGCCATGCCCATGCAGGCGCATGTGGGCGCGGCCAAGGCCGGTGTAGACATGTTGACTAAAAATCTGGCGCTGGAGTGGGGTTGTGAGGGGATTCGAATAAACTCAATCGTTCCGGGCCCCATCAGCGGCACTGAGGGGTTTAATCGATTAGCCCCCAGTGCTGAGTTACAAGAACGCGTGGCTAAGAGCGTGCCTTTACAGAGAAATGGCATAGGACAAGATATTGCCAATGGGGCCTTATTTTTGGCCTCTCCCATGGCATCTTATATCACAGGTGTCGTACTGCCCATAGATGGCGGTTGGTCACTTGGCGGTGCATCCATGGCGATGGCTGAGTTGGCTCTGCTAGCGACCACACGTGCTAAAGAATGAGTTGAATCATCCGAGATGATGATCTCAACAGAAATATTAATTACAGTGAGAAACAGATGGCAAATCCTTTTCAAGAGCAACTGCTCAAAGCTGGTCTAGTCAGCAAACAAAAAGTACAGCAAGCCAGGACGCAGAAACGACGTGACCGTAAGGCCAAGGTCGATGATGGCTCTGCGGATTTAAAACAGCAAATAGCGGCGCAGAAGCTAGCACAAGCGGCAAAAGATAAGGCGCGAAATGAGCAAAAATTTGCTGCTGCAACCGAGAAAGGCTTGGTCCGTGGCCTAGTGACGGAATTCACTCGTCTAGCCATAAAGCCACCGCAAAGCGGCGAGATTAAGTTTAATTTCACCTCCAATAATAAAATCTTCTCGATCTATGTGAATGATAAACTACAGACTCAGCTGCTTAACGGGCAACTGGGTATCGTACGTCATGAAGATACCAGTTATTTAGTGCCGCATAAACTCGCCGAGCGAGTCAATATCTTGGTGCCAAAATGGTGTGGTTATTTGTGGGTACAAGATGACCACAGCCAAGTCGTCGAAGAAGACGATCCTTACGCCGATTACGTCATCCCAGATGATTTGATGTGGTAGGAAACCAAGGGGCTAGGTCCGAGTGCCTAGTCCTTATCATCTTCATCCTGAGATTTCCCGTTCCCAGAACCCTCGTTCCTAGATTCTACACTTACCTCTTTGCCTGAACTCTCATTTCCCTCAACTTATCCAAATATCTCTTTCTTTTCCTATGGTATCTGGTATAAATTAAAACAAGTGTTTAAATTCAACGTTTGAGAGTCGATAATGAATCCTTACCAAGCTCCGTTAGCCGAAATGAAATTCCTGTTAGATAAGGTGTTTGATGCGCCTCAAACATGGGCATCTTTACCTGCCATTGCTGAAAATGTCGATATGGACACGGCGGTGGCGATAATGGATGAAGCAGACAAGATAAGTCGCGAGTTACTCCATCCTATAAACCGCAGTGGTGATGAGCAAGGCGTGGTGCATCAAGATGATAAGGTGATCACGCCAGATGGCTATAAAGAGGCATATACCCAGTATGCCGAAGGCGGTTGGGTAGGCCTCTGCGGCGAGCCTGAGTTCGGTGGCATGGGTATGCCTAAAATGTTGGGCGTACTCGTCGATGAAATGGCTTACAGCGCCTGTAATGCATTTACCTTATACGGCTCACTCACCGCTGGCGCGGCCTTATGTATCAATGCCCACGGTAGCGATGAACTGAAACAAAAATACCTGCCTATGATGTACAGCGGTGAGTGGTCAGGAGCCATGGACATGACAGAGCCTCAGGCTGGCTCAGATCTTCGTGGCATCCGCACTAAGGCCGTGCCTTTAGATGATGGCAGTTATAGCATCACAGGCAGCAAAATATTTATCACCGCTGGCGATCATGATCTCACCGAGAATGTGATCCATTTGGTACTGGCTAAGCTGCCCGACTCTAACGGCATTTCACTCTTCCTTGTACCCAAAATCAAGGTCGACGATTCCGGTGCCTTGGGTGAATCTAATCACGTCACCGTGGGCTCAATTGAGCACAAGATGGGGCTGAAGGCATCGTCGACCTGTGTGATGAATTATGATGATGCACAAGGCTATCTCATCGGTAGGGCTAATCGAGGTTTGGTGTGTATGTTCACCATGATGAACTACGAACGTCTGGCGATTGGTATCCAAGGTTTGGGCACATCACAAGCGGCTTACCAGATGGCAGCCGATTATGCCAAAGAGCGTGTTCAAGGGGTGGCTGCAGGGGGATCGCCGACCGGCGCGACTAGCGACCCGATCATAGTGCACGGCGATGTTCGCCGCATGTTGCTCAATATCCGCGTGTTAACCGAAGCGGGCCGCGCCCTGTCGGTCCTCACGGGGCAGCAGTTAGATATTGCCAAATACGGAGAAGGTGAGGCCCAAGCTAAGGCGAGCCGATATGTCGGTCTGTTAACGCCGGTTGCTAAGGCATTCTTGAGCGATAGAGGCCTGGACGCTGCCATCACGGCGCAACAAGTATTTGGCGGTCATGGCTATATCCGTGAAACGGGTATTGAGCAACTGGTGCGTGACACTCGAATCGCACAGATCTATGAGGGGACCAATGGTATTCAGGCCATAGATTTTCTTGGCCGCAAGGTGACAGGAGATAAAGTGGCTGCGTTGACTGAGTTTGTTAATGAGTGTACAGCCAAACTAGCGACCCTGAGTCATGCCGATGCAGCACACAAGGCTAAGGTGACGGATTTGCTGCAACAGCTTATTCTAGTCGCATCCGAAATTAACGATAAGAAACTTGAAAAGCCAGCAGTCATCAATGCCTGCGCCGTCGATTTTCTCGATGCCTTCGGTCATGTCTTATATGGTTATTTCTGGCTATTGATGTCGGATGCCGCCGTGTCACATGCGGATAAAGAGTTCGCTGCTCAAAAACGTTACCTGAGCGACTTCTATATCAACAAGATGCTGCCTAAGGCCGAGTACCATCTGGCTCAGGTGCGAGCGGGTGATGAGACCATTATGAATATGCCTGAATCTCTGTTCTGATCTCATCCATAAAGTGAAAGGCGAATACTTAGGTTTTAACTCTGAGTATTCGCCTTTTTGTTTTGAGCCTGTGTTTATTTGGCTTAAGCCATCAATTTGCTGGGCTCGACGGGGTGAGAGCCGAGCCTGATTGGGACTCTTGTGCTAACGTATTATCCATTAAATAATGCAAAAATAGTGCACTGAATGGCGCCTGTTGTTGCTTTTTTTGCAATGAACTCTGACCGTTTTCTAAGATCACAAACAGGGTATCATCTTGGTTTTCACTGCTGATAAAGCCGGCAAGATTATCCACTCCCTGCATAGAGCCGGTTTTGGCGATGACATGCTTAAACAGGGGAGGTTTGTTAAAGCTTGCTTTATATTTGAGCGTACCGCTCACGCCAGCAATCGGCAGTGAATCCATCAGCTGGGAAAATCTTGGGTCGGTATAGATCAAGTTTAATACCTGACTGAGCTGACGTGCACTGAGTAGGTTATATCTGGAGAGCCCTGAGCCATCGACAATCTTTGCATGGGTTAGCATTATGCCTTCACCACTCAGTATCTTTTTAAGGGCCCGACTGCCGTTACTGAAGTTTCCCGGCCGCTGATAAATTTTTGTTCCAAGCTGTTTGAGTAAGCTGTCGGCAATCAGGTTATCGGACTTGATCAGCATGGTGCCTAGTAGGTCAGATAGAGGGGCTGATTCATGGGCCGCAATCAAGTGAGTCTGCGTCGGCAGTTGGTGCTTTATCAATATCTGCCCCTTGAGTTGAATCTTACTGCTCTTGAGTATTTGTCTAATTGACTCTTGCATAAATAAGCCGGGATCTGTGATGGCAATGGCAAGCTTAATGGCTTGTGAGCCTGGATAGCAGCCGCTAAGAGAGAAATGATTACCGGCTAAGCGTTGTAGATCTAATTGACAAAATTTTTCGACCCCCGTTTTATCAAACACCGCGGTGTTGGTGATGTTGATAGGGACATAGCCTGCAACCGATAATTCACTCTGGCTACTGGCCAGTTTGGGGGAGAGTTTACCGTGAACACAGTTGCGGTTGAGTACGAAATTCGACACCGGCGCCGCATAACAGATCCCCAGATCATCCCAAACCCAACCTGGAGCCTGTAACTGTTCATTGGCCTGACCGATTAAGTAGAGGCTACCTTCAATTCGATACAAGCCTTGTTCGGTAAGCTGTTTAAGCAGAGATCTCAGGTCCTTGCCCTTCAATGTCGGATCGCCGCTGAAGCTGATGTAGACATCACCGGCTATCACGCCGTCCTTTATGGGAAATCTAGAGTAGACACGAGTGCTGAACCTAAAACCACTGCCCAGTGATGATGTGGCCGCTACCGCAGTGAGTAATTTCATGGTACTGGCGGGTAAGAGTAAGGTATCCGGGTTCTGCTCGAAGATGATGTCGCCGGTCACCAGGTTAGTAGCAAAAATCGCCGTATGGGAATGAGGCGGTTTAATGATGGATAACACATTATCAAAATAGTCATTGCCTATAGCTGGCAGAGATAAACAGCTGAGCAGAAGACAGGCATTAACGAGAGATCTCATAGAATTCACATAGGTAAGTGACTAAGTCAATAAACAGCACAGACTTATATCATAGCGGTTATTCATCTTCGGGTTTATCTTTTTCCATTAACCGGTAGAGTCTTAATGTCACAAAGCCGATAAATTGCAGTGAATATCATTCACATCATCTCGACATCCAGATCAGTCGGTGACTGGTTAATTTGAGCGCTTTGTGCACTCAAATCTGTATTTGCTCGAAATGAATACACTTCTTATGCTCTTATGCTGTAAAAATGGAGAAAACCCTTGCTCAATGGGGTGTAAATCGGTAATTTCTATCCCCTTATGATTTATATAAGGGATCGATATGCCTCATATTCGTATGCGCGGACTACCTGAAGACGCAGTAGCCAGTCTGAGCCGTAAAGCCATCACATTGGCTTATCCGCAGTTGCAGCATCTGGCTGTAGTGTTTAACGCATTCGATCCGAGTCGCTACTATCGTGACGGAAAGCATTTTTAAAGGAGATGACCTTGCTTGATAAGCTTGGTGGAATACCAATCCAACCCGACGCATTACAATGGTTGCTTACGCCCAAAGCATTAAAGGCTGAACTCTTAACGCGTATCGCCGCTGCGGTTAATTCGATCTATATCGCCGCTCTTTATCTTGAAGATGATGAGGCGGGTCGAGAGATCTTAGCGGCATTAATGTCAGCTAAAGACAAGAACCCGGAACTCGACATCAAGGTCTTAGTCGATTTTCATCGTGCCAGACGAGGTCTGATAGGCCATAAGAGTGACAGTGGTAACGATCAGATGTATCGCACTGTGATGCAGGCAGCCAAACACCCAATCGAAATATTAGGTGTGCCGGTCAAGTCTCGTGAGTTTATGGGCGTACTGCACCTTAAAGGATTTATTGTCGATGATGCCGTGATATACAGTGGTGCCAGCATCAATAATATCTACCTGCATCAAGGCGAAAAGTACCGCTTCGATCGATATCATGTGATTGAATCGGCCGAACTGGCGCGATCCATGAGACAGATGATTCAAACTTATCTGGTACAAGATCCCGCGGTCAGCTCACTCACTCAAGATAAAGCCACTGAGTCTCTGCCACAGAAAAATGATGTCCGTACCCTTAAGTCACGTTTAGCGAAGGCGAGCTATCAATATGAATCCACCACCATAGGCAATCGTGTCACGCCTGTGGTTGGTTTAGGAAGAAAGAAAAACAAGCTCAATAAGATCGTCGTCGATATGGTGGCACAATCAACAGATACCTTATTTATCTGTACTCCCTATTTTAACCCACCTTACGCACTGGCACGTGCCTTAGCTAAGCATCTTAAAGACGGTAAGCGTATCGATATTGTCGTGGGGGATAAAACCGCCAATGATTTCTATATTCCGCCAGAGCAAGACTTTTCAACCATAGGGGCCTTGCCATACATGTATGAGCAGTCCTTGCGAAAGTTCGCCAAGCGTCAGCAATGGGCTGTGGAGAATGGCCAACTCAATATTCATCTCTGGAAAGATGGCATTAACAGTTATCATCTCAAGGGGATCAGCGCAGATAACAAACGTCACCTGATCACCGGCAGTAACTTAAATCCCCGCGCATGGGCGCTGGATCTGGAAAATGGTTTATTGCTCCATGATGAGTGTGGTGCCTGGAAGGAGAAGTTTGCACAGGAACAGGCGCATATCCTGCAGCACACAGAGCGTTTGTATCATTACAGCCAGATAGAGACAATAAACAAGTATCCGGCTCCGGTGCGTAAGATAATGACACGTATCAGACGCCTAAAAGCAGACTTCCTGTTAAAACGTATTCTTTAGGCTTCAACTCAGGACCTGATCACCGTGATCAGGTCCTGGTCTTTAACATTTCAATATTCACCTATTAATTTTTCTAGGGCAAAAAGGTTGTAAGTATTAGTTTACATCTTGTATTGTTAAGGTTAACTACGAAACAAGTTGATAGCATGGCGTAGAGCCGACCTCACCCGGTGAGAGGGGATAAGCTGGCAGGTCGCTGAAAACGATTGTGTGGTGATCGGCCCGATAGTAAAATAGCGCATGTGCCGATAACGGCTATCAAAAAAATTAATCACCAATGATGAGTTATGAATCTTAAGCAACACGCTATCCATAAGCTTTACCAATACCGTAAGGCGATCTCCACCCGACCTTATGGAGCCAGGGGCAAGAACCTGATCCGGTGTGAACTGTGTTTACTGGCACAGACATATTGCACCTGTCAGAGTCGCCGCCAACTGGTATCTGATAATGCATTTTTACTCATCATGTATGATGATGAGGTGCTAAAACCCAGTAACAGTGGTCGTCTTATCGCGGATCTTATTCCCGATACCCATGCTTATATCTGGTCCAGAACCCAGGCAAACCGAAAAATGCTGGCATTGATACAAGATCCTCGCTATCAGGCTTTCGTCATTTTTCCCGGTGAATATGCCTATCCACAGCAAACCGTGGTCAGTGAACTTAAGCCCACAGGTCTAGATAGCACCAAGAAACTACTGTTTATTATGCTAGACGGTAGCTGGCGCGAAGCGATTAAGATGTTCCGCAAGAGTCCTTACTTACATGATTTGCCACTGCTCTCTTTTATCCCTGAGACCGTCGCCAAGTATGGTTTGAGAAAAGGCAGCCGAGATTTTCAGCTTGGCACAGCCGAAGTGGCCGTATTGGCATTGGCAGCGTCGGGTGAAAAGGGCAATGCCGAGGCGCTGAGTATCTGGTTTGAGCTGTTTATCGCCGCTTCGATGTTTAGTCGCAGCCGTCAAAGTAATAAAGATCTCAGCCCCTTGAATCAACTTGCACAAGAGTTTACCCAAAAAGTGAGTGCTAATACCTCAGGGTAAGCCTGTTACTCATAAGGCCTAGTTTGACTAGGCCTTAGCAGATTTCAATCTTTAAACTTCATCTATCTTGTCAAAAACCCGCAACTGTTAAGTCTGTGTTCCACTCAAATAAATTCAATACTTACCTGCATGTCGATGACATCGTTTCAACAGCTAAGCCATTTATGCGCTATTTGCATGTGTTTGCCGAGTGTTTATTGATCAAGCTTGTATTAAAGTTAACATTGTCTTGCTGTTACAGTTGGTTAGAACTTACACTTATATTTGATTAACTTAAGTAATGTGTATTTATTGGCGCACATGACTTGATTGTAAATCGAACAGAAATAAACATCCGATCATCAAATATAATTTTGGGGCATAAATATGGCACAGGTTCTCACACGTTCAGCGTTCAGCTTAGCCTTACTCATAGGCACAGCAACCTTGATAGGTTGTGAGAAGGAGGAGCCCAAAATCACCCCGAAATTAGTGGTTGTCGAGCAAGTCACTACGGCTACTGTGCCACTCTATGGAAATTATGTGGGGATCACTCAGGCTTCACTCGATGTAGAGGTGAGGGCGCGGGTGGATGGTTTCGTTGAAGATAAGAGCTTCATCGAAGGCAGCGCGGTGAAAAAAGGCACAGTGCTTTATCGGATCGATAATCGCCCTTATCTTGCAGTGGTCAACCGACTCAAGGCCAATGTCGAATCACAGCAATCTATGCTAGATAAGGCCAGGCGTGATGTCGACAGACTCAAACCTCTCTACGAGCAAGATGCCGCCAGTCAGCTGGATTTCGACAATGCCTTGTCTGTGCTATCCCAATCAAGATCGAGTCTGGCAGCGAGCAAGGCCGAATTAGAAGAAGCTGAATTAGAGCTAAGCTATACCGAAATACGCTCACCTATATCAGGACTGGTCAGTCGTTCAGAAGTTGACATAGGCGCCCTAGTGGGCAGCAGTGGCCAGTCATTGCTGACCCGAGTGAAACGGGTGGACCCTATCTATGTGATATTTAACATGTCGGCGCTGGATTATCTCAACGCCAGGAGACGCATGACCAGCTATAGCGAACAGCAAGAGGCCGAAGCAGAAGGTAAAGCGGTCGAAGGCTTTGTGACCATCACCTTGCCCGATAACAGTGAGTACCGCTATCTTGGCGACGTACGTTTTACCGACCCATCGGTCAATCCAGAGACAGGGACATTCCAGGTGCGAGCCGAGTTGCCCAATCCAGATAAAGAGCTGCTCCCGGGTCAATATACCAATGTACGTATTAAGCTCAGTGAGATGAGTAACGCCATCGTTATACCTCAGAAAGCCACTCAAGTTGAGCAAGGCGGAGTCTATGTGATGGTGGTGCTACCCGATCATAAAGTGGAACGCCGTTTTATCGTGATTGAACATCAGGGGAAAATGGGCGTCGTGGTGAAGAGTGGCCTCAGGGCGGGAGAGCTGGTTATTGTTGAAGGCATGCACCGCGTGCGTCACGGACAATTGGCCGAGCCCTTAACCGCAGAGCAATACCTCAAGCTCGAAGACACTCAGCAGAAGGAGCAGGCGCTCAAGCAGCAGGCATTAGAGCAGGAGCAGAAATAATGGCTCAGTATTTCGTTAATCGTCCTGTCTTTGCCTGTGTTATCTCGATAGTTATCGTGCTATTGGGCCTGATCGGCATGGTTAATCTGCCTATCGATCAATATCCCTATATCACCCCGCCTCAGGTTAAGGTTTCTGCATCATATCCGGGCGCGACGTCGACGACGGCGGCGGAGTCGGTGGCAACGCCCTTAGAGCAAGAGCTTAATGGCTTGCCTAATATGATCTACATGAGCTCCAAGAGTACCAATTCGGGCAGTACTAATGTCACCATCACCTTCGATGTGGGCACCAACCCGGATCTCGCCGCGGTGGATGTGCAAAATTCGACCCAACAAGCCAACGGCAGCTTACCCATAGATGTACAGACCGAAGGCGTAACGGTATCGAAAGAAGCCTCGGTCGAGTTACTTAAGCTGGCGCTGACCTCCAGCGATGAGCGCTATGATGAAATTTATCTGAGTAACTATGGCACCATCAACATCGAATCTGCGCTCAAACGCATTCCCGGAGTCGGGCGGGTACGTAACACTGGCGCACGGAGCTATTCGATGCGAGTCTGGTTAAAGCCAGATACCATGGCGGGCTACGGCCTGACCACAGGGGATGTGATTGCTGCCATCAAGGCGCAGAACAAGGAGTATCCAGTGGGCACCATAGGCTCACAGCCCAACAGCGACTCACTCAGCATGACCTTGCCAATTACCGCCGCGGGTCGCATGAGCAGTGTGCCCCAATTTAATGAGATCATCGTTCGCGCCAATACAGACGGCTCCATCATACGCCTCAGAGACATAGCTCAAATTGAGCTGGGCTCATCGGCTTATACATTGCAATCGCAGCTCAATGGCGCCAACGCCACCATCTTACAGGTCTATCTGTTGCCAGGCTCTAATGCACTAGAGGTGACCAAAAACGTCAAGAAGGAGATGGCTAAGCTGGCTGAAAAGTTCCCTCAAGGCATGAATTGGGAAGTCTTCTTCGATGCATCGGTGTTTATCCAGAACTCCATCGATGAGGTGGTTAAAACCTTAGTCGAAGCGCTTATTCTGGTTATCTTAGTCGTGTATCTGTTTCTGCAAAACGTTCGTGCCACACTCATCCCCGCCATTGCCGTGCCAGTTTCCCTGATAGGCACTATGGCGGCCATGCTAGTGTTTGGCTTTACCATCAATACTGTGAGTCTGTTAGCCCTGGTGCTGGCTATCGGCATCGTGGTGGATGATGCCATCGTGGTGGTGGAAAGTGTCGAGCGCTTGATGAATGAAAATGGCCTCAGTCCGGTCGAGGCTACCCGCACCGCCATGAAAGAGCTATCCGGTGCCTTGGTTGCTACGAGTCTGGTACTCGCGGCGGTGTTTGTACCTGTGTCATTCTTGTCTGGGATCACCGGCATCATGTACCGGGAATTTGCGGCAACCATCACGGTGGCTGTGCTTATCTCTACTGTGGTTGCCTTGACCCTGTCGCCCGCCTTATGTGCCTTATTGCTTAAACCCGGCGACAAAGCCACATCGGGTTTCTTTAAATGGATAAACGACAGACTCGATACCAGTACCAGCAAGTATGTCGCCTTAGTAGCCCTAACCACTAAGCATGCCAAGAGAAGTTACTTTGTCTTGGCCCTTATGGTGGGCGGTGTGTTTCTTATCATGTCTAACTTGCCGTCGAGCTTTATGCCCAATGAAGATCAGGGCCGGTTCTTTATCGACATGACCTTGCCCGATGGCGCCACGGTAAACCGCACACAAGCCGTGCTTAAAAAAGCCGAAGCTAAGGTATTAGCCAATCCCGCCGTGGCCTACTCATTTACCTTAGCGGGTGAGAACCGCCGCTCCGGTTCAAATCAGGCCAATGGTCAATTTGAGATAATCTTAAAGCCTTGGTCTGAGCGGGTAGAGACAGATGCCACTGTGCACAAGGTGATGAAACAGATCCAAGCCTCGCTGCAGGGGATATTGGAGGCAGAATTTAACAGCTATTTACCCTCCGCCGTGCCGGGACTCGGCAATGGAGCAGGCGTTGAAATGGAGTTGCAGGATACCTCCGGCACTAACTTCAGAGGCCTGATGGAAACAGCCGATGAGCTGGTCGAGAAGCTTAAACTGCAGCCAGAAATCGCTACCGCCAGTTTATCACTGCAGAGCGCCATTCCTCAGCTGCATTTGACCGTCGATGAAGCTAAGGCCATGGCCATCGGAGTCAATGTCGCCGATATCTACAGCACCATCAAGACCTTTACTGACTCATCCACGGTGAACGACTTTAACTTGTTCGGCCGTGTCTACCGGGTAAAGGTACAGGCACAAGAGAGCTATCGTCAGTTCCCCGAGCAGATTAAAGATTACTATGTGCGCTCGGCAACCGGGGCCATGGTGCCCATAGGTGTACTGGCTAAATATGATTACTCTGTGGGACCTGCGGCCGTGACTCACTATAATCTATTTTCCAGCGCCTCAATTAATGCCACGCCTGCGCCGGGTTATGCCTCGGGGGATGTGATTAAGGCCATTGAACGTGTGGCTGAACCTCTGCTGCCTAAAGAGTTCAGCTATGAATGGACCGGTATCACCTATCAAGAAGTACAATCGGCCAATCAGACCAGTATCGCGGTCACCTTGGCCATGGTGTTCGTGTTTTTGTTTCTCGCCGCCCTTTATGAAAGCTGGACGATTCCCATCGCCGTGTTGCTTATTGCGCCCATCGCCATGTTAGGTGCAGCACTGGGCACCTTAGTGAGTGGCATGGAGAGTAACCTGTTCTTCCAGGTGGCCTTTATCGCGCTCATCGGCATGGCGGCTAAGAACTCCATCTTGATCGTAGAGTTTGCCAATCAGCTACACAAACAGGGTAAGAGTCGGCTCGATGCGGCCTTGGAAGCGGCCACTATGCGTTTCAGACCCATCTTAATGACCTCAATGGCCTTCATACTCGGTGTGCTACCTCTGGTACTATCGGTCGGCCCAGGCGCGGTAAGTAGACAAAGTATCTCTATTCCAATTCTTTGCGGCATGATATTTGCGACCACAATCGGCATCGTCATGGTGCCACTGTTCTTCGTCACCACGGCGGGATGGCTTAAATCTAAGGTAAAACCAGCAATAGACTCAGAGGACAGCTCGGTTACCGAGTCGAATAAGCCAGCGGAGGGTTCGAGCCATGTTTAAACACTACCTTGCAGCTAACTCTTTTAAACGACAAAGTCTCGCTTGTGCGCTAACCACAGGCATATTGCTGTCAGGCTGCGCCATGGGGCCTGATTATCAGCAGCCGGACCTTAAGATCCCAGGGCAATATCATCACGACCTGGCACAAGACTCCGGACTGAATATCGGCATGACCCCTTGGCGTGAGTTCTATCTTGACCCGGACTTACAAGTATTGATCGAGCATGCACTATCTAAGAACTTAGATCTGGAAACCGTACGTTCTCGGCTCATCGCCGCACGCTCAAGAATTACAGTGACGGATGCGGCGTTTTATCCGGTACTGGGAATGAATGCCAATGGTGAGCGCTCTATCGACAGCGGCATCACCAGCACCAATCCCAGCCATGAGAACGAATTCGATCTGGTCGGAACGGTTTCCTGGGAGCTGGATATCTGGGGCGCGAACCGGCGCCGCAGCGAAGCCGAGTATGCGCACTTTCTCTCGGCACAAGAGTCACTCAACCTCGCCGTGATCAGCCTCATCAGCGATGTGGCCAGTCGTTACTATGAGTGGCTGGATATTGAGCAAAGATATCAAATATCATTGAACACGGTGGAGTTACGTAAAAAAGAGCGCAACCTGGCGCGTTTACGTAAGGAAAATGGCGTTATTTCCGGGCTAGAGGTGCGCCAAGCTGAGGTCGAATATCAAAGTGCGCGAGTCACTCTGCCAGATTTGGACTTTGAGCGGCAGGAAAAAGCCAACCAAGTGCGCATCTTACTCGGCGAATTTAGCTATCCTTTAGCGGTCAAAACGGAAACTGACATTAAGGCCGAAGGGAAACTGTTTCCCGATCTGTTTGCTGTCGGTGTGCCGTCGCAGATGTTATCTCAGCGTCCCGATGTCAAGGCTGCGGAGCAGGGCTTGATCGCGGCGAATGCCAATGTAGGTGTCGCGAAAACCGCCTTCTTTCCCTCGTTTACCATCACAGGTAGCTATGGCAGGGAAAGCGCTGACTTGAGTAGCATCTTCGACAGTCAAGGGGTCACTTGGTCTCTGCTGGGCGGGATCACCGCGCCCATCTTCAATGCCGGCAGCATAGCGGCTCAATACGATATCGCACAAGAGGAGTCAAAGCAGGCATTGCTGGCCTATCGCAGCACGGTACTCAGAGCCTACTTTGAAGTTAACGATGCCATGAACAGCTTCAGACGTTCAGAGCTCGCCATCGAGGCGCAACAAGAGTTGGTGGCGGCATCGACTGAATATAATCGTCTGGCGATGCTCAGATATCGTAACGGCGTCTCGAGCTCTCTGGATCTTATGGATGCGCAGCGGAGCCTGTTTGGCGCCCAGCTCAGCCTAAGCTTGGTAAAGCGTGACAGGTTATTGTCTATGATCACCTTATACCGAGCGCTCGGTGGGGGCGTTAAGTATGCAAGAGCTGAGCCAAGATGAACGGATTCCGGTGCAAGATAGCGGGTTCAGTGGCTGACAACAGCCAAGGTACTGCAAATACTGTTCAGGATAGGGATTAGCCAGACACTCAAGTTGGGCTAAAAAGAGATTATTCCCCATCAATTTTGCCAAATGGTGGGGATTTCCTTATATTGTAATAGTAGCTTTGCTTACCCTGACTAACTTGGGTCAATTATTGGCGCAAATAAAGATATTTATGGAGTGGTAGATGGCCTTTATACCTAGACCAATATTTAAACTTAAAATAGCTGCAACCAGGGTTTCCCCCGCGGCTGCGTTCATTGCCTTGATTGTCATCGGGGCATTATCGAGTGTCACGTCACCCACATTCGACTCAGCAACAAAAGCTGCCAAACTCGCCACAGCATCGACTCATACTCAAGGCGCTCGACTCAGCTTCAATCGATATCAGGCGGGATTTGCCTGTCGAGAAAATGGTTGGGAGTTTTGTGCAAAATGGGCATACCCAAGGGGCCTATTAGCTTAGTTTCTGGCGACTCTGCTGCTAATGTGCAGTAATACTGATCGTGTCCTTAATCCTCTGTCCACAATGCTCTTCATGCAACAAATTTAGTTAGATTCTACACCTTCGAGTATTCCCTTTTAAAGCAGGGCTTTCTGCAATCCATAATACTCCTTTATTTTTGGTCATTATTTCATGTCTTCATCTGAAGCCTCATATAGAATATCTTTGTGCACCTCAAAGCAGAGTACGATTTTACACCGGTTGTTATGCTATAAATTACGCCAATAAAAGCATGAAACACTAATGAGCTTAAAACGTTGGAATAAACAGATGGAAGTTGAAATGACATTAACACTCGCGAAGAAAATTTAAACACTGCTACAAGGCACATCCAATGGCGTTCTGCATTGGTGCGACATTAAGGTGGTCAATAAGTATCAACTGAGTAAGCAGGGAGCATGTGCAAAAAAGTTTATAATTGTTCAACAAACGATGGAATATTTCACTAGTGAGTCACTCTGGTTAACTAGTCGACACGTCATCAACAAAGCACTCAATCAACACTCGATAGTGCAAAATAAATTGAATATTCAGATATAACGAGAGGGTTTTATATGTGAGATGAAATGTATAAAAACCCTGTAAAAACAGCTCTGTTTGGCTACTTGGTATATATCGTTTCAATGACGTATATACATTGAATTGGCTTGTAGGCATTTCAGTTGTAAATTCGGATCCAACTTGCCAATGTCCCGAGTATCAAGAATGTTTTAAACTCGTATGTTAGATAATTTAACAATACTCCTAAACAGGAAACTGAATCAGTCGAGACCATAGATGGCGTTACCAGTAAGGAAATTGGTGCCTTACTCAATCAAGACAACCTGATCCTTTGTTATCAACCCAAAGTCGATATCAGCAGTCAGTCGATAGTGGGTTTCGAGGCGCTCTCAAGGTTATGTATCCAAGGCGATGGTTTTATCTATCCCGACCGCTTCATTCCTTTGATAAACGAGGCAGGATTGAATTGTCAATTCTCACAGCTAGTGTTAGATCAGGCCATGACTCAATGGGAGTTATGCCCAAATCTGCAACAATTCTCTCTCTCGGTTAATATCAGTGCAGCAGACCTGCTTTCTGAAACTTTCATTAATTACGTTATAAAAAAGAAAAATGAGCAGCCCAAGATTCGCCTCATCTTGGAGTTAACTGAATCCCAACAAACCATAGATCAAGATCAGGTACTGAGATCCATTGCTAAATTAATCATCAACGATATCACCATCTCCTTAGATGATTTCGGTAAAAGTTACTCAACCTTCGACCGTCTCGATAATATTCCATTCGATGAAATTAAGATCGATAAAGATTTTATCTCAGATCTGGACATCAATGCCAAACACCTGGCAATCGTCGAGTCGACGATTGCCTTAGCCCAAGGCTACTACTTTAGTCCGCCGATAGAAGGCCGTTACGTGACGGCTTGGGTAGACAGTTACAACCAATAATAAGGAGAGTGTATGGATAGCAATAATCATATTATTCATCAAAAAATACTTACATTTTTTAACCACCAGCATGAGGAAAAAAGGCTGTACCTGCTTGATATACTCAGTGAAGAGTTAGACTGTTTATTTGCTCAAGCTCAGGGATTAGATGCCTCAGAGCTTTCGCAGTTCTCATCATTAGCCCATAAGTTGAAGGGGATCTGCAGCTATTTATTGATCCCAAATGAAGCGTTTTTTTTCGATGCAAAGAGTAAACAGGAACTCATGTTTACTCTTTTAATGCTGCAAAATGAAATTAAGGTCGTTAAGTGTGAAATCTAGAGCCTCATCCTGTCTCTGTCTCTTTATCGGTTTGCTGGTGACCTTACTGGTCAATACCTTACTCTTGCATCACTCCTATAAAGAGTTTGAAGATGACTATCAGCATAAAGCGGATCTCTTGTTTAATTCGACGCATGATATGTTGCTGCAACATAAGATCATACTCAATGCCTTGCGATCACTGTTTAATGCTTCAGACATAGTCACCAAGGAAGAGTTTAATATTTTTTCCGAGGAGCTGTTAAAGATAAAATCAGCCGTTGCATTTACCCTGGATAATGATCACCGAGTTAAATACATATCGGATCCTAATTTTCAGTCTGAGATCTTAGCCGGCAAGGTACGAGTCGGTACCCATGGTAAGCTGGAATATTTGATGGATGGCTTCTCCAGTCTCATCGTGAACATAGATGAGCCAAATATGCCGCTGCTGGTGTATGCCATCTCCCATCAAAGGGTACAACAAAGATTAGAGTAACATAAGGGGATTTGTGCTCAACTGACCATAGGTGAAACATCTTTCACCAATGAATATTGCCATAATGAAGATGCTAATTGGCTGACCTCATTCTTTAAATATCAAGGCTCCGACTCTGCCAGCTTGCCAGAATATAATAAGAAATACAGTATTTCGGCCTGGTCTATCGCCCCGGCAGGCCGAACATATGAACTCTGCCTGCTGGTGTTATTTATCACGGTCATGGTGATGAGTCTGTCTGTACTCCTGTCACTTAAAATCAGCAATCATATGCGCTTCACCCAATTGGCCATTGAGACCAGGTCTAAATTTGCCATGTTGTCGAGCATCAACCATGAGATCCGCACGCCCATCAATGCGGTCTTAGGTTACAGCCAGATGCTCAAAGACAGTAATTACTGTGATGTATCCGGGCGAGACACCTTAGATAAAATCATCTGGTCGGCAAACCTGCTCAATAGCGTCGCAGAAAATACCCTGAATTTTTCAAAATCCGAAGCTGGCACCTGAGTTTAGACTACCGGGATATTAATTTTTTCGATGAACTCAATGCGATAAATGATTATTACAATGCCTTTAGTCAAACCCATGACAAGCGTCTAGTCATGAGAATACAAGCCGATATGCCGCAATATATCAGCCTAGACAGCACTAAGTTTTTCCAACTGACCACCAATTTTATCAATAATGCCTTTAAATACAGCAGCGGCAAAGAAGTCGTGTTCGATGCGTTTAAGACATCGACACCTCAAATAGTCGTCATGGATTACAGGCTGGCTAAAACTGATGGGATCAGCCTCATCGGCGAGATGCGGCGGCTTCAAACAGAAAATGTTCACTACTTTATCTTATCGGCTAACGACAAGAGTGAAATAGCCCGGCTAAGGTATGCCGGGCTTGTCTTACGAGCTTCTTATTAAACGGTTAACTTAAGTAAAATCATCGAAGGCTATCTGACTATCATCTACTTGTCTGGATTTCAGCAGCTCTATGGTCGAGCTCATCATGGGCGATGGACCACACAGATAAAACTCGGCCTTTCCTAATGATGATGCCAATTCAGTGCTCAGATCCTCTGCCAGATGATCCTGTACATATTTTCGCCCCATCCCCGCTATTCCCCTCGGTCGATGTGACCCGTGACAACACGGGAATATATTTGAAGTTAGGGAAAGTGGCCGCAAGTTGTCTGAACGCGTCTCGGTAAATAAGATCTGCCTGAGTACGGGCACCGAAATAGAAATGTATCGGCCGTGAGCTGTTGAATTTTATCAGCTGCTCCTCTATCAAGGCTTTCAGCGGCGCCATACCAGAGCCTGCTCCTATTAGCACCATAGGCGAAGTTGGATCAGTTTTAGCAGATTCTATCGCGAAGAACTCCTCAAATGGACCCACAGCTTCTATGGTTTTCCCAGGCGCTAGATTACAGATGTAACTCGAGCCGATACCGGGTTTAACTTTTTGATTTGGCGACGTCTGCATCTTTACCGTAAACACCAACTCATCGGTCTGAGCATCACCATTAGCCAAGGAGTAGTTACGACTGCAGGCTAAGTGCTCGTAGTCCATGTGTAACACTTCTTGCCAATGGTGCAGTAAGTCTGCGGGTAAATCGACGGGAATAGAGCTAGCTTGAGCCGCCGGGATGAAGAAGCGCATAAAGGCGCCGGCCTTAAATTCAAGCCGTTCACCGCTGACAGATTTAAAGCGCAGCTCCTTGATATAAGGGCTGAGAAACACGCTGCTTATCAAGCGCAATTCATGGCTCGCCGCCATAGTCACATCGACTAAGGTCAACTGTTTAAGCTCGTCACTGTTATGCTGACAAGCTAAACGATAACCCGCCTGCAACTCTTGCTCGGTCAACTGACTCTTATCCGCCGAAGTCATGTTAACCTTAGACTCCACTTTTATCTTACATCGGCCACATGTCCCGCCACCGCCACACGTCGAGGGCAGGGCGATATCATGATTGATCAGGCTATCGAGTAGATTTTCATGGCTAGACATGGCTAGACATGGCCAGCTTGCCCAAGCTTTTCGAGTGTTTATCGTAAATTTTTATTTTCTTGGTTTTAGCGAAATGACCGCCAAACAGAGATGCCAAGGTATATTGACCATTGAAGCCTAACTCTATGGTCCAGATCAGACCGGTAAAGGCGAAAAACAGGGTGAATACGGCGAAAACGATAATTTGAACATGATTAAAACTGCCTTCCTCGGTGTAATCCATGAAATGCAGCATAAAGGCGATATCGACGATACGTTTGTCATCGTTGGTGTGCGCCGCGAGCCTGCCAGAGCCTGCATCGAGATAGACGCGAGTGTTTATCTCGTCGTCAAAATCGATACGCCAGAGAATATTTTTCTCTTTTAGCCTGTCATCAAATGGTGGCCCTTGTTTAACGGCGCTGATTTAAACACACTGAAGTAAGTTAAAATAAGACCCAAAATAGCCGCCGTGAGAGAAAACAGTAAAAACCAGAATAATAACCAGTTGCTGGGATCTTCATCTTCATAATCCATTACATGCAGGCTGAACATAAGATCGAAGGTGCGCCAGAACTCATGACGTTTAGTCACCAATTTACCGGTCTCGGCCGACACATAAATAGAAGGGCTGCCAAAGTCATCGAAATTTACTCGCCATGCGGGTAACACCCGGCGGCTGAGTTTGAAAGGGGGGTCTTGTGTGATTAACTCGACTTCGGCGACATCACCGTCACCAGTGTAATAGTGTTGAGCGGCTTTGACTGCCATAGTTTGGTTAAGCGGAGATAATAGCTGGCCGCTATGAGCATCGATTAAAAAATCTTGTTCACCTTGCTTGAAGCGGTACACCTCTTTGTCGAGAAATACGCCCATTTCCAGACGCTCCGCGTCCGGGTAAGCCTGGATCAGCTTGGCTAAGGGATACGCTATGTTATCTTGGTTGATCTTAGTCTGATGATTCTCCACTAAGCTGTCGCCGTGAATATAATCAATATCGAAGATCACCATATAGGCCCCTGAAATGGACCAAATCACAAACTGCACACCCACAAATAGCATTAACCATCTATGGTATTTACGACTTATTTTCAATAAGTTCATTGTTGTTTTCCCTTGTCGACTTTACCGCACCGGTCATAGCCAGTGCCTTTGTTATTATAATGTCCAAACTGGCTATTAGTTAACAGCCAGACCGTTATTAACGAATAGCTAATCATCCGCGAGTGAATCCATATTCAATCGTGAGTTATGCGCCAAAGAGGAACAAGTCATTAAATAATCAAGCTCACGCGATGAAGCGAGTAACGCGCAGCTAAAAGATGCAGCCAACAATGTAAACTAAATACCTACTACTCTGTCTTTAAGTGCTAAACAATGGATTCCGGCCTAAAAGAGTGCCGGAAAGACGTACTATTCTGTCTTCCCAGACTCGTTGCGGGATCCAGCTTTATCTTTAAGTTCCAAGCAGTGGATTCCGGCCACAAGCATGCCGGAAAGACAATCAGGGAAGAACATGATCTCAGCTGTTAACCTTTAAACTTCTTCTTTATCCCTTTCCAGCACTGCGAATAATTCGGCTGGCGGGTCTTACCCTCTAAGGCAAACTTAGTCGGCTGTATGATGTAACGTGACTCGAACATAAACGCCATGGTGTTTTCATAACGCTGGGGAGCCAATTCGGCGTTCGATGCTTTCTCGAATACTTCGGCTTCGGGGCCATGGGGCGACATACAGTTATGTAGGCTAGATCCGCCGGGTACGAAGCCATGCTCCTTGGCATCGTACACACCCTCAATCAAGCCCATAAACTCACTCATCATGTTGCGATGATAATAAGGCGGTCTGAAAGTATTCTCGGCAACCATCCAACGTGGCGGGAACACCACAAAATCGATATTGGCGACACCTGGCGTACCAGAAGGGGAAGTCAGCACGGTAAAAATAGAAGGATCGGGATGATCGAAGCTCACTGTGTTGATCACATTGAAGCGTGAAAGGTCGTACTTGTAAGGCGCACTATTACCCGTCCAGGCAACCACATCGAAAGGGGAGTGGCCTATGTCACAGCGGAACAGGTTACCGCCAAACTTAGTGACTAATTCGAAATCACCTTGTTTATCTTCGAAACAGGCAATTGGATACTCAAAGTCGCGATCGTTGGCGTAACCGTTAGCGCCAACTGGGCCGCGCTCGGCCAATACATAAGGCTGGCCGTAGTTTTCACAAATATAGCCGCGAGCCGTGTCGGTGAGTAACTCGACAGAGAACTTAATACCACGAGGAATAACCGCAATCTCTCCGGCTTTAATGGCCAGCTTGCCACATTCGGTATGCAAGATAATTTCACCCAGCTCAGGCACAAACAAGAGCTCACCGTCGGCATTACAAAAATAACGGCCTTCCATCGAGCTGTTGGCCGCATAGATATGAATACCGATCCCAGCCTGGCCGTTAACGCTACCATTTGCAGCCATAGTGACTAAACCATCGATAAAATCGGTTTTTTCCGTCGGTAACTCGACAGGATCCCAACGTAACATAGACGGCGGGGTGACGACTTCTGTGATGGGCGCACTGCGAACCAAGGCATTGTCTATCGCTTCATATTCACCTTGAACCACAGAAGGGCGAATACGGTAGAACCAGTTGCGGCGATTATCACAGCGAGGCGCGGTAAAAGCGGTGACATTAAACTGCTCAGCATACAGGTCATATTTTACCTTCTGTGGGCTAAACTGACCGATAGGCAGAGCGCCTGGGAGGACTTCGGTCTCAAACTCGTTACCAAAACCTGTCATGTATTCTAGTTCAATAGTCATGCTTGCTTATCCTCTTTGGCACCCAAATTCACACTAAGATGATCTGATTCTTGTATTGATATTTTGCTCTATCACGACAAAACTACTCTCAAGCGAGACTAGTTTCAATCTTTATGCTATAAATAGTCACGAGGTTTTCAGACAACTTTGGCTATAATTTGTAAATGAAACGGTACGAATTGATTCTGCAGTAAACTAGTCTCGCATGAGAATGAATCAGTACCCGTACGCCCTAAAAAAGAACTAAATAAAGTACTAAACAAAGAGCAAACAATGAAAGAGAAAGCTAATGCCTGAATCACGCGAATCCAGTCTCATGTTAAAGCACTTCCTTCCCTATCGATTAGTGAACCTGGCTCAAAACGTGAGTGAAAAGTTTGCCGAGGTCTACCAGAGTGAATTTAATCTAACCACACCAGAGTGGAGGATACTGGTCCACCTTGCCGAGCATGATGATCGCAATAATGGCAATGGCAAAAGCGACCCAAGTGATGACAGGGATGAGAAAGAAGAGAGAAATACAAGTACTGACTCAGCAGGCATTAGCGCCAAAGACCTCACCGTACTGGCATCGATGGACAAGTCCACCGTCTCACGCGCAGTCAAAGTCATGTTAGACAAGGGCTACCTGATAAAACGGCTCGATGAAAATGACAAACGCGCCTCGGTGTTGGCATTAACGCAGCAGGGCAAGCACCTATATCAAACCATAGTCCCCAAAGCCCTAGCCTGGGAAGCCGACTTGTTGGACGTACTCAGCGCATCCGAATACCGCGACCTGATGCGAATAATAGATAAACTGGATAATAGATTAGTGTAAATCTGTATGTTGTCATCTGACCGCCACGGGTCAGTGATACTCCCGATATCATTCAGACATTCCCCATATCCCTATGGGTCAGGGCGGAAATGTCGATTTGTGGCGACTATAGGGATATAGGAGGTAGAGTGAAGCATGGATGCCAGAACCGAGAGCAATTATCGACCCGGCACTCCTCTAGTGGTCTTCCCGGACTTGTTCCGGGATCCAGCTCTTGTCTTTAAGGTCTAAGCAGTAGATTCCGGCCAACAAGCATGCCGGAAAGACGGTAGGTAAGCATATCGAAACGACCTACTATTGGTCTTCCCGGACTCGTTCCGGGATCCAGCTTTGTTGTTGATTTTAGAGACTGGAAACGAACGCTTGCGGGTAAACAGCTTAGTTTGGATGCGCTACTCAGCTCCAAACGACAAATCTGGGCCGGAAGCCAGCAAAGCAGCATGGATTAACAGTCGAAGGTATCGCGCGCATACGTTCTGATGTCTCTTTGACACTGCAAGTCAAAACCATTGATAACTAATATGTTCTAGGCCAAGCAAACAGGATATTTCACTATTCTTTTATCTGCGTCACTATGGTAACGTCTTTTGCATAATTGATAGTTATATCAAATGAGTAACTATCAATTATAAAGCACCAATTAGGTAACCAATCAGCGCAGAGGGAATCGCGACCGTGACAACTGAGACCTATGCCAGCCTCAACAACAGCTTTTATAACACCAATGCCGAACAACTGGCAGAGCAGTATCTGTCTAAGTCTTTCGAAGAGGTTCACGCGTCCTGGCTCGCACATCTGCCCAGCATACTTAACGTTTCGTCCAGTGACGGCATCACGACTCATGCCCCTTTAACCAGCTCTTCTTTAATACATTCTCCTTCGATACACAGTGCTAATAACAGTCCTATCCGCATCCTGGATATCGGCGCCGGAGCGGGGCGCGATGCTAAATATCTGGCCGAGCAGGGCACAGCGAGTCAAGCGGTGCAAGTCTATGCCGTCGAGCCCGCGCAAACTTTGGCTAACCTGGGCAAGCAGCTGACTTCTGGTCTTAATGTCAGGTGGTTTCAGGATTCATTGCCCGCCTTAGATACCGTCAGTCGTCAAGAGGTCGGCTTCGATCTTATCCTGCTCAGCGCCGTGTGGATGCATATACCTGTGTCCCAGCGTGCTCGCTCAATTCGTAAGCTGGCCAATCTACTCAAGCCAAACGGCAAGCTGGTTATCAGCTTACGCCATGGCCCAAGTGGCGATGCTCGCAAGATGCACGACGTCAGTATCGAGGAGCTGGAAACTCTGGGACGTGATGTCGGCTTAGCGGTTATCGACAAGACCGCCATGGATACAGATAAGCTGGGACGGCCCGCCGTGCATTGGCAGACGGTGGTGTTGCAATTGCCGGACGATGGCATGGGGGCTTTTCCAACCCTAAGACACATCATAATCAACGACGATAAGTCGTCGACCTACAAATTAGCCTTGTTGCGTGTGCTGCTGCGTATCGCCGATGGTCATCCCGGCGCGGTAACCCGCACAGAAGAAAATAATGTCATTATCCCTATGGGCTTAGTGGCGCTGTATTGGTGCCATCAGTTTAAACCTCTGCTGGATAACCTCAATATCAGGCAAAATTCCGATCCTACAAAGGGCATGGGGTTCGTTAAGGCAAACGGCTGGAACTTACTCAAGGCTAGAGTGGCAGATGATTACGTCGTGGGAAACCTGTTTATCGGTGATGATGCTAAGGCGCTACATCGCACTCTGTCAGTCGCCGCACAAACCATACGAGATATGCCGTGTAAATATATCAAACTAGCCAACACCGACAAGCAGCTGTTTCATGTCGACTATAAAAAAGTGACTGCCAAAGACAGCTTGTTTCTCGACATCAACAGCCTTAGCCAATGGGGTGACTTTATCTTACCGGAAACCATCTGGTTGGCTTTTTCGCGATACGCCTGTTGGATAGAGCCGGTACTGGTCAACGAGTGGGTCAATGTGATGCAGGCTTACCGAGGCAATGAGTCCTTCGAACGCCAATATTTACTCAACGGCCTAAACTGGCTGGAGCCGATCAGAACAACCAGCGAAGTGCGCAGTCGGGTCGAGCAACTAAAAGCGGATAAGCAGCCACTTCACTGCGTGTGGACGGACAAGAAATTACCGTCAAAATACGATATCGACCACTGCATGCCCTTTTCGCGCTGGCCCAATAACGATCTGTGGAACTTGTTGCCAAGTAGCAGCAAGGCCAACAATGACAAGCGTGACAAACTACCGGCCAATGCCCGTCTAGCGAACGCCGAAAACCTGATCACCCATTGGTGGCAACAGGCCTGGCTCGATAATCCCAGCCTTAAGGGCGGCATAAGCGCCGAGCAAAGATTTTTCGCCGAGGCCAATCTGGCACTTCCTGGTTTGAAGCCCGACAATGACCGGCTTAGTGACGTCTTCGGCGCGCTGATGATGCAAAGAGACAGACTCAGGGAAATGCAGCAGTTACGGGAATGGTAAGTAGACAATGATGTGTATTTGGCGGCAAACAGCAAGATTAACCCATTTATTGGCCATTTTTGCGGTTAACAAGTCTATGTTGCTTATAAAAGCCTGTGTCTTACTGCTGACATTACTGGCGGTACTTCCTGTTGCTGCTTTTGAGACCACGCAAGTGGTGACCTCCTCAAGCGAGAGCTATCAACAATATACTGCCGCCACCTGCATTCTTATCGACAGCGAGATGCAGGATAAGACACCAAATTCAGCACGATATCTCGAGTTGAAACGGCAACATACGCGCCATTGCCAAGCCCCACTCACTGCCAAACATGCCGCACGCGTACTTGGCAATGCCAATACACCTAAGTCTATTAATATATTCGATTTTATCGAGGATAACAGCCAAGATGAGCCACAAGCCCGCGCACAATATGAATCGGCAAGACCCACTGTGTCAGCTACAAAACGTATGCCTGAGGCCAGAACTAATATTCTTTATCCTTTGTTAGTAACCATATTGCCCTGGTTTATCTTACTGCTAGTGTTTTCTTTGCTGCTGGGGGTCATGGGGCGATATTTTAAAAAACATGCGGCGAGACGGCGGGGCCAGGCCGGTGAGAAACGAATCGAAAAACGACTCAAGTCATGCTTTGCCAAGGGGGAGTGCAGAATTTTTACCAACCTTGTGCTAAGCACAGACTCAGGCAGCTTAACTGAAGTGGATCTGGTGCTCCTGTGTCGCAGTGGGGTATTTGTTATCGAGAGCAAGAACTATCGCGGCTGGATTTTCGGTGATCCCAAGCGCGCCACATGGACTCAGGTACTGCATAAACGTCGCAGCCAATTTCAAAATCCCCTCCACCAGAACTATAAGCACTGCCTCGCCATTGCTCATTGTCTGGGGCTGGCAACGGGAATTGAGTCGCTGGTGGTGTTCAGCGACCAAGTCACATTTAAAACTCAGATGCCCGCAAATGTAGTTCAGGAGGTTGGGCTAGTCAGTTATATCCGCTCTTTTAAGCATGAAGTGTTTACCGCAGCAGAATTTAATCGGCATGGGGAGCGGCTTGCAGATGTGCAGTTGTTGTCTGATAAAGCGGCAAAACGCCGTCATCTCGATGAGCTGAATATGCGTAGAAAAGAGCCAAAAATGTCGGCAATAGATTGAGAAAAGATAAATTGATCATGATCTAGAGCCAGAGCAGCCCAGTCTTTAATCTGGGTTTGTAATATAAGGTTTTACAAGTATTTCTAGCGTCAAAGCTAGATACATGCTGATACTTTTTAGCTCGTTGATTATCTAGATCAAACTAATGCTATTTCAGTGGGCTATACCCGATCAATACTACTGCGTTCTAGGGTTAATTATGCCAGAATCAATCACTGTAACTGTTTGTTATCTACTGAGAAGGACCTTGTTAGGCTATGAGCATCAATAAAGCTAAGTTAACTGAAACAGACATCATCACTAAATTTATCATGCCAGCGGTACAAGATGCCGGTTGGGATTTGATGAAACAAATACGCCAAGAAGTTAAGCTACGCGATGGTAAAGTTATCGTTCGCGGCGCTATCGCTATGCGTACCACGGTTAAGTCGGCTGACATTGTGCTTTACCATAAACCTCATATGCCATTGGCTGTGATTGAAGCTAAGGCCAATAAACACGAAATAGGCAAAGGTATGCAACAAGGGCTTGATTATGCCCGCTTGCTCGAAGTGCCATTTATCTTTGCTTCCAACGGCGATGGTTTTATTTTTCATGACAAAACTAATCCGGCACAACTTGAAACGCGCATAGAGTTATCTGATTTTCCAACGCCTCAACAGCTTTGGCAAAAGTATTGCGCTTATCGTGGTTATACCGAAGCACAGTTACCGTTAATCACGCAAGACTATCATGACGATGGCAGTGGCAAAGCGCCACGTTATTATCAAATACAAGCAATAAACAAGACCATAGAAGCCATTTCTCGTCAGCAAAATCGTATCTTGTTGGTTATGGCCACAGGTACGGGTAAAACCTATACCGCTTTTCAAATTATTTGGCGTCTATGGAAGTCGCGGCAGAAGAAACGCATTTTATTTTTAGCGGATCGAACAGCATTAATTGATCAAACTAAGAAAAATGACTTTCAACCTTTTGGCACTGCAATGACCTGGGCTAAGAACAGAACAATAGACCCTGCATTTGAAATACACTTAGCACTTTATCAAGCATTAACCGGCCCAGAAGAACATCAAAAAGCGTATAAACAGGTTTCACAAGATTTCTTTGATCTCATCATCATTGACGAATGCCACCGTGGCAGTGCCGCTGACGATAGTGCATGGCGTGAAATACTTGAATACTTTACCTCTGCTACGCAAATAGGCTTAACGGCTACGCCTAAAGAAACGGAAGAAGTATCAAACATAGATTACTTCGGCGAACCTACTTATACCTATACATTAAAAGAAGGCATTGAAGACGGTTTCTTAGCACCTTATAAAGTGGTTCGGGTAGATCTTGATATTGATGCCCAAGGCTGGCGACCAGAAAAAGGTCAAGTAGATGATAACGGCGAACTCATTGAAGACCGTATCTACAATATAAAAGACTTCGACCGCACCATAGTCATTAAAAACCGTACCGAGCTAGTAGCACAAACCATTACCAGTTATTTACAACGTACCGACCCTATGGCGAAAACCATTATCTTTTGTAACGACATTGACCATGCTGATCGTATGCGCCGTGCATTAGTTAACTTAAACCCTGAGCAAGTGGCAAAAAACGAAAAATACGTCATGAAAATTACCGGCGATGATGAAATAGGCAAAGCTCAGTTAGAAAACTTTTGTAACCCTAAAAAAGCCTATCCGGTTATTGTCACCACCTCAGAGTTAATGACTACCGGGGTAGATGCTAAAACCTGTAAATTAATCGTGCTTGATCAAAACATCCAGTCGATAACCAAGTTTAAACAAATCATCGGCCGTGGTACTCGCATTGATGAAAAGTTTGGCAAACTATGGTTTACCATTCTTGATTTCAAAAAAGCCACTGAATTGTTTGCGGATGATCGCTTTGACGGTGTACCTGAAAAAATAATGGTGACAAAACCAGAAGATATTATCGAAGATGAAGACGGCTCATTTATTGACGAGTTAACGGGAGTCGAGCCCGACACAGAGGATGGTAGCACTGACGGCATAAATGAACCTGAACAAGATTACGACTCAGGTAGCGGATCAGATCTCGGTGAAATGGACAGTGACTGGGGAGACGACCAAGATGAAAAACGTTTTATCAAATTCCAAGTTTCCGGCGTAACCGTTAAAAAAATAGCTGAACGTGTGCAGTATTACGACAGTGACGGCAAGTTAGTTACCGAGTCGTTTAAAGACTACACCCGTAAAACCATACAAAAGCAGTTTACCTCACTGGATGATTTTACCCGTAAGTGGCAAAATGCCGATCGCAAACAAGCCATCATAGATGAATTAGCCAATCAAGGCGTTATTTGGCAAGCGTTAGCAGAAGATGTTAGTAAAGATCTCGACCCTTTTGATTTAATTTGCCATGTGGTTTACGACCAACCCGCACTAACCCGTAAAGAGCGCGCCGAAAATGTCAAAAAGCGCAATTATTTCACTAAATACTCAGCCGTCGCGCAAAAGGTACTCAATGCTCTGCTTGACGCCTATGCCGATGAAGGTGTGCAGGCTATTGAAGGCAAAGATGCCTTAAAAGCGAATACCATCGTTGCCTTTGGTCGACCGCTTGAAATCGCCAAGAAGGCCTTTGGCGGGGCGAAGCAATATAATGCCGCCATTAGTGAGTTAGAACACTTGTTATATCAATCAAGCAACGAAGCAAGCAAGAAATTAGCCTAAACAGCTGCCGGTTGGGCGCTAGTCCGACCCTTTAGTCATTAAAAGCAATTAAATACCCGTTAAATACCAATTAAAGAGAAAACAATGTCAATCAGTTCAGTCATTAAATCCATTCAAGATATTATGCGTAAAGATGCCGGTATAGACGGTGACGCGCAACGATTAGGGCAAATGTCTTGGTTACTGTTTTTGAAAATATTTGATGCCCAAGAAGAAGAGCTAGAATTTGAACAAAGTGATTATCAAAGCCCGTTACCTGAGCAATTTCTATGGCGCAATTGGGCGGCCGACAACCAAGGGATCACCGGTGAAGAGCTGTTATATTTTGTTAACAATAAACTCTTTGTTGAGCTAAAAAACCTGTATGCACCTCTAGATATCAATCCGCGTGGATTTGTGGTGAAAGAAGCGTTAAGCGATGCCTTTAATTACATGAAAAACGGTACCTTGCTGCGCCAGGTGATCAACAAACTTAACGATATCGATTTTACCAATTCGGAAGAACGTCACTTGTTTGGTGACTTGTACGAGCAAATATTAAAAGACTTACAAAGCGCCGGTAATGCCGGTGAATTTTACACCCCGCGGGCGATAACCCGCTTTATCGTTGACCGTATTGATCCTAAGTTGGGTGAAAGTATTCTCGACCCCGCTTGTGGCACCGGTGGCTTTTTAGCCTGTAGTTTTGATCATGTAAAAAATAATTATATTAAAAACAACACTACCGATTTACCTATCTTACAACGACAAATTCACGGCGTTGAAAAAAAGCAATTACCGCATTTACTCTGTACCACCAATATGCTGTTACACGGCATTGAAGTACCCACCCAAATTAAGCACGGCAATACCCTAAGCAAACCACTTTCTAGCTGGGATGACGAGTACGATATCATTGTTACCAATCCACCATTTGGTGGCACCGAAGAAGACGGCATTGAAAAGAATTTCCCCACTGAATATCGCACCCGTGAAACCGCCGATTTGTTCTTGCAATTAATCATTGAAGTGCTTAAAGAGCCTTCAGCGGGCAAAGAGGGTGGCCGTGCTGCGGTAGTCTTACCTGATGGCACCTTGTTTGGTGAAGGGGTTAAAACCAAAATTAAAAAATTGCTCACAGAAGAGTGTAACCTGCACACCATAGTGCGTTTACCTAACGGGGTGTTTGCGCCGTATACCAGTATTAAAACTAACATACTGTTCTTCACTAAAGGCAAGCCAACGACAAAAGTATGGTTCTACGAGCATCCATACCCAGCGGGCGTTAAAAGTTACAACAAAACTAAACCGATGAAGTTTGCAGAGTTCCAAACTGAAATTGACTGGTGGGGCACCGAGGCCGATGGTTTTGCCAGCCGCAAAACTACCGAGCAAGCATGGCAGGTTAGCATTGACGATATTATTGCCCGTAACTTCAATCTTGATATTAAAAACCCTCATGTGGGTGAAGTGATCAGTCACGATCCACAAGAGCTATTAGCCGATTACTCCAAGCAACAAGCTGATATTCAAGCCTTACGTGATCAGCTCAAAGATATTTTATCTGCGGCACTTGCTAGTGATGGTAAGTAATCATGGCAGATATAACTAACCTAGTGAAAGACCTAGTTACCGACAATATAGATCTGTGGACTAATGCCATTAAAAAGCGCAAAGCAGTTGGGCGCGGCTCTAGTAAGAAAATTGAGCTGGTGGGCATTAAAAAGTTACGCGAACTCATTCTGGAGTTAGCGGTGCGTGGTAAGTTAGTGCCACAAGATGATAATGATGAACCAGCGTCGGTATTGCTTGAAAAAATCGCAGCAGAAAAAGCGCAGTTGATTGCTGATAAGAACGTTACTAGTAAAAAGCAGAAGCCTTTGCCTGCAATAACTGATGAAGAAAAAATGTTTGAACTGCCTAGTAGTTGGGCTTGGTCTAGAATGGGAGATTTAGCACAATATCAGAAAGGCTATGCTTTCAAATCTAAAGACTATTTAGATAGTGGCTTCATGATTACAAAAATTCAAAACCTCACAGATAATCATACTCAAAACTCTGTATATATAGCACCTGCAAAAGCGATGGAGTCTAAACAATATCTTCTTTCTGATGGCGATATTGTTATGACGACCGTTGGAAGTTGGTTCACAGCTCCAATTTCCGCGGTGGGCAGATCATTTTTAATTAGTAAACTATTTGATAATTCTTTATTAAATCAAAATGCAGTCAGGATAAGCTCAGTGAAAGAGTTTGATCCAATGTATCTATATATATGTGTTAACTCTCCAATATTCAAAAATTATTTAGTAAAAGAAGCACAAGGAACTGCTAATCAGGCCAGCATTACTCAGGCAAGTATTAAACATTTTTTAATTTGCGTCCCACCACTAGCAGAACAACACCGCATTGTTGCTAAAGCTGATGAACTGATGACCTTGTGTGACCAGTTAGAGCAACAAACCGAAGAAAGCCTTAGCGCACACCAAACCTTGGTTGAAGTCCTACTGTCGACGCTCACAGAAAGTAAGAGCGCAGAAGATTTTCAAACAAGTTGGCAACGTATCGCCGAGTACTTTGACCTACTGTTCACCACTGAACTCAGCATAGAGAAACTAAAACAAACCATCCTACAGTTAGCGGTCATGGGCAAACTTGTGCCACAAAACCCAAGTGACGAACCCGCAAGCGTATTACTTGAAAAAATAGCCGAAGAAAAAGCGCAGCTAATTTCCGATAAGAAAATCAAAAAGCAAAAAGCATTACCTGCGATTACTGATGAAGAAAAACCGTTTGAACTACCTAGTGGTTGGGAATTTGAAAGATTAGGAAACTTAACTTCAAGGCTTGGTTCTGGTAGTACACCTCGCGGTGGACAAAGTGCGTATGTTGATAAAGGTATTATATTTTTGCGTTCGCAAAATGTTTGGAATGACGGCTTAAAGTTAGATGATACGGCTTACATAACAGATGAAACGCACGATAAAATGGTAAATACTCATGTATTTCCTAACGATGTTTTGCTGAATATTACCGGTGCTTCTTTAGGTCGTTCAATTATTTTCCCTGAAAAGCTAGTTACTGCAAATGTTAGTCAGCATGTAACGATAATAAGATTGTTAGAAGTAAGTATGTGTAAATTTTTACACTTGGGAATTATGTCACCTTTAGTTCAAAAACTTGTTTGGGGTCGTCAAGTGGGAATGGCAATTGAAGGTTTAAGTAAAAAAGTTCTAGAGCAATTTGAATTTCCAGTACCTCCTCTAGCAGAACAACAGCGCATAGTTGCGAAAGTCGATGAATTGATGGCCTTGTGTGAGCAACTCAAAGCCCGCTTAAGCGACGCCCAAACCACCCAACTACACCTTGCCGATGCAGTGGTTAGTAATAGCCTTAAGTAAACAAACATTAAGCGAATACGCGTTAAATTAACCGTCAATCAGGGATGAGGATATGAAACAAATAGTAGAAAAATATCGTGCGTTAAAACCTACAATCGATTACTTAAGTGATGAAATAGTTATCGCGCAAGCTTGGAAAAAAACGCATGGTTATATCCGTTCGTTTAACTGGTACGCTGACACTTTAGCGCTGGATGTTTCAGCGTTAACCATTGAAGGTAATGCTAAAAAATGGGCAGGGCAGATCAGTCGAGGCAGAAATCTTAAAAAACTTGAGTTAGTGCCAGCGGCAAAAAGTGAAGCTTGGATGTTTGATGATACTGGCTGGCACCCTAAAGACTTTAGCAAGCGAAATAAAAAGTCACCTTTAAGGCCACTTGCTCATTTAACTATTCGTGACCAAACATGGGCTAGTGCTGCCATGCTTTGTTTAGCCGATGCCGTAGAAACAGTACAAGGTAATTGTAGTAATAAAAATCAAAGCTTCGAAATGACGCGAGCGAGTAAAGTTTATAGTTATGGCAATCGCTTAGTTTGTGATTGGAAGAATAAAGACAAAGCTTGGTTTCGTTGGGGTAACAGTGAGACATACCGTAAATTCTTTACGGATTATCAAAATTTTTTAAAGCGTCCTCTTGAGCTAGGCCGTTTAGTTTCTAATCAAGCGTTAGGCTCAGAAAATGTTTTTATAGTAAACCTCGATCTATCTAAATTTTATAACACCATTGATGTTGATGTGCTCATTGAGCGCCTGCAAGATATTTCATCGGGTTTTGGCCACGAAATATGCGATGACTTTTGGGTTGCTTTTAAACGCATAACAAACTGGCAATGGTCGCAAGAAGATATCGATTTAGCTAAAGAGCTTAAGTTAGGAGATATAGAAACAGGGTTACCACAAGGGCTAGTATCTGCTGGTTTTTATGCCAATGCTTACTTAGCTGATTTTGATCAAAAAATCGGTGATAAAATAGGCGGCGTGCTCTCTAAAACAGGCAATATTGTTTTACATGATTATTGTCGTTATGTTGATGATTTACGTCTTGTGATTAGTACTGATGATATAACACCTCAAAAAATAGCAGATGAAATTAACAAGGTAATTGGTAAGCTTTTAATAAAGTTTGGTGGTGATAAGTTAGCACTTAATACAGAAAAAACGAAAGTTACTCATTTATCTGACCTTGATAATAGCGGCAGCATGGCAAATCGTATTGAAATGATCCAAAGTGATTTAAGTGGCCCCGCAGACCGTGATATTTTGGATTCTACAGCGGGTATTTTAGAAAACTTACTTACCATAGAAGATGAAGCCACCCCCGTACTTGGCGACAACCACGCCGATTTAGCTTTACTACAAATATCGAGCTTTGATCATGACATCAGGCCTGATACCTTAAAACGGTTTGCTGCTAACCGATTAGAAAGCATAGTTAGAAGTAAAAGGCGTATTGTTTCTCTTGATGACAAAGAGACAGAACATGAAGGCAGTAATGAATTACTTGCCAAAAAGCTTATTCTGGCATGGATGAAAGATCCGTCACTTGCGTTAGTTTTACGAAAAGCTATTGAAATATATCCTGATGCAGATCTATTTGAACCAGTTTTTAAAGCTATATTTGAGCGAAGTAGTTTTGCTAAGGGTAATCAAGAAAAAGATAAAACTACACAGACTATGATGGATTATTTACTTTCTGATTTATTTAGGTGCGCGAGTGATTTTAACGGTTACTTTCAAGTCATCACTTATCCTGAAAATATAAAACCATTCGCGGTTATTGAGTTGTTAGCGCGTTATGCGCAAAAAGTTATTGCTACTGACGGTTTATTTTCATTTACGGTGAGACAAGCTATGATGTTGTTAGCCGTCACTAATAAACCGGTATTGTTAAATACGGGTGACAATATCCAAAAAGATCTACATTCGATTTTAGTAAATAACCCCCCAGCTTATCAATCACAACGTAGTGCCTTATTCGAAGTGGCAGCACAAATTACTGATAACTTTGATACTTATGCCTCGTTATTTTTGGAACATATTGAAGATTTAACAGAACAGCGTTACGCAGCTCTAGAGCCATTCGCTAAGCGGGGTGGTCCTTTTTGGTTAGCGCTTTGGAAGCAGCTGAATAAAAAGGTTAGCTTTAAAGCTATTGCAAGGCAGATAAAGTGGGCCGCTCCACAAGTATCACTACAACCAAAACCTAGAAAACAACTGCTGTCTAAAGTAATTTGTTCTGACATTAACGGTTTTGAGTTTGAACATGCGTTGATTAAGTTAGCACTTGGCCTTGTTGATGGGGCAGATCGAGATCCTAGCATTGTTGCTAAGTCCCCTAATGAAATAACAGTGAAATTATCTCCGTCGTATAGCTGGGATAAAGTATGGTTAGCAGAAGTTAAAGAAATTGAATGCGAGCTAGCTCCGAGTAAAACTGGTGCAGACCCTAGGTTTGTTATACCTACATGGATCGACACGCAGTCAAGCCAAGATAACGGTATTATTTATTGGGTAGGTACAATACTAAGAGCTTCAGTGTTAGGGGGCGCAGACTTTACTGGTAGCCATTGGAAAGTAGGGGAAACAGTTACCTATAAAGGCCTAAGGACTAGTTGGTACAAACGGCGTATGGGGATGATGCATTCGCCAGAGTCAATTATTGGCGAGTTTGCTACCGTTAGTGGCTGGTTTTCTGATTTATTAATGAGATGCCTGCAATGGCCTGGTTTTGAATCATCTTTTGTTCAACACAAAGATGTTCGGGCCGTTCTTGATTTAGAGTCATTTATTTTATGTCTTAAGGAGCGCTTAGGTTACTTAAATGACTTGATTTGCAAGTCATCATCGTTGCCAGTATTACCTACAGAGGTATATAGACCAAATAACAAAGAAAAATTTAGAATTGTAACGGTACAACAGTTATTACCAAGAACTACTGATTTTAGTGCGGCAGACGTTCAATTAAACAATGAATCATTCAGAGCTAAACATAGAGATCATTTATTAGCGGTATGCCAACTTACCGTAAAAACGTTAGAAGCCAAATTAAAAAGCGATGGTGATGAAAAAAAACCTTCAGCAGATTTGATTGTTTTTCCAGAAGTTTCTGTGCATATCGATGATCAAGACGTAATAAAGCGATTAGCAGATAAAACACAATCAATTGTGTTTGCTGGTTTAGTTTTTACAGATCATAAAGGGAAGTTAGTCAATATAGCTCGTTGGTTCATTCCTGACTATCGAGAAAGTGGCAGGCAGTGGATAATTAGAGATCAAGGTAAAGAAAACATGACTATCCCAGAGAAACAAATGGGGATAACTGGTTTTAGACCTTGTCAGCATATTATTAACGTTCATGGTCACCCTGATGGGCCATTTAGATTAACAGGTGCTATTTGTTACGATGCTACTGATATTAGATTAGCTGCAGACTTAAAAGACAAAACAGATTTGTTTGTTATCACAGCGCATAATAAAGACGTTAATACATTCGATAACATGGCTTCAGCATTGCAATACCACATGTATCAACATGTAGTGATTACCAACATAGGTGAATTTGGCGGTTCAACGATACAAGCGCCGTTTAAAGAGCCCTATGATCGCTTAATTTCGCACGTTCATGGTGTAGGACAAATTGCTATAAGTACCGCTGATATTGATTTGGCAGCGTTTAAACGCAGTTCCAAGAAGTACAAAGAAGTTAAAACTAAGCCGGCGGGAGTTTAGGTGTTGTGAATGTAACCGTTCACCAGCCCCTTATTGACACGATCAATTGATGATCGATAAGGTTTGGTCATATAGCTATTGAACGATCTCTTTTCCATGTGAAAATGGCTTCATGAAAAAGAAAAAACAATTCGAGCACGAGCCGCCTTCGATTGATAATATGTAAGCATTCACCAGAGGGGGATTGACTAAGCTGAGGTTAGTCCAAATACGTCTGGGTAGTCGCATTTACCCACCACGCCCGCAATGATAGTGCTGATCACTGTTATCGGGGATAACTTGCGCTTCTTGCACGTTTCAACGACTGAGAGGATCCGAGATCGAAACTTCTCACCCCTATCTGAACTGGTGCCATAGCAGATCTTGCGCATGATCACGCTGCCACGCAAACAACGCTCGGCTTCGTTATTGGTCAAAGGTGTCCCTGGGTGATTGAGAAAAACCCATAAACCTTGCTCATATTTGAGAATATGCCGGCATCGGCCTGAGTAGCGTGAAGCGGGCACATTTTCCCCGCACTCAAGCCAGCGCTTAATATTGCGCCTTAGTCGTTGCATTCGCCGACGCCACATTATTTCGTCAACGTCACCGGCTTCATATCTATGTTGAGTGCGAAATACGGACTTGAATAGCAATACCAGTCGATTGCCGATACTCGCGGTAAGCCCCTTACCTGAATAATCGGCCATTTGTTGTAAATTACGCTGCACATGGTCAAGGCAAAATTGATGCCGTTCGGGCTCAATCCAGTTGTAGCTGGGACATTGGTCACTCACGACAATCGCTTGGGTATGCTCGCCTAATATCGATTTGGCTGCATCCTTATTACGAAAATATTTCACCTGTTGGAATACGGCATCCTCACTCGATAACAACCAGACCCAGCGGGTATGCTCTTCACCATTACGATTGTGCGTCGTCTCGTCAACATGCACTAATGACGCTTTTTTTATGTGTTGATGCAGAGCTTGGTGTGTCGGCGTCAGCATACTACTGACTCGCCCTTGCGCTTCAGAAATCAGACCGGTAGAGAAATGAGTCCCGTATTGGTCTTGCAGTAAACGTTGAATTTTACGTACGCTCAGGTGATACAAGCCACTGAGCACAGCCACGTAACTGAGCAATCGTGGCCCCATCTGACCATCGGGAGCCTCTTCAGGCAAGGCTCCTTTACTCACTGTGTTGCACTGCTGACAACGCCCGTGAAATAACTGGTATTCAGTTATATCAAGTGCAGGTTTAGGTAATTCAAATACCTGATGACGATAGCTTGGAGTCGGGTTGGCAATGACCTCGCCACCACAATCAGAACAACATGAATCGGGTAAGCAAGCGACTTGCTCATCGGTTGCGCTGAGTTCCGCTAATGGTCTTTTATGCCCCGTATGTCCAGGTTGAGCGCCAACCTTATTTCCACTACGAGGCGTTTGAGCTTTTTTCGCTCAGCCTTATCCGCAGGGGAGTCAGAGGATGGTGATTTGGATGAGTTTCTAGAGCTCAATGCTAGGCGGTCTTCATATTCACGTAACTTTTCCCACAGTTCTTGAATGAGTAAGTTTGCTTTGTTTTCACCGAGTTCAGCAACCGTAGGCGGCTCTGTTGCGAATTGTTTTTTCTTTTTCATGAAGCTATTTTGACACGGCAAAGAGATCGTTCAATAGCGATATGACCAAACCTTATTGATCATCAATTGATCGTGTCAATAAGGGGCTGGTGAACGGTTACCTTTATTTAACGAGAAGCCCTTTTTATCATTGCGTATCGAGATGTATACGGCGCGCTTATCTCCCGGGGATAGACCAATATACTGGTAAATCTTATGAACATCGTCGCGACTGGGTCGAGTCTAGAATACTTGAATTAGCTGATGTTTTTGCAATAGATGTGAGTGCTTATGTGGTGATGTCTAATCATCTGCACCTGGTCTTAAGGGTAGATATCTATGAAGCAAATGCTTGGACGGATAGGGAGGTTGTAGCGCATTGGCATCAATTATTTAAAGGGACGGATATCACTCAAAAGTTTGCTAAGAATGAAGCAATTGAAAACTTCGAAGTTAGCAGTTTAAAACATTCGATAGCACAATATAGAAGCCGATTAAGTGATATATCTTGGTTCATATTGCGAACACTTGGGCAGAAAGCGCAGGCAAGGGGCGGCTAACTGTCATCGATGGCTAGACAGTGCCTAGTCAGACCCCTTTTTTTACTTAAAAATTTATATTTAGAATGAATGGTTAACCGAACTCACGTTCGGTCTTCTTGCTGCTTGCTTATGGGCTTTGGAACAGATATTTTAACTAACTGGAGCCATTATCCAAATTTTAGCTCTTATTTTTCCTAAAGCATGTTTGGCTAGGAAGCTAGAATCCAAAATGTCAGATGCTTAGAGTTCAGAAAACATTATTAAGAGGCAGTAGAAAGAGGAGAACCCCTCCCTTTGAATGATTGCCAGAGTGGGCATTTAAAAATGTTTCTTTAAGTGATTTGAAAGACTATCTAAGTCTTGAAAGATAAAGAACTCGTCAAATCCGTAGAGCCTCAGCTCTTGCTTGAGACAGGCACAGCTATCAGGGTCAATAGCAATATTTTCTACTCGCGCATCTATCCTATGCATATATTCGTCTATTGGTGTTTCATCAGTTCCATGAAGCGTAAAGCAGCCTTGTTGATTGGTGATTCTGTTGTGTGAGAAGGATGCTTCTAGCGCTATAGGTGGTTTATTGCGGTTACCTCCGAGGCTGTTAGGGTTTAAAGGAGCGGGTAAGTAATCATCTAGATCCTTAATTTTTGCCGTGGGGTTATTATCTAAATCATTACAGTTGGCTTTACGTAATCGCATTTCATCTGGGCATATAACTATTTTTTGGCCAATCACGCTTCCATTCAAGGCGTAAGGGTCAATGATCCACACTAATGGGTCGTCGGTGGCTCTATCAGTTCGACCTTCCCATTGAACAATAGCAAAGTAAAGTGCAACTAATGGTGATTTGGTCCAGTCCAACAATCGAGTTGGTAAGCCATGATGTTGCATCAAACCATATAACTCCCAGCTATTTTCTATACGCTGATTCAGCACTTGTTTATAGCTAACAAGAAAGTTATGGCAGTGAGAGCTTTCGCTTTGCAGTTGGTTATCCCAAATGATTTTAGGTTGCAACTTATAGCTTTGTGAGCCCGAACCTCTGTACCAAACGACTCCGCATCTATTAGGCAACTTATCACCTGTAAATCTAGGTAGAGCCTCAATAACCTTTGTTAGATACTCTGAAACAGTTTTTATCATTATCTCAATGCCTTTTGTGCTTTTTAAATATTATACTCAGGTAACTGGCTGAATTGGAAGATAAAGACTTGATATATGAGCAAGGAACTACCTAGCCATCCATAATTATTGATGAATTTTAGAACTGTAAATTAGCTTAAATTGTCACTTAGAGAATTGGAATGGGTAGCGAGATTGACTTGAAGCTAAGAATGGAACCCGGAACAAGTCCGGGAAGACGGGATGACGAGAAGCTAGGTCGATAATGGCTCTCGGTTCTGGCAATAACCTCCTTGTTAAAAGGCCAGTTCGACTTCCATGTCTCTCGCTCAAAACTATCATTTCATGATTCTCGCCCTGCTTCACTCTACCTCCTATATCCCTATAGTCGCGCATAATTGACATCTCCGCCTTGACCCATAGGGATATGGGGAATGTCTGAATGATATCGGGAATATCACTGACCCGTGGCGGTCGAAGACATCTAAACCTAGCTCGTCTTTCCGCCATGCTTGTTGGCCGGAATCTACTTTTTAGAACCTAAAGACAAGAGCTGGATCCCGGAACAAGTCCGGGAAGACAAGAGTAATATAAAAGCCTGGAACAAGTATAAATAGTAGGTAATAGCGAGTCCGGGAAGACAGCATAACAAGAAGCAGATTATCGTTCGCTGTTTTTAGCTGTATATATTATCCAGCTCGCCGTTATTAAGCTTTTTATTGACCGCCTTTAAACATTGCTGCGCATGGCTAATCACCTGTTGCATGTTTTCATAACAACGACGCTCGTTTTTACCGTAGGCAAAAAAGGTCAGAACGACTTGTTGACCCATGCCGCCGGTGTCTGCTTTATCACCGAGCGTTAGGTAACAGGTGGCGGATTGTGATAAACAAATGGCACCCGCACGAAAGCCTACTTTGGTACTGGCAACATGTTGCAGTATATTTTGCATTAGCCAGTCGATGCTTCTCTGTTGACAGTTTTCTTCAATATCGCGGAACAGTATCATTAATCGCGCACTACACTTTTTGGCATAGGGATATTGTTTATCGGGATTGTCTTCAGCTACATTAAAGGTGCAGTCATTGCTTTCCAATAGTGAAGACGAGCTATTGAGCCATTCTACCAGTGAATAAAAAGTATCAGTAAAGGGCCAGTGATTAAAAGGCGTAAAATCTTCCAGGGAGCTACGTATCAGTTTTGGATTTTTCTTGAAATCCATATAAATACTGCTTTCGTCGGTTGTCATCGTCGTCCAAGGATGAGATCTTCCCTCGGTGTGCTCTGTTTGCTTGGCGGTAAAAGCGTCCACTATTTTATCCTTTAATGCTGATATGAGGGTAATGTTAATGCGTTTTAACTAGAGATACAAAATGTATTTTTAGCACTTAAAGACAAAAGTAGTTAAGCGGGTCGATAATTTCTCCTGCATTATTCTACCTTTGTCTATCCATGGACTCGTACCTCTTATATCCCCATAGTCGTGCAAAAATGACCCATAGGGATATGGAGAATGTCTGAATGATATAGGGCATATCACTGACCCGTGGAGGTCAGAGACATTAAGAAAAGGGCCATGAAATCTACACCTAGCTCGTCTTTCCGGCATGCTTGTTAGCCGGAATCCACTTTTTAGACCCTAAAGACAAGAGCTGGATCCCGGAACAAGTCCGGGAAGACAACAAAAGGAGTCGCGCCGATGACATAGCCCCATGTCTTTCCGGCATTCTTGTTGGCCGGAATCTACTTTTGTGAACCTAAAGCCAAGAGCTGGATCCCGGAACGAGTCCGGGTCGATAATTGCTCCATGCATGATCGACATTTCCGCCCTCCGTTGCGGTCGAAGACAATAAGAAAGGCGCCAAGGGCGCCTTTCTATTTAATACTAATTTAAAAATCAGGCAGACGTGCTTGTCATCTGATGTACCAATTGGTGCTAGCTCGCATACTCGACGGCTATCTGGGCTGCTAACTTAGCATTGTTATACACAAGTTCGATGTTTGTTTTCAGGCTGCTACCCTTTGTTTTCTCTGCAACCTTGGCCAGTAAGAAAGGAGTCGACTCTTTACCCGATATGCCTTTGCTGTCCATCTCGGCCACGGCCTCAAGGATCACTTTATCTATCATGCCGCGATCGAGCTGAAACTCTTCAGGGATAGGGTTGGCAATGACAACGCCACCTTTTAAGCCCATCTCCCACTTGGCTTTCATTGCCATGGCGATCTGCTTGGGGGTATCCAGTCTATAATCGACACCAAACTCACTTTCACGGGTGTAGAAAGCGGGTAATGTATCGGTTTGATAGCCGATAACCGGTACGCCCTGAGTCTCTAGATACTCTAGAGTCAGCGCGATATCCAAAATTGATTTAGCGCCTGCACAAATCACTGCCACATCGGTATTGGCTAACTCTTGAAGATCGGCCGAGATATCAAATGTCTGTTGTGCACCACGATGAACACCACCGATACCGCCGGTGGCAAATATTTTGATGCCCGCCATTTGAGCCAAAATCATGGTAGAGGCCACGGTAGTTGCACCATCTATCTGCTTAGCGACAATAAAGGGAATATCACGGCGACTGGTTTTAATGACATCGAAACCTGCCTTGCCTAAATATTCGATCTCATCATGAGTCATGCCCACTTTCAATCGTCCCTTCAAAATGGCTATTGTGGCTGGGATTGCGCCATTATTACGAATAATCTGCTCAACCTTGAAGGCTGTTTCCACATTTTGCGGATACGGCATTCCGTGTGAAATAATCGTAGACTCCAGTGCAACAACTGGCTTTCCGGCTGCAATTGCCGCGGCGACTTCTGGATTAATATCTAGGTACTGCTCTAACATGTTGACTCCTTGATAATTCGATTTACTGATATTTCGGACATATTTGGATTAATGGTCGCAAGGTGTGACAGCGCCACGACTGCTGCGGCCATAGCAAATTTGGTGGATTGCTCTATACCCCATTCCTGGATCCAGCCATGAGCAAGACCGGCAAGAAACGCGTCTCCAGCCCCGTTAGCATTAACCATGGCTATCGGGATGGCAGGAATATGGGCTTGGGCGCCTTCATCACTGTAAAAGACACCATCACTGCCAAGACTGAGGAAGATGCGCTTAACCCCCTGGTTATGGAACCAGTTAGCTAAAGCGGGTAGTTCACTGTAGTCTTCGATGATGATGCCAGAGAGCTGCTCAGCCTCTTTAAGATTGGGTTTTAACGTGTGTACTGAGCTTAAAAACGGCTTGATTTTCTTGGCTTTAACACAAGAAACGGTATCGACAAAGATGGGCCTGTCGGAGAAGTTATTCAGCAGGTATTCCAATGACTCTGCCGATAGGTTTGCATCCAGAATAATAAGATCTGCACGCCTTAACAGCTCCTCTTTCTCCTTAAGCACCTCGACACTTAAACGCTCAAGGATAGCCATGTCATTGATAGCAACATGCATATCGCCGTCGCCATCGAGCACCGAAAGGTAGGTGGAGGTATTGGCATCATTGAGCTGTAAGCAGCCTTTCATATCGATACCGGCTTGCTGGCATTGATTCATGATCATCTGCCCATAAGTATCTTTTCCTATGGCGCTGATTAACCGCGTCTGTGAACCTAACCTGGCTAAGTTCTCGGCGATATTACGCCCGACACCGCCGGGAGAGCAGCTGACACTGCCTGGGTTTGAATCACCCACTTGCAATGAATTTAACGGACGACCAAGAATATCCATATTGGCCCCGCCGATAACCACCGCATAACGGGATTCGGCTAAAATATAACCCTTGCCTCGAATGACCCCTTTATTGGTGAGGTTCATGATATGCCCGGCAACGGAGGAACGGCTTATGCCTAGCTGATCGGCCAAGCTTTGTTGCGCGATAAGTGGATCTTGTTTAAGTAGTGCCAGTATCTCTAGTTCGCGTTCTGTCATCTTTATTATCCAGGTTACACGCCAAACAAACATTTGTTTGGATACCAAACTTAAGTTTAAGCTTGGATGTAAAATAGACTCAATAAAGATAGAGTTCAAGTAAAAGTTGTCATTTCTATGTGAGAAGTGTGATCTCGCGTTAGTTCAGTTACAGCTAAACTGGCATGCAATCACAGTGGGAGAGCGGAGTTCGGCACAATAGGTGAGTGGCTAGTTGGAGAAAGAGAATGATGACGGCTTTGCCTAGAGAAGCAAAGACGGTCAGTAAAGCTGTGACGACGCTTCGCAGTTAGGGCTAAAACGATGCTCACGATGTGAGTGATGTGAGCTAAGAAGTGGTAGAACAGTGATGTCTCGTGTCTCGTCTTTTCGATACGCTTACTTACTGTCATTCCGGCACGCTTGTTGGCCGGAATCCACTTCTTAGAGCTTAAAGCCGAGAGCTGGATCCCGGAACGAGTCCGGGATGACTGCTTAAATTGGAATACGGCAAGAGGAGTAGCAGGACAGCAGCTTCATTTGGAATAGCAGCTAAATTGAGCCGATTTACTGCGATTTTAGCATATCGAGTGCCACGGCTTCAGCAATTTTAATCCCGTCGATACCGGCAGATAAAATCCCTCCAGCATAGCCCGCGCCTTCACCGGCTGGGTATAATCCTTTGGTATTGATGCTCTGATAATCCGCGTTACGTTTGATTTGAACCGGTGATGAAGTGCGTGTTTCTACGCCGGTGAGCATGGCATCATCATGAGCAAATCCGGGGATCTTCTTATTAAACGCGGGTAAGGCTTCACGGATCGCCTCTATGGCAAAATCAGGCAGGCTAGTGCTGAGATCTGCCATGGTGACGCCTGGCTTATATGATGGCACAACCTCTCCATACGGCTTGGATTCAGTCCCTTTCAAGAAATCACCCACTCGTTGTGCTGGGGCTTGGTAAGTGCTGCCCCCCAAGATATAGGCATTACGTTCTAGCTTGCGCTGTAGTGCGATGCCTTGCAGCGGATCGTTATCGAAATCGCTCGGTGAAACACCCACCACAATGGCACTATTGGCATTACGCTCACTGCGTGAATATTGGCTCATGCCATTAGTGACTACGGCTTCGGCCTCTGATGTGGCCGCCACAACAACGCCGCCAGGGCACATACAGAAGCTATATACCGAACGACCACTCTTACAGTGGTGCACCAATTTGTAATCCGCAGCACCTAAAAGCGGATGACCCGCATTACTACCAAAGCGTGCCTGGTCAATCAGTTGTTGTTTGTGTTCAATACGAAAACCTACCGAGAAAGACTGTGCTTCAAGGTAAACGCCTTTATCATGCAACATCTGTATGGTGTCACGTGCACTGTGTCCAATCGCCAAGGTGACATGCTTCGAATCGATGATTTCGCCGCCCCTGAGCGTGACACCAGTCACCTGGTTGTCGACGATATTGATCTCTTCAACCCGGGTTTCAAAACGAATATCACCGCCAAGTTCGATGATTTTTCTGCGCATACGTTCAACCATAGTGACCAGCTTGAACGTGCCAATATGAGGCTTGCTGACGTAAATTATTTCAGCAGGTGCACCCGCAATAACGAATTCTTGTTTCACTTTTAAGCCGAGGAAATTGGGGTCTTTCACTTGGCTGTATAATTTACCGTCAGAAAATGTCCCGGCACCGCCTTCACCAAACTGCACGTTGGATTCGGTATTTAATTCACCTTTACGCCAGAAACGAAAGGTATCTTTGGCGCGTTCATGGACGGATTTACCGCGCTCTAAAATGATGGGGTTGAAGCCCATTTGAGCCAGAATTAACCCGGCAAAAAGACCACAGGGTCCGATGCCAATAATGATGGGGCGTTCTTGTAAATCCGCAGGCGCTTGGGCGACATACTTATAGGTCGTGTCTGGTGATTGTCTCACGAGTTGATCATCTTCAAAGCGCGTTAACACTTGGTCTTCATCGATATTGTCTAAGGTCAAATCAAGGGTGTAAATCAAGGTGATCTTATTACGTTTACGCGCATCATAACCCCGTTTAAAAATATGGATGTCGACAAGCTGCTCTGTCGTGATCGACAGTTTATTAAGCACAAAATTGCGCAATGCATCATCGTCATGATCTAACGGTAATTTGACTTCGTTTAGACGTATCATCGGGTGGTTACCTAACAGGGGATATGGTTCATAATCTATGGCGCGCAGTTTACGTGATTTAGGCCAAAAATGAAATTAAAAAGGCAGCGACTATCAGTCAGATGCACTCTCTGCAGCGGTGAGTCAGCATGGGCTAGGGTGGTAATTAATCCCATCACAGCTAGCTTGAGACGTTGAGTAAAACAGTGACGACGCTTCGCTTGTTAGGGCTAAGACGATGCTCAGTCATGCTGGTATTGTTCCACGAAAGATAGCAAGTATCAGAGCCTACATAGATAGAGCTATTCAAATGACCGAACAACTGGCTGGTAGAACAAACCATCAATGGTTACTACATACAGTCAATATTGAGATCGACAGTAATTTACCGGCGGGCAAATTGGCAATTTTACTGCGTCGATCAGTGGGCTGAGCACTCACCATTCAGGCGAGATAGGCTATTGCTACTCCATACACTTGTTGCCGATAACATTTCGATGGACCTGTAAGGGGTAAACCAAAAAAACACCATAAAATCATAGAGGTTATCAAGGTAAGTGGCAGTATAAAAGATGATGTTCTGTAGTAGAATAACCTTAAGAATAAGCGCTATTACAAAGGACGCCTAGATGTCATTACAGGGCACAGCAAACAACGCCAATGTTTTACAACTACACCGACAACTGGAGCAAGCCGTCACCAAGATGCTCATTGTTCTCGGCAAACATTCACCTGAGGTTATTGGCTTTTCAATCCCTTCCTTTGAAAAGCGCGAGGAAGATGAGCAACCCGAGCAAATTCAGGTTCAACCTGTGGCAGATTTTTCTTTCACCCATACTGCTTTTTCTCAGTGGCTTGCCCCGGTCGGCGCCAACACCCGCTTGGTTAAACGCTATCCTGGTGTGGTTATACTCTCATCTGGCGAACAACAGATTATCCCTCTAATATCTGAAATCAACCGCTTGAAAGATGAGTTTGCCAAAGCTGTTAGGCTTGGCTTCAAAAATCGGCAATCTGCCCACGAAAATCTGCATAAAATAATTCCTGGAATTTTGTTACAGCAGGCCACGAGAAAGATTCATCATCTGGTACAGACGGTATCCAGCGTGAACTTCTATTGGGCACATCGCCCTATGGTTAAAGAGATCACTAAGGAGCAAGCATTAGCAGACATTGACCGCGCCCTCGAATCAAAACGCTATGATCTGACGATGCTAAACAAAACTGAAATTGAACAGCGAACCCAGCATGAAAAGAGTCTTATCTCGCGAATACCTGCAGATGCCAGGATTATCGAACGCAGAATAGCCAGAGTCCAACCCTGTTATGACATATGGATTAAGGCTTCTGGCAGTAAAACAGCGACAAAATTAGGTAGCAAAAATGCGAGCCTGCCCGTTATCATTTTTGGCAAGGTAGGGCGCTACAATGGACTGAGTGATTATTGCCGGCCAGTAGAGAAAAAGCTGGGGCCACAGGAGTCAATTATCGAAAGTGAATTATTGACCCGCAAATCCTGGTTCGTGACCATGCAACCGAAAAAGAAATCGGGTGTACTACTCGGCCATAAATGACAATGATGCTAACTCCGCCTGAACAGAGTCTAGTAGCACTTTAATAAGCTCGTTGTGAAACTCTAGCTCTTTATACATAGTACTCATTCACCAGTTTCAGGCAGGCATACTGTTTTTCCCTCGTCATTCCGGCATGCTTGTTTACTGTCTTTTCGGCACTCTTTTAGGCCGGAATCCAGCCTTTATTTTGGGAGCTAGAAGTGGTGCTCAGAAGTCTGCAAGAGAAGTGGTTGTTATTTAACCTCCTTTGATTTCATTGCTTTGCTGGCTTTATCTCTGCTATTTATTACGAGAGCTCTTTCTAGGACTGTTTCTAGAGAGGTCTCCACTGTCAGTACTATTGCCACATGCGTTTAGTTGCTAATATGCTCCGGTATTTTGTATATCTGAGGTTGTAGATGGAGCTTAGGCGACATGAGGTTACATTTGGTTTTCTTCAAGGGCTGTTTTTTGGTAAAACGGCCAGCTTGTGTGAGCTAGGCTTAACCATTGACGGGAAATTATTCACCTATCCGAGTATTGAACAAGCGGTTGAGGTGAGGGCGGGCTGGTTTACGCAAACTTTGGTATGGGGGGGCAATAAGTTTACCTTTTTCAGGTTTACCCCCAGTAAACCTTTGTTCAAATTTGCCAAGCACAACAGACTTGCGTTTTGTAAGCCAAGTTTACTGGCAGCTTATGATGACTTGCTCGTCGACATTGCCAAGTTCGATAAAGAGTTTAGGCTGCACCAACGCTATTTACGTCATTCAGATAGAGCCCGTTTACACCAAGACTATAGTGGAACCTTGGCATCATTTAAGCAAACTACGCATTTCAAAAAATTAGGTTTCGATGTCACCAAGCTCAATTGTCGACTGGCTAAGTTTATTAAGCAACCGCAGCAGTTTACGGCTAAATACAATCAATGGTGGCAAGATAAGCAGTTAGAGTCTTATCAGACTCTGTTTGATTCGTTAGAGGATAATCCTTTAACACCACTGCAGCGCCAGGCGTGTGTTATCGATGAAAACAACACCCTAGTCATTGCCGGTGCGGGTACAGGTAAAACCAGCACCCTGGCGGCCAAAGCCGCGTATCTGGTCAAACAAGGTTTAGCCAAACCTAATGAAATTTTGATGTTGGCTTATGGCAAAGATGCCATGGTCGAACTTAAACAGCGGGTTGTCGCTATTCCGGGCCTAAACTCGGTAAAAGTGAGTACCTTTCATGGCCTAGGTAAAGAGATTATTCAATCTTACTTGGACGAGTCTAGCCAAGTGTCTGTGCTTGCCAGTGATACTAAAAAGTTTACTCAATTTGTCGATCAGCAGATCGAGGCCATTGTCGCCGACTCTAAAATGGCCGATCCTGTTGCCGATTATTTTGGTCGTTATCTGTATCCCCAAGTCAATGAATTGGACTTTCAAACTCAGGGCCAATATCGCTCATACCTTAAAAATAATGAGATAAGAGCGCTTTCGGGTGACTTGGTGAAGAGCTTTCAAGAGCTCACTATCTGTAATTACCTATTTACTCACGGCATACAATTTCAGTATGAACCTAAGTATCGTCCTGAAAGTGGGGTTTCAGTGAGTGAACCGGGAAAAAGTGTCTATCAGCCTGACTTTTATATTCCGGTACTCGATGCTTATCTGGAGCATTTTGGCATCGATAAACACGGTAATACCCGGCCTGATATCGATAAAATAGCCTATAACCTTAGCCGTGAATGGAAAATTCAGACTCATAAACACCACAACACCTGTTTATTGCAGACTTTTAGTTGGCAAGCCGACTTGGGCGAGCTGGAGCTGCGTTTAGAAGCTCTGTTATGTGAGCGATGTGAGCAGATAGGGCTGGCACAAAACCAGCTGTTTAAGCCTATATCACCTGAAGAGGTGTTTGCTCAGTAAAGGCCTTGGGCGTTTACCGCAATGTCAGTCGGCTTATGTCGAGTTTTCTGTCTCTTTTTAAAGCCTCGAACTTGTCTTTAGCCGATCTTGAGCTGATTAAGGTGACACCAGCTAGTGATAATAAGGGTGATAAAACAAGCGCCCTTTACAATCAAGTCAGGTGGAAGGCCTTTCTGCACCTGTTTAGATGGGTGATAACCCAGTATGAGGCGCACCTTAGCTCGCTTAAGACCTTAGATTTTTCAGATATGATCAGTCAAGGCATTGAGATGACACAAGCGAGTGACTTTCATCAGCAGACGCAAGGTAGATTTCGTTTTAAATACATCATGGTCGATGAGTTCCAGGATATTTCGGCAGAGCGCGCTAAGCTGGTGACTCAGTTACGGGATTCAAGCCCAGGCTGTGCGCTATTTTGTGTCGGCGATGATTGGCAGGCAATTTATCGCTTTACCGGCAGCGACCTTAGGTTAACCACCGAATTTAAGCGGGTATTTGGCGAGACTCGAGTTGTGACCTTAGACAAGACCTTTAGATTTAACGATAGGATTGAGAAGGTCGCATCAAGCTTTATTCAGGCTAACCCGGCACAGCTTAAGAAAACCCTGACCACCCACACTGTGAGTGATAACCCGGAAGTCTGTTTATTGATTAATTCAAAAGAGACCGGGTTAGCGCAAGCTTTCAATAGCATTGTCGAAGCCATTAGCTCTAATGCAGAAGCTAGCTCTAAGTCAACTGCAGGCTTAGACTCTGACTCTGGTCCAGGAAAAGGGAAAGCTGTTGGATCTACAAGCGTGATGCTGATCGGTCGTTTTAAATCTTCATTGAAGGATTTAAGCGTCTGGCAGAAACGTTATTCACAGCTGCAGATCTCAGGTTTTTCGGCCCATGGTTCGAAAGGTAAGCAGGCCGACTTTGTTATCGTGCTCGATGTGAATGATGACAAGTATGGCTTTCCGAGCAAGATAGCTAGCGATCCGATTTTAGAAGCTCTGCTGCCAAAACTTGATGATTATGCCTATACCGAAGAGCGCCGCTTGTTCTATGTCGCCTTGTCCCGAGCTAAGCAGACGGTATTTGTTCAAGCGGAGCTGGGTAAAGAGTCTGTTTTTGTTAAAGAGCTGCTTAAGTTTGCAGCCGATGTTCGCTGTTATCTCAGCGATCTCGCGCCTCTGTATATCGAGTCTTTGTTTTGCCCAGAATGTAAGGAAGGTAAACTCATTCCCATAGAAGGGCGCTACGGCCTCTATTACACTTGCTCATTAGGCAAACATTATTGCGATACTAAGCTAGACGCGTGCACATCCTGTAAAAGCGCCCCTATGCTGCGTAATGATACCCACCATGTTTGTGCGTCCGAAAAGTGTGACCACCAGCTACCAGTTTGCCCTGAGTGTATTTCAGGCAAGCTTATCAAGCGCATCAACAGTAAAAGCGGTAAAGAGTTTTTAGCTTGTAGCCTGCACCGCATGAAAGATGCAAATAGCTGTCAATATACCAGTAGATTGGCGGGTTAAATGAGTTAAAGCAAAGATGACGCTTCGCTGGAAGGGCAATGCCGACACATACTATGTGTGCTGTTAGAGCTAAATCTAAAACTGGATCCCGGAACGAGTCCGGGATGACAAGGAGTCTGGAACTGGTAAGGGTAGAGGATATAGAGGGGAGTAACCTGTGCTTGTCCACTCGGGTAGTAATTTTATTATCGAGTGGCTCTCATTCTCTGTCAGTTTATCCAAGGCAAAGTCTGCCAGCATTGTGACACCGCAGCCGATTCCCCGCAGCACATCTATCAAGTGATGTGAGCCGCGGGGCAAGTCGAGAACATATTAGCTTTAGGCGCAAAAACCAAATTCAATAAACCCAAAGTTGCTGATTAGCCTTATCGTGGTTTGAGGCGATAAATAGCGCCACTGTCGGTGGCAATGAGTAAATTGCCCTGCTCATCTTCGATAATCTGACGTATACGTTGCTTAAGCTCGGTCAGCAGTCTTTGCTCTGAGCTGGCGCGCTCGCCATCGAGCACCACACGATTTAAGTGAGTCAGTTTCAATGCGCCACTGAGTAAATCACCACGCCAGGCGCCGAAGGCGCGTCCGGAGTAAAGCAGTAAACTCGAGGGGGTAAAGACTTTTATTGGCGGTTCCATCCCGGCCTTGAATGTGGCTTCACCGACATTAAATGGCCCCCAATATTCCTTGCCAAATGACACCACAGGCCAGCCATAATTTCCACCAGCCTTTATCAGGTTAATTTCATCGCCCCCCCTGGGTCCATGTTCTATCGCCCACAAGCGCTGGTTTTTAGCATCAAAAGCCAGTCCTTGGGGATTACGATGGCCATAACTGTAGATTGCGTCCAACGCATTATCATCAGTTACGAAGGGATTATCTTGCGGCACTGTGCCATCGAGATTTAGCCGCAAGATGCTGCCGGCGTGGGTGGCCAAATCCTGGCCGTTGGGACGATGACCACGGTCACCGACCGAGAAAAATACATGGCCTTTGTCATCGAAGGCAATGCGTGAGCCAAAGTGGCGGTTGGTGGTCGTTGCCGATTGGGTCACGAGCAGATCTTGCCATTGAATTAAGCTCTGACCCCGGAGCTGAGCACGTGCCAGCGTGGTTCGGCCCTGACCGGCGACAGGTTTTGCATAGGTAAAATATAGCCATTGCTGCTTGCTGTTAGTATTAGAGTCAGTGGGGGCCAAGCTGGATATCGAACAAGCCGCCTTGACCCTTGGCGTAAACCTGTGGCACGCCCTTAATATTGTGGCGCTGCCCAGTGGTAAGGTCCAACTGTATTAATTGACCGCCGCGCTCGGTGACCAAGAGTGTATTCGGCCCGATTAAGACCATGCCCCAGGGGATGCCTAGACCTTCTGCGACCGGATCCAGTACATAGTCTGGGCTGGAACTCGCTTGGCACTCGATGCCAATTAGCGCAGCAATAAAGATTAAAATCATGGATAAATGTTTCATCGTCTAGCCTCACGCCGGGTTTTAGAGAGCTTGCTTATTGCTATCTATAACGCAAGTTTGAGCGAAAAACAAATCGACTAGGGCCAAAACTCTTTGCTAGTAAGTTCTTTCTTTTGGGTAGTTGGACCGCTGAGGCAGTGGTTATACCAGAGTGATGCTTGTTTGGCGGTATAAGATAAGTTCGATGACGTTTACACCTATCTCGTCATTCCGGCATGCTTGTTGACCGGAATCTATTTTCTAGAATCGACATCAAAAGCTAAGAATGGATCCCGGAACGAGCAAGCCCGGGTCGATAATTGCTCTCGGTTCTGGCATCCTGCTTCACTCTACCTCCTATATCCCTATAGTCGCGCATGATCGACATTTCCGCCATCCTTGGCGGTCAGAGACATATGTCCATGACGGTCAGATTGATAATTACTGGTCATTATCTAAGGATCATCTGCCCACGTTCAGGGCCTACTGAGACCATTTTTATTGGTACACCCATCAAGGCTTCGATGCGAAGCACATAGGCTTGTGCGGCTTGGGGTAGGCTGGCAAATGTGCGGCAAGCTGTGATGTCTTCGCTCCAACCTTGCATCTCCTCATAAATAGGCGTTAGGGCTGCGGTTTGAGGCCAGATTGGGTTTTGTGTATGTTCACCGGCGTAGGATACACAGATTTTCAGATCTTTCATGCCAGTTAAGCAGTCAATCTTAGTCAGTGCGATTTCGGTGGCGGCTTGCAGCTCGACACCATTACGGGTCGCGACGGCATCGAAGTAACCCATGTCACGAGGACGCCCGGTTACTGCGCCATATTCATTGGATGCTTCACGGAAGTTATCTTGCTCTTCCATTGCGGTCACTAATGTACCTGTACCCACTGATGAGCTGAATGCTTTTGCCACGGCTATGATCCGCTCCGGGCGTAGCGCCGGTAAACCACTGCCAATGCCAGCATAGGCCGCCGTTACGTTTGAAGAGGTTGTCCATGGGTATTCGCCATAAATTAAGTCGCGCCCGGCACCGAGTTGTGCTTCAAACAACAAGTTAGCCTGGTTGCTTTGCATGACTTTTAGCGGCTCAGTCACATTGCAGATAAATTCACGCCAAGGCGCCGTGACTTCTAATAACCATGCGGTCATCTCTTCGGCGCTTTGACTGAAGTTACAGCTTGGGTAGAGGGCTTTTAATTGTGGCATTTTCCAATCGAGCATAAATTGAATACGCTCAAGCAGCACTTCAGGCTGCATTAACCAGCCGACAAGAATGCCTTTCTTCATGACTCGGTCGCCATAGGCGGGGGCTATACCTTGACGAGTTGAGCCGTAGGCTGCATCGCCCAAACGCTCCTCTTCCAGAGTATCTTCGAGTGCGTGTAGAGGCAGACATAAAGTGGCGCGATCTGAGATGTGTAACTTAACACTCACGCCAGCGGCTTTCACCTCGGCAATCTCTTCGCTTAATGCCGCAGGGCTGATGACCATGCCTGGGCCGAGTACCGCAATACAGTCTGGATTGAATATGCCACTCGGGAGCTGATGTAATTTAAAGGTACCGAAGTCATTGACGACAGTATGACCCGCATTATTACCACCTTGAAAACGAATGCTTGCAGCTGCATCAACGGCAAGAAAATCAACGATACGGCCTTTGCCTTCATCGCCCCAATTGGCACCCACAACAACAATAGACGGCATAACTCACACTCCTGAATAATTAAGAGCCTAGGCTAATCCAATGAGTAGCATATGGAAAATTAATAATTATTATCAATTTGATAAGTAACTCATATATCATATAGAGTGAAACGACTTAAATAACCAGGTAAAAGTATGCTTGATCTCAATTGGCTTAGAACGTTTGTCACCTTAGCGCAGCAGCAACACTTTGGTAAGGCGGCGGCGGTGCTGCACATGACTCAGCCTAATGTAAGCTTACATATCAAACAGTTAGAAAGTGCCACCCGAGTTAAGCTCATCGAGCGCAACCCCTTTCATTTAACCCAAGCCGGGGTTAGATTACTGCATACTAGCCAAAAAACCTTGATGGAACTGCAGGTCTGTCAGGCGGATCTCAACGCGATCAACGATCTTAGCCAAGGGACGCTCACCATTGCGGCCAGTGACATCATTTCTCGCTTACTCTTGATCTCGCCATTTCAGTTGTTCAAAGCCAAATTCCCGGGTATCGATTTTTCGCTGTTAAATACCACCTCTTCACAAGCATCAGCACTGGTTAAAAATGCCCAAGCGGATTTAGGCTTTGTGATCGCTCAAAAAGAGAGTCAGCCTCTGCATTTCACCGAGTTACAACAGATACATTGGTGTGCTCTAGGGGATAACCTAGCGCTATGGCAACAGGCGAAACTACAGCCTGAATTGGCTTTAGAGAGTGAGCCCACCTTGATCTTATTGGGTCACGATACCCGTACCCGAGATTTACTCGATTCAGCGCTGCCATCGTTAAACTTACCTCAGTATCGAATCATGGAAGTCGGCAGTGTCGATGCCCAAATAGACTGGGCGGAGGCGGGCTTTGGTGTGGCGATAGTGCCCGAGTTTTCAATTTATACTAAGCGAAATCTAAAGACCAAGGTGACGCGGTTACCCGAGTTTCCCACCACCAGCCTGGGTTATATTGTGCGACAAAATCAGATACTCTCGAAAGCCATCAAACAGTTATTAAGATGGGTCGATGAAGAGATCGTTCGATTGCAGAATAGGTAAAGGCTCCGAGTATAAAAAGAGGGTCTACAACTACCTCGTCATTCCGGCATGCTTGTTGGCCGGAATCTATTCTTTGACCCAAGAGCACAAGTTGGATCCCGGAACAAGAAAGCCCGGGTCGATAATTGCTCTCGGTTCTGGCATCCTGCTTCACTCTACCTCCTATATCCCTATAGTCGCGCATGATCGACATTTCCGCCCTCCGTGGCGGTCAGAAGACATATGCGTAGAGTAAATCCCGTAACAAATTTGGCGTGACAGATACAGAGTAAGAATCATTCCCTACGTGTCTTAAGAAACTAAAATAAGTTGCATACGCAGAAACAAAAACGCCGCCAGACTCGAGTCTGGCGGCGTTTTTTATTGCAGCTATTGAGCCGCGTTAAGCGACTTTTCTGGCAGCGGCCTCAGCCTGGCTGGCCAGATACTCATCGAAGGTACCGTGGAAGTTGACTAGCTTCTTGTCTTTCACGTCTATGATGTGTGTGGCCAGTGATGACACAAACTCACGGTCATGGCTGACGAAGATTAGCGTGCCTTCGAATACTTTAAGCGCATTGTTTAATGCTTCGATAGCTTCCATGTCCATGTGGTTGGTTGGCTCATCCATGATTAGCACATTGATGTCTTGCATCATTAGCTTGCCGAACAAGAGGCGGTTCTTCTCTCCACCTGAGCAGTTCTTAGCTTTCTTGTTGGCATCGTCTTCGGTAAACAATAGACGACCTAACATGCCACGGACCGAAAGGTCGTTGTGCTTAGGCGTGCGCCACTGTGACATCCAGTCAAATAACGACAGTTCATTTTCGAAATCAGCCGTGCTGTCTTGTGGGCAGTAACCGATAGCGGCATTTTCTGACCACTTGATCACACCATGATTGTTTTCAATTTCGTTGACTAAGCAGCGAAGTAGGGTGGTCTTACCCACACCATTCTCGCCGATAACGGCCAATTTCGCGCCCGCTTCGAGGATAAGCTCGCCGCCTTCGAATAAGGTTTCGTCGTCGAAGCCATGGCCGAGATCTTCGATAATTAGCGCCTGACGGTGCATCTTCTTGCACTCATCGAAACGCAATGACGGTGTCATACGGCTCGAAGATTTGACTTCGTCTAAGCTGATTTTATCAAGTTTCTTAGCACGAGAGCTGGCTTGTTTGGCTTTAGATGCGTTGGCACCGAAGCGGTTAACGAAGTCCTGTAGCTCAACCATCTCGGCGCTCTTCTTAGCGTTACCGGCTAATAGCTGCTCTTGGATAAGGCCAGATGCTTCGAGGAAGTACTCGTAGTTACCTGGGTAGATACGTAGTTCACCGTAATCGATATCAGCCATATGGGTACAGACAGAGTTAAGGAAGTGTCTGTCGTGAGAGATGATGATCATGGTGCATTTACGTTTATTGAGCTCGCCTGCTAACCAAGAAATGGTATGAATATCCAAGTTGTTGGTTGGCTCATCGAGTAGCAGGATGTCTGGGTTAGCAAATAAGGCCTGGGCCAGAAGTACGCGTAACTTCCAACCTGGGGCAACTTGCTGCATTAAACCAAAGTGAAACGATTCTTCGATGCCCGCTTCTAGCAAGATCTCTCCGGCGCGAGACTCGGCGCTATAACCGTCCATCTCGGCAAACTCACTCTCAAGTTCGGCGACCTTCATGCCGTCATCTTCGCTCATTTCTGGTAGCGAGTAGATGCGGTCACGTTCTTGCTTCACTTGCCAAAGTTTTGCATCACCCATGATCACGGTATCGACAACACTGTATTGCTCGAAAGCAAACTGATCTTGGCTCAAGGTACCGACTTTAAGGCCCGGTGAGATAGAGACATTGCCTGAGCTTGGTGCCAAAGTGCCACTGAGGATTTTCATGAATGTGGATTTGCCACAACCGTTAGCGCCAATAAGGCCATAACGGTTGCCGTTTCCAAATTTCGCTGAAATGTTTTCAAACAAAGGCTCAGCGCCAAACTGCATAGTGATGTTCGCGGTGGATATCAAAGAAATGTTCCTAGGTGTACAGGCAGGTTTTGAATTGACTCGCTTTTTAAAACTCAGGCCAAAATAACAACGTGCAATAGTATGAGTAAATTAGGTCGCGGATTATACAGAGTTTGTGTGGATTGGGCTAGTTAAGTTCGCATTCTGTTGGGAAGAAAGAACGAAAATTGGTTAAAAAGCTAAGACGATACTGCGTTTTAAGAGCAAAGTCGGTGCTTGGGGCTGAGATGATACTTTGTTGGTAAAGCTAAGACGACGCTAGGCTGGTAGGTCAAAGACGATGCTCACTGCGTGAGTTTTTAGAGCAAAACAACAGCTAGATCCCGGAACAAGCCCGGGATGACGTATTGGTGACTTGACCTTCATTTACCTATCTTCGGTATTTGGTAACGGGTGGTACATAGAACAAGCTATGACGGAATCGTCTTAGCTTTTATAGACTGAAAGTCATGGTCTCAGCCTTACTAGGCGTAGCCGTCTTCTTAGCTATTTTGCTTTTCCAACATTAACGGATTAATTTTAGTTTGAGATTTAATCTAATTAAAGTAACTTGTTCATTAACAAACGATTAAAAATCATAAACTGTGCAAGGAGGCCTAATGTTAGATGTTATCGATTCAATGCCGAACGTTCCCACATCACCGAGCGTTTCATTTCCTTTATCCATGAGTGAGTTTGCAGGTCCGATAGAGACTCCTTTGGCGTCGCAAACCATAGGGAGCTATTTTGATGATATCGCTAATCGATATCCGGATAATCTGGCGGTGGTGCAGCATCAAAAGGTACGTTGGACTTATAAGCAGTATCAACAGCATATCGATGAACTTGCCATTGGCCTACTTGAACTCGGCATTAAGCCCGGTGATAGAGTTGGCATCTGGTCTCCCAATAATATCGAGTGGTGTCTGACTCAGTTTGCTACCGCCAAGATAGGCGCCGTTATGGTGTGCATTAACCCCGCTTATCGCCCCGAAGAGCTACAATATCACAATATCCTTAATAATGGCCTCTTGGTTGCCGAAGCCATGAAGCTCACCTGTGACGATAAGCTGTGCATCCCTGTGCCTAAGTATCACTGCTAAGGCGTAGCCGTCAGCTTTTCCGTCTTTGCACTTACAGGCTGAAAGCCATCGTCTTAACTTCAACAGACCATGGCCGTCTTCTTAGCTATTCAAAACGCAGTGCTCATCTCTTAACGTTAATCGGAAACTCGATTCCTGCCATTATTCTTAGCGCGATAGAGGGCTTCGTCGGCTAGTTTGATTATCGATTCTTTTTCATCATCTGTACCAATCTCGGCTACACCTATGCTAACGGTAAAAGTGACAGGTTCATGGTTTTGACTTAATACCCTTTGCTTGGATACGCGCTTTCGAATACGGTCGGCAACGTCTTTAGCTGCTTCAAGCTTAGTGTTTGGCAGCAGTACAATAAATTCCTCGCCGCCAAATCTGGCTAATAGATCGACCTCTCTCAACACTTGCTGTACTTTTTTAGAAAATTCTTGTAATACCTTGTCGCCAATAAGATGACCGTAGGAATCGTTCACCATTTTGAATCTATCAAGATCTAGCATCAATACACAGAAACTATGACCGAAGCGCTTATATTGATGATAAATATCTTTGAGCTTAGAATTAAAATAATTCCGATTATAAAGTCCGGTTAAATTATCTGTGTTCACCTGATGTTGTAGCTTCTCTATAAAGGCTATACGGTTAGATAGATCTCGTATGATTGTGGTGAACTCTATTTTACCATTGACTGATATTTTGGATATGGTTATCTCAACTGGAAATTCAGTGTTGTCTTTTTTTACAGCCATTATCATAACTCTAGATGACATGTCTCTAGATTGAATGTCAGAATCTGTAAACTGCTTAATATAATCTGAGTGGTTTGGTCTAAACTTTTTTTGCATGAGTTTAGTAATACTTTTACCTATTACTTCATCGGCACTGTAGCCAAATGTATTTTCTGCAGCATGATTAAAGAATTGGATATTTTGTTTTCCGTCCATCGTGATAATGGCATCGAAGGCGGCATCTATTAATGAGCTATATCTGCTATTGGCATTACTCATCTCTTGCTGGAGCTTATGTTTATCACTCATATGAATACCAATTATCATGATCCTTTGGGGGTGACTTAGAGCTTAGTTCAAATGTTTGCTCAAGCTAATTTAGTACTTAGCATGGATATTTTGCTGATTTGGATGGATTTACGCCAGCCACCATGAATTTATATGCGCAGTTATGCATGCGAGTTAGAAATATATCGGGGTTACATGTTGCATTTTGCATAGTGAGCGCATAAGTAGTGCATATGAGTTTTTAGGGGCATGTGAGAGGTATTCAGGTTAATATTTATTGTGAGCAGGCAATTTGGTAGCAATGAACCTCAAACGGCCACTCTGATTAAATACCTTAGGTTTTCTACTAGTCAAATCCAATGTCACCTTAAATGCTTTATGCTTAGTCCAGAGAGTAGAAAAGACTAGAGAGGAGTAACAGATGAGAATTCCGGATACAGACAGACTCGAGTTTCACTTTATGACCCGTAAGGATGCCGAAGCCTTGTTCGAGCTCGATCAAGATGAAGACGTGATGCTCTATATCAATGGCGGACACATGACTACCATGGAAGATATCCGCCAGATCTCGATCCCCAGGCTCGAAAGCTATGCCAATGAGGATGAAGGTTGGGGGATCTGGAAGGTGACAGCCAAGCCTTCTGATACCCTAGAGGCTCACCTCTATTTGGGCTGGATATTGGTGAGACCCATGGATTTTTTCAATGATGAGCCCGAATGGGACAACCTTGAACTTGGCTGGCGCTTCAAACAAGTTGCATGGGGTAAAGGGTATGCCTCTGAGGCGGCAAAGGCGGTAATGGATGTGGTGACCGCGCCGGATAAGATCAACAAGGCTTCGGCCATCGCCTTCGAAGAGAATCTAGGTTCGATTAAAATCATGGAGAAGCTAGGCATGAACTTTCTGAAGAAAGGCATTCACAAAGACCCATTGGGCGATCTGGAATTAGTCTATTACGAGAAACGATTATAAAATACCAGCTGGTAATGACGACGTTTATAAAAAAGTCGTCATAAGGTAATTTATAAGCTCTCATTGGAACACTGTCATAAAACAATAAACTGAATACAGTATGCTTATGTTCAGTTTATTGTATCGAGTTTACTTTTCTGTATGTTTAAGAGCACCTGCCAAAATCTAGACTCAAGGGGTTTAATTAAATAAAATATCATAAAAATCGTGATTAATACTTTTCACTTACTGGGTTTAACCTGTCTAGTAAAAACGAAATAATATCTTAATTCTGTAAATTTGTTAGCATAATTGTGATGTTAAAATGATGAAGTTATGACCGCTGCAATAAAGCAAATACTTATCAGACATATTATTTAGTTATCTTATAAAAAATCCCTATTAATTTCATTATGATGATAAACGTAAAGAAAAACTTGGCAAGGTGCTGGCATTGTGAAAATCACCTTGGCGGAAAATAAGTTGAGCGGTGACATCGACCTGTTGTTGACTCTCCGATAAGGTATAACGTATATAATTGAATTCCTTCAGTGTCACTGGAAACTCGCTAGTCTCACCGTTATCGAGGTGAATTTCAGTGGGTCCCGCTTGTACGCCGTTCAAGGTTAACTGTGTTTTTAGCATGTAACCTTTGGATGTGAAGCCTGACAACATGAAGATGAATAACAGTGATAACAAACTTAATATAATGAGCGCAGGTTTTAACATCCAGATTCCATAGAGCTTGGTGTTGTAGCAATATCTATGGGTTAAGTTAAACAAGAGTGTTAGACAATACCTTGTTGGCTGTAAGCTTTAGTCTTGGGGCGATTTTAGGTAATATTGGCACCCAGTATATTATTTACCTATTACCAGTAACCAATAGCCATTATGCAGCCACAAGCAGACCCTTTTATCGTGCCAAAATGTCTCGATGACATTAATATTCTCTTCCGGGATGAACATATCTTAGTGATCGATAAACCCAGCGGCTTACTGAGCCTGTCGGGTAAGCATCCACTGAATATCGACTCGGTTCATTATCGATTAGTTCAGGACTATCCGACGTGTACCTTGATCCATCGCCTCGACTTTGGCACTTCCGGTATCATGCTACTCGCCATGAACAAACAGATTAATGCCTTGTTATGTAAGCAGTTCAGTGAGCGACGAGTCAGTAAACGTTATACAGCCTTACTGCATGGCAACCTTGAGCCTGATTCAGGCTTGGTAGACTGTGGCATAGCCAAGGATGTTGATAATTTCCCCCTGATGAAGCTATGCCAAGATACGGGTAAGCCGGCGCAATCACAATTTCGGGTGATATCACGATTTATTCAGACTGATAACGATAACTTCTTTCTCGATGATACCAGGGCGGGGCATAGACAAGTGACCCGAGTTGAATTTGAGCCGGTAACGGGCCGCACTCATCAACTGAGATTACACAGTCAACATCTGGGCCATCCAATCTTGGGCTGCGATCTGTATGCGACGGATGAAGCATACTTTATGTCTAGCCGCTTGATGCTACATGCATCTCGCTTGTGTTTTGAACACCCAGTTTCCGCTGTGCCAATGACAATGGAATCTAAGAGTCCATTCTAATCTCACCTAGTGTAATACCAATTTGTATAAGTCTAGTTTTCAGCTTAATCCCGTCGAGTTGTAATACCGATCTGTATAAGTCTAGGTTTCAGCTTAATCTCACAAGGTTGTAATGCCAATCGTGTAACTCTAAGTTTCTGCTATAGCTTTACCTGCATATTTTTTGTTAAAATCACGCCACTTATGTTAAGTGGTGTGGGGTTTAGCCGTAGATCTTGCTCGTTAATTTGTCACCATTTTTTAACCACATCGACGATTTCAGCACAGTAAAATGATAAAAGGGAATGGATATGTATCGAGTTATGGCCACCGGATTGGTGACAGTGTCTCTATTTGGCAGTGGAGTCATTCAGGCAGATGAATTTGTCTTGAGTAAACAGACAAAGCCTATATCTCAAGCCGTGAGCTTGGCGTTAGATCCTACTAAAGATGATTTTTCCGGTAGTACCGATATCAAGATTCAAGTACTTGAAAAAACAAAGATCATTCAGCTTAACGGCGTCGATTATAGCGCAACCAACATTCAACTCACAGGCCATCAAGCCTGTGAAATGACCGCCAAGATGTTAGATACGGGTATCGTTAATCTTGTTTGTGATACAGAGATTAAGCCTGGCAATTATAATTTGCACCTGGATTTTTCCGCACCTTTTAATCGTCAATCAGTGGGCCTATATAAGACGGTCGATGCCGGCGTCCCTTATCTGTTCACTCAATTTGAGATGAGTGATGCTCGTCGCAGCTTCCCGGTATTCGATGAGCCTGAATATAAGATCCCATTCCAGATCACCATTACCGCGCCGTCGAATGAGAAAGTCTACAGCAATACGCCAGTTCAAAGCACTAAGGTGGAAGGTGAGTTAACCACTCACGTGTTTGCTCAGACCAAGCCATTACCTTCCTATTTGGTGGCTTTTGCTGTGGGTCAATTTGAAGAGGTGACCATAGAGGGGATGAAAATCCCGGGTCGAGTGATCACCACCAAGGGTAAGATAGAACTGGCTCAATATGCCGTTAAAGAGATGCCGGCCATTCTCGGGGCGTTAGAATCGTATTTTGGTGTCGATTATCCCTATAAGAAACTCGACTCGATTGCCGTGCCTGAGTTTCCCTTCGGCGCCATGGAGAATGCCGGCCTGGTGACTTATAGAGAAGATATCTTACTTCTGGATGAACAGAGCGCGAATCAAAATACTAAACAATCATCAGTCTCAGTCGTCGCCCATGAACTGGCTCATCAGTGGTACGGTAATTTAGTGACCATGGAGTGGTGGAACGATTTATGGCTAAACGAAGCTTTTGCCAGCTGGATGGCCGCTAAGATTACTCATCAACTGCATCCTGAATTTGAATCGGATCTGCGTTTATCGAAGAACCGCGTCATGAGTATGGATGCACGACTATCGACTAAGCCTATTCGCAAGCCAATTAAGACAGAAGCCGATATCATGGATGGCTTAGGACTGGCTTACAGTAAGGGATCAGCCGTCTTATCTATGGTAGAAAACTGGATTGGTGAGGAGAGCTTTAAGCAAGGCATTCGTCAATACATCAAGGATAATGCCTTTAAGAATACCCAGGCCGATGATCTTTGGAATGCCTTATCTAAGGCATCTGGTAAAGATGTGGCTAAAGTATTGAGCACATTTATCGAGCAATCCTCTTACCCCTTAATCACTGTAGATGTAAAGGGTCAAACCTTGACGCTTTCTCAGCAAAGATTTGTATTTGCCGGCAGTAAGGCTCCGGTTCAAGCTTGGGTTGTGCCTGTGTCTATCAAGTATGGCAAGGGCGATAAGATAATATCGACAAGCATATTGCTCGACAGTGAAACGAAAACCTTAGATCTTGAATTTACCCCAGATTGGATCTATCCGGATGCCGATGCCATGGGTTATTATCGTTGGTTATTGGATGATAAGCAGTTGGCTAATTTACTCGTCAATGCGAAAACTAAGCTGACGGCGAGGGAGCGTAAGGCGCTTATTTCATCTGCCGATGCGCTGCTCGATTGCGGCTTTATTTCTGCCGGTGATCTATTGGCAATATTGGCAGAGTTTATCGATGATGACCATCCTCAAATCGTCTCGTCGGCGCTGAGTTATCTGCAGATCCAGAAGATGACCTTTATCGATGCCAGTAATGAGGCCAAGTGGGCTAAATTTATCAGTGCCAAGGCGAAAGTGGCTATCGATAAATATGGCCTGGTGGCGACGCCGGGTGAGAGCATAGAGATAAGTAAACTGCGTCCTAGCCTTATCGCTATTCTGGCATTTGAAGGAAAAGATAAAGCGGTTATCCGTGATGCCAAATTGGCGAGTCGGGCCTACATAGCCGGTGATAAATCTGTCGATGCTTACCTGATAGGCACTCAACTTCAGATCGCAATATATTTTGGTAATAACGATTTGATTCAAGAGTTTAAGAAGACTTTTGAGACGACTAAAAACCCACAGAAACGCACTAAGCTGATGTATGCCTTAGGCTATGTTGCCGAGCCAAAACAGCAAAAAGCCATATTGGATTATAGCTTAACCGACAAGCTAAACTCTCCAGATCTTAAATATATCATGGCTGGTCAGAGTTATACTCCTGTTCGAAAAGCCCTATTTCGCGACTGGGTGTACAGCCATTACCAAGCCGTTAAGGCAAAGTTGCCACCATTTTCTGTGGCCAAGCTGCCTAACTACACAGGTACGGGGTGTGATCTCAAAGCACTGGAACAGACCAACAGTTTCTTCGAGCCTAAGCTTGAAGCGTCACCTGAGTTTAAGCGGACTCTGGCTAAGCTTAACGAGAAAGTGAAAAACTGTGTCAAGCTAAAGACTCGCGAGCAGGCTAGCGTAAACAATTATCTGCAGAATCTTTAATGGCAGCGACAGTGTTAAGTCGTAGTTTTAAGTACTCATTCTAAGTTATAAGTAAACAAACAGTTGAACAGAAAACTAAGCGGGGCCTAGGGCTCCGCTTTTTTATGTCTGTATTTTAACTTTACTACTTTTAAGATTTGAAGCAGAGAGCTTGCAGTATTGAATAGTGAATAGCTGATTATATTAATTTGAGGCTGATCAAATTTCATAGCGTTGATATAGCACAATTTCTAGTTAAATCTACCATATTAGTCAGCCAGTTAAGTCACAGAAGTATTTGATGGTGTAACCATTTTATTGACCGGTTCTAGGCAGCATGCAATATGTTGCACTAGTACGACTAATCTTTAGGTTTGAGATAATGTCTCAGGGAGCGAGGATCCGTATGGCCGGTGCGCGCCATAATATACAGATGGTCTTTATCGTTTTCATGTAGCTGAGTCACGCAGCCACTGCGTAAACTGTGGGCTCCATAAAATTCCGGACTTAACCCCGCTTTAGCACAATACTTCTTTATCATCTGGTAGATATCATCGCCACGTAAAAAACCTCGATTTACTTGAGGGGGGTTATCATCGATATCGACACTGGATTTATTTGCCAGCGAGTAAGGTCTGAGCCGCTGACCATCTCGAGACAGGGAACGAAAAAGATGACCTTGAGTTAATTGTGACACTTGGAGCCAATGTTTAACGGCTGAGAACGCCGAGAACAATTCCGACTCGGGCAAGTCTTTCCACTCCTTGTGTCCCTGCTGATTACTCTTCGAGTAGGCCAGTCTCACTTTCAATTTTTTACGCATAAAATTGATGTGGTTAACCTGGATATCGGCAAGTTCAGAACGACGGAATCCACCTTGAAAACCCAATTGAATGATGGCCTTATCTCGAGCCCGAGTTAATTCTTGCCCCTGTTTATCTATGGTCTGTAACAATAATTCAAGCTCTTCATACATGATGGGCTGCTGATCATAATCTGTGGTCACCCTATGTTTATTTCGACTTAAGCCACGCATGACTCGGATCACCAAGGGGTGTTCGGTTGGCGAATGAAAGCCAGCCTGAATATGATAGAAACGGATCGCCGCTAGCCGGGTGGTGATAGTCTGCTTAGAGAATTGCATTCCTGTTTTTTGCTGCACTTGTTCTTTCTGATGACCAATAAATGAGATCACCGCACGTGGGTCCGCAGGCAGATGACTTAAACCATGATGCTGGCAATATTGAGTAAAAATGTTAAAGCTAGAACGATAGACACGACGAGTGTTAGGCGCCAGTTCATATTCTGTCTCGCTAGCCGCACTCTTGAAATCATCCAAGATTGAGATCGGCAGTTCCATCTCCTCGAAGAAACTCTTATCGCTAGTGACTTGGCGTGGATGATACTGATTGATACTGAGCTTATTCATGATAAAACACGCATGCTTTCCCTGAAAACAGAGCCGAAATTATAGCTTTTGCTGTCCATCTTTACCAGTGATAATCGTCATTATCACTGGTAGAGGTTGTATTAGTATTAATTTACTACAAACTCAGGAGGAGATAGAATAAGTGGATGAAAAACATACTGATTTGTCTGATGGTTATTGTCATGCGAAGACTGAGGATCATGGCCATGAAGATGTAGAGTTTAGCTGGATTAGCCTGCATAGGGGTTAAACATGACCGGTCATCACTCTTGTTATGAATGTAAAATGCTATGGCTACATTGGCGGAGGGAATAGATGGCTACGGTTTATAACAGGAATTGATAATGACATATCGGCTAATGAAGGCTTAAATAGCGATATTAGCCGTAAAAATGAGCCACTCCATTTTTGTAGATGAGATACAAGGCTGGCAAAAACCACAATTTAAAAGAGTGGTTCAACCATTCTATTGGATGTATGTAGAGTAATAATCAAACAGATTAATCACTTAAGTTATGTGACTCTAGTGATATAATAATGGTTGCACCATACTATTGTTTTTGACATTATGACCCATACAGTGTCAGAACTGTATACTCTTAAAAATAAGTGTAAACGACAACAAGACTAAAACAAGAAAAGACGAGGAGGGAATAAGATGAGCTACAAACATCCATGGGTTTATCACGGTGAGTCGCCTAAAGCGGGAAGGAAATTATTGTTACTCCAAGTCGATGAGCTCACATTCGCCTTACCCCTAATTTATCGTCTTATTCACCCGGCAGAGATAGCTCAGAAATCAGATTGGTTTAGTAGCCGTGTTGTGACTGCAGATGAGAAACAAAACAGAGAATATATTTCGCTGGTGGAGTTATTACAAGGAGTCACACAAGAGCGCAAGAAGCTGACGAATTTAATCGCTCCCTTAATGCGATTAAACCAAAGCATGAATCAATATTTTAGCGACTATGGTTGGCGAATGGTGCGCAAAGAATTGTCTCAGATTAAGAAGCGACAGAAAAAATCCCATATTGAACTGAGTAAAGATCTGATCGTAAAATTGAAAGCTTATATGGAACAGGAACGTTTAGACAGTTTCGATCAAACCATAGATAACTTACTCAGCGAAGTTGAATCCTTTAAAGCGAGTGATTTCCAGCAGTACTCATAATTATTTTAATCTGAGTAGCAGGCGAGTTGTAACAAACACCGCAGGATACCTGCTCTGTATAAAATTGTCACTTTAGATGAATTTGTCACTCTATGAGCAGACTGTTACTGATTATTTTACTCTTGAGTTTGATATTCCAACGTCTCAATTCATGCTCACTGAACATCAAGCTTCCCCTCACTGGTGTGGTAATGGAGGGGAGTTTGCCAGTGACAAAATACTGATTTACTATTTTAGCAGCTTTGACTCCTTGTTGAACCCCGCTAATGATCAGCCCCCCTATGGCTTTTCCTTTTCCAATCGTTAAAGGTCTTTTCCAGTGAAATATCCACTTTCACCCCAGAAATGTATTGATGAAATTTATCATCGAAAGAGGTTTCTAAAATGGCGTAAGAGGTAGGATTACTGTCCATCAACACCTAAATCGTCACGAAGTGATGAGCGGGTATGATTATAGGGCGAGTTTATCCTCTAAGCAGAGAGCCCTGATACTGTAAGAAAAGTGTCCTTTGACACATTTGGCGCTTTGCCTATTTACGTTTATCCGTTAGCTCTCTTGTATCCAAGTTTAGTCGATCATGACACAAAGTGGTAATTTATGAGCCCAATTAGTCTAGTCATAACTGAGCTGTACACCTTTATTCATCATGATTTTAGACAAATTGAATAATCAGCTTATTAAGTTAAACTTGTTTAATGACCTGACGGGTCATGTACCTGCTGAAATCATTATTTTTGTGGTACTCGGGTGCCCAGCCTAAAATAAATACTGCCCGGACAGGTGTGGCCTTCGAGTCGATAACGGACTAGTTAACGTCTCCGTCTGTCGCTCGGTATTATTGATTGAGCGATTTACATGTTGTACACTTTCCTCAGCCTTGTCACTGATGTCTATGATATTTTCGCTAACCTGTTGGCAAGGTGTTCAGAAGTCTGTGCCATCTCTGCTGCGACTCTATGTTGAGGGCACCATTGATTAACGTGATGATAAGCAAGGAAAAAGATAAGCCTAGTGTTAATCACAGATAATTAAGTCACAAGCTTTGAATTACACTTAAGTAAATTAGCGTTATAATAATCAGACCGATTACATTTGGTTTACATCAATGCCTAAAACGCTCCCCTTGCCTAAAGAGAAGAAACTCACAGTAATATGCAGAATTGAACCTGGCTGCCTGGGCCCGGATGGCTTAGATCATATTGCCGATTTCTGTCGCTTCGCTAATCAGCAACTCAAACGAGTTGATGCCAATTTCGTTATCTGGCTGCCACTTCCACGCTATGATAAATCCCTGCCCGAGATGCAGTATTCAGTGGATCAGAAACTATTGAGTCATGATAAGGCCGCCCAATATCTGGATCATTTCAAAAACAACTTAGATGATTTTGAAGAATATTTGCATGATAAATTATCGCTACTAATAGACGAGTTTCTGGCAAAGATTAAGGCCTAATTCTCAAGCCAGATCTATGAGTTACTTGGTATTTTACGATTTGTGTGTATATTATACCATTCCGAGTAAGTATCGGATCATTCAGCGGGAGACTCTCAGTGTTTCCACTTCGGTGTTGCATTGACTTAAAAGGGAATAATTTCCTCATCAATGCGCCTTGAATTGAAAAAACTGAGAGCCTCTGAACTGACCAGATACTTATATGGAATGGTATTAGTCTGGTTATAACTAAAATTACGTTTGATTCCCTCATTACTCCTATTCAAGGAATAAATTAATGGCTAAACATCTCTTCATAACCGGTGCCAATCGAGGCCTGGGCCTGACTATGGTCAAACAGTATCTGCAAGCTGGCTGGAACGTGACGGCATGTTGCCGCGAGCCTGAACAAGCTGGCGAGTTAATCCTGCTGCTCGAAGAACATGAGTCCCTGTCTGTTTTTCAGCTGGATGTCACCGATTATCCGGCGTTACAGCAGCTTGGGGATAACTTACAGGGTGAGCCCATAGATCTATTGATCAATAATGCGGGCTATTATGGACCTAAGGGCAGTACTCTTGGAGATATCGACGTGGAAGAGTGGCGCAGGGTTTTTGAGATAAACTCAATCGCCCCTTTAAAAGTATTAGAAGCCTTCCGAGAAAACCTCAAACTGGCATCTTCGAGTATCTTTGCGATTTTGTCATCTAAAATGGGCAGTATGGGTGATAACACCAGCGGCGGTACCTACATATATCGCTCATCGAAAGCCGCGATTAACTCGGTGGTTAGGAGTTTGTCGGTTGACTTAAGAGACGATAACATAGCAGTCGTTGCCCTGCATCCTGGCTGGGTGAAAACTGAAATGGGCGGCCCCAATGCTCTTATTGATGCTCAAGAGTCCGTGACTGGACTAAAGCGGGTATTAGATGGGTTAGACATGAGTCAAACAGGAGAGTTTTTAGACTTCCGTGGACAAAAAATCCCTTGGTAATACTGACGTTACCCATGATGTCTGCTGGTCAAATCATAGGTAAATAACAAGTAATGTGAAGTGAATACCTGATGTTTACGTCCAAGTCGCAGTTTACTTGTTTTAAGATGAGCTTGCTCTTGGACTCGATTTATCGAGTCCAAACGCGGGTGAAATGCACTTTTTCACCTCGAAGCTATAGCCATAATCGGCAGATTTATCACGGCGTATTTCTACAATTTCATAATCGTTGAGCTCGACGATATTACTACCAGGCGCGATGGCACAACGTGAACGACTGTCTGACTCGAGTTGATAAGCAAATCTGGCGATCATGCTTCTGACCATTTTCTCATAATCCTCACGGACATGTTCATAGTTATCTTTTTGAGCCGTATCATCATTGAAAGATAACCCAAAGGTGACTGATTCATCGTCGGTTGCATCTTTTTCTCGCAAGTTGGCTAACTCATTAGATAACTCTTCTTTATCTTTAGAGGACAGTTCATTCATCACCAGACCATCCGGATCGCTAAGGTCCTGGCTTAACTCATTGTCCAGACTAGTAATCAACACCAGGTGATAAAGTACCACCGAGGATAATATCAGGCGGATGAATATAGTAGTGAATCTGAAATGATTGTGATTGATGAGTGTAAGGCCCGTTACACCGAAAGGTTTTAGTAACAAGAGACCGAGCAGATAGAAGGGCACAGCCACCTGTAACATCAATATTGCCAATGCCGTCATGACGATGATCCAGGCGGGTAGATACAGCAAGATGGCAAAGTTATGTGTGTATGAGAAATGCTCGGTGGATACGCCGACGACTTCATTGACCACAGAAGCCGCCCCGGCGATGGCGAAGTTGGCTATCACTGCATAGAAGAGCAGTAACACCGCCTTACCCGATAAGCTGTGCCAGACTCGTTCAAACAGGGGCCAAAATTCCAGAGTTAAGGCGACCACAGTCACTATGGCGACCATGCCCAAGTTATCAGAAAAAATAAGTAAGAAGAGGGCTAACAGGTATAACTTTTGGGCTAACGTTAGCCTGCCAAGCAGGCCACTCATTGTACCTAGTATTTTCGCAATAAACTGATAGATGATAATGATGAGTTTCTTGGGCTTGTCGATGGCCTGCTTAAAACGTACACCCGTCTTTTCTTGGGGTAACTTTTCCATTAATACCATTCCATATAAGTATGTGGTCAGTTCAGAGGCTCACGAAGTGCGGCTGATGTTTAAAGCAAAGGGCAAAGCCCTTTATGTTACGTTGAATGTTCTCGATATACGACTGCATGGTCTATTTTGTTCCATACAAAATAAGATATTTCCTCCTTGCATATGGAGCAGATGATAACCTTTGATTAACAAATGCTCCACTTGTTTTCACACAACAAAACGCCCCATGGTCATCAAAAACCATGGGGCGTTGGTACTGGATAGCATGAAGCCTACAAATTAAATCTTAGGGTAGTTAGGCCTGATATCGGTCGGGATCTGCGCCATCTTCTGGTTCAAAGCGGCAACTTCGTCGGCCATAACGGCATATTTAGCTAAGAAGTCCTTAGATTGTTGATAATCGCCTAAGGCTTGGATCATACAAATATCGCGGACAAGATCTGTGATGGCTTGGGTCATCTTATCAAAGTTAACGGTATACCTTTGTGTACTGGAATCGAAACTGAATGCCTGCTTCTCTTTGAAATAGTTGTATTGAAACGCCGCACCGGCGCCGTGGGCTTCATGCACCCCGAAACGCATGGAACGGAACAAACCGGCGAAATAGGTGACTAACATATTGTTTTTCTCAGATTTAGGCAGTACATCTTTATCCATCAAGAACAACATGTTGTATGCACCCATCACATCGGCTTTACCCTCTTCAATCTTAGAGTAAGTCTCCTGTAGCTGCTCGGAAACCGTGGTGGTTTTACCATCCTTGATGATAGTTCCCGGACCTAAGCCATGGGATAATTCATGAAACAGGGTCTCGTTGAAGAAGTAACGCTCCATAAGCAGTGACTGCTGTGGCTTGGCGATGATCAAGGCCGATATCGGTTGCATCACCGCCTTGTATTTAGCATTCAGTACGTTCTTGAGCATGACTTTTTTACTGCCTTTCACCTCACGCACATATTCATCGTTGGGTAAGTTAAAGGCCGTGGTTTGCACCGCTGGCTTGTTATCTCCGCCGCCAGCGACTTGATCCACCACAGAAATCGGTGACTCAGAACCACGCTGAAAATTCTTATGTTCATCGGGAATAGGCAAGTTTAGCTCCATCCCCTTGAGGTACTGCTTGTATACGTCGAGCTTGGCACTGTCTTCTGGGTTACGCACGGTAATAAAGGCTTCAAAAAAGGTCTTATAGCCAAACAGCTTGTCGGTATATGTCTCATAGGGGCCAATGGCCACTTCCAGTGTGCCATCGAGATCCATCCAGGCCATCTCAGAATCACGGTATTCATCATTGAGGAAGGCATCGGCTCGCTTAGTCAAGAAGGTCTTTAGGCTAGCATCTTGTGTTAAGGCGGCGGCCTCGCGCATCAATGTCGCCGCCTGCTGCATCTGCGTGGCATAAGCCTGACTGTAGGGGATAGCGACCAGTTTATCGCCTTGGCGCTTAATCACGGTATAACCACTCTTGAATGCGACTTCATCTTGAGGATGGTCTTGGATCCATTGATTAAACTCAGCCTTAGTCATGTCGGTGGGGTATACCCCGGCGCCCTTTGGGCGGGGGATGTCACCGAAGAAGATTTTATCACCTTCCAGTGTATCCCAGGGACCGTAGTGAAGATCATAGAGAGAGAGTAGTTGTGCAGTATTTGCTAAGTTCGAGTCTTGGATCTGCTTTCTTATCTCGGCATTATTCTCATAGGTCTGCTCCAGATACACCTTATCCAGCACATCGGCAACTGAGATGAGTTTACGCAGGACCCGTTTATCGATATCACTTAAGCTGGACAGATCGGCTTGCATATCCACAGTAATAAATTTGTCGAGCATGGCTTGATAGTGATCTGTAGCCGCGACGACTTCAGTTACTGCAAGTGTCTTAGTCTCTTGACTGGCTTGTGGTTTATTGTGGCTCATCTCAACATCCCCCGAGCAAGCCGACAACGCGGTTAGCAAGGCTAACGATAATAAAGATTTTTTCATTTAAAGAGTTCCCCATCTTTTGCTTTTATTGGCGCTAACGTTACAGGTAAATCCCGGTTTGATAAACCCTGAACAAGGAATCAGCGTATTAAAATTTTTACACATCATATAGTCTTAGGGGATTCGATGAGTAAAAAGAAAAAAACACAGCGAAATCTGACTCACTATGTACTTATCACACATTTTTGTTTAGCTTATCCTCACATATTCACCGAAACCGACGGGTTCGCAGGAGAACACTATGATTCAAACGTTAAGCCAGAAACATTTTACCGATGTTATCTCACTGGGTAATCAGGTTCATGGTGACGGCTATCTGGATGAGGCATCGTTAACTGCTCTATATCAAAAAGGGATCAAGGATGAGATAAACGCAAATTTTATCGCTCACCAAGATGGAAAACTGATTGGATTTCGTCTCACTTACGCACCGGGAAATTGGCAAACCGATAAATGGTGTACACCCCATGCGTGGGGAATCGAACCGCAAAGAGTCTGTTACTTCAAGTGTAATACCGTTGCCGAGCCATATCGCGGCGTGGGTATAGGGGGTAAGCTGCTGAGCGCCTCTATCGCAGCCACCAAACGGCAACAGCCGGAATAAGCCATCTATGGAAGCAGAGCCCGAATAACTCGGCGGTGAAATACTTTACCAAGGCTGGCGCAATGCTAATAAAGGAACACCCTGATTATATTTGTGTAATATGTGGCGCCGATTGCCACTGCACCGCCTGTGAAATGTTGCTCATTTTCAAATAACAGCTTCAGGCCTGAGTCAGATCTGTCTCAGATTAACGGCCTCTATCACTTCTTCTATCCTCAGTAACAGACCTAAAATAAGAAAAATATGGCCCAGAACCCAATTAACTCCGTGCATTTCGACCCACTTCTAGCCTCGGGTCCCGGAGGCCTTAGCTGCCCGGACTCCTACTGGGCAAGTACCATAGCGTCGCCGCCTCAAATAAATCCTGCACTCACAGGCACCAGTCAAACCGATGTCGGCATCATAGGTGGAGGCTACACAGGACTACTGACGGCCTATTATTTGGCGACTGAATTTAATATTCATGCCACTGTATTAGAAGCGAATCAGATAGGATTCGGTGCCAGTGGCCGTAATGCGGGATTCGTACTCAAGGGATCCGGGCGACTCGGTTATGGGCAGATGGCCAACCGCTGGGGACTGGATACGGCGAAAGGTATTTATAGCGAATTTAGTCAGGCCGTCGAGCGCGTCAGTGATCTTATCAAGGATAATAAGATATTGTGCGAACCCCAACAGCCTGGCTATCTCAAAATCGCCCATAATGCCAAGGCCTTCAAGCAGCTCGAACAAGCCGCAAAATTTATTACCCGAGAGCTAGGTGGTCAGGCTGAGTTGATCCCCTTAAAGCAACTCACCAATGAGTACATGGCCCACAATCAGGCTTATGGGGCACTTAGGTTGGAAGATGGTTTTGGGGTAAATCCACTCAAGTTAGTATTGGGATACAAACAGCGAGTAGAAGCGCGAGGGATTAAGATCTATGAAAACTCTTGTGTCGAGCATTGGATCGAGGAGCAGGGTAAGCATAGATTGATCACAGAGCAAGGTGAGCTGCTGGCCAAACGCGTAGTGAGCGCGGACAATGCCTATACGCCTAAACGATTTAGTCCACGAGTCGATGGGAAATTCTTACCCATATTGAGTAATATTATCGTCACCGAGCCTCTGACGGGTCTGAGGCGCTTAGGACAATGGGCTTATTACCATTACGGCTGGCTAAGGGACAGATATGGCTAAGCCTGCTTATAAACCAATGGGGCAATTACGACCATTACGGTTGGCTAAGAGACAGATATGGCTAAGCCTGCTTATAAACCAATGGCTATTAATGAAAGGGAAAGGATGACACTTGACTGGCATCCTGATTGGCGTCTTTGGATACAGGCACCATAGAGAGTTCTTGTGATACACGAGTTTGAACTTGTTTGCCGATAAAATAATTAGCGAAGATCTGCGCCGCTTCGAGTTTTCTGCCTTCTAATCCCTTAACGAAATTGATCGTATCTAGCCAGGCCATGTGCCCTTCTTTGAAGTCGATTAACTGCCAATCGGCTCCTTTGGCAGTGTATTGACCTTATCTATATCCACTTGAGTCACATATCCTTCCCAGGTTAGTACTCTTAGCCAATGATCTGCTTGAGTATCTTTGGCAAAAAAAGTGTAGAAATCAGGGTTAACACGAGAATGATAATGCCGGGAAAGGTCATAATTTTGATAGATGTCATAGATTAGCTGATTTTAGATCAAGGGTCAGGTTTACCCATTAAGTTTAGTTGAGCATTTATCTGTTTGATATTGGATCTCTTTAGTGCGAATTGGCGCCGTACTTGCTATTATTAATGACGGCTCAACAGGGGAACAAAATGAAATCACAATTAGATAAGATGCTCACTACACACGACAAGCTAGTACACTCTGAAGGAGTAAAGATTATTTCTCATACTCAAAGAGATGTTGAAGAGTGGGTACAACACACTGTGATGATAGAGGGCTGTGATGCGCCATTTAAGTTTAGACGGCCTAAGAAGTTCAAATGTCTTAAGGGAAACCGCGTCAATATGACCTATTATCCAGAAACTGAAAAAGTGGCGGGATTCGAAATTGAGGTGATGAAGGTAGTCCGAATTAAACGATTTTAACACTTATATCTCATTTTGGTTAACTAAAAACTGAACTCAGTTGAAATCCTGCAAAAGTAATATGACTCACTTTCGCTGAAAACTCAGTGATCCAGTGTCGACAATTCAGGTGCTGTAACTTAAGAAACTCATACTTCATTAAGTCTACATTCAGTAATTTCACCTTACTATCTTCCTGTTTACGGCTAATACAGAACGTAGCAGCCTATTAACATTGTGATTACAATTAAGGTGTCCTGATGAATAAAGTACTACTAATGGCGGGTTTGTTTCTGTTTCACACCACTGCCTCTGCTGCGAATATTATCATCGATAAAATGGGTGTCGATGAAAAAGATTACATTTTCGATATGCATGAGTGTACAGAATTATCACAGCAGGCGCAGAAGAAACAAACAGCAGGTGGTTTGGTATCGGGGGCGGCTCTAGGGGCGGCGGCTGGCGCGACTTCCGGAGGCTCAGGTACTGATGGTGCTAAAACCGGGATGGCCATCGGTGTGGTGTGGTGCTCTGGGAAGAAACCGCGCTAAGAGACAAAATGAAGCCAGCCATGAAGCCGAGAAACAGATGATGGTTAAAAACTGCATGATTAACCGAGGTTACACGGTACTCAACTGATTCAGGCAAGATATAAATTCAGACTAGGTACTCAATCAAGGTACTCAATAAAAAAATACTCCAACGGCATAAAAAAGCCCGCTTTGTTGCGAGCTTTTTTATGCCATAGATTTCTTATGGGCTAAGCGAGTTAGTGAGTGAGGACCTCATTCTAAAGTCTGATGCAGCGTACTGTAAAGCAAAGGTTCAGCTCGCTTTTTACATGATAGCCTCAGAATTATCCTTGTTATACCGCTACTTACTCGAAGCTAATTAGCTGTCTTGGCTGCCCATCTGGGATTGCACATAGTTGTGAATCCCCATCTTATCTATCAGGCCCAGGTGTTGTTCTAGCCAATAGATATGATCCATTTCGGTATCATCAAGCAGATCTTCGAGTATTTCACGGCTGATATAATCTTGCTCTTTTTCACAGAGTCCTATGATTTCTCTGAGGCTCTCCGCCACGATTCTTTCTGCTGTTAGATCGTTTTCCAACATCTGTTTGACGTTATCGCCAACATTAATCGGTTGCCTGGAAGCTGTATCAGGGTTGCCTTCCAGGAACAATATGCGTTGAGTCAGGCGCTTTGCATGCTCCAACTCATCTTCATATTCGTGAGCCAGCTTCTCATGGAGTTTATTGATCCCCCAATCTTCATACATCTTAGAATGAGCCAGATACTGATCCATTGAGGTTAACTCAAGGGTAAGTTGTTTGTTTAAGTGGTTGATGACGCTCTGAACACCTTTCATGTTAATCCTCCATCATGGTTTGCTGGTAATTTTCAATGCCTGTGGCAACGATGAGGAACTGTTGCGACTCGATCCAATCCAGATGGTCTTCTTCACCCTCTAAGATCTCTTCGAGTAACTCTCGACTGACGTAATCCTCTTCGGTTTCACACAAGGCGATGGCAGCACGCAATGCCGCAATTTGTTCTTCTTGCAGATCTTTATCGCACTGAATCATCTCTTCTGTATGCTCACCTATCCGCAGTTTATTCAGTTGCTGCAGGTTAGGCAGGGCCTCTAGAAACAAAATACGTTCAATCAGATCATCGGCTTGTTTCATGTCTAGAATTGATTTTTGATATTCTTTCTCGTTCAATTCTTCTAATCCCCAGTTTTTATAAATGCGGGCATGTAAGAAGTATTGGTTGATTGAAGTGAGTTCTAACAGCAACATCTGATTCAGTACTTGGGTGACTTTACTCTTGCCTTTCATCAGCACTCTCCAAAAGCGAGTTAATCTTGTTGGCCCTGTCGGCCAACGGTTAGCAATGGGCTCGATGTCATTTAAACAAGCAGCCACCGCCATAGTGAAATCTGGTCCCTACCACTTAAATAATAGGTAATGTAAGCCCGTGTGCTAGACCAAATTATTATGCTTGGAAATATTATAGGTAGGTGAAAGATAAGCAATTTGTAAGAGTAAGGAGAGTGATTATCATTCAGATCATCGCGAGTCTATAAAAGACAAGAAAATACCTCATCGATTAATGAGGTATAGATTACTAGCAAGGGACTGAATATTATTTTGTTTCACCTATAAAAACAGGGAGATGGATATGAGTTGAGTCAGCCTTGTTCCTAGTCGATATTTAGCTTCCTGCTAATATCATTGAGCAGTTGGTGCGCCATCTTACAGTCCCTGTCACCGAGTAAACTCATGCCATCGAGTAACCAACGGGACAGTTTTACATCATCTTGGGTGTCTAGCTGCTGTAACAATGTCTTGGTTCTCTTCTTCAGGGCCTGTAGTTGCCCCTCTTGTGCATCGACTCGCTTATGTTTAAGACGGTTATTGACCTCGCTAAGGGCGTAGCTGTATACCATGACTGCCTGAGCCAGATTGAGGGAAGGGTAGTCGTTTATCAAGGGCACATAGGAGAAAAGATCACATAACTCCAGCTCACTGTTGGACAAGCCACTGGACTCTCGACCGAAGAGCAGGGCTATCTTTTTTACTGAGCCTAATTGCTGTAATACTGTGTCTTTAAGCTCGTCAGGCGTCAAGTACTGCCTGGGAGTTCCTCTCTCTCTCGCTGTGGTTGCGATCAAGTGATCATATTGCGCTCGAATGTCTGCAACTGAGTCAACGACTAAGGTTTGTGCCAATATATCTGTGGCACCATGGGCCAGCCAATGAGCCTCTTTGTCGAGATGTAGATTTGAATTGACTAAAATAAGCTGTTCAAAGCCCATGGTTTTTATTGCCCTGGCGGCGGCGCCGACATTGGCTGGACGACTAGGTTCTACGAGCACGAAAACAAGAGACATATAAAGGCAGACTGAAGAGGGTAAACGGTGACATATTTTTACCTGAACTTAGACCAAAGTAAATGGATCCGCGAGTTATTTTACTGTCCGGAGTGGATCATTCTTTGGACGATTACACATGAGGTTGGATGCTGATGTTGATCTGGAGCAGAAGCGCGAGGACAGTGGTGCACAATATACCAGCTTGCACCATCTCATTGTGATCGGCCTCCCTCTAATATGCCTACATCTAGAGGCAATCACGACCTTGGCTCTTTTAAAAATACAAGCAAACAGACTCAGAGTTTCGATAAGTTTATCTACTTGAATATGCCAAACATAAGGGTGACCTAAGTCCCTCATTAATGTTATTGTTTGTGATATTTGGCAGGAGTTGCCTTGCGATCTGACTTTTATTTTTGCGCTTACAACTGGATGTAACCAATGAACCTTAACCTGCCTGGGTATCGTCGATTACGACACATCTGCTTAGTTAAAAAATCACTTTTTTTCTTTGCCCTATTTTCCTACCTGCTTGCAACAAGCGCCAGCGCCAGTGAAAATGGTCAGGACATTAAAAGTACCAAGCATAAAAAGCAACTAACCATAGCGAACTCTAAGGCATGGAAACCATTTTCCTATATAGATGCTAATGGTGAGCCTCAAGGTTTACTCATCGATATCTGGAAGGAATATGCCAGAGTCAATAATGTGGAAGTGTCATTCGTCTTAACAGATTGGAATGAATCATTGCAAGCAGTTAAGTCCAAAGAGGCCGATATACATGCCGGCCTACTTTGGTCCGAACACAGAGAAACTTACCTGGATTTCCTCCCAGGTATAGTCGAAATCGATACCCAACTATTCTTTTCATCTAAGCTATGGGGCACAGATGTAGACAGCTATCTAGAGTCAGGTAGGGTAGGTGTCGTCTCCGCTGGGTATGAAGAGACATATATGATGCAACACTACCCTAAGGTTAAGCTCATCGCTTTCGGTAATAATGAACTCATGCTCAAGAGTGCCTTTTCAGGTGAAACACCTTTATAGCGGATTAATTAGGCCTGCGCTTCCTGAAGGTCACAACCGATTAAGGCTGGAACTCCAAAATGGTTTTAAACGGATCTCAGCCGTGGATCTTGAGCGCATACAGCGTAAATGGATCCATGTAGAAACGGTTTATCCCAAATACTTGTTACCCATGTTTATCGCATTAATCCTACTGTTGACGGCGGCTTATATATTTCACCTACGCAGAGCCGTTGCACAGAGAACCCATGATCTGAATCAATTAAACATAGAATTACAAAGATTAGCCTCCATAGATGCAATGACTGACATCTATAATCGGCGTTATTTTATCGAGCTATTACAACAGGCTTGTGATGACAACCAGACTGGGCTTTCTCTATTGCTGTTTGATATAGACAGGTTTAAGTTGATCAATGATAACTTTGGTCACAGCGTCGGTGATTTCATTATCTGTGAGATGGTCAAGACGATTAAACGGCAACTCCCTCCAGAAGCCGTATTCGCTAGGATAGGGGGCGAGGAGTTTTGTGTCTTAATTCAGGGAATCACAGCTGAACAGTCTCAAAAATTAGCCAAACGAGTTCAATCATCGGTGACTAACAGCCACTACTGTCATGATAATATCAATCATGCCATCAGTATCAGCCTGGGCGTCGTTTACAGTGAAGATGTTTACATCGATCACCAGTTTCTGATTAATCGAGCCGATCACCTCATGTACACAGCAAAATCTATGGGGCGGGATTGCTACCAGTTCAATAAGCTCTAGACGTAAAAGCCTAAGGTAAACGAGTGATACTGGACGGTTAAATCACATATCCCAGCAACCTCTGTTGCACATTTGTAATAAAGTGTTAATTTCGACTAACCAAGGATGAAGTGAGTAATAACAGGAATGAGTGCGAAACTGATAGTAATAGAGCGTTGTCTTATCGTTCTTGGCCTTATTTGTCTATCTTTGTTCGCCATGTCCAGGCTTCACGCTGCCTATGGAGAACAAGCCGCGATAGATGATGTCAATCTCAATAGGGGAGTCGGCCGGGTGATCCCTTCCAGAGGAATGAATGGTGAGGGAAATCTCAGTCTGGCCAGTCTTAGGTTTATCCGGCGGTCTGTTCCTGATGCTTGGACAGTTTATGGGCTGGAGAAGAAGAGGGCAGTAAGCTGTTTATTTTACTCATAAAAAAGCCAACCTTGAAGGTTGGCTTTTTCTAAAACCTGCTTAGATTATTTGGCAGTCATCAAGGCGACGGCATTATCTAGCATACGGTTACTGAAGCCCCACTCGTTGTCATACCAGGCCATGACTTTCACCAGACGGCCGTTGACGCGAGTTTGAGTAGCATCGAAGTTACATGAGAATGGGTTGTGGTTGAAGTCAATAGAAACCAAAGGCTCCTTGTTGACGGCTAACACTTCACTCATAGGAGATAGCGATGCGGCACTTTCGATAATGGCATTGATCTCTTCTACCGTAGTATCACGAGTCGAGATGAATGTTAAGTCGACCAAAGACACGTTAACAACCGGAACACGTACTGCTAATCCATCGAACTTGCCGGCAAGCTCAGGAAGCACGAGTCCAACGGCTGCAGCAGCACCTGTCTGAGTCGGGATCATTGACATTGCAGCAGCACGAGCACGACGTAGATCTGTGTGGTAAACATCAGACAGACGTTGGTCGTTGGTGTAGGCGTGAATCGTTGTCATCAGGCCAGACTCGATACCAATCTCATCATTTAACGGCTTAACCATAGGTGCTAAACAGTTTGTGGTACAAGAAGCGTTAGAGATCACTGTCATGTCAGAGGTAATGACATGGTCGTTTACACCGTAAACAACCGTTGCGTCCACGTTTTTACCCGGTGCAGAGATAAGAACTTTCTTAGCTCCTGCATCAAGATGCGCTTGTACTGCTTCTTTAGAAGTGAAGATGCCGGTACATTCAAATACCACATCGATGTTTAATTCGGCCCAAGGCAGTTTAGACGGATCTCTTTCCGAAAAAGTCAGTATTTTATCTTGGTTAACATAGATAGCTTCATCGTCATGATCGACTTTAGCGTTAAAACGCCCATGAACAGAGTCATACTTGGTCAGGTGAGCATTGATAGATGAATCGCCAAGATCGTTGAGTGCAACGATCTGGATGTCAAAATCCTTGTCGCTTTCATAAAGTGCACGTAAAATATTTCGTCCGATACGGCCATAACCGTTAATTGCTACGCGGATAGTCATTCGATATCCCTCTGGTGATTTGTAAAATTATCTTCTGGTTGTAAAATTACCAAACTGACAGCTACCGTCAAGTAATATCCCCTATAAAAGCCATTTATACATAACAATTTCACTTTAATTTTTACATTGGTCATGTTTCTAACAAAAACTCGCTTATTCTCTGTAAATATTTTCCAATATGGCATACATTTTTCGACAGCAAAGCGCCCATAAAAAAATGGGTCAAAGCTAAGTCATTCTTGCTTATCGAGTAGGAGGGGAGCGAAGCAGTCTCTTCTTAATCGCACTGGTTGAGAATTCACCATCCTCTATCACATCAACAAGTTCTTCGGCCTGTCGATCTAAAAAACTCTGCAGGGTTTCATCACCATAGATTAATGCGAGCATCTTCTCTTCCGATACATTCTGCTTGGTCATCAATACATTTGCTCTGGACAGTAAGTAGGTTAGTTCGAGATCATTGAGTTTCTGGTAATTATTGGACAGCCCTAATAGCCAGTCAGGATTAAAGTTATCCTCGTCACTGATATCGAGCACTTCGAGATAGATTAAATTAGATTGATAGGCATCAAATTTCTGAAAATAGGAGGCTATTTGAGACAGCAATAAAATGTCATCTATCTGCTGAGCCTTATGGGCTGCTAACACGACTTTCTCAGCTTCCATATCATTGAAGCGCGTCCAGTGATAAAAGGCTAAGTAGAGGTCTTGACTATTCTTAGTGGTGTCTTGCAGCTGAGAAAGGCTTTGTGCACTCAAACCGAAAGCGCGAATTCGATCGTTCGTTCTCTCTGGATGCAAAATATGTTGTACTCCAGCGGCCAGTTCGATGCATTGATTGTACTTTTCTAAGTTGAGCAGTTGCTGGTATATCTGTTTACCCGAAGGCGATTCGATGAACTTTAGCTTATATCTTTTACGAATTAACTCGCTTTTTTCATATCTGCACCAACTATCGGCATGAAGATCGCTACAAAGTTCAGGATTATTTTTACAAATGGTACTCGTATCTGGTTGTTTTTCACAGCCAGATACGCCTGAAAATGCAATAAAGCTAATAAATGATGTAATTATTACAAAATTTCTCATCAAAATAGGCTCCGAGCCAAGTTTTTGCTAATAAAATTACAGCGTTACAAATAATATCTTGCTAGCCTGAAAGGCTGGTTTTTATTACACTAGCGCCGACCAACAGGGGATTACCCTTTTATTAATGAGAGTATTGGTCTTTTCTTTTTGTTACTCAATCATTTCTGAAAATAAATCGGAAAAGTGAGATAAAGGATCTGTAAATGAACGCTGATAAACACCTACAAAGCTGGCAGGAACGTTTCGAAATGGCAGAGGCTATGCAGCCCTTGCTGGGTAAGTTATATCGTAATCAAGGTGTCGAAGTCGTTTTATACGGTAAGCCGCTACTCAATGCTTCTACCATTGACATCATCAAGTCACACCGTCTGGTACGTCGTTTTGTGGGCTATAAGTTAAGATTGCGTGAAAGCTTTCCTTTCGTAGAAGCATTAAGCAAACTCGCCGTTAAACAGTGTAAAGTTGATATAGGTAAACTGGCTATCAACTATTGGCGTGACCATAACGATGCAAGTGATATTGAAGCCTATATGAGCCGCGAACTGGCACCTGCTATCGATCATGAAGATACTCAAGAAGCCAGAGACGTGGTGCTTTACGGCTTTGGTCGCATCGGTCGTTTACTCGCTCGCCTGTTAATAGAAAGAACGGGTGTCAGTAATAAACTTCGGCTTCGCGCCATCGTGTTGCGTGGTGATCGTCAGGGTGATTTAGAGAAACGTGCAAGTTTGCTCAGACGCGATTCAGTTCATGGTCCATTTAATGGTTCTGTTGAAGTCGATGAAGAGAACAATGCCATTATTGCTAACGGTACTTATATCCAGGTGATATATGCCAACTCTCCAGATGAAGTAGATTATACCAAGTACGGCATCAAGAATGCGTTAGTGGTAGACAACACAGGTATCTGGAAAGATGAAGATGGACTCAGTTTGCACCTTAAGTCCAAAGGCGTAGCGAAAGTTCTGCTTACCGCGCCGGCTAAAGGTAAGATCAAAAATATCGTTTTTGGTGTGAATGAGTCAGATATCCTCAGTGAAGATAAGATAGTGTCGGCGGCTAGCTGTACCACTAATGCGATCACGCCGATATTGAAGGCGATGAATGATAAGTATGGCATCATCAATGGCCATGTAGAAACCATTCACTCTTATACTAATGACCAGAACTTAATTGATAACTATCATAGCGCCGATCGTCGTGGACGTAGTGCACCATTAAACATGGTTATCACAGAAACGGGTGCTGCTAAAGCGGTTGCTAAAGCCTTACCAGAACTTGCAGGTAAGCTAACGGGTAACGCTATACGCGTTCCTACACCAAACGTGTCTATGGCCATCATCTCTTTGAATCTTGAAAGTGAGACAAATAAAGAGCAAGTAAATGAATACTTACGTGACATGTCACTGTATTCAGAACTGCAAAATCAAATCGATTTTACTGAATCAACAGAGATAGTTTCATCTGATCTTGTCGGTTCACGTTATGCCGGAGTGATCGATTCGCATGCCACCATCGCTGAGGGTAACCGTGCCATTCTTTATGTGTGGTATGACAATGAGTTTGGCTACAGTTGTCAGGTTGTTGGTGTGATGCAGAAGATGCTTGAGCTTAACTATCAATCATTGCCAAACTGTTAATAAAATCACCTAGCAATTGATTAACGCTTAATGATAAAAAAGCCTCCTTGATACTAGGCTTTTTTAATTTTAAGCTATTTTGAACATTGATTAAACAGAAGTTTGTGTATTTTTAACCACAATGCCCGTTTAAGCAACAATCAGATGAAAAAGGGCATTTATCGCTATGTTGATGATTGACTATCGACAGTAAATCGGTAGAATGCCATTCCGCAGTCAAGGGAAAGCTTCTTAAGCAAAACTTGCTGCAAGTATGATTAATAAATTGATGTAAGCGACATTAGCTCAGTTGGTAGAGCGATACCTTGCCAAGGTATAGGTCATCGGTTCGAACCCGATATGTCGCTCCAATCAAAGATTGTGACATTAGCTCAGTTGACTCTTTATTTAAATCAACTGAAGATGATAATAAAATTTGGCGCGATGGCAGAATGGCTATGCTACGGATTGCAAATCCGTCGATCTCGGTTCGACTCCGGGTCGCGCCTCCATATTTAGATTGTGATGAGTGTTAGCTTTTGAAAGCGATTAAACTCGCAATCGAGAAACACAGTATTAACTACCGATAATACGTATTATCAAAGTCAACGAGTTTGCCCGAGTGGTGGAATCGGTAGACACAAGGGATTTAAAATCCCTCGCTTAATAGGCGTGCCGGTTCAAGTCCGGCCTCGGGTACCATCATTTCTCTTTGAGAATTGGCAATGAGCCTCAACGGAAGTTGGGGCTTTTTTGTATCTAGATATCCAGAAACAGATTTAAAATCCCTCGCGACTCTTGCCTTCCTTTATAAGGAGCAGAACTGGGCACGTGCCGGTTCAACTCTTGGTTTCAAAATCAGGGCTCGACGTAACATCATTTATCTTTGAGAACTGCAATGAGCCGGGGACTTTTCGACGATACAATTCCAAAAGCATATTTGAACTATGACTTAGCCCAAATACATAGATATGACGTTCCTTAAAAAAATGACTTAAATAATCAATTTTATTCATATTATTGTTCCTTTATTGCTCGTTATCCCAAACTATAACTATTTTTTCTACTAATATCAAAACTCGCTTTCGATGCCTGACTCACAATGGTATAAAGAGAGCCCATCCCCCCTCAACATCATCTTTTTAGGAAAGACATCATGATATTTACTCAGATTGAACTTGCTCCTGCCGATCCCATTTTAGGCCTCACCGATGCTTTTAAAGCAGATACAAGAACAGAAAAAGTAAATCTTGGGGTAGGCATTTATAAGGACGAGTCTGGTTCGACTCCAATACTTAAGTCGGTCAAACTTGCCGAAGAGAGAATACTTGCCACACAGAAGAGCAAAAGCTATCTGGGCATCGAAGGCGTAGAGGCATATAACCGTGTAGTACAAGAGTTACTGTTTGGTGAAGGTCATGAAGTGGTTAAAAATAAGCGAGCATTAACGGCTCAAGCACCAGGCGGCACAGGATCGTTAAGAGTGGCCGCTGAGTTTTTAGTGCGTAACACAGAATCTAAAACCATCTGGGTGAGTAACCCGACTTGGGCAAACCATCAGAATATTTTTACATCTGCAGCACTCAAGATTAAGCAGTATCGTTATTATAAGGCTGAAACACACGGTAAAGATTTTGATGCCATGATTGCCGACCTCAAAACGGCGAAAGAGGGTGATCTGGTGTTATTACATGGCTGCTGTCATAACCCAACCGGCATCGATCTCACCCAAGCTGAATGGCACATCATAGCCGAACTCTGCCTTGAGCAAAGTTTAGTGCCATTATTCGATTTTGCCTACCAAGGTTTCGGTACTGGCGTTGAAGAAGATGCACAGGGCTTAAGAATTGTTGCCAACAAGGTACCTGAACTTATCATAGCTAACTCTTTCTCGAAGAACTTTGGCCTGTATAACGAAAGAATTGGGGCGGTGACGTTAGTCGCCGAGAACCAAGCCGATGTCATTAAAGCTTTTAGCCAGGTAAAGAGCACTATCCGTGGTAACTACTCTAATCCTCCGGCCCACGGCGCATTGATCGTTAGCACCATACTCGGTGATAGTGAATTAACGACTCTTTGGCAAAGCGAGCTTAAAGAGATGCGTGAGCGTATCGCAAAAATGCGCAGCTTATTCGTCGAGACGCTTAAATCTGCAGGGGTTAAACAGGACTTTAGCTTTATCTCTACACAGAATGGTATGTTCAGTTTCTCTGGCTTAACCAAGGAGCAGGTGGCTAAGCTTAAAGATGATCACGCGGTGTACATAGTGGGTTCCGGCCGCATCAGTGTAGCGGGCATGACCATCGAAAATATGCCGGTGATCTGTAAAGCCATTGCAGCCGTACTATAACTAGCGCAACAGCTGTCATTAAGTGATATCTAATCAAAAAGGACAGCGAATGCTGTCCTTTTCTGTCGCTAATTCAGTCTCTGAGTTTTTTAAACTACGAGTGAACTCTTCTCTATGTCCAGCTCGACCATACTCGCCAAAGCATCGGCCAGAGCCCTTTTATCATGCAGACCCGCATGATGTTTACTCATCAGCGGCCGGTAAGAGTTGAGACAAGCAGTTTCTGAGATCTCCCCAGGCGATACAATCCTGTTGCTAACGTAATCGACCTGTCGATCCACCGTTGTCCGTCGTGGCGACAACGCCAGTGAGCTTAGCACCTAAAAATGACAGAGACGATAACACACGTCCCAGTCCATGGCCTCCGCCAACGGCGACTATGTTTTCAAATTGATTTAATTTGTTATTTTGCATCCGGGTTTTTCCTTCCTGAATACCCAACGAATATACGCATCATAGGCTGCGGATTATAACTTGAGTTTTGTGTGGGGTTTTGTCAATTAAGATATATGGCATATAATTGCCGTCAGTTTTTGAAAATAAGAGAGAAAAATGAAAACAGGTAGAGTGGCTAAATTTACCGTATCCCTGAGTCTAGTGATTGTCATCTTGATTATTTTAAGGCTTATCTTTGTTAAAATTGACAATGCTGATGAGAATACACTTGGGAAGTTAATTGAAAATGAACAGGCCATGAGCCTGATCCCAGACTTCGAATCTTTTGCTAATGTGGCTCAAAAGAAGCAAGCTTTCTTCGATTATCTACGCCCGGCGATTCGACATCAAAACGCCATCATTTCAGACGAGCGACATTTTCTTTTACGCAGCTCACAGCACCTTGAAGATGGACTGACCCTGACCGCAGCCGAGCATTACAGAATCGAGGAGATCGCCAATAAATACCAGTATTCGCTCAGAAGTATCAATAAAAAGACCCTAGGTGAGCTGCTGATCAGAGCCGACATCATTCCTGAGTCTCTGGTACTCATACAAGCCGCTAATGAAACCGGTTGGGGCAGCTCTCGATTTGCCAAACAAGGGCTCAACTTCTTCGGCCAGTGGTGTTTCAGGAAAGGCTGTGGACTCGTGCCTCAATCACGAACAGCCGGTAAAAGCCATGAAGTTGCGGTATTCGATTCTGTAGCAGACTCGGTGGCATCTTATATGAAAAATCTCAACTCCAATGCCGCATATTCATTATTGAGATCTATTCGTGCAGATTTACGCGCACAAGACAAACTTCCCGTTGCAGATCAGTTAGTATACGGCCTAGTTAATTATTCCGAGCGACAGGAGGCATATATAGATGAACTCCTGGAGATGTTACGTCAAAACAAGCAGTATTTGGTGGAGAATCATGAAGAAAGGCCTTATATTTAGCTGTTTACTCGTTGCTGTTACTTCGGTACAAGCAGCACCAATATCATTACCGTACCAAGGTTTTTATCAAAGGCTTAAACAAGTTAATAAAGGAAACTATCCATTAATTGAGATCGCTTTTTCGGTGCCGAATAAGTCTCGATGCCTGATTAAAAGTGGCACCCTCACCACGGAAAATGAATCTTTCCCGCTGACCATCACCGAGGATCAGAGAATATTCTTACCTTATGATGCCAGGCTCAAGTCAGACAGGGCATTAGTGAATTTAGATATTGAAGGCTCAGCGGATAATTGCAGTATCTCAATGCAAGTTAGGGCTAAGAACACCAAGCAGAGCTATAGCCAGAAAGAAGTGCAGGAACTTCAGACGGAGATGAACACTATGCTTAGCGATATGCAGGGTTTCCCTATGCGTTATTTTAGCCAAGATATTGCAGGGGTTAACTTTGAGTTTAAGCCCGGTAGCAAGATATCGGTTTATATCGATGGCAAAGAGCAAATAGTCAGCGATAAACTTAGACTATCAAGTAAGCAGATAGAAGAGTTATCCGTTATAGAGTTCGACACTAAGCCTCTGGTCATCAGCCCATGGACAAAGGGTTAATACCATTCCGAGTAAGTATCTGAGCTGACCAGATACTTATATGGAATGGTATTATCAATCGAATTAAGGAGTATAGGTACTCACGACGTCGATTTTCTGCTCTTTAGTCACTCTGCTCGCCGCATCGAGATCGATATGACCATTATTGGCGACGTCGATAAAATCGAAAGCAGGCAAGTCAGACTCGGCCACCTCTCCTTTCAAGGGGGCATCGGCATCTCTTTGCAGTGCCAGGAAGTCGAACTGCTCACGGTCGACCCCCTGGGAAGGCGAAGTATTTTGCATCGCGGTAAAGATTGATTCTATTCGGCCAGGATGCTCAACATCCCATTGCTCGAGCATGGCTTTAACCGACGCACGTTTGAGGTTTTCCTGAGAGCCGCAAAGATTGCACGGAATGATGGGAAATGATTTAAGTTGTGCATATTCGGCGATATCTTTCTCGCGCGAATAAGCCAATGGCCTTATCACCATGTTAGCACCATCATCAGACAGCAGCTTAGGCGGCATGGCTTTCTGTTTACCGGCATAAAACATGTTGAGGAACATGGTTTCTATGATGTCATCTCTGTGGTGCCCTAAGGCTATTTTAGTCGCGCCGATTTTCTGAGCGAAGCCATAGAGGGTGCCCCGACGGAGTCGTGAACACAAAGAGCAGGTCTTTTGCCCCTCAGGGATCTTAGATCTGACGATAGAGTAGGTGTCTTTCTCAAGGATATGGTAAGGGACATTGAGCGTATCAAGGTAATTCGGCAGCACCTCTTCAGGAAAACCTGGTTGTTTCTGATCTAAGTTAACCACCACGATGTCGAACTTGATTGGGGCTCTCTGCTGAAGATTAAGTAAGATATCCAGCATAGCGTAGCTGTCTTTTCCCCCGGAGAGACAACACATCACACGATCACCTTCTTCAATCATCTGGTAGTCAGCTATCGCCTTACCCACTTCACTACGTAACTTCCTTTGTAGCTTATTCATACGAGTGAGCTGTGTTTTTGAGAGTATGTCGGACATAAAAACGCGCCTAATTACACTTGAATTCTGGGCGCGTATTATATAATAAAATGAGAAAATTTAGAACCAGCCGGACTGACTTCTTACTCCGACATAACGGCTCGAATTAGTCTTTCTCTAAGGGGGAGCGGTAACCATCGGGTTTAATGGCCAACAGATCACAGTTAATGCTGTCGATAACGTGCTCGGCCGTATTGCCGATGAGAGCCGCTGAAAAACCGGTACGGCCTACAGTGCCTAAAATGACCAATTCGGCATCTATCTGCCGGGCGACATCAGGAATGACATCTTCAGGAAGTCCTTCTTTTACATGACAAAAATCGCTGGAGATATCGAAGCTGTTTGCCAAGTAGCTGATTCTTTGCTCATGCTGCATCCGAATCGTTTCTCCATAGGTATGGGCATCGAAATCGGGGAGTTCTATGGCAAGATTAACCGGCGTTCCCGGATAACTGTTAATCAGATGTACTTGCGCATTAAATTGCTTTGCCAGATCTTTGGCATACTCGATGATCTTGCCGTTGAGTGTCTGATGATCATCATCTTCTTCAGTGCCCACATTGACGGCACAGAGTATTTTACCTGCAACAGGCCAAGCATGATCTTTAACTAATAATACCGGTACTGGCGCTTTTCGCATCAGATGCCAGTCGGTAGGCGTGAAGATGACAGATTTAAGCTTGTCGTGAAGATGTGTTCCTTTCACTATGATGTCGAAATTGCCCGAGATAGCATATTGAATAATACTCTCGAAGGGACGATTATGCCAAATCACTTCACTGTCGATCTGCACCTTTTCGTTAGTATAACCCATTAGCAGCTCTTCTAACCAAGCCTGACGTTGAGATATGACTCCCTCGCGCATCGCTTCTCGCTCGTGACCCGAAAGAATCGAGGTCATCTCATAGGAAAAATCAAAGATAGAGAGAAACACCGTAATATCGGCACCATGAGGAGAGGCTAGCTCGATGGCTCTGGCGAGAGCCGGTTGTACATCACTGGTTGGATCGATAACAACTAAGAGTTTCTTTAAATCCTTCATAGTCACTCCTTAATTCAGACAATGAATTAATAATGAGCTAAAGAGAACAAAATGCAATGATTTTAATCACAATTTAACTAAATTATTGGTGTTAAAAGAAATAGCTAATTAAGGCGAGGAAACGGGTAACCTGAAAAGTGGAACTGGGTTACCCGATATCGTTTATCTTGCGATAGCGTGATTGCCGGCTAGCTGAGCTAGCGCGTCGAAATTGATGATGGTGATGTACTTACCTTTGACTTCTATCAGCTCAGCTTTCTGAAAGCGACCCAGTAAACGACTGATGGTCTCAACGGTAAGGCCTAAGTAGTTACCGATATCACCACGAGTCATGGTTAATCTAAACTCTTTAGGTGAGAAGCCACGACTGCCGTAACGATTGGCTAGATTGCTGATAAAGGCGGCGAGACGCTCTTCGGCATTTTTCTTACTCAGTAAGAGTATCATCTCCTGATCACTCTGGATCTCATGGCTCATCAAACGCATCACTTGTTGCCTCAGCTTAGGCATGGTACCTGTGAGTTCATCCAAGGTGCCATAGGGGATCTCACAAACCATTGAGGTTTCTAAGGCTTGAGCGAAACTTTGATGCTTTTTGGAGTAGATGCCGTCAAAACCTATGACATCACCAGCAAGATGGAAGCCGGTGATCTGTTCATCACCTTGCTCTGTGATAGTAAAGCTTTTTACCGTACCGGAGCGAATAGCGTATAGCGACTTTAAAGGGTCACCTGACTTGAAAATTTGTTCACCTTTTTGAATAGGCTTTTTTCTTTCGATAACTTCATCGAGCTGATCGAGTTCGTTGCTATTGAGAGTAAAAGGAATACACAAGTCTGCCATACTACAGTCATGGCAATGGATGGAACCTCCAGGCACTGACGAACGACGACTATTGCTATTATCTGTCATAGTGTTTCTCAAATGTCACAATTAGCTCTATATTAAACTAATTTAATAAACTCAGCTAGCGAAGCTGGGCAATTGCGATGTATAAAGTTTGTAAACCAAACGACACTAAGATCAGGCCACTGATCAATCTGACGGCTCGGTTCTGTACCCAGCGGCCAAACAGATTCGCCGCCATGCCCGCGCTCATGAGTGCGGGCAAGGTACCAAGCCCAAACGCCGCCATAATCATCGCGCCTTGCTGAGCAGAATTAGCCGCAACAGCCCAAGTTAATGTGCTGTAGACCAGGCCACAAGGAAGCCAGCCCCACAACATACCACCGACAAACGCCTGGGGCATCGTTTGAATGGGCAAGATACGCTTAGCTAAGGGAGATAGGAAGCGCCAAAGATACTTGCCTACACGCTCTATTTGCACCACACCGGACCAAATTTTCGCGATGTAGAGGCCCGTGGCGATCATCATCAAGCCTGCTATCACTCTGAGGGTGATCAGGTACAGATCAACATCGAACAGTAGGGCTAATGCGCTGGCAGAGCCACCGACCAAGGCACCAGCCAAAGCATAGCTTAATATACGCCCAAAATTATAACTGAGCAGGAAGCGTAGCTGGGCAACAAACTGATTTTTCTGCCTCGACTTAGGTAACTGAGATGAAAAAGCGCCGATTAAACCGCCGCACATACCAATACAATGACCGGCTCCCATCAAACCGACGAGGAAGGCACCGCTAACATTGTAATCGATCAAGAGGGAGTCGAATCTGTAGACTCACTGTTTTTAGTCTCGGGATTTACAGGCTGATCATCATCGAACAGTATCGATATGCCCTGTCTATCGAGATCGTCAAATTGGTCAGATTTAACCGCCCAGAAAAAAATGCCGATGGCGATCAAGACAAACAACATAGCGATTGGGATTAATACATAGATAATACTCATAAACGAACCTTCAATAATCTGAGACTGTTGCCCACCACAATAAGAGAGCTGGCGGACATACCAAGGGCGGCAACATAAGGTAAGACATGTCCTGTTACGGCGAGGGGAATTATAAACAGGTTATAACCCAGCGCCCAGAATAAATTTTGTTTGATGATCCTATCAGCTAATTTAGCAACCTTGACGGCATCCGTGTAACGGGAGAGTTTATCACCTAATAAGATAAGATCGGCCGAGCTTTTGGTTACCGCAGCGCCACTGCCCATGGCAATGGAGAGATTAGCCCCGGCGAGCACGGGAGCATCATTGATACCATCGCCGAACATGGCCACATTCGACCGGGTCTGATACTGACGAACCAGTTGCAGCTTGCCTTCCGGGCTCAGGCCCTTATTGACATCGTCAATGCCTACCTTATTCGCCACATCTTCGACATGATTCGACGAATCTCCACTGGCGATAGAGACACGACAGCCACTCTCTTTTAGCAACTTAACGGTTTCGGCGGCATCGCCTCGAATGGCATCGACTAACAAAAACTTCGCCAATACTTGTGACTCATCGACCAGATAGATGGCTTGCTTGGTGCTATCTGTGATCTTAGTAGCACCAACGAATGCGGCGCTGCCAATTCGATATTTCTGCCCATTAATTTCGCCACTGAGTCCTTGTCCGATATAGTTGGTACTCTGCTTAACACTCAAGCTCGCATCACGGTACGACTCGAATGCTTTTGCTATGGGATGCAGTGAGCTCGCTTCCAGGCATGCGGCGATGGCGAGGACCTGCTCCTCATCTGTAGCGGTAATCAGCACGGTTGATTCTATCTTTAGATTGCCGCAGGTGAGGGTACCGGTTTTATCGAATACCACATGCTGGATCTGAGTCAGTTTCTCAAAAACCCCAGGGGTTCTTGCGATCACGCCGATGCGGGTAAAGATCCCCGTCGCACAGGTGACGGCTGTGGGAGTCGCGAGAGCCAAGGCGCAAGGGCAAGTGGCAACCAGCACCGACAAGGTGACCCAAAAAGCATCTTCTGGCCAATAGATTTTCCACACCACATAGGTCAGAGCGGCAACCACTAAGATGGTCCAGGTAAAATAGTTTGCGATGCTGTCCACATAACGGGCGACTTTGGGCTTATTGTTGGATGCAGACTCCTGTAAGCGAATGATTTCGGCCACCAGTTGGTCCTGGCCAACGGCAGTCACTTCGACTCTGATCGGTTGCTCGACGTTGATGGTGCCAGCATAAACTTCGCAGCTTAACGTTTTGCTTACTGGCATCTGCTCACCGGTGAGCATGGCCTCATTGAGACTCGAGCTGCCATCGACAATAACACCATCGGCAGCGACCACTTCACCGGGTTTGACTAAGATAATATCGCCGACCTTGAGCCCCTTGGCCGGGATATCCTTAGCACCGCTATCTATGATCAAGTGCGCGGTTAATGGCACTAGCTTATGTAAATTACTCGAGCTTACCGAGGCTTTTTGGCGCGCATTTTGTTCAAAATATCGTCCCAGAAGCAAGAAGAAAGTAAACATGCTCACGGACTCGAAATACACCTCACCATTAGCGTTAATGGTCGCTATGCAGCTGGCAATATAAGCCCCTAAGATGGCGATGGAAACCGAGACATCCATGTTAAGTCGGCCACTAAACATGGATCGTATGGCGCTGAAATAGAAGGGCTGTGCCGAGTAAAAGACCACTGGAGCGGCAAAGATTAGGCTGACCCAACGGAAATAATCACGAAATTCAATTTCAATATCGGTGAAGTAACCGGCATAGAGGGCGAGGGCGAACATCATCACCTGCATGGTGGCAAAACCGGCCAGGCCGAGTCTTAGCAGGTATTGTTGGCTATTCTTCTTGCTGAGTAATTCTTGCTCGTCCACCTGATAGGGTGCGGCTTGATAGCCGATTGCGCTGATTTGATTGAGAATGGCACTGAGCTTTATCTGCTCTGGTAGCCAGGTAATCAAGGCTCGTTCGGTCGTGCTGTTCACCTGGATCTTGATGATCCCCTCCACATGCTTCAGCTTATGCTCAATAAGCCAGGCACAGGCGGCGCAGGTGATGCCGTCTATCGACAATGACACCGTCGAGGTATCGCTGTCCTTATGGACAAAATCTTGCTGTACTTCGGCGAGGTCGAATGCACAGAAGGTGCTGAGTTCTTCAGGCACTATGGCATTTTGTCTGCTACCGGGTTCGGTACGGAATTTATAATAATTGGTTAATCCCGCATCTATGATCGCCTTAGAGACAGCCTGGCATCCGGGGCAACACATGGCTTGTTGTTTATCATTAATGCAGGTAGTGAACTGTGTATCCGTTAATACCGGCTCTCCACAATGGAAACAATCGAGGGGCTTCATCATCGGTGTCATTAACCTGCTTCAATGTAAAATTATCGAGTCGTATACAAGCTGGTACAAAATCGACTTGGACCTTAAAAATTAATACTTACTCTTGCAAATGAACCGACGCTTGCCGCTTCATTTGCTCACGCCAGAATCAGTGTTAGTTTAACCAGTACTGACCATTATCCGTTATTTCGAGGCGCTTCTGAATACGCCATTTACGGTCATAGCCATCCAATCTCACTTCCCAACTGCCAATGATAGGCTTGTCGAGTGAAATCCGATAAACCTGATTGCCATCGGCGGTCACGACTTGGGTAAAATCACGGGCTTCGATGGTAGGATGAAAAAACTCGACATTCATCGCGGCCAGATAAGGCTCACCACCATGCTGGGTAATGGTTAAGGTGTTGTTATCCACTATCATCTCGAACTGCAGTCCGAGTTGCTTAGCATACTTGATTTTCTTCAGATCTCTATTGATGCGTTTACCATCTTTATAATAATCTTCAGACACCAAGGGATCCTTGTTGACGACGGCAAGGTAGAGCAAGTTGATGCTCGCCACGACAGCGCAGAGGGGTAAAATAATTAAGAACCAAGGCCAGAACTGCTTATACCAGGGTTGTTGCTTGTTCATCTGTCATACCTATTAAAATAATTAAGAACATTTTACCGTGAAAAATGTGATATAGCACTCTAAAAAAAAGGCCTCGATGAGATCGAGGCCTTTATGTTGCTTAGATGTAACTATTGGTTTGATAAGCTATAAACATAAGCTGTGATCACGTGAACTTTTTCTTCACCCAAGACATTTTTCCAAGCTGGCATCACACCACTTCGACCATTTTTGATGGTCTCTTGGATCACGCCACGGCTTCCGCCGTAGAGCCACATGTTGTTAGTAAGATCAGGGGCACCCATCATCTTGTTACCAGTACCATCCATTCCATGACAGGCGAAACAGCCCTTCATGAATGAACCTTGGCCCTGAGCCGCAAGCGCTTCATCGTGATCACGACCCGATAACTTAACTACGTATTCAGCTAAACCTTCAATTTCGCTATCTTCGATAGGTAAACCACCTTTTGGTGGCATCATGCCGTGACGACCATTCATGATGGTGGTCTTAATGGTGGCTAACTCACCACCATATAACCAATCACCGTCAGTCAGGTTAGGAAAGCCTTTACCGCCGCGAGCATCACTACCGTGACACTGTGAACAGTTGTGCAAGAACAGACGACCACCGACTTTCAGTGCTTCTTCGTTGTTAACTAGCTCATCCAGAGGCGTATCGGCGTATGCCTTGAAGATAGGGCCATATTTTTCATCGGCACGCATCACTTCTTGATCATACTGAACCCAACGACCTTCAACTTTAGCCAAGGCAATAGCGGCTTCGGAGTCGGCCTTGATGCCGTTCTCTCTGCCTATGCTTTGGTTAGAACTTGTCCAGCCAAGCAAGCCTTTATAGTTACCCAGACCCGGATAAAGAGCCAAGTAAATAAGGGCAAAGACGATAGAGATATAGAACATATAACTCCACCATTTTGGCAGTGGGTTATTCAGCTCTTCAATACCGTCGAAGCTGTGGCCCATTGACTTGCCTTCTTCAACACCTGTATAGTTTTTAGAGACGGCTCTCAATAAAAAGAAACAAGCTGCAATCACAAATAAGGTAATTACCGTGATCCAAATACTCCAGAAAGTACTCATCACTTATGATCTCCTGACTTGGTGCTCGTCTCATCTTCAAACACAAGATTAGCCGCTTCGTCGAATTGATCCTTACGACGCGAGCTATAAGCCCATGCAAATATACACAGGAAGGTAAACATCACCACGATCGTGATTATGCCTTGTATAATTCCGTAATCCATATCATACCTCCTATTATTTCAGTGCATGTCCAAGGGACTGCAGATAGGCGATCAGTGCTTGCATCTCCGTCTTACCTTCGACGGCCGCTTTTGCTCCAGCTAACTCCTCATCGGTATAAAGGTCATTACCCTTATAGCCACCCTTATGAAAGTTAAGTAGAATTTGCATTTTATCTCTGGTTAATTCGCCATCTAGTTTGTTCTCGGCTAACCAAGGATAACCAGGCATATTCGACTGAGGCACCACGGCGCGAGGATCCAATAAATGAACTTCGTGCCATCTGTCACTGTAACGACCACCCACACGGGCAAGATCCGGTCCAGTACGCTTAGAGCCCCACTGGAAAGGATGATCCCATACAGATTCACCGGCAACAGAGTAGTGTCCATAACGTTCGGTCTCGGCGCGCAGTGGACGGATCATCTGGCTGTGGCAGTTATAGCAACCTTCACGGACATAGATATCCCGACCTTCGATCTGTAAGGCTGTGTAAGGTATTAAACCATCAACAGGCTCGGTAGTGTCTTTCTGAAATAGCAAGGGGACAATCTGAACCAAGCCACCAAAACTAATGGCGAGAACGGTTAAGATAGCTAACAGACCGATGTTTTTCTCGACTAACTCATGATTAAATTTCATCAAATCTACCCCTTATGCTTCTGCTAATGCAGGCATGGATTCTTTCGCTCTCACCGTCTTAATCACGTTAAATGCCATGATAAACATACCAGTCAAGAAGAAACAGCCACCGATGAAGCGGACAAAGTAGAATGGGTACGAGGCTTCAACACTCTCAACGAAGCTATAAGTCAGAGTACCGTCAGCATTAACTGCACGCCACATCAAACCTTGCATCACACCAGATATCCACATAGATACGATATACAACACAGTACCAATTGTCGCTAACCAGAAATGAACGTTGATTAGCTTAATGCTATACATGCGACCGTGTCCGAATAGGACTGGGATCAGATGGTAAAGCGAACCAATTGAAACCATAGCAACCCAACCTAGCGCACCAGAATGAACGTGACCAATGGTCCAGTCGGTATAATGAGAGAGTGCGTTAACGGTTTTGATTGCCATCATTGGACCTTCGAAGGTAGACATACCATAGAAAGACAATGAAACAACAAGGAAACGTAAAACAGGATCGGTTCTCAATTTATGCCAAGCACCGGATAGAGTCATGATACCGTTAATCATACCGCCCCATGAAGGTGCGAATAGGATCAATGACATCGCCATACCCAGAGATTGCGTCCAATCAGGCAGTGCCGTGTAATGTAGGTGGTGAGGACCAGCCCAGATATACAGTGCAATCAGTGCCCAAAAGTGAACAATAGACAGACGGTATGAGTAGACAGGACGACCCGCTTGCTTAGGTACGAAATAGTACATCATACCTAAGAATCCCGCTGTCAGTAAGAAACCAACGGCGTTATGACCATACCACCACTGGACCATGGCATCGACAGCACCAGAATAGATGGAGTATGACTTCCACATGCTAACCGGGACAGCCATAGAGTTAACTATGTGTAATACGGCTACCGTGATAATAAATGCGCCAAAGAACCAGTTGGCCACATAAATATGTGAGGTGGTTCGTTTGACAATCGTGCCAAAGAAAACTGCACCATATGACAACCAGACTATGGTGATAAGGATATCAATAGGCCATTCCAGCTCAGCATACTCTTTACCACTGGTGATACCCAGAGGGAGTGTGATCACAGCTGATAGAATGACGGCTTGCCATCCCCAGAACGTAAATGCGGCTAACCTAGGCGCAAATAGTTTGGTTTGACAGGTTCGTTGGACGATATAGTAGGATGTTGCGAAAAGTGCTGAAGTACCAAACGCGAATATCACGGCATTAGTATGCAGAGGTCGAAGACGACTGTATGTTAACCATGGAGTATCGAAGTTTAGTTGTGGCCAGATTAGCTGTGCCGCGATCAATACACCGACAGACATACCAACTATTCCCCACAACACGGTCGTGAGGGCAAATTGGCGGACTACGGTGTAATTGTAATCAGCGCCTTGAGGCTGGGAATGGTTCATCATTTTGCTTCCACTGCTTATTACTTATACTTATTAGTTTGAGTAAATTATGACTTTACCCGTTAAAAAGACAAAAAAGCCGCTTCCCTACGGAATTACGGTAGATGTGTCAACGTGTATCCTTGCGATAATTGTATTATTAACAAGGTAAAGCAATGATACTTGAGCCATATCAAAAAAGATAGGAATTGTGCGTGGTGAAATATTGATCTAGATCAACCTTGGCAATAGAATGTAACTACTTTTTATGTAAGGTTATTTTTTGTGCTACGTGTTAACTTCTCTGTTAAATTAGGCTTCTACACACCACTGATCTTGGCATTCTTATGCTCGGCCTGCTCGCCTCAACAGCAAGCCGAAACAGGGTTAAACGCCCCTGAATTCGTCAAAGACACCAGCTTATGTAACTTTAGTCAGGCTGCTTGTTATAAACAAGTTGCAGGAATCGATTTATCACTTTTAATCACCCCCTTTAACACCCCCAGTGAAAAGCCGCTAACCCTTGAGCTAGCTAGCTCTGAGGCTATTAATCACGTCACCATGAGAATCGAAGGAAGAGACATGTTTATGGGGGTTATCCCAGTGAAACTGTCTAAACTTAATGAAAAGCAATATAATGGTCAGCTGATATTCGGCTCTTGTAGCAGTAACTATATGGTTTGGCGTGCCTTTGTGAATTTCACCAAAAACGGCGAACCTCAGGTCGCCATTTTTGACTTTCTTGCCGATAGCGGTGAGTAGCAGGTAAAACCTTAGCTCGTCGTGCTCTCTAATTCCGCATTTTGATCGCTAAATTCCTCTTTAACTTGGGTGAATACATCTATGTTGTCGAGAAAGACTTTGAGTAAATCAGGATCAAAATGCTTGCCGGCGCCTTCTCTCATCACCTTCATCACCTCTTCTACCGGCCAGGCAGGCTTATAACAGCGGGCGTGAGAGAGGGCATCGAACACATCGGCAATAGCCACAATACGTGCAAACACATGAATTTCTGTGCCCTTCAAACCCGAAGGGTATCCCGAGCCATTCTTTTCACATGGTAAGCCGCTTCTTTCGAGCGACTCTCGACCACATCTCCCAAGCGTAAGATAAGCTCTGACTGGGTGTCTTCCAGCTCTTTATTCAACAACAGATTCTCGAATGCTACGCCGACATTAATCGCAAAAATGTCGACCAGCTTCTTATCCATGTCGTCTATCTTATTGATCCCGTCCATATAGAGCAGATTTATCCAACCACTCTTAGCCGGAAAATAACCGACGAAACAATCTTCCTTATATAGACAGCGTTTCTTTTTTAACGCTTCTTCGAGTAAAGACTTGATATGTTCAGGAACAGGTTTGTCGTGATGATTGGAAAATTGACCCGTGCCAGCCAGAATATGCATCCTGTCGATATTAACGTCTTCACTCATCGCATCCATGGCATTACAAGATAGCAGCAAGGTTTGGGTGTCTAAATTGAGTAAATTAGCGACTTGAGTCAACAAGCCATCGGCAAAATTGTGTAGGGTGCGCAGCTCAAATAGGCCAGATGTCGCCTGAAGGACACGCTCTAACCCTTGGCGATGTTTAACTTGATTAGCTCTTGCTGCTTCAATTTCTATGATGTCACGATAGGAGCGTAGGGCAGAATAGACACTGGTGACCAGTTTACGGGAATCGAGCTCTTCTTTGCCATATCGATCAGCATTAGACAACCTCAATAATGTTAAAAAAACTGTTTCCCCTATACCTTGAGTGTAGATCAATGTGTAGAACAGTGGACACCTGACGACAAGAAACTCACTTTCTTCATTGCTTATTTATATCGTTCGTTAGAAATAAATCTGCCATTACTTGTCTCATTTAGCACATTACCAGTTGATAATAGTTCTCATTTGAGTGTAGACTCACAATTAAGACAAGAATAGGAACACGCTGATGAATAACCAAAGGGTAAACCTGTCTATATCAACAGAAAAGCTAACTCAGTTGATCCAAGACGGTGTCTTGTGCGCCGCTGACTTTCGTTGCTTAGACCAAGTGTCTAAGCAGAAAGTGTGGCAGATGTGCCTTTGGTGCTGTAGCAAGAAGATCAGTTGCACTAAAGAGTGCGCCCTGAGTTGCTCTCCCAGATGTGCTTCAGCCACGCAATATCAATCCAATACAAGTATTGAACTTATTACTTGATACCAGCAACAAATAACAAGTCAATCAAGGACAAAAATAAGCACTGGGTATGAGTGGTTGCTGTAAACTGTTCACTACTCAGATGAAATCTTTTACCGAGTTACGGATATTTCAACTTAAAAATATTGTTCCTATGGCAAGTACACTGTTAAGATCAATATCTTAGCGATATTTAGATCCTCTGCTGGAAAAGCATCAGGACTTGCAATGAGAGTTAAATATGCACATGCCCCCAGTATTACCCCTGTTTGAATCGGCCAAATTTATTGAGGAAGGTAATAGTGTCGTCAATCAATACATCACTCAGATCAGTCTCCACCAAGTAAGTGATGCAGGCTTAATCTACGAACATGCATCAGAGCTACTCTATGAACAGCAGCATAATGAAAACAGTTATAAGGCCTACCGCAGTGAACTAACCACGTTTTTTCATTGGTGTTTCGACGTGGTAAAACAGTCACCGGCAGCGCTGACACGCAGAGAGATTGCCCGCTATCTCGCCTATTGCCAACATCCTCCCCAAGAGCTGATAGGCTACTTTAATGTCGCCCAATTTAAACTCGATAAGGCAGAAGGGCAGAGAGTCCCCAATTTTGCATGGCGACCATTCGTGGGTAAGAAGGCCATGGGTAAAGCATTACCTTATCTGCTCAGCGAAAACGCCTTGAAGACCAAGATAGCCATTCTCTCTTCCTTCTATAGTTATTTGATGAGTGAAGACTACTGTGAACGCAATCCGGCCCAGGCTTGGATGAATCACAGCCGTTTCTCCTCTAAGAAGAAGTACCGGGTAAATCCGGATGACAGCAATATGTTGGCTTTCACCGAACTACAGTGGTCTTACGTGATTGCCACGGTGGAAAAACTCGCCATCGAGGCTCCAGACATACACCAAAGAAGCCTGTTTATGATAAAGCTGCTCTACTCTTGCTACCTGCGAGTCTCCGAAGTCGGGGCCAGGGCAGGTTACTCACCTGTGATGAGTCAATTCAGACAGGACCAACAAACAGGAATTTGGAGTTTTCATATTCCTCTTAGTAAAGGGGGGAAACGACGTAGCGTGGCGATATCGAAAGCCTTACTTGCCGGGTTAGTCGAGTACCGTCAGTTCTTAAAGTTACCCGATTACCCGAGTTCAGGGGAGCAGCATCCCTTATTAATACGGCGTAAAGCCGCAGGACGGGGAAGGGAAGCCGGCACACTCAATGCCAACCTGGGAATACGCCAAATCAGAGACGAAGTGGGTAAGATCATCGAACATGCGGCTAACGCCGCCGAAAATGATGGTTTTAAAGAAGATGCCAAGCAGATGAGGAACCTAAGTGTGCACAACATACGTCACACAGGGATCACCCATGACATCAATATCAACGGTAGGCCGTTATCTCATGTTCAAGCCGATGCAGGGCACGAGAGTATCGATACCACATCTCAATATCTGCATACGTCACAGATAGAGAGGCACCAGAGTGCGCAAAACAAGCCATTAGATCACCTGCAAGGCATAGGATAAATCCAGTTTCTAAGAAAGTAGTAAGCTATAAGTGATAAGTCTGAAACTTCAACCCATCAGAAATTCAGCTCGGTTAATGCCGATAAGTATCATTATCGGCAATTGAGCAAAAAATCGAAATAGGGCCTATATCGAGCCACTCGAATAACGTCTCATATCTCTGATCTTGCAATAAAGCGTTCGTGATTCCCTGCGTATAAGAGCCTGATTGGCGACTATTCATATCTGTTAATGGCGTTCTCAGAACTGGATTTTAAGACCAAGTTATACCAATCTGTGCCTAGTTACGCTCAATAGACTCGAAGTATATAAACTAGAGCTTGGCTCGGATAACAGATCGCATTGGTGCAGATTTCTTAGAATGAGTGGCTAGATCTCTGGTCAACAAGTCATGCAGCAGATATGGCTGGATTTAAAGAGTTAAAACACGGAACACTCGAAAAATCAAGCGTCGCTGTGTGCATACAGTTCAAAACCAAACTTTTAATTCAGTTCATTTTGTTTAGGTCATTTAGCTCAAGTCCAAACGCTAGAAATAAAATACTTGAACTCACTAGTGGAAAGTAAACTTTAACGAACGTCAGGCTTAATGGCAGAACTCATATTTTGCCATCATGAATACCCAACCAGAGTTAAGTCGCTTATCGGGTCTAACAGGATTCTAATAGAGTATGTTTCAATTTTAATAAGGCCCGGATACAAGTTTTGGTTTTGAACTGAGTGTTGATCTTAGTTTTGAAGCAGTCAATACAGAATAGACACTCAATCAATAGCTCTGATACTTGCTCTGAATAAACAGCGCTGAATACAATTACGGGCCATCACACAAAGTAAAGATGTCAGTCCCTAAGGTCCCATATATCCATCCTGGCATTCTTATCCATGAGTGCGCACAATGTATATTATGTTAAATAGACTATATGAGTGTCGATAGTTTCAAATCAATAATGCTTCTTCCTATTGTTTATAAGCATTGACTGCACCATGACGGCTTTGACAATAAACCTGAGTCCACACCATTATCAGTGTCTGCAATTCATAACATCCAGCACCAGCATCTAACGAGGATCTTGCGTTCACTACCCAATACATAGTTCGAACTTAGGACTTATCAGTGTTACGGCCAAGGTTTAATGATTACCGACCCACAATGAAAGACTTAGGTTCGTAAGCGCCCTACTCTTTTTATCAGCCGCTAATATCAGCCTAGTGACAGTCAATTATGGTTTAACCGTTAAAGGTAAAGAGTTAGCGGAGATAGTGAGTCTGATAGCAGAATAAAACAGAATCCTGCGCCTAAACAGCGGTCCTAACGGTCAGTCACAGCTTAGTGACTGCCAGCTTGGCGCCGAAGCCCAAAAAGATACTGCCGGAGACATAATTCATCCAGCGGGCATTTCTGACATTCGTCAGCAGAGATTTAAACTTCTCAGCCATCATTATCACCACCAAGAACCAGCTCGAAACCACGATGGCTTGGGTCAGGCCTAAGATCATGCTGTCGGCCAGTACGCTTTGCTGCGAGATAAACTGCGGAAATATAGACAGGTAAAACATGACAATCTTAGGGTTTAGCATGTTAGTCAGGAAGCCTTTCATAAAATCATTGGCCATAGCCCGACTGTCTTTGCTTAATCTAGTGCTTGCGGCGACACTTTTCGCTACTTTTTCGCCGTCAAGATCGGCTTGAGGTTTGGCTACTTGCTCTGTGATGGGCTCAGCTGCTAGCGTCAATGTGCTTAAGTTGATGCCTGCGCGAATATTACTGATGCCTAACCAGATTAAGTAGGCTACGCCCAACCATTTTAAAAGCATAAATGCCCATACAGACTGGCTCAATAACAGACTGATCCCTTGAGCCGAGATAAACGCGTGGACGATGAAGCCCAAGCTGACACCGGCAATGTTGCTAAAAGCCAGTAATCGACTTTTGGTCAGTGCGGTAAACAGTACCAGTAAGGCATTGGGTCCGGGGATAATAGCGATCAGGAAGACAATTCCTGCGAACAAGATAATAGTATCGATACTCATGATAATTCCATTTTTAAATGTGCAACAATTCCACCCGAGACACGCTCAGATGTTTAAAAAATTGTACTACAGCTAAAAGAGTCATATAGACAAACTAATGTCTTTTAACAGCCCCCTTGCCTGTAAACCAGCATATAATTTCAGTATTGACTGTATGTAGTAATCTTGGTCTCTTATCAAAAGAAACTGGTTGTTCCTTACCGTTACTAACAGTTTCACTATTCAGCATCACATTGCTAACTTTGTCAGCTTTATTGATAAATATGTCTTCGCTTTACCCCACAATGAAAGACTTAAACTTCTCTGCCATCATTATCACCACCAAGAACCAGCTCGAAACCACGATGGCTTGAGTCAGGCCTAGTGGTCTGGGCATATCAAGCTCCTACAGTAAGCAATAACCAAAGCTTAGTAGGAGGGGAACTATGTCTTGACACTACGGGAGCGTCCATATACGTCTCTGTTTATTCAATCGACTTTGAACAATATTTTAGGATTAACCAGGGTTTTCATTTCAAGAATATTGCCGTTCGGGTCTTCAATAAAAAAGGTTTCCTGTTCATATTTACTGTCTGTAAAGCGACGATAAGGCTTGTCTAAATAGGCAATGCCAGCCGTTTCAATACGCTCTTTTAAGGCTTGAAACGCCCCATCAGATAAATGTATACCAAAATGGGGAACGAGGACGCTACCCATTTCTACTTCATGGCGTACTTTTGGCAAACGTTCTTCGCTTTGGTGTAAGGTCAATTCGTTGCCCCAAAAATCAATATCTACCCAATGACCCTCCTCGCTATTGCCACTCTTACAGCCAAGTACATCGCAATAAAACTTTTTAGCCAAATTTAAATCGCCCGCAGGAATGGCAAGATGAAAACAGTTGCTCATAAATCCTCCCTTGTTTTATTTTAAACGCATGAATTATGGATTGAATAAATTCAACAGTTCAGCATTTGTTGGGTATTTCTCAAGTAACTCAACAAGTTTCCTAGCACCCTCTACAGGTTTAAGACAGGTAAGCGCCCTGCGCAACAAGATTACCTTCTCGAGTTCTTTCGAATTGAGCAGCAGTTCCTCACGACGCGTGCTGCTTTTAGCAATATCCAGCGCGGGAAAAATTCGTTGATTTGCAGCCTCACGCGATAAAACGACTTCCATATTACCCGTACCTTTAAACTCCTCAAATATCACCTGATCCATTCTGCTACCAGTATCAACCAGTATGGTCGCTAGAATGGTAAGCGAGCCACCATGCTCAATTTTTCTCGCTGCGCCAAACAATTTTCGTGGTATTTCCATCGCTCTAGCGTCAAGCCCGCCCGATAGGGTTCGACCGCTGCTCCTTTGATTGGCATTATGTACTCGTGTCAGTCTTGTCAGAGAATCAATGACAATCATTACATCAAAGCCTTCACCTGCTTGCCGGCGAGCGATTTTAAGAAGGTCATTAGCTACACGAACGTGTTGGTCATAGTTTTCATCCGTAGATGAAGCATATACTTGTGCCGGTACGCTGCGCTTAAAATCCGTCACCTCTTCGGGACGCTCATCAATGAGTAACGCATAAAGCTTTATCTCTGGATAAGCCTTGCCCACCGACTGGCAAATATGTTTTAACAGGGTAGTTTTTCCGGAACCTGGTGGAGCAACAATTAAACCTCGCTGCCCCATTCCTATTGGCGTGAACAGGTCCATAGCTCGGGTGGAAAGTTGCTCAGAGCCTAATTCTAGGCGAATACACTGATGAGGATTGATGGCGACACCATTTATAAAACGCTCTAGTGGGTCAACGTGAGGTACAACCTTGGCCACTTGCTCGACTTGTTTGGCGACTTTTTTTCTTTTCACATTCAAAGTTAATATTTTTCTGGTCATAATATCGGTTTATAGCTCTAGAGAATTAAGTGTTTTTGATGTCTTTACTGTAGTCTAACCTAGCTAAGCGCTTATTATATTGACTGAGCAAAGTTACATGTTACTAGGTGTTAGTAACAGATAGATAATAACGTATTAGAAAAAGTATTGATGAATTTTAAACTTATTTATCAAAATATTTTGGGCTTATTTTAATAAGCTGCGGTAATGACTACACCAATAGATATTCCGATAATGATACCTATTGATACATTACCAGATACTGCCCTAAATGAGGCTCCCATTGATGAAGCAAGCGCGACTCCCAGACCGATAGCCAAAGTAGCTGAACGTGTTAAATTACATCCAAAAGAATAATAAAGTACAAGATCAGTCCATAAAAAACCACGGTATTTACCGTGGTTATCTCTTAGAAGGTGATTGATTCCAGACTCGAGAGCATGGTCATCACAAGCGGCTATTTCAACGCGGCGATCTCTTTCTCAACCGCAGCAACCACGCCTTGTGGATTGCTTAGGTACTTAGAGTGATCGACAAAGATGGCATGATCACCGATGGTGATGACCAGTGCCGGAAATGAGTTCGTGCCTATCATCTCCTGGATCTCGGCGATATCCGATAATACGTATTCGGCTTCGCTGCTCAATTCATCTTTGAAGACTTTATTTGAGGGTGATAACTTGAACTTTTCAACCACGTCATTGAAGTCATGCTTAGTACCTAGTGGGTTACCTTCGATGAAGTGTGCCCTTTGTAAGGTATTGAGCACTGCCAATACTTTCTTCGGCTGCTTGCTCTGCATCCATCCCATCAAGTTTGCCGTTTTGAGCGAGCTCTTAGGGCTGTTAACGTAACGAATGTGATCTCTGCCAAACTTAAGTCCGGTCAGTTTCGCCACTTCTTCCATCTGCTCTTCGCCCGCGCTGTCTGTGCCATTGTAATGTGCGCTATGCAGCAGGTGGATATTCATCTCAGGGTAAGCTTCATGAAGTGCGTTGACCAAAGGTGTGGCCCCGTAGCTCCACGGGCAGTGAGAATCGAAGATAAAATACAGATCCTTGCTGGAGTTCTCAGAAATAGGAGTCTCAGGATCGGAGATAGGCAGCTCGGTAAACAGTTCTTGGGTCATTCGCTTGAGTCTTGGTCAAAATCAGATACCTGTGATCCTAATTAGTTTGCCTTCAACATTCAATCTTTGTCTTGAGAAGTTTACCCAAATCTTAGCGCGAGTCACTCGAGTCCTTTGTTTGTGCACCAGCTTAGTACACGATAGTTATCAAATGATATATAGTGTTAATATCAACTGATAGGTTTAGGCCTGTGTTAATAGGATCTAGTGATGGCAATTACCAATGTATTCACACCGGCGAGCGCTGCAAATAAAGTGATCGGCTTCTGGCAATCTGTGGGAGTTCCGGCGCGCGGTGCCAGCTTGTATGAGGCGTTGCATACCGGCTTGCCCTTTGAAGTTTATGGTAAACTGGCTAAGGTTTCCGGCATAGAAAAGTCAGAGCTAGCCTGTGCCACTGTGATTGCCAGTGCAACGCTGCAGCGTAGGGCCAAGGCGGGGAAATTCAACCGCGACGAGAGTGACAGGTTGTATCGTTTCGCCGAAGTCTATAAGTCGGCGCTGGATCTGTTTGAGGGCGAAGGCGTCGATGCAACCCGATGGCTCAGAAACCCGGTTCGTGGTCTGGGCAACAAACGCCCTATCGACATGCTGTCGACTTCAGCAGAAACTGAGGCGGTACTGAATTTGATAGGCCGCTTAGAGCACGGCGTGTTTGCATGATCACGGCCTACCGCATCGTGAAGAAGAAATGGACTGGCAATGCCTTCGACGGTGAGGGTGCCCGGATCTATGGCGGACGCTGGAATAGCCGCGGCCAGTCTTGTCTTTATCTGGCGGGCTCCGAGTCTTTGGCAATCTTAGAGATATTGGTTCACTTAGATAATGCCCAGCAGATCACTCATTACGCGCTATTTACCGTCGAGCTGGATGAAAAAGATATCATGTTACTCGACCATGACTCCCTACCCCATAACTGGCAGGAAGATCCCGCTCCGGCGGATACAGCCGATCTGGGGGATGAATGGTTAAACAGTCAGAGCAGTCTGGCTCTGTGCGTCCCTTCGAGCATAGTGACTCGTGAACGTATTTTTTTGCTTAATGTCGACCATCCCGCTTTTGATAACATGATGGATACCAAGGTCGAGATCGAGTTTTCCATGGATAGGTGACTCCTGTCAGTAAACTAGACTACAGAATAACAATATTTATAGGAGGGAGTGTGGCGAGATTACTCATAATGTTTATCGTATTTAGCCTATTTCCATTATTTTCAGCCAATGCAAAAGACCTTAGGTTTGCTGTTGTTCCGAAATTTTATGGTGTTTTTTTTGATCAAAGTGGACATGGTTGTAAAGACGTGGCCACTCAAATAAAAGGAGTAAAGTGCGTATATCGAGGGCCTGAAAAAGCAAGTGTAAGAATACAAAATCAGATTATAGAACAACTAATCGATGAAGGTATAGATGGTATCGCTGTAGCCGTCACACAATCTAAATTTCTCGCAGAAAATAGCCTAAAAAAAGCTAAACAAGCAGGAATTCCTATTATTACATATGACTCCGATTTTAACGATTTTACCCTGAAAAAGTATAAGAATTTGCGTTTAGCTTATATTGGGACAAACAATTTTGAGCTTGGTATGGCGTTAGGCGAACAGTTAAAAAAATTACGGCCCAATGGAGGAACACTTATTATTCAAACTGGACGACCAGATTCTCCAAATTTGAATCTGAGGATAATGGGCGTACGTACCGCGCTTTCAGGAAAAAGATATGCAACGCCTCCAGGACAATTACTCATGAACGATCATGGATGGACTGAAGTTCGAGAGCCTTTTTTCAATTTTGACCAGCTTACTCGGGCAGTTAAACAAATGGAGTCAGTGATGAAAGGAAGGCCAATACAAGCAGATTCCTTTATTGCCGTTGGTGGTTGGTCTCAAAATGATGAAGCCCTTTATCGAAAAATGATTGCTTCGTACAAAGGGAAACTTGATAGGAAGGAGATGGTCATTGTCATTGCTGACGCATCTCCCCCTCAGCTAGCGATGTTGCGAGATCATCTTGCTCATGCAAATGTTGGCCAAAGCCCCTATGAAATGGGCAGACAAGTCATTTTGACACTGCTTAAAATTGTGAAAAAACAAAAATATGAGGAAATCATCTATACTCCTTTGAATTTTTGTACACCAGAAAACTATGATACTTGTACTAAAAACTCACCAATGGGCCCGATGAAAAATTAGCAAAGTACTTTGAGCCCTTCCTATCGACTATGCCTAGATTAACGTACCAGGGTAAAAGGCTGTGCAAAATGGTACTGGCCTCAGCCCCACGATGATTATGATTGAACAACCCGTTTCTATTTTGCCTTGTTGGCTTGACGGCATAAAAGGTACTGATACTGACGACAGAAAGCCGTGATCGTTAGGCCGCTAGCGGACTGCTGTTTTATCAAAGCAGTTCAATCTTCATGGGAACGTTTAGCCATACTAACTCCTGATGTTCAGTCAGGTGTTAAAATAAGGGATCCATGAAAGCAGTTGAAGATGTACTTGCCCGGACGGTGACAAACAAACTAGAAGCTACATACGGTATTTCTGTTTCTGCGTTTCGCTTCGTATAGGGCGGTATCCGCTTCATGGATCAGCTGAGCTAAAGATTGATGGCGGAAATAAGACATGCCGAGCTGAGGTAATACAATAAGTGCAACAGATTAAGGTTGAAAAGTGAGAGAGCTGAAGGCAGAATTTTAGTTCTCACACACAAATTCAGAGTCGGTCATGAACAAACAGCACCATTTTCACTGCTTCCCGACACGATGACCATAAACTCTTCGCCGCCATAGCGAATGAGTACATCGGACATTCGACTTTTATCGGTGAGGATTTTGGCAACAAACTCCAGTGCGCGGTCGCCAACCAGGTGACCATATTTATCGTTCACTTGCTTAAAATGATCGAGATCTAACATCAGCACGGCCAAATGACCCTCTCCGCGAGAAGCAATCTTATGCATCACTTCGCCCCGCTTCAATCCTTCTCGGCGATTAAACAGCCCGGTGAGATCATCGACGCTGGCCTGCTGAGTCAGCACGGCTTCGAGTCTTTTTTGCTCTGTGATGTCAAAAATCACCCCGATAAGGCCGGCAAGATCATTATAAATTGAACTTTATGCTCAAGTAGCGATCAGATCACCAAATACTCTTTTTTGGTGATGTTAATGACTGCTACTTTTTTAAAACATTTTGATTCGATTGCGGATCCCCGTATTGAGCGTTGTAAAAAACATAACTTATTAGAGATTATTTTACTCGCTATAAGTGCGGTTATGTCAGGCTCTGAAGGATGGGAAGACATTGAAAACTTTGGACATCTAAAGCTTGATTGGCTTCGTCAGTATCGTCCTTTTAAAGCAGGTATTCCTCGGCATGACACTATTGCCCGTGTTATCTGCCGATTAAAAGCGGATGAAATAGAGATAGCAAAGCTAATCGTTAAGCAAAAGGCTGATTATATTCTAGCGCTTAAAGGTCATCATTCTGGTCTACAGGGTGAATTGAAACAAGACGTTGTCAGCAAGTGCTGGTTAATAAAAGTTGGTTAAATAATAAATATCAGTGGGTTGGCTTAAAAAGCATTATCAAAGTAACATCAGACGTACATGAAAAAACGACAGGTAAAGAGACCACTGAAACACGTTGGTACATTAGCTCATTAGATTTAAATGCAGAGCAGGCGTTATCTTCTGTGCGAAATCACTGGCAAGTAGAAAGTATGCATTGGGTGTTAGAGATGACATTCAGAGAAGATGAATCACGGATCCGTAAAGGCCGAGGTCCGCTTGCTTTTAATGTGATGAGAAAAATAGCAATGACCTTGTTCAAGCAAGAGCAGACAAAACGCGCGAGTATAGTGGCTAAAAAGAAGATGGCAGGGTTGGACGACGAGTATCGCTCAACCCTGTTAGAGTCAGGGATTAAAATGCGCTAGCCGTGCCCTCAGTGGCGTCGAAGGTAAGATGTTCCACCCCATGGCCTTCACTGTTGTGGCTGCACTCATAGGTGCGCTTATCTTCTCGATTACCTTCGTACCGGCCGCCATCGCGATATTCGTCAAGGGCAAGGTCAATGAGAAAGAGAACTGGCTCATGTCTAAGGCCCGTAGTGTCTATGAGCCCGTGTTGTTCTTCTCCCTCAAGCGTCCGGCCATCATAGTCCTTGTTGCAATAGGCTTAATGGCCGTCACCTCTTATCAGCTGACCCGTTTAGGCTCTGAGTTTTTGCCTAAGCTCGATGAAGGGGACATTGCTCTCCATGCCATGCGCATTACCGGCACAGGTCTCGAGCAGTCTATCGAGATGCAGAAGCAGCTTGAGCTGATCATCGGCGAGCTCGATGAGGTGGAGCGGGTGTTTTCGAAAATTGGCACACCTGAGGTGGCCACAGATCCTATGCCGCCAAGTGTTGCCGATACCATCTTGATCATCAAACCCAGATCCGAATGGGCCAACCCGAGTAAAACCAAGGAGGAGTTCATCGATGAGCTGCGTCATCATATCGAGCAGGTGCCGAGGAATAACTATGAATTTACCCAGCCTATCGAGATGCGTTTCAACGAGTTGATTGCCGGCGTGCGCGCCGATGTGGCCCTGACGATCTCGATATCCTCAAACAGGCCGGCGATCGCGCCCTGAGTTTATTTCAGCAACTCGAAGGCGCCAAGGATGTCCGTGTGGAGCAGATGTCCGGCCTGCCAACCCTCTCTATCGAGCCAAACCGGGATCACTTAGCCTTGCTGGGTCTCACCATAGTCGATGTGCAGCAAGCGCTGCAGGTCGCGGTGTCCGGCGTGCAAGTTGGCCTTATCTATGAGGGGGACAGACGGTTTAAACTCATAGTGCGTATGGATGAAAATATCAGCCAAGATCTCAGGCTTCTGGAAAATCTGCCTATCGCGCTGCCCGTGGATCTCAATCCGGATCTTAGCTATGTGCCTCTGGGTGAAGTGGCCGAGATTAAGTTCAAGGTCGGCCCCAATCAGATCAACCGTCAGAGTGGCAAGCGTCATGTGGTGGTGACAGCCAATGTCGAGGGACGAGATTTGGGCTCTTTCATTAAGGACACTAAGCGTCTCATGGGTGATGAGCTTAATCTGCCCAGCGGTTACTGGAGCGAGTATGGCGGCACCTTCGAGCAGCTCGAATCGGCATCCAATCGCTTGATGATAATCGTGCCACTGACCTTGCTGCTCATCTTCGGCCTATTATACAGCGCCTTTGGCTCAATCAGAGACTCGATGATCATCTTCAGCGGCGTGCCGCTGGCATTGACCGGGGGCGTACTGGCCCTGGTGCTCAGAGACATGCCTCTGTCTATCTCGGCGGCGGTGGGCTTTATCGCCCTGTCGGGCATAGCCGTGCTCAATGGCATGGTGATGTTGAGCTTCATCAAGGAGCTTAGAGTACAGGGACTGGAGCTTTTTGCGGCCATTAAGCAAGGTGCGAGTCAGCGACTGCGACCGGTATTGATGACAGCCTTAGTCGCGAGTCTGGGATTTGTGCCCATGGCCCTTAATGTCGGTACTGGCGCCGAGGTGCAGCGCCCACTGGCAACCGTCGTGATAGGCGGCATAGTGTCATCGACCCTGCTGACTCTGGTCATCTTGCCCCTTTAACTGAGCAAAATTTTGACATTCAAAGCAGAAGTCTGACTATAATTTGAGCGCTTGAACGCTTTATTGGCAAAAAAACGCTAACGGCCGAAATTAACTACTGAATTTTTAAATCTTCATGCCTACACTGAAATCATCGAGAGTCATATACGAGGTTGCCTATGCCAATATCTCCGTTATCCCCTCTAAGCAGTGACCAGCTTTACCGCAGTTCTGAGCTATCAGGCCTGGAGGCCGATTGTAAGTCTACTAAACACTTAACTCCCCTGGATGAAATTGTCGGACAGGAACGCGCCCAACAAGCCGTCGAGTTTGCCATGTCCATGCCTGACAAGGGTTATAACATTTACGCCCTCGGCCGTAACGGCCTGGGTAAGCACACCATGGTGATGCGTTACCTCAATCGTTACGAGCCCAACGGCCGCGGTCATACTCTTCATGACTGGTGTTATGTGATTAACTTCGATGAATCCCGTGTGCCTAAGGTGCTGAAGCTGTCGTCAGGCTCGGGTATCGAGTTCAAGAAAGATGTCGAGAAGTTCATCATCAAGCTGACCAAGGCGTTGCCTTTGGCGTTCGACAATGAAATGTATTATTCCAGCGCCGAGAAGCTCAAGAGTCAACTGTCGAACAGGCAGGAATCTGCACTTAAAGGCCTCACCAAGGAAGCCAAAGACGCGAGTATCAGCCTGACCATCACGGCCGAAGGCAGCTATGAGCTTTTGGCCATGAAAGGTGAGGAAGCCCATACCGACGAGACATTTAAGGCTCTGAGCAAGAAACAGCAAGATGTGTTAGAAACTTCTATCGTCGAGCTCGAATCTAAGCTCAGAGTCATCATCCGTCAATTTACTGTGTGGGAAGAGGAATACTCTGACAAGCAACAGAAGCAAGATGAGCAGGTGGCTCAAGATGTTCTCACCCACCTGATGACTAAGCTCAAGGAGAAATACAGCGGTATACCCGCCGTTAAGAGCTATCTTGGTGCTATGCATAAAGACATTCTCGACAATTTAGATCTGTTTCTCGAAGACAATGAGGAGCAACTGGCGCTTTCTTATGCTTCTTTAGACAAGAAGATGCCCCGCCGCTATCAGGTCAATGTGCTGGTTAATCAAGATGATGACAAGATGCCTATCATAGTCGAGGAGTCGCCCAACTATCACTCCATCTTCGGTTATATCGAGAATGCGACCTTCAAAGGCACCATCTTTTCCGATTTCTCACTGATCCGCTCCGGCAGTCTGCACAAGGCCAACGGCGGTGTGCTGATGATAGATGCGGCCAAGGTATTGGAACAGCCCTATGTGTGGGACGGTCTTAAGCGTGCCCTTCGCTCGCGCAAGCTCAGCTTTAGCTCCCTCGAACGCGAAGTCACCCTGTCTGGCACTATCTCATTGGATCCCGAGGCGATTCCTCTGGATGTAAAAATCATCTTATTCGGTGACTATCAGACTTATCAGTTACTGCAGCACTATGACCCCGAATTCAGTGAACTGTTTAGGGTGACTGCAGATTTTGAAGATGTGATGCCACGTACCGAGAAATCTGAGGCCCTATACGCCAAGTTTATCTCCAGTATCGTGCATGGCAACAAGATGCTGCATTGTGATCGCAATGCCATAAAACGCATCATAGAATTCAGTTCTCGTCAGGCTGACGATCAGAACAAACTCTCCCTGCACTCGGCCGACATTGCCAACCTGCTACGAGAGTCTAATTACTGCGCCCGCGCCGTCAATGCCAACATGATCCGCGCCAGCCATGTCGAGCAGGCCCTGCACAATCATGAGATGCGCGTATGTCGAGTCAAAGACAATGTGATGGAGAGTTTCATCACCGGCACCACTCTTATCAGCACCCAAGATCATGCCGTCGGACAGGTCAATGCACTGTCGGTTATCGCGACCTCGGATCATCAGTTCGGCGCGCCGAACCGAATCACGGCAACCACAGCCTTCGGTGAAGGTAAGGTGTTCGACATAGAGAGAAAAGTGGACTTAGGCGGTAGCCTACACTCCAAGGGCGTGATGATCCTATCGGCCTACCTGGCGTCCTTGCTGGGTAAGACCGCCAAGATCCCCCTCACCACCCATATCACCTTCGAGCAATCTTACGGTGGTGTCGATGGTGATAGCGCCACCATGGCCGAACTCTGTGCCATAGTCTCTTCGTTTTCTAATCAGGCGATCAGACAAGATATCGCCATCACAGGCTCGATGAATCAGTTCGGGGAAGCCCAGCCTATCGGCGGTGTTAACGAGAAGATTGAAGGCTTCTTCGATGTCTGCACTATCAAGGGACGCACTAACACTCAAGGGGTGATCATTCCTAAGACGAACGTGCAGAACCTGATGTTGCGTAGCGACATTGTCGAGGCGGTCAAGAAAGGCAAATTTAATATCTGGGCCATTGACCATGTTAGTCAGGCCATCGAGTTGCTGACAGGTATCGAGTCAGGGATTAATCTAGACAGACAGTCGAAGCAGCTCGATGAGCATCCAGCAGATTCAGTACTCGGTCTGGCCCAGGCACGCTTGAATGAGCTTAGGGAGACATCTACAGCCTCGGCTTAAGAGTGAGTACTTGGTCATGTCATAAAGTGAGATGACCATTTTTAAACGGATCATTCCGTAAAATGAGCAACTAATGTGTACCGGATCCACGCCTCCGAAGCAGAGCTGGATCCCGGGCATCTCGTGCCTCAATCCTGGGATAACGGCTTAAGGATGATCATTCAAACCTGATATTCTACGGACAAAATAAAAGGCCGAAACATTGCTGTTTCGACCTATTAAATTCAGTCTACTTAACGGCGGTTAACTGTCTATAAAGATCAGTTTAAGCCAGTGCTTTCTGTAGCTGAGGCACAATCTGCTTCTTACGGCTCAACACGCCATCGAGCCAAACGCGGCCATTCTCGGTCGTCTTACCGTAGGCACGTTCAGTCAGGGTCGCATCATCACTGACGATCAATAGCTCTGAGCCTTCTTTCATGATATCGGTCAGTAGCAGCAGCATGCTGTGACGTCCACCTTCGGCTTTAAGAGCGGCGATATCGGTTGCCAGTTCGGCCTTAATGTCGTCAAACACAGACAGGTCGATGACCTCGAGTTGACCGATACCCACCAGATGACCATTCATGTTGAAGTCTTTAAAATCACGCATAACAAGGTCACGTACTGGTGTGCCTTGAACAGCGGATTTTACCTTGAACATGTCCATGCCCAGTTCTTTGAAATCTTCAATACCGGCGATTTTAGCCAGGGCTTCGACACACTTGATATCGGCCGTGGTACAGGTAGGAGACTTGAAAATAACCGTGTCGCTGAGAATCGCACACATCATGATGCCGGCGATGTCCTTTGGAATCGCCACACCATGGAAATCATACATCATCTTGATGATGGTGTTGCTACAGCCTACTGGGCGGATCCAACACTCGAGTGGTGTCGATGTGGTCAAGTCACCCAGCTTATGGTGATCGACGATACCGACAATTGTCGCCTCGGCGATATCATCCGGAGCCTGAGTCAGCTCAGAATGATCGACGATAAACACCTCTTCACCGGCATAGCTCGTCTTGAATTCAGGGGCCTGGAAACCAAACTTTTCTAAGATGAATGCGGTTTCAGGTGATAGCTCACCTAAACGAGCAGCAATAGCTGGCTCGTCGATTGCATTTTTCAGGTTAGCGAGTGCAATTGCACCACAAATTGAATCTGAATCTGGGATCTTATGGCCCACTACATAAACTGACATTGATAACTCTCCTTTAATTACCGTTTATTCTACCAAATTCATTCCGTTTGAAAAACATTAACTGACAATAACCTCAAGATGTGAACCTGAACATCGAAAAAGATTGCCAGTAGTTAGATTACTGCTAGACTTACAACTGTATAAATATACAGTGCAGGGTAGAATGACCATGATGAAAGTGATCCCAATCTCAGCCAGTGCGGGAATAACCGGCTTCGAAAGCCCAGCAGCCGATTACAAACAATTGCCCCTAAGCTTAGATGAACTGCTCGTTGAGCACCCCAGTGCCACCTTCATCGGCCAAGCGAGCGGATGTCCGATGCAAAATGTCGGGATATTCGATGGCGATATTCTCATCGTCGACAGGCACGTCAAGGTACAAGATCAAGACGTGATAGTGGCAAATTACAACGGCAACTTTGTCTGCAAAATTATTGATACCAAAAGAAGAATGCTACTCTCGGCTAACGATGAACATCAACCAGTGGCCATACACGAGTACGATCAGTTCAGTGTCGAAGGTATTGTGGTGCGTTCAATACGCTGTCATCGGCCGAGTCCTCTGCTGATGAATAACGCTGCCGTCGAATCAGTTTTTAACCGATGAATTTTATTGATTCCAATGTTGATATTCAAGTTAACGAGTCGGCTAGAACAACTCACAGGGAGTACAATGTTCGCTCTCGTCGATGCTAATTCATTTTATTGTAGCGCCGAACAGGTATTTCGCCCCGAATGGCGTGGCCGCCCTATTGTGGTCCTGTCAAATAACGACGGCTGTATCGTCGCCGCTAACCGTCAGGCTATCGATGCAGGGGTCCCCAAATTTGAGCCTTACTTCAAAGTTAAGGCCCTGTGTGATCGCTTAGGTATTATCGCCTTAAGTTCAAACTATGAACTCTATGGCTCACTGTCCGCCAACATGATGAAGGTGAAATAACCCAAATAGTGACTCAGATAGCCAAGCAACAATTTAGAGCAAGGGTTCGTTATTACAAAGTCGGAGTCGGCCTCATCGATCTTATCAGTGAGTCACATAACCAGCTGGATCTGTTTGCATCACCGAAAAATCCGGCATTAATAAAGGTCTATGACGCACTCAATCACAAATACGGCTCCGACTCTATATTTATGGCGGCACAAGGGTTCACCGCCAAATGGCACATGAAACGAGAATATCTCACGCCTCAGTACACCACCAGCTGGCAAGATATCCCTAAGATCAACTGCTAATCAATATCCTTACATCACCTGCAAATGTATAGGCAAAGAGGTGAGAGAATCTCCGCCCTAAACAGCACTTATTTCCTGGCGGAATATTCTCTCCATAAGAGCGCTTGTAAAATGCACTGACTAGACAAATAGAGCAAATGACTTCATTTAGCACTCACAACTTAAGTCGATATCACCACCTGATGCTTTTCAATCATAGGTCTGCCAGTAAAGGCTTCCTTGGGTAAGGGATTTTGATGAGATAACTTAAAATCTTCACTGTGGATCCACGCCTCAAAAGCCGCTTCATCTTGCCAGGTGGTGAAAACGACATAAGGCGCCCCTTCACTCACAGGTTTCAAGATCTGCATCGAGACGAAACCAGCTTGCAGGTCGATTTGCCCCACACGCTGACGAAATCGGTTCTCAAACTCATCTTGCCAATCCACAGCCACCGGAATACGGTTCGCGACAATATACATAACCCCTCCTAATAAAGACATCCAAAATTATTTCAATAAAAAACAACCACTAGAAACATGTGAAACTACCGTAGAACCCAGTGTGCCACGACTTATCTATATCATCAATTAGCAAACATGATAAATAGACTCTCTTAATGCATAACTCATTAGAAACTGTCGAGAAGAACTAGAATCAGATGGAATAATAAAATCAGGAAAACGCAAAATACCGAACGGAGATTCGGCTGGGTTTATACTCTTTCACTAAGGCATCTTAACGAATATATACTAGGTGCTGTCTAGCCATTTATGACAATTAGCCGCCCCTTGCCTGTAATGCCGGTAAGTTAAGCTTACTGGCATTTTTTATTTCTGGCATATTTCTGAGGTCTACGCTTGACCGTCCTAGGGTAAAACCGAGTTCGTCGAGGTTCTAAAATCAGGCTCTCTGCCATGTCGTAGAAGTATTTAAGCTGACAAGGAAAAATATAGATAATAGTCTTTGTCGTGATGCTTAGCTTGTATCAAAAATATTGCCTTATCTCTTCCTGCTTCCAGGTAAGGCTTTAGGTAAAGCGTTATTACAATATGGGTCGTGCTCTGCGTTATCTTTCACATTCTGATCGACATACTTATAAAACCCCTCTTTAACCCGAGTCCATATCCCCGGCGAGAGATCGGCTCCCTGCGCTTGAATTAACCTTTCAAACAGGTCTAGGTCACAATGACTAGCATCGTAGGCCATCTTTAATGTCGCTGCTGACTCATCATATGAAACACTGTCGATACCGATAATCTGATCTATGCTAGAGACTAGCTTGTCTCTGTTCTCTGCTGTGATCCCCTCAAGCTTTAAATACCTGACGACTAAATTAGCTTCTTTTACGCCAAACCTATGGTCTAAATCAGTCATAACCTTCCCTCGATTTCAATATAAACAGCATTGATATTGTAATAAAACTCTGTGTATTCACTAGATAGCTGTGTGCAGTTCACCCGTTCAGATTAACACTCAGGTATGAAGAGATAGTGATGTCGATCAAATTATGGTCGATAAATGGGCCATTCGTCGACAAGTTAACCATTTGCACACTTTATGTGAATAAAAATAAAGCGCGAAAATAGAGAAACGTCTGTATTTACATGGGTTAAGCAGGTGCTTAATGGGCTGTGTAACCGCCTCTCATTACGACATACAAATTTACACAATAGCCATGTAACATCAACGCGGATGATTTAACATATATAAGCTAAAAAAAGTCTTTCGCCTATGTATTAATTTGAACTAGCCATATAAGGCTGTTTTACAAAGAATATAAAAATCTAAGTTTCAACAAGAGGAAGTGTTCGTGGCTACAAAAAAACAGATTATTTTGCCTATTATCGTATTATCCCTCGGTATCGGTGGTTTCCTTGCTATGTCGGCACTGAAGCAGCCTCCGGCAGAGAAGGAAGCGGTAGACAATACGCCTTTAGTTACCGTTAAACAGGTTGAATTCAACCCTATGATCTTTACCGTCAGCTCCTACGGCGTGGTCAACGCCAAGTATGAAACTGAATTGGTTTCTCAAGTTAACGGCGAGATCATTTACCTGTCAGAAAGCTTCGTTCGTGGAGGATTCGTGAAGAAAGGCGACATTCTCGCGAAAATAGATCCCAGTGATTACGATGCCGATCTCATTGATGCAGAAGCCAACCTTGCCTCGGCAAGAGCAAGTTTAGTGCAGGAAAAAGCCTTCAGTAAGGTTGCCGAAGAAGAATGGAAACGCATTAAGGATGGGGTCCCCTCGGAGTTAAGCTTACGTAAGCCGCAACTCGCCCAAGAAATAGCCAAGCTTAAATCCACCGAAGCAGGCCTTAAACGTGCTCTACGCAACGTCGAACGTACTGTGATCAAGGCGCCCTATGATGCCCTCATAGAGAGTCGAACCATAGGATTAGGTTCCTATGTCAGCATAGGCACTCCCCTTGGCAAAGTGTTAAGTACCCATAAGGCCGAGATTCGTTTGCCTTTGGCAGATAAAGACATCCAATACCTAATCAATAAAGGTAAACATGCACAAGTGACTCTCGTTGCCGATCTGGGTGGCAAGCAGCAAGAGTGGAGCGGCACCATAGTGCGTAGCGAAGGGGTGGTCGATAAGCTTAGCCGCATGACCTATCTTGTCGCCGAAGTCATAGACCCTTATGGTATCGAGTCGAACAATAGCCAGCTCAGGTTTGGTAGCTATGTTACCGCCAACATTGCAGGCACTCATGCCGGAAATGTCACCGTACTGCCGAGACACTTAGTCGTCAACGGACAAATTGCCGTACTCGATGATGATAATAAGCTCACCTATAAAACCGTCAACATCATCCGTCAATTCGGTGCGGAAGTAGTGATATCCGCAGGTCTCGAACAAGGGATGAATGTGATCACCTCCGCGCTCGATTACCCGGTCGAAGGCATGCAGCTTGCTCTGCCTCAAGAAAAACTGCAGCAACAAGACGATGACTCCGAAGGGTCTGAGACGCAACTCGCCATGGAAGAGAAGGAATAATCCATGTCAGATACTAATCAAACATCTGCGCCTTCACCTGGCAAGCAAGAAATACAAACTGGCATCATAGCCTGGTTTGCCCACAACAGTGTCGCGGCTAACCTTTTGATGCTCATTATCATCTTAGGGGGTCTCTTGACCGCCGACACCATACGTAAGCAGTTTTTCCCTCAGATTGAGATCAACTGGGTCGAGTTTAATGCCTTCTATCCCGGCGCTGCGCCTCAAGAAGTAGAGGAAGGCATCACCATGAAAGTTGAAGAGGCGCTGGAGAGTGTTCAGGGGCTCAAACGTGTGATCACCTATTCTAACCGAAACTCGGCCACAGGTTATTTTCGAATAGAAGATTCTTACAATCCACAAATCGTACTCGACGAGATAAAATCTGCCATCGATTCCATATCCAGTTTCCCCGATGGCATGGAAAGGCCTAAGGTCGAGCGCATTAAATTGCGTCAGGAAGTGCTCTATATGAGCCTGTACGGTGATATGACGCCGAGACAACTCAAGGTACTAGGTGAAAAAATTCATGATGAGTTGATGCAACTTCCCTTGGTAAACATCACCGACTTCTACGGCGGTCTGGATTATGAAATAGCCATCGAAGTGAGTAGAGACAGATTGCGGGAATTTGGGCTCACGTTCAATGATGTAGCCGCAGCCGTTCGCGGCTTCTCCCGTAACATGTCGGCGGGTCAGATCCGCGCCGAGAACGGTTACATCAACCTTAGGATCCAAAACCAGGCCTACGTAGGTTACGAGTTCGAGAACCTGCCCTTAATTACCTTGCCAGACGGTACCAATGTGCTCTTGGGTGATATCGCCACCGTCATTGACGGTTTCGAAGAAGGCATTCAATATTCGAAGTTTAACGGTAAGAACTCGGTCACCTTCTTCATTGGGGCCGCAAACGATCAAAGCATAACAGATGTGGCCGATGTGGTTAAAGCCTATGTGGCTAAGAAACAGCAAGTGCTACCGGACGGGCTTAAGCTAGAGACCTGGGTAGACATGACCTATTATCTGGAAGGCCGATTAGACCTCATGTTAGATAGCATGAAAACCGGTGCTGTGCTGGTTTTCCTTATGTTAGCCTTGTTCCTGCGAGTGCGTCTGGCATTTTGGGTCATGATGGGTCTGCCGGTTTGTTTCCTCGGCACCCTACTCTTCATGCCAATGCCGATGCTCGATGTCACGGTAAACGTGATCAGCCTGTTCGCCTTCATCCTGGTTCTGGGTATCGTGGTGGATGATGCCATCGTCATGGGTGAGAGCGCCCATGATGAGTGTGAGCAAAATGGCCAGAGTCTGGAAAATGTCATCCGTGGTGTAAAGCGTGTCGCTATGCCAGCAACATTCGGTGTACTGACCACCATAGCGGCATTTTTACCTCTGACTCTTGGTGACGGTCCCTCCTCTGCTTTCGGTAAAGCCATAGGCTATATCGTGATCTTGTGTCTGATATTTTCACTGGTCGAGTCTAAGCTCATCTTGCCATCGCATTTGGCCAGAATGAAACCTAGAACTAAGGTTAAACCAGGCTCTAAAAATCCTTTGGATTGGTTACGTAATGGGGTGAACTTTATTCAAGGCAAGGTCGATAAGGGTCTGCAGTATTTTATTCAGAATATATACCGCCCGGCGCTCACCAGTGCAGTTAAGTATCGCTATACGGTTATCATGCTGTTTATCAGTTTCATACTGATCTGTGCAGGGCTATACGCCGGTGGCATGATCCGCTACATCGGACAGCCCAAGATCCCCCATGACTTTCCTCGGATCACCTTCGAGATGAACGTGGCCTCCTCTGAGAAAGCGACCTTATCTGCAGCACTGGCCATCGAAAAAGCCATCTATGACGTAGATAAGCAACTGGAAGAGCAATATGGTCAAGGCATGATCTCAGATATGCAGGTCGATCTTAAGGGACGGACTTCGGCAGAAGTCATGACCAAGCTGGTGGATCCCGAGCTTAGGCCCTTAGATACCTTCGAGCTTGCTGAGCTATGGCGTCAAGCCATGCCCCTCATACCGGGAATGAAGTCATTCGAAATTCAGGATAACTTGTTCGGTGGTGGTCGTGACGATGGTGACATCAGTTTCCGCCTGAAAGGAAAAGATGAGCAACAATTGATTGCCGCTTCGAATGAACTCAAGGCTAAGCTTAACTCCCTCAAAGGTGTCGGAGATGTCAACGATAGTCGTCAATCCAGCGCTAAAGAGGTGCAGTTTAAACTCAAGCCTCAAGCCTATGGTCTGGGTCTCACCTTAGCCGATATAGCCTCTCAGGTGAGTAACAGCTTCTATGGCTTGGAAGCCCAGCGTATATTGAGACATGGCTCTGAGATAAAAGTGATGCTGCGCTATCCCGAGAGGGAGCGTAATTCTATTGCTCAGGTCAGCGAAGTATTGATTGTCACCCCACAAGGCGCCGAAGTGCCACTATCGGAAGTGGTCAGTATCACAGTGACTCAAGGGGTCAATGGTATACGTCGTGAGAACGGTAACCGTACCATCAATGTCTGGGCCTCTGTGGATGCCGATCAAGCCGAGCCATTCAAGCTGGCTCAGGACATTCGTGATAACTTTATGCCCCAGTTGCTAAAGAAATATCCGCGAGTACAGAGTGAAGTGTCGGGAAATATCCAGGAGCAGATGGACAGCGCTAAGACTCAGCTAAGAGACTTCATCATCTCCATGTTGATCATCTATAGCCTGTTGGCCATCCCCCTGAAGTCATATTCGCAGCCTATCATGATCATGGCCGTCATCCCCTTCGGCGTCATAGGCTCAGTGCTCGGTCATATGATCATGGGAATCGACTTAAGCGCCCTTTCCCTATTCGGCATCATAGCCGCTGCGGGTGTCGTAGTGAATGACTCCTTGGTGATGGTTGATTACATCAATAAATCCCGTGAGGCGGGAATTGCGATGAAGACTGCGGTACTTGAGGCGGGTTGCAGACGTTTCAGGGCCATCATGCTGACCTCGCTGACCACCTTCATCGGCTTGATGCCCATCATGACAGAAACCAGCATGCAAGCTAAGATGGTGATCCCTATGGCGACCTCCCTCGCCTTCGGTGTCCTGTTTGCCACTGTGGTCACTCTGATGCTGATCCCATGCTTGTATCTCGCTATCGAAGATATCAAAAAGCTAGTCGGCAGCAAGTCACGTGCCCATCATGACGATGACCACGCCATGGAGCCTGAGCTTATCAAATAGGTCTTAGATTGATTCGCTAAATAAAATGCCGCTCGACATTTCGAGCGGTATTTTTATGTTTATATTGCTGGTTTCACAGACCTATTATTTGTCAGTAAAGACTAGTTCATGTAACGAGACTCGAAAGTCGCGATTAGAACGCCCTTATCGCTCTTCACTGTCAGTGCTTCACCATTAATGCTGTAGCAGGCAAACTCGCCGATAGATATAAGGAATGCTTGTTCCTGATCCATACCTTGCATACACATCTTACGTGTACCCGCTACCGCCCCCATGGTTAACTTACCTTGGTTCGCCTCGAAAGCGCCGGTGAAGTGATTACAACCAGAGAAACCTTTGATAACATTTTTCTCAGCGATGAATTGGATAAAGAGTTCTTTCTCGCCAGCGCCTAATTTTGCAGGCTTCTCACCCAGGCTCATCAGTTTCCAATAAGTATTGGTAAACTCGGCATTGGCTTTTTTATCAGACTCGGCGGTCTTCGCACGAGCGACTCGGTCCACCTTAATCTCGATAGGCTTAGTTTGGCCT
>NZ_ABIC01000003.1 GCF_000172075.1 Shewanella benthica KT99
ATTACCTATCTGTCTCACTGCATCAGCTCTGTGCTTGTCTCATCGAAGCTATCGGCTGTGATCAAACTTAAGAACTCGGCGTTCTTGGCTGTACGCTCTTCCTTGTAGGACGATCTCTTTCATTGCAGTCTTTTGCTCTTTTATAAGCAACTTAATTTCTGACTTCTGCTCATCGGTCAAACCTAAACCTTTGAACATTTGATGCATACCACCATGGTGAGCCATGCGCTCGCTCTTCATATGATGCTGACAGTCATGTTGTCCATCTTTCGCGTATACAGCCGACGTCATAAGAGCCGTGCTTGCGACAATAGCGAGTAAACCTGCTTTAAATGTATTTGCTTTCATTTCACTGACCTCTATCTGTGGGTGAGTTATCTCATGTCATTCAACACAATCCAGTTTAACGAGTTAAATGTAAGTCAGGGTTTGTCCAAGGTAAATCACTGTAAATTTGCTGAGTTGTTATATTTCAATCCCGACTCAATCGGCCTCTACAGCAATCTTTACTTAGACTTACATTGATAAACTGCAATTGACATCTAAAAAGGTATACTCGTCTTGTTAGCATATTGATTTAAGGTAAAGATACACATGAACCATCTATTACTAATCGACGATGACTTGGGCTTGTCGGAGTTATTAGCACAACTTCTGGAATTGGAAGGCTTCGAGCTAACACTCGCCCATGATGGACAATCAGGCTTAGAGCTGGCTCTGGATAAAGATTACGACCTGATTCTTCTCGATGTCATGCTGCCAAAACTAAATGGTTTCGAGGTGTTGAAATCTCTCCGAGCTAACAAACAGACACCTGTGCTAATGCTCACCGCTCGCGGTGACGAAATAGATAGAGTTGTCGGACTCGAGATCGGAGCCGACGACTATTTACCTAAACCTTTCAACGATCGAGAGCTAGTTGCACGTATTAAGGCAATTATTCGTCGTAGTCATATTTTACCCAACGATAAACAACCCAGTGTTTATGAATATGGCGATATCACACTAGACCCGAGTCGTCAGGAGGTCTATTGCCAGGAACAGCTACTGATACTTACCGGCACTGAGTTTGGTTTGTTATTTGAGATGATACAAAATGCAGGTGACTTGATAAGCAAAGAGAGCCTGAGTGAAAAAGTGCTCAATAAGAAGCTTATGCCATTTGACCGAAGCTTAGATATGCATCTATCTAATCTACGCAAGAAGCTACCGGAACGTATGGATGGTAGACCCAGAGTCAAGACGATTCGCGGCAAAGGCTACATTTGGCTACCCTAATGGCAGTGAGTAAACTCCCAAACCGCATATTTATTAAATTGTTACTCGGCTTCTGGCTCTGTAGCTCATTGATCATAGCTATTGTAGGTCTGCTACCTCTATTGCAGAAAAACCATGACAGAGCACCGCTTCCCCCTCATCTGGCAAAGATGCTAGTCAGAATTTCCGAACGGGTCAGTATACGTTTGGAAGACGATCCCCAAGCGATTAACAGCAGTCGATTCAAACGGCTTACTCACATCAGAGATAGAAACGACAAGCCTGTGCGTTTTTATATTGTCGATCATCAGGGCAGAGTCATTAACTCACACAAGGTGTCTCGAGGTTTACGTCGCTTCATGCTGATGACAGATGAGGCCGAACGGCCTATGACACACCAATTTAAGAGAGAATTGATTTTTGGCCCCTATAAATTTAATGTGGCAGGAGAGCAGTACTCAATTTATGGCAGACTAGCCAATCATCATCCACGCCCTTGGTTTTTTCTCTTCGCCGAGAATAAACTACTGACATTAAGCCTAGCCATCATGCTCTCCGGCCTCTTATGTGGTCTGCTCGCCTGGCATCTGGGAAAACCGCTGCGAACATTGAGATTAAGCGCCGATGCACTTGCGGCCGGAGACTTAACCAGCCGTGTCGATAAGGCAACCACTAATCGTAAAGATGAGATTGGTCAGCTAGCTCTGGCATTTAACGGTATGGCAAATTCAGTTGAGAATATGGTTAAAAGCCAACAGAGACTCATTAGTGATATCTCTCATGAACTAAGAACGCCACTGACTCGGTTACAATTAGCCTTAGCCCTAGCCCGGAAGAAGGGACAGAAATCAGCCGAAACGGAACGTATCGGCTATGAAGCAGAACAGCTAGAACAGATGATCGCTGAGTTGCTTGAGCTTTCTCGAGTTAAGCTCAACATTCACGATACTAAGCATCAACTGTCTCTCAATGAAACCTTGAGCCAGGTGCTCGACGATGCGGACTTTGAAGCTTCTCAGCAGGGAAAAGCGCTAGTGATCGATATTGATGATGCAATCTCACTACCTACCAATCCCAGACTTCTGGCTCGGGCCATTGAAAACGTGCTCAGAAATGCGATCCGTTATGCCGAGCAGCAGATCGATATCACGGCTCAAGCATCCGACACCGAAATCACAATTATTATCTGCGACGACGGACCAGGTATCGAGAATGAACAAGATCTACACGCTATCTTCGACCCATTCTATCGACCTCAAACGGCTCGAGAGAGAGAGTCCGGCGGCTGGGGGCTAGGGCTGGCAATAACTAAAGCGGCCATTGATACTCACCAGGGGGAAATAGTTGCAGACAACCTTACTCCCCATGGTCTCAGAGTCACTATCAAACTACCGAGCTAGCCATTTATGAGTCATATTGAGTACATAAATAGTGAGACTAAGGACCATAATGGATACTCATCAGGGAAAAATCATCGCTGAGAACATTCTTCCCAACGGCCTCAAAGTCAGCATTAAGCTACCGTCTTATACATTTTTTGTTGATAATGCACTCGGTTATTGGCTGACAGCCAGGCTGAAAATTCGAGTTTAGTGGGGATGCGTTTCTCTGAATGCCCCATCAGGTGAGTGAGTGCATAACTGAATTGATAATACATCTGCACATCACCACTATGTTTGTTGGCATCGTCGCTATTTATCATGGCGCCGCGTAAATAGTTGACCACGAGCTCAGCCCTATCGAAACCAGCAACATCACCAACTTGGCTAATCAGGGCTTTATTCCATTGCTCATCTGTCATCACCCTTTTTAGTTTTTTATCGACAAGATGATCATAAAGGTGGAAACAGTTACAACAACCTACAGGGCAATTGATTGAGCTACTGACTCCCAAAGAATTTAACCCAAGTGAATGTCAGCAAAAATTTACCATCGCCGCCACAGACTATGCAATGCAGGCCCTAGTGCCTTTCATATTACCGGAAATCTACAGTCAAGCTCCCCATATCAAACTTGAGGTCATACCGGTTCAGCATAGGGAATTACAATCACAATTAAGTCAGCGATGGTGTGAAGGCCCTGGTTGATTCGGCTATTGTGGCGCATCCCGATCGTAATGAACTCTTGAGAACCTCTCATCTGGACAGCGCACTCGCCTTACTAAAGTTTCATCCTTTGGTCATCACCTTACCTGAGGGTATGGCTGAGCTTGCGGCATCGAAGCATAGACTCAGGCTTAAACCACTTCCTTTTGAGATCCCGCCTTAGACTACAACCTATTTTGGCACTCAAAATCTGAGCGGGATAAAGCCCATATGTGGTTAAGGGGAGAGATAACGGCTTCAATTCGTCAGTTGCTTAAGCAATAACCAGACAATAAAAAACCCAGCAAAAGCTGGGCTTAGATAGCAAAGCGACGGAGCAATAAAGTTAAACTTTAACCAGTATTCGACCGGTGACTTGCCCGTTAACTATCTTATCGGCATAGGCAGCAACCTCATCGAGTTCAATCGTCTGAGCCGCTTGCTGATAGTAACTTTCCGGTAATAGCTCTATGACTCGCTCCCAAGCTGCTTGCCGTTTATCCAAGGGACATGAAACCGAATCGATACCGAGTAAGCTTACACCACGTAAAATAAACGGCATCACAGTCGTCGGCAGCGCAAAACCACCCGCCAAGCCACAAATAGCCGCGGCGCCGCCGTAGTTCATCTGGGCCAGCGCAGTCGCCAGCACTTTATTGCCTACGGTATCGACGATACCCGCCCAGCGCTGCTTCTCTAATGGTCTAGAATCTTGCTCTAGTTCACTGCGCTCTATGACTTCGCTGGCTCCGAGTGAAAGCAACAGCTCACTGTTTTGCTCGACACGGCCAGAACTTGCCACCACTTTATAGCCCAGTCTCGCAAGTAGAGATACGGCAACTGAGCCCACGCCACCACTAGCGCCAGTCACTAAAATATCACCAGATTCGGGTGTGATCTTGGCATCTTGTAGCGCCTGCACACATAACATGGCGGTTAAGCCTGCTGTGCCTATCATCATGGCTTTTTGGGCATTACAAGTTAGTGGCATAGGGACTAACCAGTCGGCTTTAACACGAGCCTTTTCAGCCATGCCACCCCAGTGATTCTCACCCACGCCCCAGCCAGTCAAGATAACTTCATCACCCTTTTTATAACGTGGGTCTGCAGATTCATTGACGACACCAGAAAAATCGATGCCAGGCACCATGGGGAAATGTCGAATAATACGGCCAATCCCCGTTATAGCAAGACCATCTTTATAGTTCAGCGATGAATACGCGACATCGACTAGCACTTCACCTTCAGGCAGATCTGACTCTTGGATCTGAGTGATATTTGCTAGAGTATTTTCGCCTTCCTGAGTTAAAACCAGAGCTTTGAACATGATGAACTCCTCTAAAATAGTCCTGCCAGCATAATGCAAAACACATCATGCTTGAAATGCATATTTTGCATGTTAGACATGCATCACAATCATGAACAGCCGAAATAACGAATGCTTTGGTAATCACTTCTTTAGCCCAAGCAGTTTTAGCTTGCGGTAAAGGGTATTGCGACTGATGCCAAGATGCTTGGCACATTGACTGACATTGCCCTGAAACTTAGCATAGCTGGCAATAATATTGGCATTAACCAGAGTTTGTAATTCATTATTTAAGGGCTCTGTGACCAGCCCGGTACTTGCTTGATCCTGAGCTAGAGTTCGCTGCAGGTTATCCGGCAGGTGCCCCAAATTAAGCTCCTGCTCGCCCTCTGACATCAGACACACGACCTGCATCAAGTTATCCAGCTCACGCAAGTTTCCCGGCCAGTGATAGTCCAGCAGTTTTGCCAATAGAGATGCCTCCATAAGCTGCGTTGACACACGATATTTTCTGTGGAGTTTATCAATGATGCGCTCGATATCACTGCGCTCCCGCAGTGATGGCAAGGTCACCTGCAAGCCATTGAGCCTGTAGAAGAGTCTTGCCTGAAGCGACCATCTTTCACCAACTGTTCGAGATCTGTGTGGGTAGCCGCCACGACTTGAATATCCACCTTGTAGCTGCGGTTGCTGCCGACTGGGGTGACCTCCCTCTCCTGTAATACTCGCAATAATCGACTTTGGGTCGCCAATGGCATCTCACCTATCTCATCCAAAAATAGGAAGCCACCATCGGCTTGACGGATTTTGCCTAAGTATCCGGCCCTACTGGCACAGGTAAAAGCCCCGGCTTAATAACCGAATAGCTCTGACTCGACTAAATCGGCGGGTAAGGAGGCGCAATTGACCGCAACGAATGCATGGCCACAACGTTTACTTTGGCTATGCAACTTAGTCACGAACTGCTCTTTCCCCACACCAGTTTCACCTAATACCAGCAGGGGAATGCACTTGCCTACGACCTTATTGGCTTGCTGCCAGGCACGCTCTAATTTAGGATCTTTAAATCGCACCGCGACTTTATGACCTAGTACCTGAGTCTTATTGGGTTTTATAGCCTGAATTTTAAGATGCAGCTCTCCATGTTGAGATATGGTTTCACTTTGGGGCCACTGGCTACCCATATAGCGCTTGATGTCCTCACCTAAACCGGGCGCATTCAACAATTTCTTAGCCATGGCATTAGTGCCTAAGATCTTACCTTCGCTATCGGCGATGACGATACCTTGCCAGCCCGAGTCGAGCAGCGTTGCTTGCTCGGCCAAGTCGATTCGATAGTGACTATGTGGCAGATGACAGAGTAAAGCCGTTTCAACTTGTTGAGCCATGCTGGACACTAATAGTAGGGTTTGCTGAGTATGTTGCTGCTGCTCCGTGGTGATATCTATAGCCGCTATCATCTCACCGGCAGGAGAAAATATCGGACTGGCGGTGCAACTCATAAATCTATGCTGCTTAATAAAGTGCTGCTCACCAATGACACAGTACATAGCCCTCGCAATCTGACAAAATTAACCGACTCGAAGTGTGTGACATGAGTTGACTAAACAACGGCAGCGCATGGTTTTCTACCAGCTCGATAAGCTGTTTATGATGAAAATTCCGCTGTTCCAGTGCGCCTCTATCTAGCCTCATCTCTTCAGGAAGACAGGCTTCCGTAAGCCCTGCACCTTGGCTGCGTAACCAGGGATCTGCTAGCCAATCTTGCATATTCTCTTGCTGAGCGCCGAGTTTTAGTGTCATAGCAGTGTTCCATTTTGGCACACCATGGTGTGCACTTATGCCACAGTGCGGCCGCTATACCAGTGCAACATCTTGCTGGTTTTCGCACATTAAGACATCAGAAATTAGCTTTTCATCATACTGTTACCTCACAGATATCACAACTCCGGCCAGCTTGGCCCAATGATTGCGATATCCCTCAGGAAAAGAGCACTTAGGTAGAGAAAATCCTTTGCACTTAAAAACAATAAGATACAGCAGATGTATCGACAAATGACTCGGTAAGAGTTAACTAACAAGACAAATTAAAGGACAAATAACAATGAAATACGCACAACCAGGAAGCGACGGCGCCAAGATCAATTTCAAAGACAAGTATGACAACTATATCGGCGGCAAATGGGTAGCCCCGGTCGGCGGCGAATACTTCCAGAACAGCTCACCCGTCAATGGCAAGGTGTTCTGTCAGGTCGCTCGGACGAGAGAGATATCGAACTGGCACTGGACGCTGCACACCAAGCCAGAGAATCCTGGGGAAAGACCTCAGTCACAGACAGATCCAATCTGCTGCTAAAAATAGCCGACCGTATCGAGCAGAACATCGAATACCTGGCTATCGCCGAAACCTGGGAAAATGGTAAGACGGTGCGTGAGACTCTCGCCGCAGATCTTCCCTTAGTTGTCGATCACTTTCGTTATTTCGCCGGCTGCATCCGCGCCCAAGAGGGTAGTGCTGCCGATATCGATGCCAATACGGTCAGCTATCACTTCCCAGAGCCATTAGGGGTCGTCGGTCAGATCATCCCCTGGAACTTCCCCATGTTGATGGCGGCCTGGAAAGTTGCCCCGGCACTAGCAGCGGGTAACTGTGTCGTTCTTAAGCCTGCGGAACAGACTCCGGTATCTATCCTGGTACTGGTCGAGCTTATCGAAGATCTGCTACCTGCTGGCATACTCAATATCGTCAATGGTTTCGGCACCGAGGCTGGACAGGCATTGGCCACCAGCAAGCGTATTGCCAAGCTGGCCTTCACAGGTTCAACAAATATCGGTCAACATATTCTCAAGTGTGCCGCCGACTCACTGATCCCCTCGACGGTGGAGCTGGGCGGTAAGTCACCCAATGTCTTCTTCGCCGATGTGATGGATCACGAAGATGAATACCTCGATAAGGCAATCGAAGGCATGTTACTGGCCTTCTTCAATCAAGGCGAAGTCTGTACCTGTCCATCCAGGGTACTCATAGATGAGTCTATCTACCACAAGTTTATGGCCAAGGTTATCGAACGCGCTAAGACCATCAAGCAAGGCGATCCTCTGGATACCGAGACGCAAGTCGGCGCACAAGTATCTCAGGAACAGTTCGATAAGATCTTAAGTTACTTAGCCATAGGTAAAGAGGAAGGGGCCGAGCTGTTACTCGGTGGTGACATCTGCAGACTCGAAGGCGACCAGAGTGGCGGTTTTTACATCAAGCCGACGATCCTCAAGGGTACCAACGATATGCGCATCTTCCAGGAGGAGATCTTCGGCCCGGTGATCTCAGTAACCACCTTTAAGGATGAAGCCGAGGCACTGGCCATCGCCAACGATACCGAGTACGGCTTAGGCGCCGGAGTATGGACTCGTGATATGAACAAGGCACAGCGCATGGGGCGTGGGGCGTGGAATTCAGGCGGGACGCGTGTGGATTAACTGCTATCACGCCTATCCTGCACATGCCGCATTTGGTGGTTATAAGCGCTCTGGGATCGGACGTGAGACCCATAAGATGATGTTGTCTCACTATCAGAATACCAAAAACTTACTTATCAGCTACGACATCAAGCCACTAGGATTCTTCTAAGGGGAGTCGACTCCCCTGAGGCAGACTGTCTCAGGGGCCAAACTGTGACTTCAGCCATCTATTTTCCATTTTGGAAACAGACGCTGCAGGGTTTTTCACTGTTGGCCAATGGGCTTAGGGAGTAATTTAGTCTGCATCATTCATATATATAGATAATGCAGATGACTTGCCAAGACACATTCAGTCGCATAGTGACCGACGCCAGCCTAACACCAAAACAGAAATCGAATTATCTGGCCCTGGAGGCAGAGGCCAGCCTGCCATATCCTAACGTCTCGAGCGCCGTCAGCCAGGCGATGGACTCGGGAATCATCTGCGACATGTTCGAGGGCCATGCCCCCTTTAAGCCTCGCTATGTACTGCCCGACTATGCCAAGTATCTGACTCAAGGCTCAAAATACCTGGAGCTGGAGCCGGCACGTAATCTAGATGAGGCCATCAATGCCTTAACCATCATCTATCATCATGTGCCTTCGGTGACCAATATCCCAGTCTACTTGGGTCGATTGGATGAGTTACTGATGCCCTATGTGGCCAAGCTGGATGATGAGACTATCTATAACAAGTTGAGGCTATTCTGGATCATGCTGGATCGCACCTTGCCCGATGCCTTTATCCATGTGAACATAGGTCCGTCAGATAACATCATCTGCCGCACTATCTTACGTGTTGACGCCGAACTGAAGCAGGTCGCTCCCAACCTCACCTTTATGTACGATCCAGACACCACACCCGATAAGCTGCTGCAACAGGCAACCGACAACATCTGCGAGTGCAGCAAGCCCCATATCGCCAATTACCCGATACATGCCCAGACTTTTGACGACTCAGGTTTCGGCATAGTCAGCTGCTACAACTCACTGCCGCTGGCAGGTGGAGCCAACACTCTGGTTCGTCTCAACCTCAAGCAAGTGGCACTGCTCGCCATAGACACTCAGGATTTCTTCACCAATACCTTGCCCTATTATTGCCAACTCATGTATGAGTTGATCGAGGCCAGAAGTCGCTACCTCCATGAAGAGTCACACTTCTTCACCAGCTTCCTGATCGAAGAGGGCCTGATCCAGGAGACCAGATTTGCCCCCATGTTCGGTATCTATGGCATGGCAGAGGCGGTGAACTGCCTGCTGGGTGAGACCAAGGCATCATCTAAATCATACGGTCACTGTGAGACTGCCAATGAACTTGGCTATCGCATCTCTGCGGCACTGGACAAAATAGTAAAATCGACACCTGTCACCTACGGATACCGTGACCGAGCACTGCTGCACGCCCAGGGCGGTATCAGCCTGGATAAGGACGTCACCCCAGGGGTGCGCATTCCCTATGGCACCGAGCCGGACCCTGTGACCCATATTCAGGCCTTGGCCGAACATCACCAGTATTACTCATCTGGGATCAGCGAGATACTGACTATCGATGAGACGGTGAAATCGAATCCACAAGCTATGTACCAGCTATGCAAGGGTGCCTTGAGTCTAGGACTGCGTGAGTTCACCGCTAATGTGGCCTCTAATGATTTGGTCAGGGTAACAGGCTACATGATCAAACTGTCTGATATCGCCGCCTTCAAGCAAGGAGGTTCGCGTACCAATACCACGGGCCTAGGTGCAGAAGCAGTGGCCAATACCGGCATCTTAGATCGTAAGCCCAGAGTCACCAGTCATGAGCAAGCACCTTGCTACGAGTCTTAGAGCAAGCCTCAGGGGATCCTGTCCAGCAGATGAAAAATGAGAGAAGCGCAACCGTCACTAAGATATTGAACTTCTCCTGCGTCGACGGCCCCGGCAATAGACTGGTCATCTTCCTCCAGGGGTGTAATTTTGACTGCAAGTCCTGCCACAACCCTCACACCATAGGTCAGTGTGATAGTTGTGGCCTATGCATCCCCTCCTGTCCGGCTCAGGCCCTGTCATTGCATGAGACCGATGGATCTGGCCTCATTCATTGGGACAAAGACCTGTGCATCGAATGCGATGCATGTCTGCAGGCATGTCCGAAACAGGCAAGCCCTAAGACCCGCCAATACACAGTGACTCAGCTCTTGGCTGTTATTCGAAAAAATAGCCCCTTTATCACAGGAGTCACAGTCTCCGGCGGCGAAGCCAGTCTGCAACTCATGTTCATTGTAGGCCTGTTCTCCGCCTTAAAATCCAGCCCAGAACTGCAGCACCTTAGCTGTATGTTGGACACCAACGGCAGTCTGAGTGAGTCGGGCTGGCACAAGCTATTACCTTATTTGGATGGCGCCATGGTCGATCTTAAAGCCTGGCAGACAGAAACCCATAAATGGCTGACGGGCCGGGATAACCACAGGGTATTTCGCTCTATTGAGCTACTAGCCAGCCGGGGTAAGTTATATGAAGTCAGGCTACTACACATTCCGGGGAAATCTGACTTCGACTCAGAAATAACGGCTCTGGCTGGGTATCTGCAGCGGCTGCCAAGTTCGACTAAGATCAGACTCAATGCTTTTAGGCATCATGGTGTAAAGGGGGAGGCACTTGAATGGCAAACCTGCAGTGAAACGGATATGACGGTGTTGGCCGAGGGACTCACTAAACTCGGAATAACTTTAGTGTTACCTTCTGCCTATCTATGAGTTTTTTCTTTAACTAACCCTAGCCATTCCTCAGCCTAAATTTGTTATGCCGTCTCGCTGCACGCCAATATCTGCTCATAGAGCCAACGTTGGGCGGGATCTTTCATGGCCGCACTATGCCACACCAGGCTATAGGCCACCTCGCCATAATCGAAGGGCAGGGCTCGGTTAACCAGCCCTTTGGCCTGTAGCGCCATCTCGGCCCAGCGACGGGAACAGGTGAAGAGCAGTGCTGAATGGTGACACATCAAGGCTGCGCTACCAAAATCTGGCAGTGAGATACTGATTTTTCTGCGGCATTGCAGCTGTGCCAGCTGCATCTCGAAGAAGGGAATATTCAGATCACCGTCGGTGATGCCGATATGGCCGTAACTGAGATAGTCATCCAGACTCAACTCCCCTCGCCCACTCTCTGCTAAGGAATGATCTGGATTCATCAGACATACCATCTCATCCTGAAACAAGGTTTTCCACACTAGCTCATTCCTTGGGGCCGGCGGCTGACTGAGATCGTGGGGCAAGATGATAAAATCCAGTGAGCCTGCGATAAGACCATCGAAGCCGACACTGTCCTTGGTACTGATATCCAGTCTGATATTGGGTGCCAAGGCGAGCACATTGGCACTCAATTTAGCCGCCAGCAGTTCGAAGGTACTCTCACGCATGGCCAGTGAAAAGCGCGTCTCACAGCTGGAAGGATCGAATTGGTCTGGGCTCAACAGCTGCTCCATATCATAGATCATCTGCTGCACACTCGGTCCCAACCTCCGCGCCAGAGGTGTCGCCACCAGCTTGTTACCATGGCGATAGAAAAGATCGTCCCCCAAATTACTGCGCAGCTGGCTTAAGGTTTTACTGACTGATGAGGGGCTTAGGCAGAGTCGCTCCGCGGCAGCTGTGACACTTAATGTATCTAACATCACATGTAAGGTGATCAGATGTTTCATGCTGATACGGGATAATTTGACCAGATCCATACACTTCCTCACGCCCATGATGCATTGCTTTAATTGTGATTTATCACCCCAGAATATAAACAGAAATCAGGCCCGGCGTATACTCTAGCGACAGAGAAACAAGACAGGGCTCACCCACTGCGGGTATTTTTTCTGGCCGGTTTTATGTCATAATCGCACTTCATTATTATTTAGGCAGATCAGCATGTTTCATATCGCACTCTATGAGCCCGAAATCGCTCCCAATACAGGTAACATCATACGTCTGTGCGCCAACAATGGTTGCCAGTTGCATTTAATTGAGCCATTAGGGTTCGATCTCGAAGATAAGAAACTACGCCGTGCGGGATTAGATTATGCCGATCTCACCTGCGTCACCCGCTATAAAGACTATGCAAGCTTCCTCGTGGCAATGGCAGGAAGGCGCATCATGGCCTGCACGACTAAAGGGAGCCGCCCTCATAGCGAACTCAGTTTCGAGAAAGGGGATGTACTCTTGTTTGGGCCGGAAACACGCGGACTGCCAATGGAGATCATCGAATCTCTGCCAACGAGCCAGAGACTCAAGATCCCCATGGCGGGAACGAGCAGAAGCCTGAATCTCTCCAATGCCGTCGCCATCATCAGCTATGAAGCCTGGCGTCAGATTGGCTTCGAAGGGGCCTTATAAGCAGATCTTAGCTCCTAGATCCTAGGAGCTTTATGCAGGGGAACAGGCATCATCTCTATGCCACGATAGAAGAGATAACGCTCGGTATCGTCATCCAGATATTGGACATTCTGCAGCCAGAGCCAGCCATTATCTTTAGGCTCAAACCTGAGTTGGATCAATGCGGGGCGTTTATTCAACTCCCCCTCACCCAACAAGGTATAGCTGCCATATTGGCGGTATAGGCTAAAGCTTTGAGACTTATCTTCATTGACCCCATCGAAGTAGATGAGAAAAGTAGCCTCACCTCTGCGCCTGAACCACCAGGTTTCACTGAAGTTATGATTTGCATTACGACTCACAGAGACCAATAACTGTTGCTTGTCCGTAGAACAGATAGCCTGGACTGAGGTCTGCATAGGCTCTTGCTTTAGTTTCGCTGCACTGCCCTGCCAATGACCCGCAAGCGCCGTGCAAAAATCACCGAAGTCGGCCTTCTCAGCCCAAGATGAAATAGGCATAAATACGCACAAGGCTATCGTACATGAGACGACACTCTTTCTAAAACAACTCGATATCATCTTTAGGGGTAACTTGATGCTGATCCTTATAAAGCTTATTAGACTAACTTGCTATCCTCCGAAACCTACTGCTTTGATGTCTAAGCGGGTAACTTCGCCATACTCCGCCGCAATAGGCGCTATTTTATCGGCATTACCTATGATGACAAACTGCAGATTCTGCTGCGTGAAGTAGCTGCTGACCAATCTCTGAGTCTCGGCCAAAGTTAAACCGTCCACTTTAGTTTGAAAGTCATTGATGAAGCCGTCATCGAAACCATAGAGGTACATATCGGATAGCAAACCTGCAAGCTGGCCACTGGTTTCAAACTTAGGTGGAAATTGGCCTTTGACATAGGCCTTGGCAGAATCCAGTGTCAGTTGATCTATGCCCGTTTCCCACAGCCTCGCATAAGTTTTCAATGCCAGATCGATAGTCTCTTTGGTGGTAGAAGTCTTGGTAAAGCTACTAATTCTAAATACACCGCCCTGAGAGTAAGCAATAAATCCAGAACGAGCACCATAAGTCAGTCCTGCGTTAACCCTTAACTCATCGTTGAGCCAAGAGGTAAAACGACCACCTAAGATAGTATTGACCACTTTCAAGCCCACATAGTCGGGGTTATCCCGTGAGATACCCTTACCGCCAATCAGAAAGGTGGTTTCTATGGCATCACTCTTATCGACTAATAACACGTTCGCAGACGAAAGCTCAGGCTGCTGTGCCTGCAGCTTAAGTGCCACGACTTTCTCGCCATTCTGCCACTGACCGAACAGCTGACTAAGTTCGGCTTTCATCTGCTCAGTATCGAAGTCACCAACCACACTGATGGCCGTGTTCCTCGGCTGGTAATAGCTCTTATGAAATGCTCTAAGCTGTGAAATATTGAGCTCGGCTAAAGACTCGCTGGTGCCAGAGGTAGCATTACCGTATGGGTGTGCACCGAAGACGAATTTATCGAAATAGCGGCTGATCACAGAGCGGGGGCTCTCTTTAGCCTGAGACAATCCGGCAATCTCACGTTGACGCAATTTATCGAACTCATCGGCATCAAAGTTTGGTGATAAAAGCAGACTCTTGATGAGAGGCAACATAGTATCGCTATCTTTAGCCATAAAGTCGGCACCGATATAGCTAGCCTCTTTGCCCGCATCGGCATAGATAGAGGCACCAAGGAAATCTACCATCTGCTCTATCTCGGCCTTAGATTTTCCGGCGGCGCCCAGTAATAGACTTTGAGCCGTCATTGCAGCCACACCAGAAATGGTATCATTTACCGAACCTGCCCGCACCACAGCACTGACAGTCACCAAAGGCACTTCTCTCTGAGGCATCAGATATATAGTCAGGCCATTATCTAGTACCAGGTGTTCATAGGCTGGCATGCTGAAACTGCCAGTATCGACACTGGAACTGCTCTGAATTGCAGTACAAGCCGAAAGTGCTAACACGCTACCCAGAGTGATCGCTGCCATCAGCTTATTTGAACGCTTAGTGAGATGAGTTAATGTATTCATTCATCTGTCTCCTCTGTTGCAGCCAGCACGGCGACACTACGGTTTGCACGACCTAAATAAGTTTGTGCCACACGCTGAAGATCTGCAGGTGTAACCTTGTTGTAAGCTTCAGGAGCGTTAAACAGTTTCTCGAAACTACCAAAATATAGCTCGTAGGTACCAAGCGTATTGGCCTTACCATTGATAGTCTCCATGGAGCGATAGAAACCCATCAACTTGATATTTTTGACCTTCTCCAACTCCTTCTCGGTCACACCTTCACGGGCAATGCGATTTATCTCGCTAATCATGCCTTTCTCAAGTTCGACGGCAGTGCTCCCTGGGTTAGCAACCCCCATCACATAGAAGAGGTTTGGATCGATTGTCATCGGTAGGTAAGTTTCAACTTCGATGGCAACTTGCTTCTCCACCAAGGATTGATACAAGCGAGAGCTATTACCCTCGCTGAGCACCGAGGAGAGTAGATCCAACGCATAGTAGTCTGCATGTGACGTCGAAGGCACATGGTAGGCAAGCATGACATTAGGTGTGCTTACCGAGGCTTTCTGAATATAAGTTCGACGCTCACCTTTTTGCAGTGGCTCAACGGTTTTCACCTCTCTTGGAGACGCCTGCGCCGGGATAGGAGCGAAATATTTATTGGCTAACGCTTTTACTTGGCTAAACTTCACATCTCCAGCAATGACGACCACGGCATTGTTCGGCGCATAATAAGTCTTGTGGTACTGCACCAAGTCGTCCAAGGTCCAAGCGCTAATGTCTGACTCATGGCCAATCACAGACCAGCTGTATGGATGGGCCCTAAATGCAATGCCTTTTAGCTCTTCTTGCAGAGTACGCCAGTTTGAATTTTCCAAACCTGTGGTACGTTCAGAGGCTACAACACCACGCTCGCTCTCCACCATTTTGGCATCGATATCCAGATGGCCGATGCGATCGGCTTCCAGATCGAAGATGGTCTCTAATGCATTGGCAGGAAACCAATCGGTGTAGACAGTCAGGTTTTCTGTGGTGTAAGCATTGTTAGCGCCACCGGCAGCTTCCATAGTACGGTCAAACATCTTAGGGCCATACTTCTTAGCGCCATTAAACATCATATGCTCGAAGAAATGAGAGATGCCTGTGATACCTGGCACTTCATTACGGGACCCGACTCTCCAAAATAGATACATGTTGGCATTTGGAATCGATGAATCTTCCAACACCATAATTTTCATGCCGTTATCTAGAGTAAAACTCTGGATATCTTCGGCTTGGGTCGCTTACACTGTTGTTGAGACCAAGGTCCCTAACATCAGTACCACCTCTAAAATTTTGCGAATCATTTTTCGCTCCCTTTTTTATGTTTAATCGAACAGTTCGACTCTCTGATGTATCCCATAAAGCCAGTTATTTATCCAGACTCGATAGGAAACACACGCCACGTCGAACATATAATGTTCAAATTCAACTTGAAATTATATGTTATTCCTTAAATAGGCTTAGGTATTTTACGCTCTTTTGACGCAGCTTTCCTCGCCTCTCTAAGGTATTTTGCCTCGCGAGACTCGCGCTCAATAAATTGCTTTTCCGCCTTAACTCTCTGCTCGGCTTCCCAGTCATTGGGCTGCATTTTTTTGTATATTTTTTTCTCTCGCGCTTGTGTTTCACCCGCCGCATCCCTGGCTTTTTGTAACTGTTCGAGCTCCAGTTCTCGGGATTGTTCACGCGCCGCATCGGCTTTTTGAGACAAACTGTGAGTGTCTGATGCAATGGATAAAGTTGAGGAAAATAAACAAGCCGCTGCAAACACACAGGCTTTCGGTCTAAAACAACCACTATTATTAAATATCATTCACTCCTCCTTGAGAGCATATAAATCAGGCATATCGGTATCATCAAATTGCTGAATATAAGCTTGGTGGCTTTCATGCCAAAACGCAATAAATTCAACCCTAGATAGAAGCGAGTTCGAGGCGATGAGATAGACATCAAACAAAAATTACTCGTAGCGCTTTCGTACACTCGCAGGCATAGAGTTAAGACGTTGATTCACCATGGCACTTAATGCACGAGTTAAAGGAGTCACACTCAGTGTTGGCTCTATGGCTTGGAGCACCATGGCCGCAGCCTCCAACGTCGAGAGGCTATCGCTACGGCTCGCCTTACGAATGGTATAATTGGATCCTGACTGCAGATCCAGATGCAAGCAAGGATATTGGAGCAACCAGGGATTAAGCTGCAATAACTTATACACCTTCCTCCAAGTGCCATCGAGCAGCAGCATGATAACCTCATCATCAAATCTCTCCTCCTCGGCATTGTTACTCTTATCGGAAGGGTAAACGAGATAGACAGGCTTAGTACTGGCATCGAGATATTGGCGCAGTTGCGAAAAATCATCTGGCACCTCACCCACTAAGACTTGCGTCTCTGGGATAACCAGGGATAACAAGCGCACGCTATTCTTGGCATGACCCACTTCTCTTGGATCTTGCAACACAATCAACTCAGTCGAGACATGCATAGACTCGATACTCTCGCAGAGGCAAGCCTTCAAGGGGTAATGACATTTAAGGCAGATAGGGCGGGCCACTAGGCTCTCTTAATCGTAATCAAAAATTTGACCCATAGTCTAGCCTACTCCGGATACAAACTGTATCACGTAATATACAGTCACACTCAAAGAAAAATATAGCAAAATAGACATCGACGATAGCGGAGCTATGGTGTCATCTCTTGATGGTTAAGCTTAGGCTACTATTTCAATGAATCCTCCGAGGTTTCATTCACCTACCAGGCAAGTTCTATGCTGGGTGAGAACTCTTTTACTTGGTTAGATTACACCCACAAATCAAATTCAGCACCACTAAACAATTTGGCTTAGACGGAGACAATACCCCAGATGGTTTCTTAGTCGGTGCCACTATCAATGGCCGCTTTTAACACTAATTAATTAGCGATCCGAGTACAAAAAAGCCCGCTCTGTGGTTAGCAGTTGGCGAGCAAAGGGTGTTGCTTGATATAAGCTAGGTCCTAGATTCTAATGCCTAGGCACCTCTCTTAATGCGCATATTGCTCTTGATGCCAATGATCTAAGCGTGGCATGGCCAGCATCACTAATAACATAATAGCCAAGGCCCCCATCACCAGCGCAACTGCATAGGGCGCCGTCAGATCCGTTTGTTGTACGAGTCCAGCCAATAGAGAAGCGCCACTCATCTGAATGAATCCGAGCATGGCCGTTGCTGTTCCGGCTCGCTCGCCGAATGCCGACAGAGCCATGCTAGTTGCAGGACCAAGCAGTAAGGCAAAACCGATACAGAGCAGCATCATAGGCAGCATAAAGCTAAATGCCGCTGCCAGGCCCGCTTGTGGCCCCCAGGTCTGAACCAGCACCTGAGACACAGCCGAGAGCAACATGATGCTCAGTGCCAGGATGACGGTGGGACGATTGCCTAACTTATTAATCAGCATAGGTGCCAGGAAGCAGGCGACTATATTGACCGCGGCATTGAGACCAAACAGACCGCTGAAGGTCAGCTCTGACATGCCTAAGTGCTCGATTAACCAAACTGGAGCATAGGAAACATAGCTCAAAATCGCCGCCATTCCAGCCATACAACATAATGCATAAAACATAAAGTGGGGCTCACTGAGTACGGGCTTGTAACGTGACCAACGGTAAAGAGGGCCTGTGGTAACAGTATTGGCTGGTCGTGTTTCCGGTAGACGGTATCCTACGACGAACATCATCACTATGGCGTAGAGCGTCATGAAGATGAAGGTCGATCGCCAGCCAAACTGCAACGCCAGCAAACCACCCAGAGTCGGAGCCAATGCAGGGATCACGCAAATAACGCCATTGAGATAACTATAATATCGCGCACCTTCTTTAGGAGTGAAGCAATCTCGCACCGCACTGAAGACCACGATCGATGTTGAACAGGCCGCTAGCCCCTGTAGCACTCTGGCCAACTGCAACCAATGAAATTCCATGGCCATGGCCGCAAATAAACTGCTGGCTATGTAGAGTAAAATACCGAAGATGGCAATTGGGCGACGTCCATAACGATCGGCTAATGGGCCAATGAGAATTTGCCCCATACCCATAGCGAATAGAAACAACACTAAGGTCGATTGAATTTCACTCGATGAAACAGAAAACTCGACAGCCATCGTCGGCATAGAGGGCAGATAAATATCTATGGCTAAGGGACTTAGTACCACCATAGACATGAGTATGGGTAACAGATTTCGACGCATGATTTTTCTCAAGATGTAGCATTATTCTATGGCTAAATTTTAGCTCAGCGATGTTATGAACAGAAATGGTATAATTTCAGAACTGAATTTCCTTTAAGGAATAACTAATGCATCTGGATAACCTGGCGCGAATCGATCTCAACCTGCTGGTCATATTGCAGGTACTGCTGGAAGAACGAAGTGTCACCCGCGCAGCCAGTCGTCTGCACTTGAGTCAATCTGCGCTCAGTAAGAGTCTTAATCGCCTACGCGATACTCTGGGAGATCCCCTGTTTCATCGGCCCACGACTCAATAATGCACCAAACCTGAAACTCGATACCTATGTATGGATGGAGCAATCCATGCAGGCCCTACAGAAGGGACAGATCGATTTCGGAATTTGTGGCAGAGGCCTACATTCACAGTCAGATTTCTTTATCGACAAACTTCCCGACGGAATCTCTCACAAGACCCTGTTTACCGACAAGCAGATCTGTTTGGTTAGAGAGAATCATCCAATCATTTCTGCGGTAAAAACAGGCCAATGGGATCTATAAATCTATCTGGAAATGTCACAGGTACAGGTGCGCTGTGAAGCGCAATGACTGGTGGGCCCTGGACTATCATCTGGCAAACTTAGCACTACGGTACCGGACTTTTATGGCGCGGCAAGTGTGTGCGCTCATAGCGATCTGATATTCACCTTGCCATCTAGCTTTGCCCGCCACGCCAGAAAACTGTATCCATTGGTCGAGCTGCCACTGCCATTCGAATTTATTCCATTGGCCTATGTACTGCTTTGGCATTCTCGTAATAATGAGGAGCCGGGCCATAAATGGATCAGAGAAACCATATGTAAGAGTGTCGCCGAGGCGTTCGATAACGACACTTCTAATAATGAGACTTGAGATAATACCAAGATGAAATAACGAAACTTGTGATAATCGGTCCGCTATTCAGCTTAGATTAATCAAAGCTGGTTTATCATGGTGATTCTTGAGGTGTTATCGCCTTTACAGACAATCTGTTACATATTCACAGCCAGATTAACTGAATTTAACGTGATCTTAGCTTATTAAATATGCAGACTAGACACAGTTAATTTTTGGAGTTTTTATGATCTATAGTCAATTTCAGCAATCACCTTTCCAGGCAAGATTCTCCGGAGCCAAAGGCTGGATGGCATTTTCTATCGGTATTGCAGTCATCACCCTAGCCCTTATAGCTCTGCCATTCCTGCTATTGTTCGGTGCTATCAGCTTTATCTTGCTGAGCCTGTTTGGTCGTCTATTTCTTAATAAACAGTTCGCTAAGTTTAAACAGCAGCAGCCCCAGGGAGCCTATGCAAGTAGTAGCCAGCAACAAGGCAATTTCTCTGCCGCTAGCGAACAGCAAAGCCAGCAAATATTTACCGACAACGCCTTTGTGGATAAATGTCATCAAGCTAAGCCGCACCAAGGACGCACCTACGAGCACGATCCAAGCTAGCAGGCATGTGATTTTCAGAAAAATCAGCGTCCTAGACTTTAAATTGTGAAGCTGTCAGAGGCCGCTTTAACAGCGCCTCGAAACGCTTCCAAAATATGACCATCGGTCAACTGCTCACAGACCAAATTATCCAAATAGGTGAGTTTCTTATAACACGCCAAAACTTTGTGGTATTTCTCAATATCCCCCTCGATACCCGCCAGTGGCATCAAGATATCTCATTCGAAATCGATTACCTCTTGCTTAGACATGATGAGGCTCAAGCCATAATTAGCACTGCCTTCAGCAAGGAAAGAGATAGGGCTGTAGAGAGGATAAACTCGATACTGAAATGTTCATCATGGGGCAGTTCAATATGCGCCCCGGTGAGCGCCCTAGCTTTATCTACTGCAGCCTCGAATACCGCGGGGATCTTACTCTGAGGCACTATAAATTCTACTCTAAACTGCTCGAATCATTCGGCTAACTCTCTTCACCCGGTAACAGCTTATCTTCCCCGTCTTATCTTTCATCTGCACGTGTGAGCAATTAAGTATCCTCTCAGTCTGAATAACATAAATGCAACACATTGCATTTTGTATGCAACCATGGAGTGGATAGAATTTCCATTTCACCTTTCGAGATCGTAGAACAAGAGGGGGTTAATACCTATCGGTATAGATAAACATTAATCAGAGAGTAGTTCTTTCGCTCTCTCTAGGGCGGCTAACTCTTCATTCTTAGTTGCAACAAAAAGTACATTCTCAACCTGTTGCAGCAGAGAATTCCATAATGGCTCTATGACCGCAAGCTCCTCGCTATTTGCCCGTTCTTTGGCTAACTTGAGCAGAGCTGCAGAGCCTACTACATCAATTTTATTGAGCATGCCATCGGCTAAGGCTATGCTGAGTTCAATCATGGCGGGTACGCTATGACCGTACTTAATCACTTCTCTGAGATAAGACTCGGCCAACGCCAGCTCAGCACTGGTAGAGTCATCATCATTGAGTATGGCTTGGGCACGAGAGAACATGGCATCGAGCTGCCCTTGCTCTGCCGCCTCTTTCATCCAATGCTCACTGGCCAACAGATCGATTTCAGTGCCTTCCCCTTTTGCCAACATCAAGGCGAGATGATATTGAGCGTGGGGGAAACCCGCCTTAGCGGCTTGTGAAATAAAATCATTTGCCTGGAGAAGATCACCTTGCTGATAAAACAACACACCTAAATTCGCCATCGCCTCCGATTGCTCCAGCTCGGCTGCACCTTGCAGATGCTCTTGGGCTTTATCGAGATCGATAGTGACGGTTTCACTGCCTACCAGATAGAAGTAACCTAACAAGGCCATGGCATTGGCAACACCAGCCTGGGCAGACAAAGCAATAGCTCTCTCCCCAGCAACGACGTCGGCCTCACCGTTATAACCGTGAATTAAGGCGACGCCATGCTCATGCATAGCATTCATGTTCCGAGCGGCAGCCAAAGAAAACCAATATTGGGCCTTGGCTAACGTATCGCTGGAAAGGTTTAATTGAGTAGACTCTTCATCATTGCTCGCCTCTAATGCCAGCTCTTGTTCTTGCTGCATAAGAGCGCGAGTCTTGAGTGACATCCCCACAAGATATTGGGCTTCGGCTTCTCCTTGCATCACGGCTCTATAACAGAGATCCCGCCCCACCAGTAAATCGAATGGCTCAAATTTATACTGAGGCAGTGACTCACCCGTGACTTGCTTAAACAAAGACTCGATGAGTTTTAATAGTTTCTCTATCGATTTTTCACTGAGCTGCTGCAATTGCTCGGCAGTCAGGTGATATTTTTCCGGGTGGGCTCCACGATTACCGTCCCCCCGTAAACGATGCAGGGCTCTGGTAATACGTACATCGATGACACGCTTATTGTTAAGGGTTTCTATTCTGTCGTATAGATTTGGCCCAGTGAACGTGACCCCTTTAGACTCGGCGAGCAGATCCGTTAATTTATGGGTAAGGCTACGAAGCAGCAGCAATGCCTGGGTAGGCACATCTTTAACATAGCTCTTAGCGATGCCATAATCATGACCTAATTCGGCAGAAAATTGAGTAACTAAATCCACATCAGTAAGCACAACAGATACTCCGCATTTCCCATTCCTAAGTACTAATAGCTAAGTGCTAAGCCTAAGCCCTATTCCTATGGCTTAAGCTTCTTCATCTACCTTGTTAGGGCGTGAAACCATGTACAAACGGAAAAGTGCCACATCGATAATCAAACCAAAAAATGTAAACAAAGACGCTGTAACAATATCGATTATAAGTATCCCATCAGGAATAACTTTTGCAGCTAGACTGTAAACAAGAATGATCGGAATATTTAAAAGGACTATAGCAACAGTTTTTAGCATAATGGGGGAGCTAAAATAGAAGCTCCTTTTTATAGCTTCTAAAGGAGTCAAACGCTCGACTACTATCATAAAATTCACAAAGAGCAATCGTATGTATAAAAATATACCGGTAAAAATACCTAAAATGGCTAAAAGTGGAGAGATGGTCAATAAAATAATATATGGACCAAAAATAGCTAAACTAGATAAAACTCCCGCTAAAAGCAAACCAGGTACAAAATTCAAACTAGTAAGCAATACTTGACTAGTTTTAGGTTCATAGCCATTAGAGCGAACTTCTAAAAATAAAGTTAAAGACGCATAAAGAATCGTTAATAACACCACATATACCAATGCAGCAATAACCAAAGACGTGTCTATCTGTACGGTGTCCATTTCCCCAGCAACAACTGAATCACTAATTACCGATAACACACTGATTAACCAGAACTTTATACCTGACATCAATATGCTAATAGGGAAAATCAATAAAAATAACTGTTTCATATTATTACGAAAGAAGTTAAAGGCTTCTGTTAATATCGCAGACAATGACATGGGTGTTTCCAATAGATAATTAAAAAAGCAAAATAAGGCAGCTAGGATACCGAAATTTGATAGTTATTGCACCGATGAAATATCACAATACAGAGCTGAAAGCGTAAAATAGATGCAATAAAATTGTTAAAAAATATAGAATGGTCCAACAATCGAATTAATTAGCCATTGGAAGAAAAATAAAACTATCAGCCATGACCGGCCTACTACTCGCTAGCACGACTCTAAGCACACCAGCGACAGCAGGTTGGTTCGATAACCTCTTTGCAGCAGAAGGCGGCTTAGGCAGCCTACTTTCCTTGGCAAAATCCACACTCGGTGGTGATGATTTTGGCTCTATTGCCAATGCCATTCCTGGAATAGACAGCCTATTATCTGCGGCTCCAGCCCTAGATAACGGATCAGGTATGTCAGGTTTACTAGCAAAGCTGGTGATCTGGGCAGCTCGCTTCGAGGCGGCGCTCAAGTTTTTGACGCCTTCGAAAAGCTTGGGATTTCAAAAGAACTCGCAGTCCCTATGCTCGAAATCGTTAAAGGCTACCTAGATAGCAATGCCGGACAGGGTACGACAGATATGCTAATGAAAGGCCTAGGTGCCATTCTTTAAGCCTGCTGCTTAGGGAAAAATAGATGAAGTAAGATTCATTATTGTATCTGCTTTACAAGTGAACTCTTATTTCATCTTCTACTCTAACCCTTTATGCTGAACTTACTTCAAATCGACAGGGTCTTTCATGTTAGCCAAATTAAAACAGTTTCTGACGTCGCACTCACAAGCCGTCACACCGGAAGAGAAAGCCCGTCAATTAAATTTAGCCGCGGTGAGCTTACTGCTCGAAGTCATCTTTGCCGATGAAACCTTGAGTGAAGAGGAGGCACAACTGTTGCCACAACTCATGACTAAGGCCCTATCTCTCACACAGGCAGAAACTGAAGAGCTGATCGATGAAGCCAAGAAGATACAAGGCGACTCGATCTCCCTCTATGAGTTTACCAAGGAGATAAATGAGCAGTGCGACATCGAGCAAAAACAGAAGTTGATATTGGCCATGTGGAAATTAGCCTATGCCGATGGTCAACTGTGCCAATATGAAGATCAGATAATTCGTAGGACCGCTGACCTGCTCTACCTTAAACACAGTGAACTCATAAAGATGCGCAATTTAGCGATGGACAGTTAGGCTCAAAAGAAGCTTATCCTGTAGTCCTCCCACCTCCATTTTCAAACTTGCAGCGGTTGTTTACGTAGGAGATATGGATCTCTTGGTCTATGTTCAGGCTTCCTCGATGAAACGTCTCCATGAGATCCGAGAGTATATCGATGCCCAGACCGATATCATCAGCATAAAAACCCATGTGGTCATGAGTGAATGGATCGATAACAGGGGCTAATAACTTAAGTACATAGTGTACTGATACAAGGCGAAGTAATCCTTAAACTATGTTGTTTAGCTTAGAAATCTCGCTTACTTCACGCTAGACTAGCGGTATCAATTTTATGGTAACTATCTATGCAGATCGAAAAAACAGCCGAACTTAACTTGTTATGGGGCACGCTTATTCTGGAGGAGCTTGCGCGACTGGGCGTACAACATGTGTGCATAGCGCCGGGCTCACGCTCGACGCCTTTGACCTTGGCCGCCGCTAAACAGACAAAGTTGCAACAACATCTGCATTTTGACGAGCGTGGCCTGGGATTTATGGCGCTAGGTTTAGCGAAAGCGAGTCGAGCCCCCGTCGCGATCATCACCACATCGGGCACGGCTGTTGCTAACCTTTACCCAGCGATAATTGAAGCCTGGTTGACCCATGTCCCTCTCATTGTTCTGTCCGGGGATAGGCCCCCAGAACTGCTCGACTGCGGTGCCAACCAAGCCATAGTACAGCCGGCGATTTTTTCTCAATACGCTAAACAGGTAAATCTACCTACACCGGGTCTCGCTATTCGACCCGAATCTCTGCTGGCAACATTAGATGAAGCCATCAGTAATCAGACTCAACCTGTGCACATCAACTGCATGTATCGAGAGCCCTTGTATCCTTCGACCATGAGTGCCAACTTCAGCGAATATCTGCGCACCTTAGGCTCCTGGCAACATACCAGTCAGCCCTATGTTCAATATGGCAAGGCGAGACTGCAGAGCATACCAGGCCAGGACGCACTGGCACGCTTCGTTCATGGCAAGGGAGTGATCATTGCCGGTACTCTGTCCCCCCAAGAGTCCCCGGAAGCCTTGATCTTGTTATCACAAAAGCTTGGCTGGCCGTTACTCACAGATGCTCAATCTCAGCTCAGACAGCACCCAGGTGTTATTGGCAATATAGATCAACTGCTGCACCAGCCTAAGGCCAGAGCCCTTCTACAACAGGCCGAACATGTCTTAGTTTTCGGTGGTCGTCTTATATCGAAGCGATTAATCAGTTATCTTGCCGAGCAAAAATGGCAGAGTTACTGGCAAGTGCTACCGACACAGATGAGGCTAGATCCCAGCCATAGCGCCAAACAGGTTTGGCTGTGTGATCTGCACACATTTGCTTCACTAGCCTGGCCCAGATCTTCACAGAACAATTGGGCTTTGCAGCTGACTCGAGTCAATGACAATCTGGAAACCCTGTTCCAACACCAGATAGACAATGGTGAATTCGGCGAGGCTATGGTGATTCGTACTATCGCCAGATCGCAGCAAGCATCACAGCAATTATTTATTGGCAACAGCTTACCCGTGCGTCTCTATGATATGTTTGCCCCCATGACCCCTGAGTACGGCTCCACTTACACTAACCGCGGTGCATCAGGCATAGATGGATTATTAGCAACTGCTTGTGGTATTGCCAAGCATAGCAAGACAGCAACCACCTTAATCATTGGGGATATATCCCAGCTACACGATCTTAACTCCCTTGCCATCGCACGCACCATGAAAACACCTTTTATCGTGGTGATCTTAAACAACAATGGCGGCAACATCTTTAACTTATTACCCGTCCATGACGAGAAGTTAAGAAACGATTATTACCGCCTCTCCCACGGATTGGAGTTTGGTTATGCTGCCGCCATGTTTGCCATCGCCTACAATCAGGTGGATGATATAGAGGGCTTCAATGCGGCCTATCAGGATGCCATTGAATTCGATGGTCCCTCTGTTATCGAAGTGACAGTGGCACAAGAGCAGGCCAGCGAACAGATAACTAAAATCGCTTCCTGGGTCAAGCAGAGCGAATGTTAGCCTTAACGTGCCATGGTGATAACGTAAAGCCGGCTCTGGTCATGATCCATGGTTTCCTGGGGAGTAGAGTCGATTGGACACCTCTACTGCCAGAGCTGAGCAAATATTTTTACTGCGTCTGCATCGACTTGCCAGCACACGGAGGCAGCCCGGCATTGTCACTCGACACACCCGGCTTGTATCAGGTGGCCACGGCAGTTCATCAATCGATTTCGGCGCTGCACATAGACAAATATCATCTACTGGGCTACTCACTCGGCGGCCGTATCTGCTTACATATCGCCCGGCTATACGGAGATCGGCTCCTTAGCTTACATCTCGAGTCCGCTCACCCGGGACTCATCAGCGCCAGCGATAGAGAGGCTAGACTCAGAAACGATAACATGTGGCACTCCAGACTCGCCAGCCTGAATTTGAATGAGTTCCTCAATGCCTGGTACCAGCAAGGCGTGTTTTCCGAGTTATCTGTGGTAGCACGGCAAGCCTTGGTCAAAAAGCGCAGCAATAATAGTGCGCTGGCACTGCAGTCGATCTATCTGGCGACATCACTCGCCGTTCAAGAAGATCTCATGCAGTTACCCAATCAGATTTCAGCTCCCAGCCATTACTACGTCGGCAAGGATGATAGTAAGTTTTTGGCCCTGGCACTGCAGTGGCAGAGTCAGTCAAGATTAACAGTGCATCAATTCGAACGGGCCGGGCACGATGTTCACTTGGCGGCTGCGGATAAATTTTGTCAGCAATTCATCTTACAACTCATAGAGACCCCGCAATGATCATCTCCTCTGCTCAGCTATATTCTTACCAGATCCCCCTGAATAAACTGCTTCCTGTCGGCAAGCAACGTATCAATCTACGCAGCGGACTGGTTCTCAGGCTGCAAGTGAAGCAGAACTCAGCAGCCGAGGGGACATCTGACCTACGCACCGAATTGGTTGAAATAAGCCCTTTGTCGGGTCTCGATATCGATAACCGCCCCTTAATGGGTTTCAGCCTTGAAAGCTCACAAGAGGTCAGCCTACTGCTGGAAGAGCGACTCGAGTCTCTCATAGGTGAACACATCATCCGGCTGTTAGATCTCGCCGAAGAGACTCAATACCCATCAGTCGCGTTTGGCTTGAGCCTGCTCTATTGCAAGCTTATCGGCCAGCTCGATGACACTGAGCTGTCACTTCAGGAGACTAGAGTGGTGCCGCTTATCTATCGCGGGCAAGATGAGCCAATTAGCAGCTTGCACGAACGAGTGCGCGCCCTACCTAGGGAAACACATTCAGTTAAGATAAAAGTCGCCCAGACCTCACTGGAAGAAGAGATCCAATTAGTTCATCAGGTGCTAGCCATAAGACCCGATCTAAAACTCAGACTCGATGCCAACCGAGGCTTCAGCTTAGAGCAGGCCATCGAGTTTGCCGCCTGTCTGCCGATAGACGCTGTCGAGTACATAGAAGAGCCTTGCATCGACCATAACGACAACCCAATGTTCTATCGAGCCATAGGCATGCCCTGGGCATTGGACGAGACCCTCAACGATGCTAAATTCAAGTTTGAAATGCAGCCGGGCCTCACGGCGCTAGTCATCAAGCCTATGCTCATCGGCACTTTAGAGAAGATACAAAATTTACAACATGAAGCCGACCAGTGTGGCGTGCGCACCATATTAAGCTCCAGCTTGGAGGCCAGCCTAGGTATTGAGGCTTTAGCGAGATTAAACCAGATAATGTCGCCGGATGAGATCCCCGGGCTAGATACCTTAGCTGCATTTAGCGTCGATCTGATCATCGACTCGGGCAAGAGTAAATGCCTGAGCTGTGATGAACTCACCTTGATCAAATCAGTCTAGGTAAAGGAGGTCCCTTGCAACGAGTCCCTGTTATCTCTCCCCTGCATCAGACGGCGAAAACTCATCCACATTCGATAGCGATAAGCTGGCGCAGCAAGGGTCTCAACATAGCACTCGGCTATTCAGAGCTGAGCCTGAAGGTCATAGCATTGGGCGAGCAACTTATAGCCTCAGGCTTAACAGGAGGAGACCGTCTCGCCTGCATTGACAGTAATTCCCCCGAATTAGTCATGCTCTACTGGGCCTGTATCGACCAAGGCATACTCTTCTGTCCACTCTCACCACGGTTTCCCCCGGCACAGATAACTCAGCTAATCGAGAGATACACATTGAGCCATGTCTGGGCGGGAGAGCTGCACCAGGATTTGCTGACTCAGGCCTTAAGCCATAGGGTAATCTCCTTAGACTTTAGCCTTACGAGCCAGCCGCATTTAGCCAAATATCAACCTGACCGATCCTATCCACCTCAATCTCAACCGGCCAGAGTCGATGCAGAGCTGGCTGCCAACATCATTCTCACGTCGGGCAGCAGTGGTATGCCTAAGGCCGCGTTGCACAGTCTCAATAACCATATTGCCAATGCAGAGGGCTCCCGCAGCTTCATCCCTCTCGAGCACGGCGATAGCTGGCTACTCACCTTGCCCGTGTTTCATATTGGCGGTCTGGCGATCATCAACCGCTGCGCCTTAGCCGGCGCAGCGGTCGTATTGCAAGATAGAGACTCCAGACTATCGGAGCAATTAACCACAGATAAGATCACTCACCTTTCATTGGTGGCGACTCAGCTGGTCAGGCTGTTGAATCAAGATGCCAGCAGTCTGCAACAGGTGAAGGCGCTGCTGCTCGGCGGCGGGGCTATATCTCCAGCTCTCTTAGCCCAATTAGAAACGCTAAAAATACGCAGCTTCACCAGTTATGGTATGACAGAGATGGGCTCGCAGATCACCACAGGTATTGCCAATGAAGACGGCAGTTGTGGTCATCTATTACCGGGCCGTGAACTGAAGATCCAAGATAACGAGATCTATGTCAGGGGCGAAACACTCTTCCTTGGCTATCTCAAGCCTCATTCTGCAGCGCAATCTCTAACCAAATCTCTTACAAGAAGTGCAGAGCAGATAACACTGACATTGGACCCTGATGGTTGGTTCTTTACCGAAGATAGGGGCTATTGGAACGAGGACGGAAATCTATGCATCTTAGGTCGCTGCGACAACATGTTTATCTGTGGTGGTGAGAATATCCAACCCGAAGAGATAGAGACGATACTCAAACAACACCCCGAGATTGAAGAGGCTATCGTTTTCCCCCTGTTTGATGACGAGTTTGGCAACTTACCAGCAGCGATAATCAAGGGAGATATCCCACAGCAGAGTGAACTAGACGCCTTAGTCTGTAGCCAAGCCGCCCGCTTTAAACGCCCTCGCCAATACTATCCTTGGCCCGAGGTCGAGCAAACCAGTTTAAAGGTATCGCGCAAACAGATCATTGAGGCGGTTTTATGCCTAGAATCTAGGAACTAGGTTCTAGGCATAAATGTTCCATATACACAAAAACCTGCCGCGGCAGGTTTTTCATTGACTCTCATTTAGGCTAGCAAGCTTTACACTTCTATGCAGCCCTTGAGCTTGTTCATGGCATTCTTCTCAAGCTGCCTGATACGTTCGGCAGAAACCTGATAAGTTGCGGCTAGCTCTTGCAACGTCGTCTTATCTTCATTCAACCAACGGGCCTGAAGAATGTGTTGGCTACGTTCATCGAGAGTCTTGATGGCAGCCAGAAGGCGAGTTTGATTGCTGGCCTCTAAGTTATCAGTTTCGACTTGACTCGCAAGATCTGAAGAGTGATCTTCGAGATACAGGGCAGGAGCATAGTCCTGAATGTCATCGTCGCTATCGCTGACAAGGTCGAATGCAGGGTCTTGAGCGGCCATGCGTGACTCCATTTCGGTCACATCGGCCTTAGATACGCCCAGATTCTCGGCAACCATGCCAACTTCTGCATCACTAAACCAACCAAGACGCTTCTTCGCCTTACGAAGGTTGAAGAACAGCTTACGCTGAGCCTTAGTGGTAGCGACTTTCACTATGCGCCAGTTTTTAAGCACATACTCATGAATTTCGGCTTTAATCCAATGAACGGCAAAAGAGACCAAGCGAACCCCAACATTAGGATCGAAACGCTTAACCGCCTTCATCAGACCAATATTGCCCTCTTGAATAAGATCTGCCTGAGGTAAGCCGTAACCGGCATACCCCTTAGCAACATGAACAACGAAACGAAGATGAGACATAATCAGCTGCTTCGCTGCCTGTATATCACCAGTTTCCTGTAAACGCTTAGCAAGCTCGTATTCCTGATCGGCTTCTAACATAGAAATGTTGTGTGCCGAATGGACATAAGCTTCCAGGCTACCGCTTCCATGGGGAACCACAAGTGCCATTAATTGCGTTTGATCAGTCATTCACGCTCCTATTCTTTCTCGACTTACTCGTCTAACAAATACTGCTAACAATACATTCATCGATATACAAGACAGAGTGTAGCACCGACTTATTTCAACAAGATGAAAGTATTTGTTACGGCCTGCCCCTGTTAAATACCGAGGCAAAGAGGGCAGGGTGGAGAACTATAGGTGATCTGACAACTTATGTCAACACACCTAAGATGAAATTTCACTCTTATAGTGTCTAGTGTCGCCTCTAGTGAATAGACAAGGCAAGTGAAGATTAGTTCATAAAGCTCATCGCTCTAAGAAAAGCCGTAAGGCTGAAGACAAAGACAACAAAGCTATAAGGCTGAAGGTTACAGACCCTCCAGCATCTAATTATGAAGGCTCGATCGCCCGCAGATGGTGGCGAACGGAGAGGTATGATCCCAACCACCCTAAGAAAGAGGCGAGCCCCACAAGCTGGCCAAGTTCAACCAGAGAAAGAGATTGCATCTGCAGCTGGCTACCATATAAGCCCAATAATTCAGCCAATGCACTGTCGAGATACCAGACCAGAAGGTTGATGATAATCCAAGCTAAGATGCCACCTATGATGCCGTACCAGATCCCTGTATACAGGAAGGGTCGCTGAATAAAGGCCTCTGTCGCCCCTACTAGCTTCATGACTTCGATCTCGGAACGACGACTCATGATGGCTAAACGTATGGTATTACCTATCACGAGTACAACGGCTAACACTAATAAGGCGGCAATGGCTAACACAGTACGCTCGAGTAACTTCACCACGGCCTGTAGTCTTTCCAACCACTCAATATCGAGTCGGCCAAAGCTCACTTCGGGTTCCAGTTCTAACTTTTTGAGTAACTCACGTGCGCCGGTAGGACTCGAATACCTGAGACTCGGTGTCACTGTCACCACTGCCGGTAGTGGATTCGTATCTAAATAAGAAAGGGCTTCACCGAATCCTGACAGTGACTGGAACTCTTCGAGTGCCTGTTCTCGATTGATATAACTCACTTCGCTGACTTCAGGGTAAACCTTAATCCGGGTAATTAAGCTTTGAATTGTTCTCTCGCTACGAGCATCGTCGACAAATAGCGATATCTCGGCGGCGCTGTTCCAAGATTGAGTTATCGTCTCGGCATTTTTAACTAAGACTTGCAGTGCGGCCGGCAGGCTTAAACTCACCCCCAACACAGCCATAGTCATGATTGAGGAGACAGGATTACGCCAGAGCTCACCCATGCTTCCCATGGCATGTTGTAGATGGCGAATGAAGAACATCACAATACGACCTGAGATGGGTAACTTGCTTCTGGTTAGCTGAGGCTTCTTGCTCATGTCATTCCCTGTGTGCCATTAGACATCATATTGATTTAAACGGTTAATGGGCTTGCCGGAGCAGAAGTAAGTTCCTCCCCTCCTAACACTCGCCCCTGCTTTAGCGTCAAGATGCGATATTTCATTCTAGCGATAAGGCCTAAGTCATGTGTAGCAATGAGTACCGTAGTACCTGAGTCATTAAACGTCTCGAATAAGCGCAAGATATCCATAGATAACTTGGGATCTAAGTTCCCCGTCGGCTCATCGGCCAACAGCAGAGGAGGCTTATTTACAATCGCCCGGGCGATGCCCACACGTTGTTGCTCACCACCAGATAGCATGATGGGGTGGTGACGCTCTTTGCCATAGAGTCCAACCATGTCCAGCGCCGCTAACACGCGCTTTTTTATCTCGCCATGGGAAAATCCTTCGATCACGAGTGGCAGGGCGACATTATCGAAAACACTCTTCTCCATCAACAAGTGATAGTTCTGAAAAATCATGCCAATATCTCGTCGAAGAAACGGCACATCTTTTCGAGACAATTTGGCAATATTGTGTCCATTAATAGACACTCGGCCAGCATTAGCACGCTCAATCACAGTGATTAACTTAAGCAAGCTACTCTTACCGGCACCCGAATGACCGGTTAAGAATGCCATCTCACCTCGTTTAAGATGAAAGTTAACATCAGTTAAGGCCTTCTGCCCACCTGGATAAACTTTACTGACCTGCTCAAATTGAATCATCTGTTCTCATTTCCCTCTGAAAAGAGTCCTGGCTAAGCGCTAAATAAATTACTTCTGTTCTTCGTTATGCTCTTGGGTAAAAAGTGCATCGATAAAGTCTTTTGCATCGAAGGTGCGTAGATCATCTATCTGCTCACCGACACCAATATGACGTATAGGTATACCGAACTTATCGGCAATGGCAAAAATGACTCCGCCTTTCGCCGTGCCATCCAGCTTACTGATCGTAATACCTGTCACACCTACCGCTTTCTTGAACAGTTCAGCCTGACTAATCGCATTTTGCCCTGTGCCAGCATCTAAGGTCAACATCACCTCATGGGGAGCATTTTCATCCAACTTCTTCATCACCCGAACGATTTTCTTTAGCTCGTCCATCAGGTGCACTTTATTCTGTAAACGCCCTGCCGTATCGGCTATCAAGACATCGATATTACGAGCGCGTGCCGCCTGGAGCGCATCGAACAGCACAGAAGCACTGTCGGCTCCGGTATGCTGCGCTATAACCGGAATATCATTCCTCTGCCCCCAGACCTGTAACTGCTCTACGGCCGCGGCACGGAACGTATCGCCAGCTGCTAACATAACCGATTTACCCTCGGCCTGATATTGTTTAGCGAGCTTACCTATGGTAGTGGTTTTACCGACACCATTGACACCCACCATCAAGATCACGAAGGGACCATCGGCACTTTCTGGAACCAAAGGAATAGATACTGGCTCTAAGGTCTTCTGCATCTCTTCACGCAGTAGTTCATATAGGGCCTCTCCATCTTTAAGCTGCTTACGGCTCGCTTGCTCGGTCAGACTATCGATCAGACGAGTGGTAGTCTCGACACCTACATCGGCGATAAGTAATTGCTCTTCGAGCTCCTCAAAAAGATCATCATCGATCTTCTTGCCCTTGAACAGACCGATAAAACCACTACCAATGTTCTCACTGGTACGCTTTAAGCCACGCTTCAACCGGGCAAAGAACCCCTCTTTAACCGGCTTTTTCTGTGGTTCAGGTTGCTTTTCAGCCTCTGGTGTCGCCGCAGCCTCTTGTGCTTCAAGAGCAAGAGCTTCTGCCTCTCTTAAAGCTAGAGCTTCAGCTTCTTTTACAGCTTGAGCCTCAGCTTCCTGTCTCGTTTTCTCGGCAAGAGCCTCTACAGCAAGACGTTCTTGTTCAGCCGCTTCTCTCTCTGCAAGCGCGGCGGCCTCTTTTTCTGCTAGAGCCTCGGCTTCTTTTGCAGCAATAGCCTCAGCTTCCTGCTTCGCCTGAGCCTCTTTTAGTGCCGCGGCTTCTTTTAAAGCAAGAGCTTCGGCTTCTTTTATCGCTAGCTCTGCGGCGTTATCCGCAACCTCTACCTCTGGGGGCTCGACTTCATCTGTTGACTTATCTTTGCGAAACCAGGAGAAAAAACCTTTCTTTGCCATGTGTAATACCAGTGCTCAACTAACGGACTTAACTTTGAAACTGGATGGTCTGCCGACTCTATCGATGTACAATCTCAGCGAAACCATCCAATCATGTATTTGTTTATCTAAATTTTTATCTGATGTTATCTGCTGCTTACCTATTGCGCGCCAGTAAATAATCATTCGAATAATTATTTTAGCAACGCCATACAGACAAACTGGTTTTGGGCCATATTATAACCACAAGAAAGAGGTAAATATGCAGAGAAACAAGCCTTTCCCAGCAATAACCTCAGGTTTTCACCATTTCTACTAGCATTGGGGTAAAATAACCACCTTTCATTGGGCGAAACAGTCTATCACTTTCTCCCTTAAGACCAAAAACCAGCTAAACAAATGGGTAAAGAGATGGCAAAAAATAAACCTTCCAGTGGCCAAGTTAGAATCATCGCGGGCCAGTGGCGCTCGAGGCGTCTACCTATTCACGATTTAGAAGGCTTAAGGCCCACAACCGATAGAATCAGAGAGACATTGTTCAACTGGCTTGCAGGTGATTTGACTGGCGCCCGAATACTCGATTGCTTCGGCGGCAGTGGCGCGCTCTGTTTCGAGTCTCTCTCTCGCTACGCAAGCTATGCCAAGGTTTTCGAGCTCCAAGCCAGTGCGGCAGAGCAACTCAAACTAAATCTAAAAAACCTCAAGTGTGACTCATCTATGGCCGATGTCATCAAAGGCGATACCCTTAAATTATTAGCTGTTGAGCCTCAGGAAGGCTTCGACATCGTCTATATCGACCCTCCGTTTAGAAAGGATCTCGCCGAGAAAAGTATTCAGTTAATCGCAGAACATAACTGGCTCAAGGAAAATGCTCAGATCTATGTGGAGACCGAAAGCGAGCTGGAACAGCTAAGCGTACCGTCTAACTGGGTGCAGTTAAAAGAGAAGAAGGCGGGTCAAGTCATCTACCGTCTGTATCAATATCAGCCTTAAAAGCTCTTAGCGATAAGCGGTAAGCGGTAAGCGATAAGCGGTAAGCGGTAAGCGGTAAGCGATAAGCGGTAAGCGATAAGCGGTAAGCGATAAGCGGTAAGCGATAAGCGGTAAGCGATAAGCGGTAAGCGATAAGCGGTAAGCGGTAAGCGATAAGCGATAAGCGGTAAGCGATAAGCGGTAAGCGATAAGCGGTAAGCGATAAGCGGTAAGCGGTAAGCGATAAGCGGTAAGCGATAAGCGGTAAGCGATAAGCGATAAGCGGTAAGCGGTAAGCAATAAGCGGTAAGCGGTAATAATAAATGCAGACAGACAAGCAAATGAAGTTTATCAACTTTTTTATAATCACCGGTAAGACTATTACCCTCTTTGCCTGGTTAATAATGGCCTACAATTTAGTTCAGCCCTTCGAAGGTACCTAGCCGGTATCCTGAATATCTTATTTGCCGTGACCCTATTAATGCACGCCTTTCAGGTCGTCATCTTTCATACTCGATTCAAATCTCGGCTAACTCTGCACCAAAGCGATTACCTAAACGTGCTCGCCTTCGGCATATTCAGCCGACTAAGCTATCGAAGCAAGACGCCTGCACCCAATGGCACGAGAGCGTATAGGTAACTTGAATGATACAAGCTGGTACGAACTCATACAGGAGCAATAAAGAACGCTTGTTTAGTTTATATATCAACAAGCATAAGAAAGCCCCATAGTGCTAACTATGGGGCTTTCTAGATTATTCTGTATCGGCACTAAGCCCTTTAATGCTTATCCCTTAGGGTAAACGTGTGCAACACCCTTGTGACAATCTACACAAGTCTTGCGCTTATCGGCTTCTTTCTTGAAGTTGCGCTCATGCATTCTCTTCGCCATCTTCTTCATAGTATCTGGCTGGTTCTCGTAGATACGAGTATGACAATGCTGACAGTTAGCTGAATCGGTAGCACGGAAGTATTTAAGCGCGTGATCGGCTTGTTCCTTACGGTTCTCATCTAGCCAGGCTTGAGTATTGAAGCCATCGATAGTCAGGAAGCCATATAGATCTTTAGATACGATGATCTTCTTAATCATGTACTTAATAGGATTGTGAGGTAGGTGACAATCTTGACACTGAACAGTCACACCCGCACGACCTCCGCCGTGTGCAGAAGCCAACACTTCATCTTTCAGAGAGTGATTGCTGTGACAAGACATACAGAACTCATCTGAACTTGTCGCATGTAAAGTTTGTTGTGTAGCAAAGTAGCCAACAACACCGACTACAACACCAACCACTAGTAGGGCTAATATTGAGTATTTCGCACTTGGTTTAAATAGGGCACGCCAATTCATCACTCATCTCCGTAATATATGATTTTTATTTAGTACTTATTGTTACTTCATCTCTATGACAAAAATTATAAACCAGATCTTACCGCCTGATATGAGAGAAATAGTGCAAATGAGATCTAGCTCTAACTCTATATTGCGAAATAGCTAAATTTGTACTCAGCTCGATTATATTCACTCTAGCTAAAGTTAAACCAACCCCATGCACTTAGCAAGGAGATAGTCGTAATCAACTGATAGTTATTAAATTTTATTTAAAATCACATATAAAAACCTTTTATTAACCCCTTTATTGACCTCGATCAAAAAAATATTTTCAAAGTTTGAAACTTTTTATATAATGGCTGGGTCTATTAGAACGGCACTGTATTCATTTAACGAGTTAAGAGCGAGAAATGTTGAAGCAAATTACACATCTTGTATTAATCATCTCTTTGGTGGGGCAATTTATGCTTACACCTGTGATGGCTATGCCAAGATTTTTGCACGCATTTACTCATGCTCATATGGCAGAGATGGACAACTCGAATGCATCAATGAAAATGTCCATGGGCCAAGCTCCACAGAGCTCAACATTCAACTCACAAGTTACATACTCCTCAGATGCAAGCTCTGCTCAAAAACACCAGATAACCATGAAACATGGTGAGAAAAAATGTGACATGGTGATCGCGAATATGACTGCCAGTGATGGCAATCTCCTTATCAACTGTGATGTCCTATGCGAGATGATGGGGGCAGGTGAATGTATCTCTCACTGTGCCAACGCCAGCGGTATCTTAATTCAAGCTCCATTGTCAGCGTCATCGCCAGAGTCCAGCGATAAAGTGCATACTCTTTCATGGTCAACACAAACTGCAGAGCCAGCCACGTTTAATCCCCCTCCGATTTGGACAAGCTTAACTTAACCGTTATTAGTTTGGCGCCTAGGTATATAGCTAACGGCGCGCCCAAAGCAAATTATTTTTACCTCAAGACAGAGCCTAATGCCTGTGTCTATGAAGATGCTCTTTACTTTAGAGCCTACGATAGTCAGCAGCCTTGTGGATCTTATTTCTGTCTCGGTATGTTCCAATTGGAGTCTATTATGAAAACATTTATCACCATCGCAGCCCTGACCCTTGCTAGTCTAGTTAGCTTTTCATCTTCAGCCGCGAGTGTCTCTTTCCCCGATTCACTCTCAGTTACCGGCATTAATGGAGACACCAAGTTTGACACCCACGAGATTCAGCTTGCCGAGGGTAAGAATCTCATCGAGCTTAAGTATCACGACATTTTCGAAGTCAATGCAGATGACTCAGGCGCCTGGGTAAAATCTGCGCCTCTCTACCTCATCATGAGTTCGAATGAACAGGCACAGTATCAGGCCATGACGCCTGTGATCGATACCGCAGAAGAAGCCTATGATTTTATCGATAACCCGGTGATCACCTTAAAAGATGCTCAAGGAGAGAGCAGAGATATCACCTTGCTTAATCACCATCAGCTGATGGCTAAGCTTCTGCTAGCTAGGGAATAACTCTTGATAAAATCTAAGCCAATTCAATAGCAAGCCCTATTGAATTGGCTAAATAGTCTTTTTAGATACAGTTAATGAAGCAAAATTGAATGAGTAATAGTGATAAGCAGATATATCGAATAACGCAACTAGCCAAAGTCGATATATGTGAATGCTGTCAATATACTATTACTTACTCATGTTAGACTAATCACAACTCATTATTGGAATCTTTATGTTTACGTTTTTTCGTCGTCACACATTGATAGCCTTTACCCTGCTCGCTATGCTGAGCCAAGGACTGTTATCTAATGGGTCGATGATGATAGGAAAAGCACAAGCACATGACGCCATGATATCTGGTTCACACCATTCACAAATGATGAGTATGAAAGATGGAGCTGCTTACCACTCGGAACGGACAGAGAACATCCCCCATTGCTGTGACTCAGAGCGACTCGACGATGTGCTTCCCGACGAAGCTCAGAGCTGCTGTGACGGCAAAGGATACTGCCAGGGTGATTGTAATCATTGTCTCGTTATCTCGGTGACATGCACTCTTTTCGATACTAAATCTTGGCCAGGATTTAGTCCCTCTGAGTTAGCATTGGCCACTCAAATGCCTCATTTCCGTTCAATCTCAATCTCTAAAGATATCCGACCTCCCATAGCTTAAAAATAGGACTTAAGATGCTTTCATCTTAAATCCAGTAGTCCTTCGACTACGTGCAAAGCTATATCTTTAAAACAATTATTCGTATCGATCCGATTAATAATTAAATTCTTAACAGCACGATTTGCTCTGTCTGTCAGACTATCGACTTATTATGCTTAATTAAGACTGTTATTCATTGTGATTAGTCTTATATTAGCCGTTACTTGTTTCCGATCTATTAGATCAAACCTAGACGGCCGCCTATATGATGGAATTTATAAATGAAAACCCTTATTAGCCTTATTTTATCAGCCTTTATCTTGATTTCAGTTGTGCCAGCCGTCTCTGCACACGATCATTCTCAGCAGCAAGAACAAGCTCAACAACATGAAATGAAGGCCGATCATGCTTGCCCTATGCATCCGGAAGTAACGGGGCAAAAAGGTGATACTTGTCCTAAATGCGGTATGAACTTAACTGCAGTAAAAAGCGCCTCTAATGGTCAGAGTTGTAATAATTGCCCACACCATAAGGCATCGGCTCATGAACAGGATACGTCAGCTGATACTCACGCCTGCCCGATGAACGCAGAGATAACAGGTAAAGAGGGCGACACGTGCCCGAAATGTGGCATGAACCTAGAGCCTATGCAAGCGCAGGCTGACACTAAACCAGCAGTTCACCACAAACACTAATTTTGAGTGGATATGAGGCATCATGAGTCAATTTGAAATGAACAATAAACATAAAAAACTAGCCTACCTGCTCAGCCTATTTATGGTTCTGACCCCCCAGCTAGCCAATTCTCAGTCACTGATTACCCAGAGTACGGCGACAGAGCACACTGAGCATAGCCAGACACAAGGGCATGAAACGGTAACCTATTCGTGCCCCATGCATCCCGAAGAAACCAGCCATGAGCCGGGTAGCCGTTGCTCTATCTGTAACATGTTCCTCGTGGAAGAGGAGGAGGAGGAAGAGAGAGAGGATATGGATCACTCGGCCCATAATATGAGCGAATCAACCCCAGAAGATCACTCTAGGCACGAGCATAAGGCTCAGACAGCACTCACTCCTGCTGACACAGTATTTAACAGTGCTAAACCTGCTTCACTCGATGAAGCTGTAACGATCAAGTTTGTCTGTCCGATGCACGCGCACATTATCAGTGACGTTCCGGGCACCTGCCCTATCTGTGGCATGAATCTGGAAAAAGTCGAGGTAGGTGGTGGTAATAGCAAAGAGATCCAGATAAACGTCTCCGGTGCCATGCAACAAGCCTTGGCCCTAAAGGTTGCTAAAGTAGAAAAAGATACCCTGTGGAAATTTGTTCAGACCGTAGGTCAGATAGATTATGACGAGAGTAAGATAATTCACCTTCATGCCAGAGTTACCGGCTGGATCGAGAAGCTAATGATCAAATCTGTGGGCGACAAGATCACTAAAGGCCAACTCTTGTATGAAATCTATTCACCCGATCTAATCAATGCACAGGATGACTTCCTGCTCGCCCAAGATACCTTGAGACGTACGGGTAAGAATGCCAGTTATGAAGATTTAGTCAGAAAAGCAGGCTTAAGATTAGAATTACTCGGCTTTAATAAAAGCCAAATAAAGACATTGGCAAAGTCGAAGCAGACTCAATATCGAGTGCCATTTTATGCCAAGAGTGACGGTATAGTTAAAGAACTCACGGTCCGTGATGGCATGTATATTCAGCCCTCTACCGAGATCATGTCCATAGTCGACTTCTCTACAGTTTGGGTGATAGCCGATGTATTTGAAAACGAACAAAGCTGGCTCGAAGTGGGCCAAAAAGCCGAGGTCTCTGTACCAGCCATGGGGATCAAGGGGATCGAAGGCAAGATAGATTATATCTATCCGGAACTGGATCCTGTGACCCGCAGCTTACGAGTCAGAATTGTGGTTCAGAATCACAACCTAGAGCTAAGACCAAACACCTTAGTCAAAATAAGCATCTTCGGTGGTCCCAACGAAGATGTTCTGGTGATCCCTCAAGAAGCTCTGATCCAAACGGGTAAAGAGAATCGCGTCATCGTAAAGCTTGAAAATAACAATTTTACCGCACGTCAGGTCACTGTGGGCATGCTAAGCCAAGGTAAGGCCGAGATTCTCGAAGGTTTGAGCGAGGGCGAACTCGTGATCACTTCCGGTCAATTTTTACTCGACTCAGAAGCCAGTCTCAAGGGCAGCTTAATGCGCCTTAGTAGCGGTCATCAGCACTAGGAGGATTTGAATATGCTTAAAAATATTAATGACGAAGCCTCTATTAGTAATAGAACTATCCCTAGCTACGACTTGATAGCGGGAGGCTCTACCCATGCTTAAGAAAATCATCGAAGCCTCAATCAGACAGAGGTTAATGGTGTTGATTGTCACCATAATGATCACCGTTTGGGGTGTTCAGGAACTAAGAAATACACCCTTGGATGCCTTACCGGATCTCTCGGATGTACAAGTTATTATCAAGACGTCTTTCCCGGGACAGGCACCTAAATTGGTAGAGGAACAAGTTACATATCCCCTATCGACAGCCATGTTAGCCGTTCCGGGAGCCAAGACAGTTCGTGGTTACTCCTTCTTCGGCGACTCTTATGTCTATGTCATTTTCGAAGATGGTACAGATATCTACTGGGCTCGTTCTCGAGTGTTGGAGTATCTGAATCAGGTTGGTAGCCGCTTGCCTCAAGGAGCTCAGCCATCACTGGGGCCAGATGCTTCTGGGGTCGGTTGGATCTACGAATATGCCTTGGTAGATAGATCGGGGAATCTAGATCTTTCTCAGCTAAAAAGTCTTCAAGATTGGTATCTGAAACTTGAGCTTCAAAGCGTACCTGGTGTGTCTGAAGTCGCCACAGTAGGCGGCATGGAACTCACCTACCAGATAGTCATAGAGCCCGATAAGTTAGCCATCTATAAGCTAGATATCGCTGCGATAAAAGATGCTATCTCTAAATCGAATTCCGAAGTAGGCGGTTCTGTTATCGAGATGGCCGAAGCAGAATACATGGTACGCGCCAAAGGTTATCTCCAAACATTGGATGATTTTAGGGAGATACCTCTCGGGGTCACTAGCCCTTCGGGAACACCTCTATTACTTAAGGACGTAGCCACAGTACGTAAAGGGCCTGCATCACGCCGAGGTATCGCCGAACTAGATGGAGAAGGTGAAGTCGTCGGTGGCATCATAGTCATGCGTTACGGTGAAAATGCCTTAGCCACCATTAAAGCAGTAAAAAAGAAGCTCGAACAACTTAAAGTCGGCCTGCCTGAAGGGGTAGAGATCATCCCGACTTATGATAGATCTAAATTGATCGAAAGCTCGGTAGAAAACCTATTCCACAAGGTGCTCGAAGAGATGTTTGTCGTTGGCTTGGTCTGCCTGCTGTTCCTCATGCACGCACGTTCTACCTTAGTCGCCGTGATCACTCTGCCTCTGGCGATACTCATTGCATTCATAGTGATGAATAAGATGGGCGTCACCGCAAACATCATGAGTTTAGGTGGCATCGCCATTGCCATCGGGGCCGTTGTTGATGGTGCTATCGTGATGATCGAAAACCTGCATAAGCATCTAGAACATTTCGAACAGGACAATAATCGGAGACCGAACACTAAGGAACACTGGAAGCTAGTCACAGAAGCCTCGGTCGAAGTCGGTCCAGCATTATTCTCCTCCTTGCTTATCATTACCCTGAGTTTCATGCCAGTCTTTGCCTTGGAAGCTCAGGAGGGCAGACTCTTTGGCCCTCTGGCTTATACAAAAACCTTTACAATGGCTGCGGCAGCCTTACTGTCTATCACCCTTGTACCTGTCCTTATGGGCTTCTTTATCAGAGGCAAGATCCCTAAAGAAACCAGCAATCCGCTCAGTCGATGTCTAATCGCTCTGTACAAGCCAGCTTTGACTCTGGTGCTTAAGTTTCCAAAGATGACACTGGTGGTTGCATTAATCACCCTAATGAGTGCCTGGTACCCAATGAGCCAATTAGGTAGTGAGTTCATGCCCGAACTGGATGAAGGTGATCTACTCTATATGCCTACTACCTTGCCAGGTATCAGTGCCAGTAAAGCCGCCGAGATACTGCAACAGACCGACAGATTGATTAAGACCGTCCCCGAGGTGAAGCGTGTATTCGGTAAGGTTGGCCGTGCTGAAACGGCGACAGATCCGGCACCACTGACCATGCTTGAAACGACCATAATGCTTAAACCCAGAGAGGAGTGGCGTGAAGGATACACCCTGCAGGACGTCATAGATCAGCTACAGAAAACCGTTAAAATCCCAGGGTTGACGAATGCTTGGGTGCAACCCATTAAGACGCGTATCGACATGCTCTCCACTGGTATCAAGACGCCTGTAGGCATCAAGATCACTGGCGCCGACGTGAATGAATTGCAGAAAATTGGCACAGAAATCGAAGCCATACTCAGTAAACTCCCCCATACTAAGTCAGCCTATGCCGAGCGTACGGGGGGAGGGCGTTACATCGATATCACACCTAAGCTTGATGTGGCCTCTCGCTATGGCATGACCCTGAGCGATATCCACGACGTGGTCCGCTATGCCATTGGTGGTATGAATATTGGTGAATCGGTTCAGGGAGCAGAACGTTACCCTATCAATCTCAGGTACCCGAGAGAACTCAGAGATAATATCGAGAAACTCAGAGAGCTACCTGTGATTACTAAGACGGGGCACTATCTGCCGCTGCGTCATTTAGCCGATATAGAGATCACCGATGGTGCACCTATGCTCAAGAGTGAAAATGGTCGTTTAATCTCTTGGGTTTTTATCGATATAGAAGGAACCTCTATCGGTGAGTATATCGAACAGGCGAAGTCAGCACTAGATAGTGAGTTAACAGTACCACCGAGATACAGCTACGTTTTTGCAGGTCAGTATGAATATATGCAGCGTGTAGATGAAAAGCTGAAGAAAGTGATCCCGATGGCATTGGGTGTCATCTTCATCATGTTGATGATGACATTCGGCTCGACGGTGCAAGCCAGCATGATCATGTTCAGCTTGCCGTTCGCACTCGTTGGCAGTACTTGGCTCTTGTATGCTCTTGACTTCAATATGTCTGTTGCCGTTGCCGTGGGCATGATAGCCCTAGCGGGGGTGGCAGCAGAGTTTGGCGTGGTGATGTTGGTTTACCTCAACAACGCCATCAAGCACAGAAAAGAGAAAGGTAAATATGAGGCGGTAAGCGATCTGAAAGAGGCCTTGATAGAAGGCGCCGTGATGCGAATTCGCCCCAAGGCGATGACCGTTGCAACTATCTTCTTTGGCCTACTGCCCATCATGTGGGGCACAGGAGCCGGCAACGATGTGATGCAGAAGATCGCCGCACCTATGGTCGGCGGTATGGTCACCGCGCCTCTATTATCACTGTTTGTACTACCAGCCCTCTACCTCTTGGTGTATTCACGTAAGCTAAACAAGTAGCAGCTAAGCGCTCTGTAATACTAAACACCCAGCAATGCTGGGTGTTTTTTTATGCAGGCTTTTTGAAGTTATAAACGTTACCAAACTAGAGTTGCAATCACGCTACCGCACTCGTCAAAGAATGAGCCGCTTTATAGATCCAAGGTGATAACAGAGAAGAAGCCACCCTGAGGATCATTGATCACGGCGAGTCGACCCACCTTATCGATATCGGTCGGAGGCACACGGTGTTTTTCAAGGTAGTTGACACTCTTTGCTTAAATTTTACGCTGCCTTTTCCGTCTCTTCATCAGGCACACTATCTGGGTTCAACATTACCGCGCCGATGGGTTCACAGTTTCTAATTCCGTTAGGCCAGCGCATCGGATTCCTCTCCTGCGCAGCTTCAAGTACGATTTTTCGATTGGACAAAATATCCTTATCTTGCATCGCATGTCTTTTGCCTGGTGACACAAAATTGAGCTTGCTATGTTTATGCTCATCGTTGTACCAAGTGACAAAATCATCAACCGTCTCTGTCAGGCTATTAAAACCTTTGCTAGGCCATTGTGGTCGGTACTTGAGCGTCCTAAATAATGACTCAGAATAAGGATTATCATTACTCACACTCGGTCTACTCAGTGAGGCTGTTACGCCCAACTCTTCAAGCTTAGCTTTCATGGTCAGACACTTCATTGGCGCACCATTATCTGAGTGCAACACCAGTGGCTGGTTAAAGCATTGTTCGCGTAGCATGTTTCGTTGCATGAGCTGGGCGGCAAGCTCACCACACTCCCGCTCATGGACTTCATAGCCAACAATTTTACGGCTGTAAATATCTTCAAACATATACAGATAATAAAACTGACCTTTGATGACCGAGGCGCAATAAGTGATATCCCAAGACCAAATTTCATTTGGGCCTTTAGCCTGATAAGCCTCAGGCTTACTCCTTGCCGTGATGTGGCGACTACGGCCACGATGATTGACCTGTTCGTTGGCTTTGAGCACGCGATAGTATGTTGATTCAGAAGCAATATAAACGCCTTCATCCAGGAGTGTCGGCACTATCTGCGACGGAGGTAAACTCGCAAACCTCGATTCATTGCACACATCCAACACTTGCTGACGTTCGTGCTTTGTCAGCTTATTGGCAGGCTCAGGCCTAACGGCTGTGGCCCGTCGGTCTGCTTGTACTTTTCCAGCGCTCCTGAGACTCACCCGTCGCCTCTATGATCGCCTCAACCTCGGCACTAAACACCTTGCCGGGATATACGGCGGAGGCAAATTCTGCACTCTGACCGACTCTGATGTTGCGTATGGCCTGATGGTTGACTCGCATCAACACATATTTTTCATCCGTGTACATCTGAATCCTGGGCATCACACCGATAAACTGCCCCTCACGCATGATGAAGTTAGTCACATAACCGTTGGCAGGGGCATAAATCTTAGTATTATCCAGATTCCACTGTGCCTGAGCGACCTTCTCCAGCTCACTATCCAGATCCGAACCACGACTCTGAATGGCCAGCATGGCCTTATCTATCTCGAGTCTGGCCGTATTCTCAGCAAGATTCGCCTTATCAATTTGGCCAATAGAGGTATCGACCTTGGCCTGAGCGATATCCACCTTGTTGTGCTGTTCATCGAGTTGACTGCCTGTGATTGTGTCCGGCACCACCCGATTCGGCTCGACATAGCGGGCCAAGGTTTTCTGCTTCCACAGCAGATCTTGTTTGCCTGCAAGCAACTTACTTTCACTGATAGCAATATCAGCAACGGCCGTCTTATGCTTCTTGCTTGCAAGTTCCACATCCTGTTTCGAGGCGGCGAGGGCGAGACTGGCAGACTCTTTCTCTGCCAGGGCCTGATTCAGGGTAATTCTATAGGGTTCTGCGTTCAACTCATAGATCAGCTGGCCCGCCTCCACTCGCTGATTCGGTGCCACATGGATATGACTAACGAGCCCCTTGATCTGACTCGATGCTGGCCTTAATTGGATGCGCGGCGATTGGACAAACGAGCCACCGGACATATCCATAGGGGTATAATTGAGCAAGCCAACCCAGACGAAGAGCAACCAGCCTGCTCCGCCGATGTAAGCGAAGGCTTGAGTAAATTTATTCCATGGCATGCCCACTAGGCGTAGCATATAGATTAACACGGCCCATAGGGCTAGCCCCTCAAGCATGATCATTCTCCTCTAACATTGTCGGCTCGTTAGGTTTTTCTTCTCGCCACACATCCCGGATATGACGGAGCGCCTTCTCACCGTCAACAAAAGCGACGATCACGGCCACCACCCACACCCCATGGAGAAAGAAACCTATCCAGGTGAGTGCGGTGATCAGCGCCACCTGATGATGTTGCTCTTTATGGGCCTTATTAATCGGCAGATCATGGATCTTCCAGAAGCCGACAGCCAAAGCCGTGGCAGTTGCGACCATCACCACTGTCGCCACTACATGTAGGCCAATATCGAACCCAGTGTCCACAAACGGCATACTAATTAAACTCATAAATAAAGTGATCCCATGCAAGAAAGTTAGATTAACCAGAAAATGATTCAAACGAGGTAAGTAATTGTTCTGCTCATCGAGCCAGAACTTACATTGAAATGCTAAATCTTGTATCCAGTTTGCCTCTTATGAAATACATTGAAGCACTTCCTAGGTAATAACTACCGACCACTGCAGATCCACGTCAGTGGCCCGGCTGTTGCTAGGCTGAAAGCTGAAACTCTGTTTAATTGTCCCGTTATCTGGAACGCCCCTCAGACAGAGATATGGATAAGTACTGACGCCTTGGTACAACAAGCAAACTTGCTGGCAGCGGAAAATAGTACGGTTTCTATGCCCCGCTCACTCTTCGAGCAATATCTGGATATGCCCCAACCCCATGATATTCCAAAGGTGTTATTTGAGATGGTCAACTACGCCAGATACTATGGCCCACCCACGGTAGACAGTGTCGCAGCCCTGTTTAATATTTCCAGACAACAACTACAACGCAGACTGCAGCTCCATGGTTTTAATTTTACTAGCATCTTTGGCTATATTCTCAGTAATCAAGCGATCAAATATATGCTAGATGATAGGTCTATCGAGGAAATAACTCTGTTACTTGGCTATGCCAATAAACAGAGCTTTAGCAAGGCATTCAAACGCTTCAGAAACTGTACACCGCAACAGTATTTAGCAAGGATAAAACCCTGACATCGCGACGATTGAACTGGATTTTATGGACAGCATCTCGCTCAGCTTAGGTTATCTTCAATGCAGGGAGCTTCTTTTTGTTATTTTGATATACAGTAAAAACAAACAGAGCCCATATCGGGCTCTGTTATTGCATGATTCTCAACTCAATTTAGCCGAACACGGGTAACAGTTCTGCCATAGCCAGCAGATGACAGGTTCCTGTGATGATGCCAAATAAGATCACTATGACGACCACCGGCGTGCCCCCGGGCACTCTGAAGCCTTCATATTGCGGATACATCTTTCTCACTCTATGGGCCATCATGGCGGGTACAATGGCCGCCCATATGGTTGCCGCAAGCGCAGCGAAGCCGATAGCAACCAGAAATCCATCGGGGAAGAGTAAACCCAATACAGTCGGCGGTATAAAAGTAACCGTAGCCGTCTTCAAACGCCCCGAACGAGACTCGTCAAAACCAAATAGATCCGCAAGATAATCAAACAGACCCAGAGTCACCCCGAGGAAGGAAGAGGCAACGGCTAAGTTGGCAAACAGGGTCAACATACTGGTTAGCCAATCGCTGGCAATCACCCCAGATAAGGCTCCGACTAAGACCCCCATATTACCGCCCTGAGCTATAATATCGACAAAGTCACTCCTTGGGATATTGCCCATGGTCGCGACTAACCAGCAGACATAGATGACAAACGCTATCAGGGTGCCTAAGACGATAGCCTTGATAATCGTGGCGGGATCTTTGCCATAATATTTAACCAGGCTAGGCACATTACCGTGATAACCGAAGCTCACCAGGCCGAAAGGTAGCGCGGCCAATAGATATGGCAGATATGTCTCTTCACCATCGGGCTTAAACAGCTTCACGGTATCAATATCTATCAGCAAGTTACCTACGGCAAGGAAGAAAGTGATGATCATGCCACCCAGCATAATAGTAGTGATCCTATCTACCGCTTTGGTGCTGATAAACACCACGAATGCCAGACCTAAGGCGAAGACCAGACCCGCCACGCTCTGGGGCAGCTCGATCCCGGCCGCCTCGAGACTATGATTAACGATAGATCCGCCACCACTGATATAAGCGTAGGCTAAGATGTAGAGCACGAAGGCGATAGAGAGACCATTCACTATTCGCCAAAAATTACCTAAGGTCTCACGAGTCAAGGTATCGAAACTGGCTCCGGGCTCGAAATGTAAGTTAGTCTCCAGCAGTAACAAACCAGAAACCAACATACACAACCAGACGCCGATCAGCATGGCGATCGAATAGCTAAACCACATTCCTGCACCGACAACTGGCAGAGAAAACATGCCAGCCCCAACAGCCGTTCCAGCGATAATCATGGCTCCACCCAGCAGGGAACGACGCTCAGTCCCACTCTTAGCCGCATTCATATGATTAGCCATTACGCTTTGTGCTCCGCAGCGACGCTATCTTCTATGGTTTGTCTGACAGATGAACGCAGCAGGCCATTGGCTCGCAGTCTAATCCGTTCGACGTCGCCTCTCTTGTCGCTATCTAATATATAACCTAGCTCTTTTAGCTTGACACTCAGGGTGCCGTAGAGCTTCTTATCATAAAATTCAGGCGCCGTGATACCATGGAGCGCACCCAGTCTCTGTGCCAATCTATGGCTCTCACGCTCAAGTTCTGAGCGCTCCATCTTAGGGCTGACTGCCAGCAGATTAAATATGATGGCATAACGTTGCATAGTCTCACTCACGGTACCCGCAAGCAGTAACAGCTGGTTGATCTGACTATCTACAGGCGAGAAGCATGCGGACTCGGTGATTAAACCTTGTGCGATAAACAGATCCAAGACTTGGGTAACATGAGCTTCTATGTCCTCAATACCCATAAACAATTCCGCTTTAAGCAAGGGGTAGAAATCTTTTACCGTAGCGATAATCTCGTCTCTGGTGATATGCTCATGCTGAGTCAAACAGCTGGCAATCAGCGATGGAACAATCAAGAGGTGGATGATATTGTTACGGTAATAGGTCATAGCTACTGCAATGCTATCCTCTATGGAGATAATATCTCCTAGCGGATCGCTATCTAGCTGAAACTTCTTTAGCTCTAAACCTTGCTGTACCAGTAACTTGCCATCACCTTCGGGTACCGAGGTAAATTCGGTATAGGGCAGATCTTTGAGCAATTTGAGATAGAGATCTAACTGCTTCTCAAGCTGTGAACGCTCCAGGGCATGTTGCTCAGAAGCGAGCAAGACCAGGCTGGTCAGAGTCACAGAGCTCACCGCCGCCGCATCGTTAATACTTGTCATAACCCGATTCGCTAAGGTATTCACCACCGGAGTTAGCCATTTAGGCTTCTGCTCAGGATCTTTGGCTAGCTCCTGCTTCCAATCGGGAATCTGCTCGTCCAGATAAAGATCTAAGGTGATGGGTTGACCAAAATTCACATAGCCTTGACCGAAGTTACCTAGCTTACGCAGCGCTCCCAAAAGCTGCCAAACAGACTCTTTCTTCTTCTTCTTGCCACTAAGCTCTTTATGATAGGTGGCGACCTCCATCACATGGTCATAACCTAAGTACACAGGTACTAAGGTTACCGGTCTTTCCATGCCTCGCAGCACACTATTAAGGGTCATGGCGATCATGCCAGTCTTAGGTGTGAGCAGACGCCCGGTGCGTGAACGCCCACCTTCGGTGAAGTATTCTACCGAGTAACCTTTGGTGAACAGCTGATCCAAATATTCACGAAAAACCGCCGTATAGAGCTTGTTGCCTCTGAAACTACGGCGAATGAAGAAGGCTCCGCCACGGCGGAACATAGGCCCGGCAGGCCAGAAATTGAGGTTGATACCCGCAGCGATGTGCGGTGGGACCATGCCTTCATAATAAAGAATATAAGACAGTAGTAAATAGTCCATATGACTACGGTGACAAGGCACATAGATGATCTCATGACCATCATGATGTAGCTGCCTTACCTGCTCGGCGCCTTTAATATTGATACCCTTGTAGAGCTTATTCCACAGCCAGGCCAAGAAACGCTCGGCGATGCGCACAAAGCTCTCGGAGTAATCCGCCGCGACTTCATCGAGAAACTCCATCGCCTTGGCTCTGGCCTCGACTTCGGAGATTTTCTTGCTCGACGCTTCCTCCAGAATCGCCTTCTTAAGGGACTCTGAATTTAACAGGTCTTGAAATAACACCTGACGTTTAGGCAAAACGGGTCCAGTCATGACCTTACGTTGACGGCTGAAGTGAACTCGAGCAACACGAGCCAACTTGTGAGCAATTCGTTTGTCGGTGCCATGCTCATCAGCCATATAACGAATTGAGACGGCATTAGAAAACTGCACGAAATTATGTCTGCCCAGGAAGAGGATCATCAGGCATTTTCGCAGCCAGGTCGGATTTTGACGCTCAAGCACTGCCGCCTTCATGGTATCGTCTTCTTTGCCTGGAGTACGCCCCCAGTAAAGGCTAACCGGCACAAGCTGTATATCCAGTTCAGGCTTCTGCCTATGTACCTTGAGCAGATCCATAAAGCTATTTAAGAAAAACTCGTTGCTTTCTCTTTGACCAAATAGCGGCTTGGCACCTTCCAGACACACCACTCTCGGTGTGCGCTCACCATCGACAACCAGCTCATCATAAGGGCTTGGCAGTCCATACTTACTGGTGATTTCACTTAAGGAAGCTATGTCGCTAAGAGATTCAGTCTTCATCACATAAACCACAGGCTTATCAGGATCTAAGTTGAGATCGGCGAAGGGGTCACGGGGCACAACTATTGTTTGTACCAGCTTTTTCTGAATCCAACGTAAGGATTGATACCAAAGAGAGTCTTTTTTTGACATTTTTCTTATACAGTGTGAGTCTTCTTAATAACGGCATAGAATACCAGATAAAACAGAGAACTCCCTAATCTAGTCGGCAAAATCCGCCCTAAGCCTGATTTATAGCGTTATCGCTAAAACAAATTCTGACTCGCTTAGTGTTTATGCTTGGAAGGGAGGAGGGGGGATAGTTAAAGGTGATGAAAGCTTAGTTTAAAACACTTGGCCTAGGGTTTTCTCTACACACTCAATAAACTTGGTTAATCCTTGCACTGACAGGAATACTGTATATACTGACAGTAACTGTATAAAAAGACAGGATTCATCATGAGACCTTTGACACCAAGACAAGCCGAGATCCTAGAACTCATTAAGCGTAATATTTCCGATACCGGAATGCCTCCGACTCGAGCCGAAATAGCTAAGCGACTAGGTTTCAAGAGCGCCAACGCTGCCGAAGAACATCTTAAGGCATTGGCCAAGAAAGGTCGAATCGAGATCATTCCTGGTACATCCCGCGGCATCCGACTCATCCAAGCAGCGGAGCCAGAAGATTTAGGCTTACCATTGATCGGCCAAGTTGCCGCCGGTGAACCCATCCTAGCCGAGGAACATATAGAACAACATTATAAGGTCGACCCAAGCATGTTTAGTCCCTGTGCCGATTTTCTACTTAGGGTGCATGGCGACAGCATGAAAGATATCGGCATTCTCGAGGGCGATCTGCTCGCAGTGCATAAGATTTCACAAGCTAAAAATGGCCAAATTGTCGTGGCTAGAGTGGAAGACGATGTCACAGTAAAACGCTTTGAGAAAAAGGGCAGCATGGTTTATCTCCACGCTGAAAATGAAAATTATGCACCGATAGTGGTCGATCTCACCAGTCAGAGCCTGAGCATTGAGGGACTGGCAGTCGGCGTGATCCGTAACGGCAACTGGCAATAAATGAAATCGCACATTGGCGAAGGAGCTTGGTAATGAAAAATCTAATCGGAAATAGCCCTAGACACCCAGGTTTATGGACCAACCCCCTTGACCAAGCGTCCATCGACCAAAAGTGTGGCAGTATCACCACAGTAAGTACCCACACTCAGGGCCGGGTGGAACTGAAAAATGTGAGCAATCGGCTCGCCACATTGAGCCATCAGGGACAATGGATCGTATTGATCAGTCCTCCCAACATAGGTTACAAGCAGATGTTAGCCGAAGCTGGTGTTAGAATGGACCGTGTCCTCTTGGTTCATGCTAAAGACGAAATCGAAACCTTATGGGCCATGGAAAAAGCACTCATAAGTGGTACATCCAGTGCCGTCATCTGCTGGACTCAGGTCTTAGATTCCCGTGACAACCGCCGACTCAGACTCGTAGAAAAGAGCGCTCGCGCCCTTGGCATTGTCATCGAAGATGCAAATAGTCACTTACACGCTAAAGCCCATAGCCAAACAGATGCTCACTTCAGTCAAGCCTGTTTATTTGACTCTCTGCACTAATTTCCAGTCAATGTAGCCAATAGAAAAATGATTATTTAACTCCCGCAAGGGACTTTTTTAGCTGATTTTTATTCGAATTATTTAAAAAATTCATTAAAAGTGATCTTGATCAATATTTCAACACCAAGTAAGTTAGGCATATAACAACGATAATTTGTTATATCCAAACGATTTAGTAGTCGGCGTAGTAAAGCCCTGCCATATGTGGAAGGCCAGATATTTACCTCGCTGAAGTCGGTACTGATATATTCAGCCGTAGGTGCGAGTGTGGTTAACTCTGGTAGATAAGTGACTGCCAAACTAAAATAACAAGTGAACCGCCACTGCACTTTGAAGTCATCGTTGCTTTTTTGGGAACTGAAGAGTTTGCATAGAGCAGAGACTTACTGTGTGACTCTTCTTTGTCTTAATTTTTGACAGAGGAGAAGTCTAGTGAAGCGAGTGTGGTATATTTTTCTGGCGTTACTGTTTACGCCTTACGTTTTGGCAGCAGAAATGCCCCTTAATATGACCAAGGGGGTCACGGATATCAGTGGCCAGGTATATAACCTGCACATGACCATCCTGTATATCTGTTGTGCCATCGGTGTTGTGGTTTTCGGAGTGATGATCTATTCCATGATCAATCACCGAAAGTCTAAGGGTGCCATAGCAGCCAATTTCCACGAAAGTACTAAGGTCGAGATAGCCTGGACCATTGCACCTTTCATCATACTCATTATTATGGCAATTCCGGCGACTAAGACTTTAATCGCCATGGAAGATCCTAGTGATGCCGACATCACCATCAAGATCACAGGGTCTCAATGGAAATGGCATTACAGCTATTTCGACCAAGATATAGAATTTTATAGTTTACTCTCAACCCCGAGAGCACAAATAGAGGGAACTGAGGAGAAGGGAGAGAACTATCTCCTCGAGGTCGATAAGCCCTTAGTACTTCCCATCAATAAAAAAGTTCGCTTCCTGATGACATCTGAAGATGTGATCCACTCCTGGTGGGTTCCGGCATTTGCCGTCAAGAAAGACGCTAACCCAGGTTTCATCAATGAAGCATGGACTCGTATCGATATCCCGGGTACCTATCGCGGCCAATGTGCCGAGCTCTGTGGTAAAGATCACGGTTTTATGCCAATCGTGGTCGAGGCCCTAAGCCAAGCCGATTTCGACATCTGGGTTGCCGAACAAAAAAATCAAGCTAGCACCGCCGCAGCAGAGGCAGAGGCCTCCTTGAGTAAATCACTCTCCATGGATGAGCTTATGGCCCAAGGTGAACAGGTATACATGTCTCGATGTGCCGCATGTCATCAACCTAACGGCATGGGTTTACCCGGCGTATTCCCTCCAATGAAAGGCAGCCCAATCACCACAGGACCATTAATGGATCACCTTGAGATCGTTATCAATGGGAAGGCGGGCACTGCGATGCAGGCTTTTGGAAAGCAATTAACCGCACAAGAAATTGCCACAGTAATTACTTATGAACGTAACGCGTGGGACAACAACACAGGCGATATGATTCAGGCTGCTGATGTCAGTCAGCATGGCCAATAGGGAGTAAATATGAATACTTTAACCCGCGAAGCGGAACCGAATATGGAAATCGGTCAGGTCGAAGCAGCCAGCGACCACCAAGATGAACATCAGCAGCACCCTTCGGGCATTAAACGTTGGCTGTTCACCACCAATCACAAAGACATAGGCACTCTCTACCTCTGGTTCAGTTTTATCATGTTCCTCACCGGTGGCGCTATGGCGATGGTGATACGCGCCGAGCTATTTCAACCAGGATTACAGCTGATAGAGCCTAATTTCTTCAATCAGATGACCACAATTCATGGGCTGATCATGGTGTTTGGCGCCGTCATGCCAGCCTTCACAGGTCTGGCAAACTGGTTGATACCTATGATGATAGGTGCGCCAGACATGGCGCTGCCAAGGATGAACAACTGGAGTTTTTGGATCTTACCCTTTGCCTTCACCATCCTGCTGAGTTCGCTATTTATGGAAGGGGGCGGACCTAACTTTGGTTGGACCTTCTACGCACCATTGTCGACCACTTACAGCCCAGATAGCACGGCACTATTTGTCTTCTCTATCCATATCATGGGGATTAGTTCCATCATGGGGGCGATCAATGTGATCGTGACCATAGTCAATATGCGCGCTCCTGGTATGACTTGGATGAAGTTGCCACTTTTTGTCTGGACCTGGTTGATCACCGCCTTCCTCTTGATTGCCGTGATGCCGGTACTGGCTGGCGTTGTGACCATGGTACTCACGGATAAGTATTTCGGCACCAGCTTCTTCGATGCCGCGGGTGGAGGCGATCCTGTGATGTTCCAACATATCTTCTGGTTCTTCGGCCACCCCGAAGTTTACATCATGATCTTACCTTCCTTCGGTATCATCTCGGCCATAGTGCCCACCTTCAGCCGTAAGAGGTTATTTGGCTACGCCTCAATGGTTTACGCCACATCGAGCATAGCCATACTCTCATTCCTGGTCTGGGCACACCACATGTTCACCACAGGTATGCCGGTATTCGCCGAACTCTTTTTCATGTATTGCACCATGTTGATTGCTGTGCCCACCGGAGTGAAAGTGTTCAACTGGATAGCGACCATGTGGCGAGGCTCTCTCACCTTCGAGACTCCCATGTTATTCGCTATCGCCTTCATCATACTGTTCACCATAGGTGGCTTCTCCGGCATAATGCTGGCCATCACCCCGGCAGATTTCCAATACCATGATACTTATTTTGTGGTAGCACATTTCCACTATGTGCTGGTGACAGGTGCCATCTTCTCCATCATGGCCGCCGCCTATTACTGGTTGCCTAAGTGGACCGGCAACATGTATGACGAGCGGTTAGGCAAGATACATTTCTGGTGCTCGGTGATATCGGTCAACGTACTCTTCTTCCCGATGCATTTTCTAGGTTTAGCAGGCATGCCAAGACGTATCCCCGATTATGCGGTGCAATTTGCCGATGTAAACCAGATAGTCTCCATCGGCGGCTTCGCCTTCGGACTGTCTCAGTTTATCTTCCTCGCACTGGTCATCAAGTGTATACGCGGTGGCGAGAAGGCTGCGGCTAAACCTTGGGAAGGCGCCGAAGGTTTGGAATGGACACTGCCTAGTCCTGCACCCTATCACTCATTCACTACACCTCCCGAGATAAAGTAGCTATGAGCAATAACCAAGGCAAGTCTAATCGAAAGCTCATCGGCATACTGATTGCTGGTGCCGTGGGCATGTTCGGCTTTGGCTTCGCCTTGGTGCCCTTATATGATGTGCTTTGCGAGCAATTGGGCATCAATGGCAAGACCCAAAATAGCGCCAGCACTTACAAGCCATTCACCATCGATGAGAGTCGCACCATTACCATAGAATTTATGGCTCAGATCCAGAGTGATATGCCCTGGGAGTTCAAGCCCGAGGTCAAACGTATGCGGGTGCATCCCGGAGAGCTGGTTCGCACTCACTTCAAGGCGAAGAACCTGTCTCTCAAGGATACCATTGGCCAGGCTATCCCCTCGGTATCACCCGGACAAGGAGCCGCTTACTTCAATAAAACCGAGTGTTTCTGCTTCAACCAGCAGAGGCTAATGGCCAAAGAAAGCGCCGAACTGCCACTGATTTTCTTCGTGGATCCGGATCTTCCCGACTCCATAACCACATTGACTCTCTCTTATACCCTCTACAACATCACCGACCGTGGTTATGTCGGCTCAGTTGAGTAAGGAGCTGCAAGATGACAACTAAGCATGAACACTATTACGTTCCCGCACAGAGTGCATGGCCCATCATAGGGGCAGTAGGATTATTCCTCATAGCATTTGGTGCCGGAAATTATGTACAACAACTCAAATCCGACGGCGGCAGTGGCGGAATAATCTTGCTCACCGGCATAGGCGTTATTATATTTATGCTCTTTGGCTGGTTTAGAACCGTGATCGCCGAGTCGATGAGCGGCCTCTATTCCAAGCAGATGGACAGGTCTTTTCGCCAAGGAATGAGCTGGTTTATCTTCTCTGAGGTGATGTTCTTCGGTGCATTTTTTGGTGCCCTGCTTTACGCCAGAATGATAGCCGTGCCCTGGCTGGGTGGTGATTCCAATAACGCCATGACCAATGAGGTGCTCTGGCCTGGATTTGAAGCCGTTTGGCCATTATTAACCACCCCAGATGGCACAAAAACTGAGGCCATGCCTTGGACTGGCTTGCCCCTGTATAACACCATCATTCTACTCACTTCATCTGTGACTCTGCATATGGCTCACGTGAGTCTGGAGCAAGGTAAACGCTCGGCAATTACAGTCTGGCTGGGTATCACCATCTTACTGGGCATGAGCTTCCTGACGTTACAAGTCGAAGAGTATATTCACGCCTATCAGGAGATGGGATTAACCTTGTCCTCGGGAGTTTACGGTAATACCTTCTTCCTCTTAACTGGCTTCCACGGTATGCACGTCACTCTGGGAACGATATTCCTGATCGTGTTATTTTTGCGAGTCTTAAAGGGACACTTTACCCCAGATAAGCATTTTGCCTTTCAGGCGGGCAGCTGGTATTGGCACTTTGTCGATGTAGTTTGGTTGTGTCTGTTTATCTGCGTCTACGTCCTCTAATAGAGCCGCTGCGCTTCTCTATGATGTCACTAGGTGAAGATTCAGTATAAATAATTTTAACTGGTAAGCAGGAGCTATCGCTCCTGAACATTAGTCTTAGACTAATAAGGTCGTGGGTTTGGGGTGATAACCCCAGAGCCCAAAGCCACCAGGATGAATAGCACCACCAGCACAGAGAAGATGACCCTACGCCCCAGGAAGTGACTCACCGGCGTCTCACTCTCACCTTTTACCAAGATAAACAGGGCGCGGGCCAGATTAAACATAATGAATAGCAGTAGCAGTACTAAGGCGACTTTAAAGATAATTAATAGATTCATTGGTTATCCTCACATTGAGTCATGGGGCTCTAGGGCTGGATTGGCTATGGCTACTCTGGAGTGGTTTATCTATTGGGTCAAGTTAGGTTTTGGCCATTTGTTAACATTAGCTCAATATAATGGAGCCTAGATAATGACTCGCCTCTCTCGACGCAGAAACACATATTTATGGGCCACCAGAGCAGCATTGGCTTTATGCTCGCTAGCTATGTTTCTCATCTTAGTGAAACTGGGGTTTTGGCAACTCGATCGTGCAGAAATGAAAGAGAAGTGGCAAACAGAATTGACCCATCGCCAATCATCTGCACCGCTAACGTATGCACAGCTGATTTCATTTCCCGCTGCTGAGCAGGTCACAGGTTACCGTCTCTCAGTGCTGGCATCTCCGGCCTCGAGTCATATATTCCTGTTAGATAACCAGGTGTTTAACGGCAGGGTGGGTTATTTGGCATTACAGCCCATGCAGATAGCCCAAGAGGGTCCTTGGATGCTAGTAGAACTTGGTTTCATTGCTGCTGGCTTAGATAGACTAATACTGCCCGATGTAGATGTCATCACAGCTGAGGTCAACTTGAATGGTCGCTTGTATCAGAAACAAGCTAACCCTATGAGTTCGGCGTTGATGCCTGAACCCGGTTGGCCCAAGCGTATCCAAAACCTAAATCTCAGCGCAATTAGCCAGCTGCTGGGCAAGCCCTTAGCTCCTGCCGTGTTGCAGCCGGATCGCCTCGATGGCATTAACTTACCTCATCCCTGGACACCGATACCCCTGTCTTCACAGAAACACAGAGGCTATGCCCTACAATGGTTTTCCATGGCACTGGCTTTTGCCTTGCTTATGTTATATTCCATCTATAGCAGAAGAGTTAAAACTACAACAAAACAACAAGATGAATCAATAAATAATAATAATTCTCATCGGACCACTATCGATGAAATGACAGTTGCCAATGTAAACAAGACCAAGTAGGTTAGAGATTAAGCAGTAAAAACTTCAGCCACATAAGAAGTGGCAATCAAATAGGCGTTTCCTAGCCGTCTCGGGAAACAGGATGAGTATGACTCACATGAATGCCTGCACCGGCATTCATATGGGCTTTCTTAGGAGAGAGTATGAACTCCCCCAAAAAGAGCGGCGCTAAACCTTTAATCTTACTTTTCTTAGTCTTCATTCTGCCTGTGGCTGCGGCTAAAATCGTGCTCAGCTTAGATCTCTATCAAGGCGGTGCAACCAACAATGGAGAGCTACTCCCCCTCGGCACTAGCTACCAGAGCCTTAAGATGGACAATCCTAAGCCTAGGGAGTGGCAACTCCTCTACCTGCTACCCAACAAATGTAACCAGCAATGCCTGGACCATCTCTATATCCTGCACCAGAGCCATATCGCCCTGGGCCGGGATCAAGACAGAGTCCACAGCTTAATTTTACTCAGCCAAGATAGCGATACTCATGCCCTTGCTTCATATAGCTTCGAGACTGCGAAGGCCAATGACGCCATGATAAAAATGCTCGATCACCAGCAGATGATAATCGTCGATCCACTGGGAAGCTTAGTCATGCGATATCCTGCGGTGAACGGCATGGACAAGCAGATCATGCAGGGGAAATCATTGGTCGCTGATTTAAGAAAGATGCTGAAACTATCGCGAGTTGGCTGATGGCGATCCAAAACCTACTCAGAGTTACCCTTGCCTTCACTCTCTGCGTCATTTTAATGGGGGCATATACCCGATTATCCGATGCTGGCCTAGGTTGTCCCGATTGGCCCGGTTGTTATGGCATGATGAAAGTCCCCAGCCAACACCATGAGCTTATGCAGGCACAGGATGCCTTCCCTGGACATGAAGTAGAGCCCAAGAAAGCCTGGCTAGAGATGATCCACAGATATATCGCCGGAGCCCTGGGATTACTGGTGCTGGCGATCTTCATTCTTTGTATAACAAAGCCCGATGCCCCCAAGAAGCTAGCGACATTTATCGCCATCTTGATCCTATTTCAAGCCGCCTTGGGGATGTGGACCGTGACCCTGAAACTCATGCCACTTGTGGTCATGTCTCATCTCATCGGCGGCTTCACCTTAATCTCTCTGCTACTCCTGCTCTATCTCAGGACTCAGCCACTGAGGATCCCAGCAGGGGATCTTGTCGCCAGAAGACTGGCCCCATTAGCCTTAACAGGCATGGGGGTGTTAATTTTGCAAATCATGCTCGGCGGCTGGACTTCATCTAATTACGCGGCGCTGGCCTGTACTTCACTGCCTATATGCGAAGGTAACTGGTACCAGAATTTACAGCCAGCTCAGGCTTTTAATCCATTTCAAGGCGAGCATGAGACTTATGAATTTGGCGTACTCGACTATTATTCACGTATGACCATACACGTAGCCCATAGATTTGGCGCAATATTGACCACAGGTATCTTGCTCTGGCTTGCCTATCGGCTTTTTACTCAGTCTCAAGCGGCACTGTTACGGCGAGCATCACTGGTCTTGACCGGTTTAGTCATACTGCAAGTAGCACTGGGGATCAGCAATGTTGTACTGCACCTACCCTTAGGCATAGCCGTTTCTCATAATGCCGGAGCAGCCATCTTGCTACTGACATTAGTGTTTATCAATTACGCCCTGTGGCGAAAAACTAACAGCTAATGTTTTAAGTTTTAAGTTTTAAGTTTTAAGCAGAATAATAATTTTAACGGCGTAAAGCCTCAACGAGGGAAAGGCCATGGCAAAACCACTTTCAATTGCAACAACTGAACCTAAGACAGATAGCGGAGCGCTTCAGTGGCGCGCATATTATGAGATGACCAAGCCTAAGGTGGTCGCACTCATGTTACTCACGGTGTTAGTCGGTATGTGTCTGGCGGTTCCAGGGGCTGTGCCTCTGCAGGCCTTAATTATTGGCATGCTGGGTATAGGTATGATGGCAGGGGCTGCCGCCGCCTTTAACCACCTAATAGACCGACGCATAGATGGCCTGATGGCTCGTACCTATAATCGCCCCCTGCCTAAGGGACGTATCTCTATCACTAAGGCTCTCACCTTCTCTATCAGCCTAGCTCTACTGGGCTTCACCTTGCTCTACACCTTAGTCAATGAACTCACCGCCTGGCTTACCTTTGCCAGTCTTGTGGGCTATGCCATCATCTATACCGCATACCTCAAGCGTGCCACCCCACAAAATATAGTCGTCGGCGGACTCGCAGGAGCCATGCCGCCACTCCTTGGCTGGACGGCGATAACCGGAGAGTTTCACGGTAATGCGCTGCTATTAGTTATTATTATTTTCACTTGGACCCCGCCACATTTCTGGGCACTGGCCATTCACCGGAAAGATGAATATGCCAAGGTGGATATCCCTATGTTGCCTGTGACCCATGGTGTCGAGTTCACTAAAACTTGTATATTGCTCTATACCTTGCTGCTCGCTATCGCCTGCCTGCTACCTGTTATCGTAGGGATGTGCGGCCCCATCTATCTGGTAGGATCGACAATTCTGAGTTGCGGCTTTATCTATAAGGCATGGGAGCTTAAATATGATGACAAACCCGGCCTGGCAATGCAGGTGTTTCGCTTCTCCATCTATCATCTGATGATCTTATTTATTGTGCTCTTAGTCGATCATTACCTCTGGGTATAAACTGGTGATCATAAGATATTCGTTTATTGCTACTTCACAGTTCAGTGATTGCAAGGGGGATTATTAGATGGAAAAAAAACTTCAGCTAATAGCCGTAGCGCTATCAGGCTTAGTCTTACTCGGCCTCGGCGGTGTTACCGCAGTTCAGCTGCAAAAGAGCCAACAGACAAATACTATCATCACCTCCATTCAGGATACTGAGTTGGAGCTTGTCAGCAGCTTCGTGTTTCCAATAGCTAAGCCATTAGCACCTTTCTCCCTCACGGATCAATATGGCAATGCGTTTACTAATAGCCAGCTAAACGATAAATGGAGCCTATTCTTCATCGGCTACACCTCTTGCCCGGATGTGTGCCCTACGACTATGGGGAAACTCACCGCGGCTTACCCTAAATTACTAGAAAATGCGGATCTACAAGTGATTTTCCTCTCCGTAGATCCTCAGAGAGACACTCAAGCTAAGCTATTAAGCTATATGAATTTCTTCAACCCTGAATTTATCGCCATCACAGGGGAGCACGCCCAACTCTTCCCGCTCACGCGAGATCTCGGCTTCGTCTATGCCATGATCGGCGAGGAAGAAGACTATCTGGTCGACCACAGTGCATCTATGGCGCTGATATCACCGGATGGAAACAAGGTGGCCATAATAAAGCCTAAATCCTCAGTTCCCGGAAAATTACCACTGATCTCCAATAAAAATCTGATTGCCGATATTCGAACCCTAATAGCCAATTATAAAGCAGACCCTAGCAGCTAGAGAGCCGAATTTTCAGGACTGAGACCTAATAACTATCGACTAATTGTGCCAGTTTGTAACTAAAGATGTCGACCTTACTGGCATGTTAGTCTCGATATTCTCTCTTCAAAAAATACTTAAGATCAAGAATAAAAACATTTTAATACATAGTGATAACTATATATTTGACAAAACACATACCTACGACTATCTAACTTGAATGGCATTTACTTACCCGTCTCTCTATTCTATTTCTCGGCTAAATAATCAAAAAAACACCAATAAAAGAGGAAATACTCAAGTTTGCCGACTATCTTTTGATCTTGCAGGGATGAAGAAAGCGATCCAAAGGAAAATTAAATGTCGCAACAAACAATTAAATTGGATTCTGAATTAACTATTCGAAATATTCAGCCCATTTTCGCACAACTATCAGAACTATTAACCCATGACAAAGAGTTGCATATAGATGCAAGCCTGTTGACCAGGGTCGATACTGCCGGGGCCCAGCTCCTCTATCTATTTTCCCAAACATGTGCATCACGCTCATTAAGAGTCGACTGGCTAAACTGTCAGCCAGAACTTCAAATCAATTTAGACAATCTGGGTATTAACATTCCAGAAATAGCCATCCCAGAGCTAAAAGCCGAACTGGATGAGGAAAAGTAACGATGAAACAAATACTCGCGGTAGATGACTCGGCTTCCATGCGTCAGATGGTCTGTTTCACCCTAAAAACGGCGGGCTTCGATGTCACAGAGGCCTGTAATGGAGACGAGGCCTTAAAAGCAGCCCAACAAAGCGAATACGATCTGGTCATCTCAGATGTGAATATGCCAATCATGGATGGTCTCACCCTAATTCGTAATCTACTCACCTTGCCGAACTATAAATTTACCCCCTTGCTAATGCTGACAACTGAATCAGGTACAGAGAAGAAACAAGAAGGCCGCTCCGCAGGTGCAACTGGCTGGATAGTTAAGCCCTTCAACCCGGATCAACTACTGGCAACAGTGCGTAAGGTGCTTGGTTAACAATATCCAAATCATCAGATGGATCTAACGGACATTTAATATGGAAATCGATCTCAGTCAATTCAGTCAGGTATTCTTCGAGGAGAGTCTAGAAGGCTTAGACGCCATGGAGTCTGAACTGCTTAATCTCGACGTCAATAACCCCGACGAAGAAACCATCAACACTATTTTCCGTGCGGCTCATTCCATCAAGGGAGGTAGTGCCACTTTCGGTTTCAGTCAGGTTGCTAATTACACTCATCTGTTGGAGACCTTGCTCGATGAGATCCGTGATGGGCGCAGACAGATGACCAACGAGCATCAAGACATGCTGCTGCTCTCCGTCGATCTGCTGCGAAACATGTTCGATGCCTTGATGCGAAAAATCGACTTCGACGACCCCCTGCTCGCTCAGCTCGAGAAGCAATTTACTATCGAAATAGCCAAAGGTACTAAAGGAGCGGCTCCTGAAGAGTCAGATTCGAGTAACGACACATTGGTAGAACAAGAGGCGACCGGTCTCTTACATTGGGCCATTGATTTTCAGGCGGGTATCGATATCCTGCGCTGTGGTAATGACCCTTACCTCATGTTCAACGAGCTCAGGCAATTGGGAGAGCTCAGCGTCAACCTGGCCAAGCATTCGTCACCCGAGTTTAATGATATAGACCCTGAGGCTTGTTACCTCAACTGGCAACTCGAACTCGTCACAGATCAGCCCTTAGAGCGACTAAAAGAGGTATTCGAATGGGTCGAAGATGAGTGCATCATCAATTATTCCTCCAGCCCAGTCATGAATGGAAATGCTAATCCTGACAGTGGACCATCTAATATAGAATCGACCGAAGTTGCTATTCCTCAGGAGCAGCAAGGGAGTGAAACAGTCCAAAATGATGTAGGGGGTAAACGATTAGATGAGGCCAAGACATCTAACCAAGAGCCAAAACCTAAGGCAGCCTCAAAGGCTAAGCTCCCTGAGACCGGCTCGATTCGAGTCAGCATAGACAAGATAGACCTGCTGATAAATATGGTCGGTGAACTCGTTATCACCCAGGCTATGCTTGGTCAAATAGGCCAACAGGATGAGATAAACGAAGAGTCATTCGAATCACTCAAGCAAGGACTTGAACAACTCGCCACCCATACCCGGGATCTGCAAGAGAGCGTCATGCAAATCCGCATGCTTCCCATCAGCTTCGCCTTCAACCGTTTCCCTAGGCTCGTGCGTGATATCGGTCAGCAGCTAGGAAAGAAAGTTAATTTAGTGCTGAAAGGGGAAGATACCGAACTGGACAAGACTGTAATGGAAAAGATCGTCGACCCTATGGTGCATCTGGTGCGTAACTCACTAGATCATGGTTTGGAAACACCGGAAGAACGCCTCGCCAAAGGCAAATCAGAAGTCGGCACCATCACACTCAACGCCTTTCATCAGGGAGGTAGCATCATCATAGAGATCATCGACGACGGAGCAGGTCTGGATACCGATAAAATTCTTAGCAAGGCTAGGGAAAAAGGGATCGTCGGCCAGGATGAAGAACTCAGCACTGAGGCGATCCATAAGTTGATCTTCAAGCCAGGTTTTTCCACCGTAGATGCTGTCTCAGATCTCTCGGGACGCGGTGTGGGTATGGATGTGGTCAGGCAAAATATCAATGAACTCAATGGCAGCATAGAGCTTAAATCCACCCAAGATAAGGGCAGCCGTTTCACCATCAGGTTACCCCTGACACTCGCCATACTCGATGGCCAGCTTGTCAGGGTTGGCAGGCATATCTATGTGGTGCCTCTGGTTTCAATTCATGAATCACTGCAGGTCGAGCCTAACAAAATCAACCGTCTCAGCGACGGCCATGAACTGATACAGCTCAGAAACGAATACCTGCCAGTGATAAAGGTGTACCAAGAGTTTTGTCACACCGCAGATGCCAAAGAGATCAAAGACGGCCTAGTCATGGTGGTCGACTCTAATAACGAGAAGATAGGACTACTAGTCGATGAACTCTTGTCACAGCAACAGGTGGTCATCAAGAGCCTGGAAGATAACTACAGCCAGGTCCCTGGTGTATCTGGCGCCACGATTCTGGGTGATGGCACGGTCGCACTCATCATAGATGTTACCGGATTAGTCAGCCTTGCCGGCATTACCAATATGAAAGAACACGCAGCCTAACTAGGCTCAGAATTAACACACTAGCTAATTGCCAATATGAAATAAAACTCAGAATTAACACGCTAGATAGCGCTAAAGATAACAGATTAAGGAAGATGGAGCCTGACGAGATGACAGAGCAAATTCAAAATATGCAGCCCCAGAAGCAAGATAACGATGAAGACAGTCAGCAGTACCTGACCTTTATCATGGCCAACGAAGAATACGGAGTCGAAATACTATCGGTACAGGAGATCCGGGGCTGGGAATCTACCACAGTGATCCCCAACGCACCGAGTCATGTGAAGGGAGTGATTAATTTGCGGGGCACCATAGTCCCCATCATAGATCTCCGCCAACGCTTCGGCATCGAGGTCTTAGATTATGGTACCACAACTGTGGTTATCGTGGTCAAAGTTGCCATAGCTAGCGAACATAAGGTCATAGGCATAGTCGTCGATGCAGTATCCGATGTATTCAGCGTCAATAATGACGATGTACGTGACGTACCCAATTTCGGTGAAGACACAGATCTATCTTTCATCAAAGGCTTGACCAATGCCGGTGAAAAGATGGTTATTTTACTTGATATCAATAGATTACTCGGTAGTGAAGTCTTACCTGAAGCAGAGCAACTTTCGCAGTTAATGCATAATCTTGATGCCGATAAACAGGTCGTCAACGGATAATATAAAGTGAGAACCACATGTTTGATAATTTAAAGTTGAAATGGAAATTGACCATAGGGTTTGCAATTCCGTTAGCATTAATACTAACCATTGCTGCCGTAGTTCACGGAAGTTTAGCTAAGCTTTTGGTTACCAGTAAATTGGTAACTCATACTTATAAGGCCATTGATATTGGTAATTCAATTACCGCGTCTTTGGTTAATATGGAAACAGGGGTTCGAGGCTACCTTGTTGTAGGTGAAAAAGAATTTTTAGAACCATTCGATCAAGGTAAAAATGACTTTGCTGAATTAACCAAGCAAGCGAAACAGATGGTGTCAGATAATCCCACTCAAGTAGCTAGAATTACCGCAGTAGAAAAAATTGAGCGTCAATGGTTACAGCATCATGTCCTAGTAGCCATCGATTTAAGAGAAAACTCTTACCAAGGTGAAATCACTGAGTTTGTTAAAAGAGGAATTGGCAAACAATACATGGATGAAATGCGCTCCATTTTAAATGACTTTATTGCCGAGGAGTCTGCTTTAATCTTGGTACGTGCAGAGGAGCAAGAATCCACCGCAAGCTTCACCGATTTCGTGACCATTTTTGGCAGTGTTTTAGCCGTTATTTTAGGCTCTATTGCCGCCTTTATTACTACAAGGTCCGTGACTAAACCGATTAATAATTTAATCGAAGGCATGAGTCGTGTTGAACAGGACAGTGATTTCTCTATTCGTTTAAATGTGAAATCAACTGAGGAATTTGGTCAAGCTGCAAAATCCTTTGATGCCTTGATGAATGAGACACAAAATGCACTAAATTCAATTAATGAAACAATGGGTGCCTTTTCTAGCGGAGATCAAGATCAAAGGATTACCACTAATTTAAAAGGGGATCTCCAGAAAATAAAATCAGCCGCCAATCAGTTGATGGATACGGTTCAAAAACAGCAAGTCACCACTGCAAAAACATCGGGTGAGAACCTACGAATTAAACAAGCCTTGGATGTGTGTCAAGCCAACGTGATGATGACAGACGCAGACTACAACATCATCTACCTCAACGAATCACTCAACGAAATGTTCGGCAAGAACGAGAAGACGCTACAGCAGGAGCTGAGAAGCTTCGATATGAAAACACTATTGGGTACTAATATCGATATCTTCCATCAGAATCCGGCTCACCAGCGCGGCATGCTGGATAGGCTCACGGAAACATTCGAGACCAAAATAGAGGTGTCGGATCTCACTTTCAGTCTGATCGCCACCCCAGTGTTTGATAATGGCAAGCGCACCGGCACAGTTGTCGAGTGGCAAGATTTGACCGCCAAGCTAGCACGAGAAGCCGAAGAACAGCAGTTAGCAGCAGAAAATGCCCGCATCAAGCAGGCACTGGACAATGTCTCCGCCAATACCATGGTGGCAGATGCCGATCTTAACATCATCTATATGAACAATGCCGTGGGTAACATGTTCAGAAATGCACAATCCGACATAGTAAAAGATCTGCCTAACTTCGATGCCAATAACCTTATGGGGGTCAATATCGATGACTTCCATAAGAATCCGGCCCATCAACGAGGTCTGCTAGGTGGACTCACATCCACCTACTCGAGCCAGATATTAATTGGCGGGCGCACCTTCAAGGTGGTGGCTAACCCCATCAAGGATGACAATGGCGAACGCATAGGCACAGTCGTCGAGTGGACCGATCGCACCGCAGAAGTAGCCATCGAACATGAGATCGATACCATCATCTCATCGGCAGCGGCTGGTGACTTGAGTCATAGGGTCACCACCGAAGGTAAGGACGGCTTCTTCCTCAACCTCTCTAACGGCCTAAACCGCTTAGTGGGTATCGCAGATAATGTCATCTCGGATGTGGTCAACATGTTTGACGGCTTAGCCAAGGGGGATCTGACCCGTCAGATCAACGGCGAATACGAAGGTCAATTCGCTAAACTACAGACAGATGCCAACGCGACAGTAGCGAGACTCACCGAGGTCTTAGGCGGTATCAACGAGTCAGCCAATACAGTAACCTCTGGCGCAGAAGAGATAGCTCAGGGCAACGCAGACTTGAGTCAACGAACCGAAGAGCAGGCCGCGTCTCTGGAAGAGACAGCGTCCAGCATGGAAGAGATGACGGCGACAGTCACCCAGAGTGCTCAGAATGCCACCTTGGCTAATGAGCTGGCCCAGGAAGCCAACTCCAAGGCCAAACATGGCGGCAAGGTGGTCGAGCAGGCCGTCGCTGCTATGGAAGCCATCAACGCCTCTAGTAAACGGATCTCCGATATTATCGGGGTTATCGATGAGATAGCCTTCCAGACCAACCTACTCGCACTTAACGCCGCCGTAGAGGCTGCACGAGCGGGCGAGCAGGGACGCGGCTTCGCCGTTGTGGCTGGCGAGGTGCGTAATCTTGCTCAACGAAGTGCTGGCGCCGCCAAGGAGATCAAGGAGCTAATTCGCGACAGTGTGGACAAGGTAACCGACGGTACCCAATTAGTGAACCAGTCAGGTGAAACCCTGGAAGATATCGTGCAGGCGGTCACTAAAGTCGCCGACATGATAAGCCAGATAAGTATCGCCTCGGATCAGCAGTCTGCTGGTATTCAAGAGGTCAATAAGGCTATCTCACAGATGGATGAGATGACCCAGCAGAACGCCGCACTGGTGGAGCAGGTCTCGGCAGCAGGTGAAACCATGGCAGACCAAGCCAGGAACATGAAGACCCAGCTTGGCTTCTTCCAGACCAATGGAAGTACAAGCTCAGGTATGGCATCCGCACCACTGGCCCTAGTCTCGGGAGACACCCACGGTAATCTCAGCATAAGCAAAGAGGAGTGGAACGAGTTTTAACAAGTGAGTTTCATAGCTGCTAAGAGTTGATACATAGACAGGCCTTGTTTTCATGCAAGGTCTGTCTATCTTCTATGACTGCAGGTGATTTAATTCAGACATTACAACAAAGGAGGTATCGACATTGGAGATCATAGACGAAAAGGAATTTTCTATGACAAAACAAAACTTCGATTTTATTCAGAGCCTTGCTTATGAAGAGACGGGTATCCTTCTCCCGGAAAGAAAGAAGCATATGGTCTATTCCAGATTAAGCAGACGCCTGCGTCATTTGGGCTTGGAAAACTTCAATCAATATTGTGACCATGTGCAGAGCGATCCTGATGAATTAATGAATTTTGTCAACGCATTGACCACTAACTTGACCGCCTTCTTCAGAGAGGAACACCATTTCAACTACCTGGATAAAGAGATAGCACCACTATGGAGAAAACGACGAAATAAACGTTTACGGATCTGGTCTTCAGCCTGCTCAACTGGCGAAGAACCTTACAGTATCGCCATGACTCTGGCAGAACATTTTTCCGGAGCCGAGTGGGATCTAAAAATACTGGCCACGGATCTCGATACTAACGTGCTTAACAAGGCCGCTAAAGGGTGCTATTCCGAGGACAGCATTACAGATCTACCGGCTCGATATCGTAAAAAGTATATAAAAACGTCCCCAGATGGCATCCAGATGAAACAGAGTATCCAGAAGAAGATCCACTTCAAACAACTCAACCTGTTACAAAAGTGGCCCATGGCAGGTCTCTTCGATGTGATTTTTTGTCGTAATGTGCTCATCTATTTCGATAATGAAACCAAGGCCAAGATTATCGCTAAATTTAGAAAACTGCTCGCTCCGGACGGACTACTCTTCATCGGACACAGCGAGACTCTGACAAATTTATCAGATGAATTCGAGCTTATAGGACAAACAATATATCAGCCACTGCGAGGCGGTCATGCCAAGGTTTCTGGCGAAAGAAAAAAAGCCCTTACGGGGTAAGACTAGCAAGATTATGGCGATAAAAAGATGACCCAAACCAGGATGCAGATTAGACCACAAGGATTAAACTATGATTAGCGTGTTAGTGATCGATGACTCCCCACTGGTAAGGCAATTGCTCAGCCATCTGTTAAACGATGCCGACGATATCAAGGTGGTCGCCACCGCAGAAGATCCCTATGAGGCGCGCGATCTAATCAAGAAATTCAATCCAGATGTGCTGACCTTAGATATCGAAATGCCCAAAATGGACGGTATCGCCTTTTTAAAGAATATCATGAAGCTCAGGCCGATGCCCGTGATCATGGTATCGACCCTAACGGCCAAGGGGGCAGCAGTTACTTTAGAGGCGCTGTCGATAGGCGCTGTCGACTTTATCTCTAAACCTAAGTCTGATCTCACCCATCAACTTATAGGCTATAAGCAAGAACTCATAGACAAGGTTCGCCTCGCCTACAGGAGTAAGGCGCGCCCAAGGTCCCTATCGGCTCCGACGATTAAGCCGCTTAATGGTGAAATGCTCAGTAATAGACTCATCGCCATCGGGGCTTCCACCGGCGGCACCGAAGCGATCCAGAGTGTACTCATGCGAATGCCATCGAACACACCACCAGTAGTGATAGCTCAACATATTCCGGCAGCATTTAGCACCTCATTTGCCAAGCGTCTGAATAACAATTGTGCGATGAAAGTGATAGAGGCTCAGGGAGGAGAACAACTCAAGCCGGGAACCGCCTACCTGGCCCCCGGCAACAAGCACATGGTCATCGAACGTAAAGGCGGCTTACTCTTCACCAGACTCGTCGACAGCGACCCCGTTAACCGCCACAAGCCTTCCGTGGACGTGCTGTTTAATAGTGTCGCCGAGTCTGCCGCCAAATCTACCATAGGCATAATTCTGACAGGGATGGGCAAAGATGGTGCCAAAGGATTACTGAACCTGAAAAATAATGGCTCTTACACTATCGCCCAAGATGAGGCTAGCTCGGTAATATGGGGTATGCCAGGAGCCTCGGTAGATTTGGACGCCCACCATGAGCAGATGCATCTGGATAAAATCCCGCAAAAACTGTTATTCCTGTTGAAGACGGAAACGAGTAAGGCTCTGTAGGAGGGGCTTTAGCCCCGATGCGCAAAAAATGTTCCTCTCCCGGCTAAAGCCGGCCCTACAACCAACGCAGCATCATAAATCCTATTCCTGTCTCCATGAACCATCATCTTTTGGCCGCACCCAGGCCTGAGAGAACCAGTAGTAACCAGACTTGGTCTTGCTTGGCACGGTGCAATTATATCTTGATCTTCCTGGTGGCAGATCAAATTCGGCACGAATGGAGAACTCGTTTTCACTCAACCAGAGCGGCTTCTTAGCACCTTGGCCCTGAATGAAACACATCATCAGGTGGGGGTAGATATCACTCATATCCAGAGCGAGCTTGAGCTCGGGTCGCCAATTTCCATCTTTAAGCTCAGGATCGCTAGGCATTATCGATAAGACTGGCATATTCAAACTGTGCATCTTCACTTTGAGGCTAGCGAGATCGGCATAGACCCCCGCAACGGGAAAACGCGGCAGGGCCGTCAGAGACGAGTATGCCCCGGCAGCACCAGACTGCTGACCTAAGCCGACAAAGCCATTACGACTGAGCATATCCTCGAGAGCCTGATTATATTCACCATAGGGATAAGCCAACATCTTATGATCTTGTCCTGTGGCCTTACTAATTTCGGCTTCGGTCTCGAGAATATTCGTCTCGATACGCAACATCCATTGAGCTTCAGATTCTCCTTGCAACTGACGAATAAGATGTTCGTGCCCCCAGCTATGATTGGCTATCTCGGCTCCCTCTTTCGACAGTTGGAGCAACTCCTCCCAGCTCATCATCTCACTGTATTTAGCCTTGATAGGCTCAATCGAGACAAATAGCGTGTAGGGAAAACCGTATTCCTTTAAGATGGGATGTGCCGTCTCGGCAATGCTCTTGTAGCCATCATCGAAGGTGATCACCACAGTATTTTCCGCTATCGGTGTTTGATTTCGAATCGCGTCCACAACCAGAGACAAGGGCGTCACGATAAAGTCATTATCGATCAGGTACTGCATCTGTTCCTTGAACTGAGCAGGTGTCACACTGGTGATGGCCGGAGTTTCCTCCGACACATGGTGATACTGTAAGATCACCGCGGCCCGAGCCGTGAAGGCCTGCAAGGATAAACTGAATAACACCAGCAGGGTTATCATGACATTCTTAAACATAATTAAAACCTCTGAGATGATATGACCCCTGTCGAACTGATCCGTAACAAACAGAAAAACAGACAGCTACTGGCACTCGCCCTGCCCATGATATTGTCCAATATCACTGTGCCTCTGCTTGGCCTAGTAGACACCGCAGTCGTGGGCCACCTAAGCAATGCCTATTACCTGGGCGGGGTCGCCGTTGGATCAACTATTATCACCCTAATTCTTTGGATGCTGGGCTTTCTGCGCATGGCAACCACAGGGCTCGTCGCCCAGTCTTATGGCGCAGGAGACACACAAGCTCAATATAAATTACTGCTACAAGCCGGCAGTTTAGCGCTTATTTTAGGACTAAGCGCGGTACTTCTGCAACTCCCCATTCTCAATACAGCCCTTATGCTCACCGATGCGAGTCTCGAGGTGCAGAGGTATACCCGGGAATATTTTGAAATAAGGATCTGGTCAACACCCTTCGCCCTGCTCAATCTGGTGCTATTAGGCTGGCTACTTGGCAGGCAGCAACCTAAGGCCGCCATGTGGCAGTTAATCGTCGCTAACTTAGCTAATATTGGCCTGGATCTACTGTTCGTCCTCGGTCTGGGCTGGGGGGTTCAAGGGGCCGCCCTGGCCTCTGTGATTGCCGATATTGCAGGCTTCCTGGTTGCCTTAACTATGGTCTATAAACAAGTTCAGAAAACGGGTGGTTTCGACTTTTTCAAGCTGTGTAACAATCTCAGCTTAGCCAGCTATCATAAATTACTCAGACTCAATGCCGACATATTCGTTCGTAGTCTCTGCTTGCAGATCGCCTTCGCATTTATGACATTTCAGGGTGCCAGTCTGGGGGACAATACAGTCGCAGCCAATGCCATACTACTCAATCTCTTACTACTAATAAGCTATGCCCTCGACGGTATAGCCTATTACGCCGAGGCCGAAGTGGGTAAGGCCTATGGCCAGAAAAATAAGACTAAGATGCGAGAGACCGTCACTCTGGCCTGGTTCTGGTCGGCCATCTCGGCGCTCTTATTCACCTTAGTGTTCGCCTTTGGCGGAGAAAGTATCATCAAGATGCTGACCAACATTGAAGCCGTGCGCTCGGTCGCCGATGAATATCTATTTTGGATTGTGTTACTCCCTATTCTCTCCTTCGGCTCTTATCTCTTCGATGGCGTCTACATCGGGGCAGCTAAGGGCAAGGTGATGCGCAATAGCATGATCATCTCGACCTTTGGCGTATTTTTCCCGGTATGGTTTTTCCTGCAAGACAATGGCAACCATGCACTATGGGCCGCCATGAGCTGCTTCATGCTAGCCAGAAGCATAACCCTAACACTGCATTATCGTTATAAATTGAGAGATGCAGAGTTCTAGCAGATGTAGGAGGGGTCTTTAGCCCCGAGGTTTATGGATTTATTCCCTCCCGGTTAAAGCCGGTCCTACAGCGTAGCCCCATCTGACCGCCATATATGGCGGAGATGCAGGTTATGCAGGGTGCAATAACCAGCATAACCTGCATCTCGGCATTATCCACAGACATTAAAAAAGCGAGTCGGTTATTAGCCTACTCGCTTTTTTCTTACTATTTAAAACCTAGATATTAGGGCCTAAGCCCTCGAATCTAGAAACTTTCTTTACTGGTACGAATGCGCGCCAGCCTGGTGCTCGGTAATGTCTTTAACACCTGTTAGTTCACCTGGGAACATCTCGAGTAACTGCTTTTCGATTCCATCCTTCAGGGTCACATCGACCATAGAACAACCGTTACAACCACCTCCGAACTGCAGAATAGCCACGCCTTCTTCAGACACTTCCATTAGCATTATGTTGCCGCCATGGCTTGCTAGTTGTGGGTTGATTTCGGACTGAATCACATATTCGATACGCTCGTTGAGTGAGGCATCGCTGTTAACTTTGCGCATCTTGGCATTAGGCGCCTTGAGGGTAAGTTGTGAACCCAATTGGTCGGTAACGAAATCGATAGTGGCATCTTCAAGGAAAGGGACGCTCTTCTCATCGACCATGGCATTGAAGCCGGTAAACTCTAGCTCAGTATCATCGGCTTCGACAGCATCTGGTGGGCAATATGAGACGCCACATTCAGCAGTAGCAGTACCAGGACTGATTACAAATACACGAATATGAGTTCCTTCAGGCTGATCTGCTAACAAGGTAACAAAATGAGCCTGAGCTGCATCGGAAATGGTGATCATTAAGACATGCTCCGTCTGGTAAAACTTGACTGTTTTAGTAAGATATACAGATATGATACTCCGACTCAGGTCAGCTTTGTAGTCCCTTTGTAAATTGCTTTGACCTTTTATAGGGTGCAATGGAGGCAAAATTGAGCAGGATGTCATGTTGTATTCGACTTTTTCTCTACCAGAACCTAACGTTAACTGTGGCAATAATCTACGCCAACTGATAATTTAACCTTATATTACAAGTATAAAGATCACTATATATGTTGAAAACCGGCCTTTTCCTGCTGTCCTTATTCTGCTCACTAAGCCTGACTTCTCCGGTCATAGCTGCAGATCTACAAACGGGGCTCTCGATCTCAAATTCGAATTTAGATCCTGAGATCACCTCGCCGGACGCCTTCTTAGGCTACCCGTTAGGCCAATGGCACCTGCGTCATGACCAAGTCAATTATTACCTGCAGCAACTTGCCCGCGACAGTGCCAAGGTATCCATAGAGCATACGGGGCAGAGCCATGAAGCCAGGCAACAACTCACAGCCGTTATCACCTCGAGTAAAAATCAGGAAAATTTGGACCAGATTTTAACACAACGTCGAGCCGTTAAATCCGGGGCAGCACAGGATGGCCCCTTAGTGATCTGGCTGGCATATTCGATTCATGGAGATGAGGCCAGTGGTGTCCATGCAGCCTTGGCCCTCAGTTACTTTCTGGCCTCCAGCAGAGATGAATGGGTCGAAGACTTGCTCGATGAAGCCATAGTATTGATCACCCCGAGTCAGAACCCGGATGGCATGGACAGGTTTTCAACCTGGACCAATAACTACCGCGGCCAGACCGATGTCAGTGATAGCAACCATAAGGAACACAGGCAAAATTGGCCCAATGGCAGAACCAACCACTATTTCGCCGATCTTAATCGTGATCTCTTGTTCCTCAGGCACCCGGAAACCCGAGGTAGGGTAGCCCTGTTCCATAAATGGCAACCTCACTATGTAGGAGACTTTCATGAGATGGGCCGGGATAGAAGCTACTTCTTCCAACCTGGGGCTCCATCGCGTACCAACCCTGCGATCCCAAAGACTAATCAGGCTCTGACGGAGAAGCTGGCTCACTTCCATAGAGCAGCCCTAGATGAGTTAAAGCAGAGCTATTTCAGTCGCGAGGCATTTGACGACTTTTACTATGGTAAAGGCTCAACTTATCCGGATATCAACGGCTCAGTTGGCATCTTATTCGAACAAGCTAGCCCCAGAGGACAGGTACAAATCACCCAAAACGGCGAGCTAAGACTCAGCCAAGCCATCAATAATCAACTCGCCACCTCTATATCGAGTCTAAAAGGCAGTCTGGCATTAAAACATGAGCTGATTGAATACCAGAGTGAGTTTTATCAGGGGCGAGACAAGGTACTGCAGCGGGGGCGTCAAACAGGCTTCCTTCTTGGTGCTCCCGCTAACCGAGAGCGTATTGAAGATCTCACCCAAGTGTTGGCCCAACACAAGATCAAATTTTACTTTCTGACTAAAACAGTTCGCCAAGGAAGTCTGGAATTTACAGCCGATAGCAGCGTGTTTATTCCGATAAATCAGCCGCAGAAGAGTCTTATTTTAGCCCTGTTTGATAACCGCACAGAGTTTAAAGACCCAACATTTTATGATGTCTCGAGCTGGAATCTAGAACACGCCTATCATCTGCAGATGATACGCAACAGCAAGTTAGATATCGATGTACTTTCCAGCCACGCTCCCGCTAAGTTCAATTTCCAGATGAGTAAACAAGCCGTAGCTGTACTCGTCAATTGGCAACAAGATTTTGCAGCCCCCATGCTACAAGCCTTATTACAAGATAATGTGACTGTCAAATTTGCTAAGAAACCCTTTACCATAGAAGTCACTGGAAAGGCTCAGACATTTCCTGCTGGTTCCTTGCAAATACCACTAAAACAGCCCGGATTTTCGATGGTTGAGATCAATAACAAGCTGGTTAAACTGAGCGAACAATATCCACTGACCTTGTATCCAGTCACCACCAGCGCCGCCATATCTGGCATCGACATGGGCAGCCCTAGTTTCAAGGTAATAAAACCCATAAAACCTCTGTTAATTACCGGTCGAGGTACCGATGCCTCCGAAGTCGGCGAGCTGTGGAATTACTTAGACAGCAAACTTGCTGTACCTGTGACCTTGGTCGATGTGGATCATATTTCCAAAGTAAACTTAAACCAATACACACATGTGATCATGGTCGATGGTACTTACTCCTCTTTAAACAAGACGTTTGCCAGAAAACTAGGCCAATTCACCTCAGATGGTGGCACAGTGATCGCACAGAAAGGCGCATTAACTTGGTTAAATAAAAACAACCTGCTCAAGAGTGACGTCAAGGATAAACGTTTCTATAAACAGTTATTCGATACCAGAGGTTTAAGCTATAGCGATAAGGAGAAGCTAGCCGCCCGTCAATCCATAGGCGGCGCCATAGTGGAGCTAAAACTCGACCCCAGTAATCCAATAAGCTTCGGCATTAGAGGCAACAGACTCCCCATATTAAAAAATATGGCGATTGGCTTAACCACCAGCTCGACCCCCTTCACCGTCGCGGCTAAATACGCCGATGAACCTCTACTCAGCGGATATCTGGCCAAGGAATATCAGGCAAGTTTTTCTAATAAGCCCGCCATAGTCCTGGAGACTCTAGGAAAAGGCGCCATAGTCGGACTCGCCGATAACCTGATGTTCCGCAACATCTGGCTAGGCTCAGAGAAGATCTACGCCAATGCCCTCTATTTCGTCCCCGCATTGGATTAATAGCAGGTCCTAGTTCCTAGGAACTAGGTTCTGCTCTATTTCTAATTATTTACCTAATCTAAGAGTCCTGGTGCTTCTGCTCTCGCCAAACACCATACCTGCACATGAATATGTCGCCTCTCGAACAAGGAGGCGATCTCTTTTGCCGTGGTGCCTGTCGTCACCACATCATCGATCAAGGCGATACGTTGATAGGGAAAATCATCATCAAGATAAAAGGCATTGTTAAGATTGTTACGTCTCTGCTTGCCGGTTAACCCAGCCTGAGATTGAGTGTCTAAACATCTCACTAGACCATGAGTCTCGATGGGGATATTGAGCAGTTTGCTAAGAGTATCGGCAATTATCCAGGCCTGATTGAAACCACGTGCCTTTAGCCGCCTCTTATGTAACGGCACAGGCACCAGTACTTGAGGGCGTTGGATTAATCCTGCGGTTTCTAATTTATAAATACGCGCGATGAGTGCACCGGATAAGGCGGGCAGTCCAGCAAACTGGGCTCGATACTTGATTAAACCGACCCAGCGGCCTAAACCTTGATGATAACTACAAGGAGAGATAACCAGCAGGGGCTCAGTTGATTGGCATGCTCCACAATAGCGCGATTGGAACTGTAAACCGCGTCCACAACCTAAGCACACCGGCTGTTGGTAGAGACCAGAATTTAAACATGTAGCACAGATCCCGGTGCGTGGAAGAGTCACGCTTTGATGGCACATAAGACAACGATTGGGTAAACTTGCGGCCAGCCACTGCTTCACCCATGCAAGCCCCCTCTGTAGGGTTTTCTCTCCATAAGGTTGTAGTCTAGTGAGCTTAGCTGTTTTCATCAATTTCCCACTATAGAGGTAGATAAGTGAGTCAAGCACAACTGCATATAGAGTCTATAGGCCCGGTATCTGCTCCGCAAATTGTCATGCTTCACGGCTGGGGAATGAACAGCGCAGTCTTTACGCCACTTCACCCGTCTCTATCTGAGTATAGGGTGCACTATGTGGACCTGCCCGGCTTTGGCTATAGCTCAGCCATAGCAGGCGATATTTACGATTGGCTGGAGGCACTGATAACCCGCCTCCCCGATAAGGCAATCTGGGTAGGTTGGTCTCTGGGAGGACTCTTAGCTACATTAGCGGCGCTAAACTATCCGGGCAGAGTCAGAGGACTGGTCACCATAGCTTCATCCCCCTGCTTTATGGCCAGAGAAGAGGAGAAATGGCCGGGGATCCCCCCCCAAGTCCTGTCTCAATTTGGTGAATCCCTGCATAAAGATCTTGGTAAGACGATCGAACGATTCCTGGCGATTCAGGCAATGGGCAGCACAACGGCGAAAGCAGATATCAAGCAACTTAAAAACTTGCTGCTCTCAAGGCCACTTCCAGACTCCCGCGCTCTGGTTCAGGGATTAAATATGCTGGAATGTGTCGATCTCAGACCTAAGCTAGATAAAATTAACTTACCTTGGCTGAGGATCTGGGGTCGGTTAGATAGACTCGTCCCCAGACGCGTACCTCCTCTAATGCCGTTGAATGACACGATTTACCAAGATATCATACTGCCGAAGGCTTCTCACGCGCCCTTTATCTCTCACAAAGATGAATTTTTAGCAGGTTTTGTAACTTGGATAGAAGAAATTTCAAATTAAACTCTCAACAGGCTAACATAGCTTTATCTTTAACCTCATAGCGGTTATTATTTAACCATAGAAGTTAAGGAGCTAGCTATGTTAGTGGTCACAAACTATCCTCAGGTACCAATAGCGACGACAAATCCCGCTACCGATGCCGCGCGCGTGGATAGCCAGCAAAGACCGTCTATCGTACCAACACCTGAACTAGTCAAGAGCCACAAAGAACGTCCTTTCACTCCGCAACACGAGCGCACGGCCGAACAACCAGAGATACAAGCCAGGATCAATGAGCGACTGCTGGGAAAACACCAAGGCGGTGGACAGCAACAGCAAGAAAAACAACAAAAAGAAGCAGAGAATCCGACTCGAGTAGCCAACATAGTCAGAGATCCCCTCAGAGGAAGACCCGCGCTAAACAGACGTGATATTCGCATTGCCCAGCAACCGAACTCTGCAAGTAACCACCAACAAAACCAGCCTCAAAAGAGTGAGCTAGTAGGTCAGAGTAAAGCATTTTATCAGGCGGTTTCCCTGCATATAACCAGCTTCTATCAACAGCAGGCTCTTCCAAAAACGGAGCCTGCTATCTCATCTTTTATTTAGCGCAGTAACACTTCACTCGCTTGGCTAGTCGTATTGTTTTTCTCATCTTCCAAGGCCAGCTACTGTTTAGCATCATACTTATCCTGCTTAAACGCTAGTCTCTCTTGCGGTGAAGCACTCCTATACAAGCCCTTTTGATAAGCCATGCTACCCCATAACGCCCAAGATAAAGCCGCTTGTTTCATCTCATCCGATTGAGGTTTTGCACTGAGCATCTCAGTATCGAAGTCATACTCGAAGCCAGCGGCTTCGCGCTCCGGCTGCAATACCACCACATCATTGCCGCGCATATATGCCATGTTCTGGTTGTACTGCATCAAGGCGCGTCCAGGCCAATCATCCCTGACTCGAGTCAAGTCTTGCCCTAACATGGGGTAGCTGTCAGATATGCCAATCAAAGACAACAGTGTCGGCGGCATATCGATCTGACTCACCACTCGCTGGTCTTTCTTGGGCTCGATGCCATCACCCAAAATAATTCCGGGGATCCTGAAGCGAGAAATCGGTACCAAGCTGGCACCACCGACACGGCTATCATGATCGGCCACGATCAAAAATAGCGTATCTTTCCAGTAATCTGACTTCTTAGCTAATTTGAAAAACTCTCCTAGGGCATAATCCGCATATTTAACCGCATTATTCACCGTCTGTTTTGGCTGCTCATAGAGCTCAATCTTACCATCAGGAAACTCGAAGGGTTCGTGATTGCTAGAGCTAAATACTAAACTGAAAAATGGCTTACCCTGTTTATGGAATTTCCTAAACTCCCGATCTGCCCGGCGCAGAAGGTCTTCGTCAGATACCCCCCAGGAAGCCACAAAAGAGGGATTGTCATAATCATCTTCATCGACAATATTACTGAAACCATTTCCAAGGAAGAAACTTTTCATGTTATCGAAATGACTCTCTCCACCATAGATAAACTGAGTCTCATAACCATGGTTTTTCAATAGCTCGGCAATAGAGAAGAAACCCTGTTGGCTCTTGCCTAACTTAACCACCGAGCGCGCCGGCGTAGGCGTAAAACCAGTAGTGATGGCTTCGATGCCGCGCACCGAACGTGTCCCTGTGGCGTAGAGATTCTCAAATGACCAGCCCTCCTTAGAGAGCGCATCTATATTTGGCGTCAAAGGCAGGCCGCCCAGATTCCCCACGAAGCGAGCGCCCAGACTTTCCTGCAAGATGATCACCAAGTTCTTAGGTTTTCCCTGATAACTGGCAGGATTAAAAGAAACACTAGGCGCTGCCGCTAACGGAAATGCACTTAGATCTCGACCACTTTCTCGCCTGATGGTGTCGATGATTTTCTGCTCATCCATGTGACCATAAATTTTAGCGGCATTAGCTTCATTGCCCATTTGATTGATGGCGAAAAAGAGGGAATATGCAGAGTTAACCACCAGAGAGTTAACCAGAGGATCATCGGCAAAAGCAACCAGCGCAGGGTTAAGCGGTCTATGGCCTAAACTCGAACGGGCACCGATCAAGGTCAGCACAATCACAGCTACAGCGATAACCGGACGCCAGAACCAGCGCGAATAGGTGAGATTTCGCAGCAAGTAGCCACTGAGCTTCCAGCCACCAAAAAGAGTTGCACCGCTGACAAGGAAACCAAAGATCACCTCAAGCTTACGCCCCCCCCAGAGCATGGAAAACACCTCTTTGGGATAGATAAGATATTCGACATAGAGACGGTTTGGCCGAACACCATATTCTTGAATAAACGAGGGAGATGAGACTTCCAGGAAGAGAATCAGCCAGAGTCCTAGCGTCAGCCAGATACGTAATATCTGCTTCCAACCACGACCAATAGCGTGATCACCGGAAAAAATGGCTGTACCTAGGGCTGCAATACCCCACAACCAGCATAAGGTAGCCAGATCCACCCTTAGGCCCTGAAGCAAGAGATGTGACCAGCCATCCACGGCCGAAACACGTTCGATTTGCCAGAGCCCTAAACCTATACGACTCAGGGTGACGATAATTAATGCCATTAAGCAGAAAATTAAAATGGATCTAAAGGGACCCAAAAAAGAAAGACGAGAGGCCATAGAGCACCCAAAATTTACCTAGTATTAAAGTCCAAAGCTCTGCATCCAAAACTATGGAGTGGTCCCTGCGCGATTTACTCTAGATTAGAGTGTCCATGATGGTTCTCACCCTCTGTGGAGTGATAGCCAAATATTATGACAGAACTCATCAACAAAAGTTCACCTTAAATCAATAACTGTGAAACACAAAAGAAACACAAAAGAAACACAAAAGAAACACAAAAGAAACAAGCGTATCGACCCAAGGGTAGATTAGCGGAAGGGGGGCAAAAAAATGTCGAAAGAGAAAACTCTTCCGACATTGATGTAATGTGGTTTTATATAAAAATCAGTTTACATATTATTTTTTCAGCTTAGAAAAAGCATCGGCAAACGCGTTGCCCATGGCCGCATTAGCTTGCTTAGGCTGAGGTTTACGCTGTTGGTTCGACTTATTGCCAGCTAAATTCGGCCTTTGAGCCGCTCTTGGCGCGGGTTTATCAGCGGCCTTTTCATCCAGACGCATAGTGAGGGCGATGCGCTTACGTTCCACATCTATTTCCATCACCTTCACCTTAACCACATCCCCGGCCTTGACTAGGGTATGGGGATCGCTGACAAACTTATCAGTCAAAGATGAGATGTGTACCAGGCCATCCTGATGAACACCGACATCGACAAAGGCACCAAAGTTAGTCACATTGGTCACCACACCTTCGAGGATCATATCCGGCTTAAGATGGTTAACTTTTTCCACGCCTTCCATAAATGTGGCCGTTTTGAACTCACCACGAGGATCCCGTCCTGGTTTGTCCAGCTCGGCTAAGATATCAGTCACAGTAGGTAGGCCAAATCTGTCCGTGATAAACTCTGCCGCCGACAAGCTACGCAATAATTCAGTATTACCGACGAGCGCTGCAACCGCCAGTCCCTTCGCCTTAGCTATCGTCTCAACCAGCGAGTAGGCTTCAGGGTGAACCGAAGATGCATCCAATGGGTTATCACCAGAGAAAATACGCAGGAAGCCTGCGGCTTGCTCATAGGCTTTAGGCCCGAGTCGAGCCACTTTCAATAGCTGTTTACGCTGGGTAAACTGACCATTTTCATCTCGATAGTTGACGATATTGCGGGCTAAGGTCTTATTAAGACCAGCAACCTGAGCCAATAACGGCGCAGATGCCATATTCAGATCGACACCGACAATGTTGACACAATCTTCCACTACACCTTCCAGTGACAAGGAAAGCTGACTCTGGCTCACATCATGCTGATACTGGCCTACGCCGATAGACTTAGGCTCAATCTTGACTAATTCGGCGAGAGGGTCCTGTAGTCGACGAGCGATAGAAACGGCGCCACGAATAGATACATCGAGATCGGGGAATTCATTGGCCGCGAGCTCAGAAGCCGAATAGACAGATGCCCCAGCCTCACTCACCATGATTTTAGTCAGTCTTGGCAGCTCAGTTTTGACACTTGCAATCAATTCAGCAGCCAGCTTATCCGTCTCTCTCGAAGCGGTGCCGTTGCCCACGGCAATCAGCTCCACCTTATGCATCTTGGCAAGATTGGCTAAGGTGCGTACCGACTTATCCCATTGCTTCTGTGGCGCATGGGGAAAGATGGTCGCGTGTGCGACGAGTTTGCCGGTGTTGTTAACGATAGCCACCTTAACGCCGGATCTCAGTCCAGGATCTAGCCCTAAAGTAGCCTTTGCTCCCGCCGGCGCTGCCATCAGTAGATCCCCAAGGTTGCGGGCAAATACATTTATCGCCTCAGACTCTGCATGCTCACGCATCTTAGCGATAAACTCAGTTTCCATCTGCAGTGCAATCTTGATTCGCCAGCTAGCCGTGACTACGGTTTTCAACCATGAGTCGACACCACCGGTGCCCAGGTTTAGCTTGAAGTGCTCGGCGATAATCACCTCACAATAACTGCCTTGCTTAGACTCGTTGCCCGGATCGGCGTTCATGCTGAGGCTCAGCATACCCTCATTGCGCCCACGTAACATGGCCAAGGCGCGATGAGAAGGTATCTTGCTTAGTTTCTCAGTGTGTTCGAAATAGTCGCGGAATTTAGCCCCTTCCTTCTCTTTTCCCTTAGCCATGCGGCTTTCGAGAACAGAATTCTGGCTGAGGTGTTGTCTCACCTTCTGCAACAGGGCGGCATCTTCGGCGAAACGCTCCATCAAGATGAAACGAGCCCCATCGAGCACGAGTTTACTATCAGCAAAACCTGCTTCCGCCTTAATATATTTGGCGGCTTCTGGTTCGATATCGGCATTGCGGTTATTGAGCAAGTGATCGGCTAAGGGCTCGATACCTGCTTCTATGGCTATCCGACCCTTAGTGCGACGTTTCGGCTTATAGGGCAGATAAAGATCTTCCAGACGCGTCTTACTATCGGCCTCAAATAATGCGCGTTGCAGCTCAGGAGTCAGCTTACCTTGAGTATCGATACTGGAGATGATCACCTCGCGTCGATCATTTAAGTCACGCAGATAACTCAACCTGCTATTTAGTGTACGCAGCTGAGTGTCATCTAAGCCTCCGGTCGCCTCTTTACGATAACGAGCGACGAAAGGCACTGTGGCACCATCATCGAGTAGGGAGATTGTCGAACTGACTTGTTGCTCACGAACATTGAGTTCCTGAGCAATGATCTGGGCAATATTTCGCGTCATTTGCATAAAAGTATGGTCGTGCCTGGAGTAAAAGGTTCTGATGATCATCAAGATACCACAGGCTCATTCATCCATAAATGCCTTATATTGGATCTTGTTCACGTACCACTCCTTGGAACCCGAAGGGGTTTGTACCACAATGTCATCATCGACCTGCTTGCCGATAAGCGCTCTAGCCATGGGCGAGTCTATGGTGATATAACCCAGCTTAGTATCCAGCTCATCCTTACCTACGATACGATACTGCACCACATCACCGGCCTCATTTTCAAGCTCGATCCAGGCACCGAAGAATACCTTACCCTCCTGCTGGGGCGAATAATCGACGATTTTCAGCTCTTCGACCCGCTTCACCAGATAGCGAACCCGACCGTCTATCTGCCGCAGAAGACGCTTGTTATAAGTGTAATCCGCATTCTCTGATCTATCCCCTTGAGCCGCAGCTTCCTGTACCTTCTTGGTGATCTGCGGACGATATTCTTTCCAAAGATACTTGAGTTCCTTGTCCAGTGCCTGCCAGCCTTTACGAGTGATTAATAACGCTTTCATTTTCGATCTCTTTTAAATATTTCGAACAACATCAAGGGATGTATAAGCGTCCAATTATCACTTATTCGATGGGAAAAGACTACTCGGGTCACGAACCGAAATAAGAGAGTTTTCCATCAAACTATAACTTCCCATTTATATAAATCTAACGCCATATGGCGACAAGTTAATCCTTCATTGAGCGACACTCACCATCAACTCCTGCAGACCAAACAGATCTTGGGTTTGCGGATCGAGTATTTTCGAGAATACTTAATCATGATTGATAAAAGCCTTAAACTCCAATTGTTACAATTTTACAGCTATACTGAAAAACAAGTAATAGACATTGATTTTCAATGGATTACTACTTTTTTGTCGACACTAAACAAATTAGCCTCAGTATCCGAATAAAGAGTCGCTGGTAAGAGGGATTAAAAAACAGCTATATTAGCGACTAAATGTACGTCTAATTATATTCAATATCAGCCATTTGGCTACCGACCACCATCGGGCTCCAAGAATAAGGATAATAAGCATGGGACAGGAAACCTCTAAAATTCTCGTCGTCGATGATGATATGAGGCTAAGAGCATTACTCGAGCGTTATCTTATGGAGCAAGGTTATCAGGTTCGCAGCGCTGCCAATTCCGAACAAATGGATAGATTACTCGAACGTGAAAATTTTCATCTACTGGTGTTGGATTTAATGCTGCCCGGCGAAGATGGTCTCTCCATCTGTCGCAGACTCCGCCAGCAAGGCAATACTATACCTATCATCATGTTGACGGCTAAGGGAGATGAAGTCGACCGCATCATAGGCCTGGAACTCGGTGCCGACGACTATCTGCCTAAACCCTTTAATCCTCGTGAATTACTCGCCAGAATCAAGGCTGTGATGCGTAGGCAGAGCAAGGATGTTCCGGGTGCACCGACTCAGCAAGAAGAAGAAGTCACTTTCGGCGAGTTTACACTTAACCTCGCAACACGTGAGATGTATCATGGTGAAGAAGCTATCTCCCTCACCAGTGGCGAGTTTGCAGTACTGAAAGTACTCGTGAGCCACCCTCGCGAACCACTGTCTCGCGATAAGTTGATGAATCTAGCCCGAGGACGAGATTACTCGGCTCTCGAACGCTCTATCGATGTGCAGGTATCCCGCTTGAGGCGCTTAATTGAAAAGGATCCTGCCACCCCCAGATATATCCAAACGGTTTGGGGACTCGGTTATGTTTTCGTGCCCGATGGCACCTCTCGTCGTTAAGCTAGCCTTATATCTGATGTCATTAGTCTCACTGATTTGCTTATCTAAGGGGTAAACCAGTTACATGAAGTGGCTGACAAGACTTTTACCCCGTAGTGCATTTAGCCAAACAGTCGTACTGATTGGCAGCCTCTTGCTGATCAATCAACTGGTTTCCTACCTCTCGGTCGCGGCCTATTTCATTCAGCCCACCTATCAGCAGATCAACCAGTTGATCGCGCGTCAGGTGAAATTACTATTTGTCGATGGGGTCGATGTGGGCCGCGAACACCTCACTATGGTCGACGCACTCAATGCCAAGGTTTCCGACGATGGTATGCATATCTACAATCAGAAACAAGCTCGTGCGGCTGGTATAGAACAAGCCACTTATTATGCACTGCTCTCATCGCAGATGTCGGAACACTTAGGCGGTAAGGCCGAAGTAAGAATCGCTCAAGGCGAGTTTTTTGAAATCTGGATCCGTCCCCCTCAAGCCCCTTCAGTTTGGATCAAGATCCCTCTCACCGGATTCAACAATTATGATCTATCACCCCTCACCCTCTACCTGATGGTGATTGGCGCCTTGAGTGTCGCCGGAGGATGGTGGTTTGCCAGACAGCAGAACAGGCCGCTCAGACGACTGCAAAAGGCGGCAATATCTGTCTCTATGGGAGAGTATCCACAGCCGCTACCTCTGAGTGGCTCAACCGAGATTGTCGAAGTAACTAACGCCTTCAACCAGATGTCCCACAGCATGAAACAGTTAGAGCAAGATAGATCGTTATTGATGGCGGGCATCTCCCATGACCTACGCACACCTCTGACCCGCATTCGGCTAGCTTCAGAGATGATGGTTGCCGATGATAAATATCTAAAAGATGGTATCGTCCATGATATCGAAGATATGGATGCCATCATCAGTCAGTTCATTTCCTATATTAGACAAGATCTGGAAAGTGTGCGCGAGCAGGAACAGATCAATCATCTCATCCAAGATATCGCCCAGGCGGAATCTAATCGGGCGGGCAAGATCGAAGTGGTACTCAACGAGTGTCCGCAGATCCCGATTCAGAGCATTGCCATTAAACGTATCTTGAGTAACCTGGTAGAAAATGCCTTCCGTTATGGCAATGGCTGGGTCAGGCTAAGCTCTCATTTCGACGGACGGCGTGTAGGCTTTAGCGTAGAAGACGATGGTCCGGGTATTCCTGAATCTGAGATACCTAAGCTATTTCAACCTTTCACTCAGGGCGATACCGCCAGAGGCAGTGTCGGCTCGGGACTGGGACTGGCCATCATCAAGCGTATTGTCGATCGCCATCAAGGCGAAATCGTACTGACTAATAGAGTCGTCGGCGGTTTGCATGCTCAGGTCTGGTTACCACTCGAATAACCTAGCTTATTTTCGTGGCCAGTAGCCTCCTCTGGTTTATCGACTTTCACAATGGACTCAAGGCTATCTCATCGGCAAGGACCCACGACGACAAGACAGACTCCGGCTACCTAGTTTATTTTGTATACTCTAATGATAAGATATCTAAAACCAATGATATTGATCACTTTTCGGGATGAAGATGAAGCATACTCACTTGCTAGCCGGACTTGCCATCGCGGCGGCCACAATGCCAGCATTAGCAGCTGAAGATACGACACAAAACCCATACGCTGTCTCTATTTTAGCTGGGTTAGAATCCTATCCAGACTCTGAATCCAGCTCCATGTCACGGGGCGGCGGACTGTCATTTATTTAGGATGACTTGCGCTATGACAATACTTATCAACTAGACAGCAATTACTTCAGGGTCCGTGGTACTTATTATTACGAACTTGATTCAGAAAAATATGATGAAGACAGGTTCAGAAACTCCGCAGATCTGAAATTCAACTATCAACGTCCTTTCGCCAGTTTCGGTGAAGCACAAAAATACCTGCTCAGTTTTCATGGGCGCTATGAGGGCCACTACAACAGTCAGCAACTGGAAGAGTTAGAACAGGTCTAGCCCTTAACACCCGCTTCACCGACGTCAACCACTATGATCTTGGCCTGACTTTAGGCTTAGCTTATAGCGAAGAGGAAAAAGATGATGATTGGCCCCGTGAAGAGATGGGCCATGGTGAAGATGTGCTTAATCGGGCAGGGTTGGTTACTTCTTCGAGTGGAGCAACGCCTACACTTTCGCCCATAGCAGTGTTCAGCTGATGGCAAAACTCAGCCGCTATGACGGCAACGGGTCCTATGATAAAGGTCAGTTCTATACGGTCGACCGCTTCACATTTAGCGCGGTAATACCCCTTGCCGATGAAAACAACCTGCTGCATTTCACCAGCCAATACATAAATCGTGACTATGAGTTAGATCTACTCGGTTTCAAAGACACCTTATACCGTGTGGCAGTCGAATACATTCACTATTTTTAATCACCCAACATATTTCTATCAATAACCAAGGAGCCAGGGAGATGAGACTCAAAACACGTTGGTGTGAATGCACCGAGAACGGCAAATAATACCACTTTTTTACCAGAAAATAGCTCGGCCACATTGTGAGTGACCATGCCTTCACCGGTCAACTCGCCTAACATAACGTCTGTGGGTAATGCTTATCCTTGCTCGATCATCTTATGTTTCCTCGTTATTGCAATAGATCCAATATTAGGCTAGATCACGCATAACTAATACAGATTAAATTAAGAATACAGGCACAATAGCTCACCGTAGGCGATAGATAACAAATGAATTTTTGCCAGCAACTAGCTAAATAAGTATCAGCGACAAAGTTATTCTGACAAAAAATAAACCGTATCAATTTAGCCCGTCATCGCGGCTTTTACGTAAACATCGAAGCGATTTTTCTTGGTAGCTATCACCATAGAGGGTTTCACCCCATCTAGGTCTTCCGCATAATCGGGTCGCTTTACTACCACTCGCTTACTCGCCAGTGCCAGAGCAGGGGCAAGCAAACCATCTGCATCCATATCGGCACCAACCAGGGATTGAAACAGCCGCATTTCTTTTTTAACCAGAGCCGATTTTTCTCTATGGGGATACATGGGATCCAGATAAACCACATCGACCTCGTTACCTAGCTCGCTAACAGATCCCAGGCTAGATCCGTGAACCAGGATCATGCGCTCACGCATCCAGTCACCGATATAAGGGTCCTCGTAAGCACGACGTAACCCATCTTCGAGAAGCGCAGCAACAACAGGGTGACGCTCCACCATAGTCACGGTGCAGCCCAGGCCTGCCAACACGAATGCATCACGTCCAAGACCCGCAGTGCCATCGACGACCTTAGGATTAACTCCTTGCTTCAAGCCTACGGCCTTAGCAATAGATTGACCGCGTCCACCACCAAATTTGCGCCGGTGGGCAACGGCACCGGAAACAAAATCGACACTTATCCCTTTGAGTTTCGGCTCGTCACGCTTGTTGAGGATCAAGGTGTTATTTTCAAAAACCAGCTCAAACTCCGCATCTTTATCGAAGCTGAGCCCCCAGCGCTGACAGATAGCTTCTAGCGATGGATATTGAGCATTGAAGAAAATGCCTAGAGTGGGATTGGCTTGCTTGTCTTTGATCACGTTAACTCGAATGTGGACGATTATCTCTCCATTATGCCAAAAGCGCTGCCCAGTGAATACAAGAGCTTCTCGGCAAGCTGATTTACCTGCGGAGGTTAAGCCACTATAATGCGCACAATCACTCGAATGAATCTAATCTTTCAAGTCTCTCACCTTAGGTTCAAGCTAAATTTTGGAACTCTCATGCTCAGTTATCGCCACGGCTATCATGCCGGAAATTATGCCGACGTATTAAAGCACGCGCTCTTACTACAAGTGCTGAAATCACTGCATAAGAAAAATAAGCCACTGGCCTATATCGATAGCCATGCAGGTGCAGGTGGTTATGCCCTTACCGATGAGTTTTCGCAAAAAACCGGAGAATACTTGGACGGTGTGGCTAAGCTTTGGGACAAGGAGGATCTACCAGAATCACTACAACAATATATCGATGATGTTAGACACTTCAATCAAGGCAAGGCAGAATTAAGCTTCTACCCCGGCTCACCGGCTTTTGTCGATATGAACATGCGCCAGAAAGATCGCATGGTATTACATGAGCTACACGGCGCCGATCATGCCCTGCTTGACGAGCAACTCGGCGCAGATAAGCAAGTGCGCGTCATCAAAGGCGATGGTTTAGCTGGGTTGATAAGCGCTGTTCCACCCCAGGAGCGCCGCGGCGTTGTACTGATCGATCCTAGTTATGAGATGAAAACCGACTACCAAGATGTTCCCAACGCGTTAATCAAAGCCTATAAACGCTTTTCAACTGGCGTTTACATGCTCTGGTATCCTGTAGTAAAACGAGCTCAGACCGAAGAGATGCTTAAGATACTCATCGGCAGTGGCATCAAACGTCAACTTAGAATCGAACAAGCGGTGAAAGCCGACAGTGATGAGTTTGGCATGACAGCTGCGGGCCTGTGGATCATCAACCCTCCCTGGCAGTTAGATGAGATAGCCACAGAGATGCTCGACTACCTTGCTCCACTACTCAATCAAGGTGGTGGCAAGATCACAGTGAAATGGGAAGTCGGCGAATAACCCGCTAACCCAAACACGTTAAAACAAAGAAGCCGCTAGGAATATCCGTTGGTAATATGTTAATCCAACTTCCCTTGCTCTACTTCTTGCCCCCCTGGCTCGGTGTCAAAGGCGTATGGCTCGCCATGCCCATCTCTAATGTGCTGATGTTTATCATAGTCGCGCCTATGGTTTGGCATCATCTGAAAGCAGATAAGGATCGCGAGGTTAATCAGTTCTTAGAGTCTAGAACCTAGGAACTAGGATTTACGATACCTTTGTAGAAGGATCTTAACTCGCTTTACGTAAGCCTGAGTCTCTGGGTAAGGTGGAATCCCCTTGTAATGAATAACCGTGCTGGGGCCTGCATTATAGGCGGCGCAGGCAAGCTCAATGTCACCATCGAAGCGCTTTAGCATCTGCGCCAGATATTTTGCGCCACCATCTATGTTCTGATCCGGTTTAAAGGCATTAATCACGCCTAACTCTTTAGCGGTTTCCGGCATCAACTGCATCAAGCCCATGGCTCCAGTACGGGAAAGTGCAAACACATTGAAGGCAGATTCTGCGTGGATCACCGCGCGAATAAGCGCCGGATCCAGCTTGTGTCTCTTAGCCGCTTGGCCAATCAATTCATCATAGTCATGGGAAAACAGTGGCATCCTATGCCAATCCAGATCTGAGTCAGGACGGCAGGCATAGCAGTCATAAAGCAACACCTGATAATCATTGCTACCCGGTGCATGATCTGCAAAAACCATCACGCCACTGGCTTGTTCATACCGGTAGACTTTAAGTTGCTCGCTGCCATTCCCGCTTACCCCAGTCTTCGAGGTGCTTGGCTTTAAATAGCTGGGTATAGGAGTCGCTGTTACTTGAATTAGGCTGTTGTTATCCAGCATATGGGGCTTACCGTTTTTAGCGGCTGCAGAAATAACACTTTGCGTCCATTGCCCCGAATGCTGTGCATCGGTAGCTTCGATATTCGTTATTTCACTCGCCTGCTGAGTCACGACCAGCCCGGTTTTAGAGTAACTAGCCTTATAATGAGGTTTTGCTAGTAACGCTAGTACGGTCTCGTATCCAGCCTCATTCTCCGCCTGAACTTGGCTCACGGGTAGCAAGATGGCTGTTATAAGGCTCAAGATGAAAAATGTTATCAAACACAGCTGTCCCTGCTGTCCTTCAATTGAGTCTTCGTACCATTTAATCATCTAGAGTCCTGTGTACTCGTCGAGTTTAAGTACTTCTATCATAGCAAACAGCCACTGTATCTCTTTATTAATTTGACTAAATTCATTTAAAGTTACGAAGGGGAAGGAATGCGGCCCGAGAGTCCGCTACATCAGATTATTTAAAAAAATCAGTCGCATCCATAGCCGATTTCGAGGCCTCATCTTCTTCATAGAAAGGCATGATTTTGATATTTGCCATAGAGGCTATGATAGAGCCCGGAAAAATCTCAACTGCATTATTCAGCTCAGTGGCTGCGGCATTATAGAAATGACGCGCAGCCGAAATATGAGCCTCGACTTCGTTATAAGTTTGCATAGCCTGTAGCATGGTATTGTCTGACTTAAGCTCAGGGTATGCTTCAACGTTGATCATAAGCTGGCCCATCTTGTTATTAAGCTGTTCGGCAACAGCAAGATGCTCCCTTATCTGGGCAACATCATTGCTGTCATATGACTTGGTTGCCTGCGCTCTTAATTTTGTGATGTCGGTGAGCAGAGCCTTCTCATGCTGCATAAATTTTTGAGCTGTTTTCAAAATATTAGGCACCAGATTCGAACGTTTCTTGATCTGCACATCGATGCCTGACAAGGCTTCACGACCCGTATTACGCTTTTTCAATAGGCTGACATACCAAAGGTAGGCGACAATCACTACTAATCCCACAGCTAACAGCAATCCTTCCATCTCATGTCCTTATTATTTTTTTTCGCGACAATTTACTCAGATTTTCTGATTAAGCTTTAACCTTCTACTCTTACCTATTTTTTCCATTATTTCCATACATTTATATAAAGGTCTAATAAAGAAAAAGAGGATGCTTATTGTACTATTTTAAGAAAATCTGGATATTTATCCTGCTTTCAATCGACTAAACCTAGTAAAACTCCAAGGTATCCGCTTAAATATTGGTTAAAGCTAATAAATAGGTCTTTAAATTTAAACGATTTATAAAATTCGTTAAAGACATTGATTTAGCTGGCTAAAATAAAATATCAAGCATAGTGAAAAATAGACAGTTACTCAGAAAACCACATAAAAACTCGCGGGTTTATGCACAACAAACTCTAAATTACTCTTATTAAGGTAAGCATTTACTGATGGTAGACACATTTTCGGTCTTTTGATGAGGAAATTCGTGTAAACAGGGAATAGCCCATCAATGGAAAGATGTACATTTGGAAATAACAATTTCGCACTCTCTTAATCATGATTCAGCATTCATACAGATAAGATCGAGTAGATTAGGTGTTAAGCAAACAGAGTTTATCATTCAGTTTCTGTACAGCAGCACCTTGCTATATTAGCAGTCAAGCAACAGCGAGGACATGACCCCCATATGTTCGAACTGCTTGTTACTTCTCTAATTTTTAATTGTTAGTGCAAGTGCAAATCAAATATCCCTTTTGGACCCATACTTGGGTCCATTTTTTTGCCTCAAATTAAGCTTCAGTTAAACCTAATAAGACACTCTTACCGGTCCACTCGGAAATCTCGAGTCTAAAAACCAAAAAAAACCAGCTACAAAGTGGCGGAAAAAGGTCCATAGAGGCCAACATTGAAGGAATAAGGGTATGGGTTTAAATAAAGATGAGAGCATAGATATGCCTCTCAAATCATCAGGATCATCTGGGGGGCAGAGCGGCGCTTTTGTGCGTTTTCTCAATATTGTCGAGCGATTAGGTAACCTACTCCCACATCCCATCACACTATTTGCCATGTTCTGTATGGCTGTTATCGTTATCAGCGGCATCGCTGGTTATTTCGAACTTTCGATTACTGACCCTCGTCCAGTAGGTTCATCGGGACGCAGTGAAGACGGGCTCATTCATGTTGTCAGCTTGATGAACGCCGAAGGTTTGAGAATGATCGTCTCAAACCTGGTGACGAACTTCACCGGTTTCACCCCGCTGGGTACCGTACTGGTAGCCTTGCTAGGTGTGGGAATTGCCGAGCGCTCAGGCATGCTTTCGGCAGCGATGCGCTCTCTGGTAATGGGCACCTCTAAGCGTCTGGTTACCTTGACCATAGTCTTCGCTGGCATCATATCAAATACCGCTTCAGAGCTAGGTTACGTGGTCCTCATTCCTATGGCGGCGATGATCTTCCACTCTCTGGGACGTCATCCACTTGCGGGGCTTGCCGCGGCTTTCGCTGGGGTATCCGGTGGTTATAGTGCCAACTTACTCTTAGGCACAGTCGATCCGCTCCTCTCTGGCATCACAGAGGCAGCCGCTCAGATGATCGATCCGGTATACACGGTTGGGCCGGAATCCAACTGGTACTTCATGTTCGTCTCTACCTTTCTAATTACCATCTTAGGTGCACTTGTCACCGAGAAGATTGTCGAGCCTAAGCTAGGTAAATATGATGCCAGTGAAGCCGCAGTCGACTTAAGCCATCAGAAGATGGACTCAGTCGACGCTCTGGAGAAGCGTGGCCTCAAAGCCGCGGGAATTGCCATACTATTACTTACTGCATTACTAGCACTAACCATAGTACCGGAAGGTGCACCACTGAGAAATCCAGAAACAGGCTTAGTGGCTGACTCCCCTTTCCTTAAAGGGATCGTCGCCTTTATCTTTATCTGTTTTGCCATACCAGGTCTGGTCTACGGTAAAGTCGTCGGCACCATGAAGCGTGATAAAGATGTCATCGACGCCATGTCCCACAGCATGAGTTCCATGGGCATGTACATAGTGCTGGTCTTCTTCGCCTCGCAGTTTGTCGCCTTCTTCAAGTGGACCAACTTAGGCGCAGTGCTGGCCGTTTCCGGCGCCGACGCACTCAGTGCCATCGGCCTAACCAGTCCCTTAGTATTTCTGCTATTCATCATGATGTGTGGTGTCATCAACCTGATGTTAGGTAGCGCCTCGGCTCAATGGGCAGTAACGGCTCCCATCTTCGTGCCCATGCTGATGCTGATTGGATATGCCCCGGAAACCATCCAGGCGGCCTATAGGATCGGTGATTCTGTGACTAACTTGATCAGCCCAATGATGAGCTACTTCGGCCTAATCCTCGCGGTTGCTTCCCAGTATAAGAAGAACTTAGGCATAGGCACCCTTATCGCCACCATGCTGCCATATTCCATCGTGTTCTTTATTGGTTGGACACTGTTCTTCTTCCTTTGGGTGTTCGTATTGGAGATGCCGGTGGGACCCGGAGCAGCGACGTATTATACGCCTTAGAGAAGATACTAGGTTTTACGAGGAAAGCTAAGACGAGGTCCGGCTAGCCCTACGAGGGCGCGACTTCGTCGCTTTAGGGGAAAGCGAGAGTTTGTTGCTGTTGACCTTGATTAAACCTGCCGTGGAGGAGAAAATTTGAACAATAGCAAGTACACACTCACCAATTGAATCTAAAACACTTCCAAGCTCTTTTCAAGATCATATCTAGATAGCTCTGCAGAGTTTCAAGATTATCTCAGATGTAAAACCTAAGCTTGTTCTTGCTTTTCCTAGCAGGCACAAGGTGCCGCTCTCGAAGTGAGCCCGCGAACCTTCTCCTAGCCAACTTGTTGGTATCCTCGCGTCTTCTCTTGCTTCCTCTTAGGCAATAAAAAACCCGGCAATAACATTACCGGGTCTTTAAGACCTTATCGAGTCGAGATCATCTTATGCTATAGCGTAGCACTGGTCTCGGCTTCGACTGCCTTCTTCTTCTCTCGTTTGCTGAAGAGTCGTTCAACAACCACGAAGAAAATTGGGATGAAGAAGATCCCCATAAAGGTTGAACTCATCATGCCGCCCAGTACACCCGTACCAATGGCGTTCTGGCTACCTGAGCCTACACCGGTACTGATGGCAAGAGGTACCACTCCTAAGCCGAAGGCCATAGAGGTCATCAGAATAGGACGCAAGCGCACCCGTACCGCATGCAAGGTAGCATCAACAAGAGTCGCCCCTTTGTCGTAATATTCCTTGGCAAATTCCACGATCAAAATGGCGTTCTTCGTCGCCAGTCCCACCGTAGTCAATAGCGCCACCTGGAAGAATACGTCATTAGGTAAGCCGCGGGCATTCATGGCAATAAGCGCACCAATAATCCCCAAAGGCACCACTAAGATAACCGAAAAAGGCACAGACCAACTCTCATAGAGCGCCGCCAGCACCAGGAATACCACTACGATAGACAGGGCATACAGAGCCGGAGCCTGGTTACCCGATAGGCGTTCCTCATAGGATAGACCGTTCCACTCGACACCGAATCCAGGCGGTAACTTCTTCACCATCTCTTCGATATCGAGCATCGCAGCACCTGTGCTATAGCCAGGTGCAGTTCCGCCCTGGATGTTCATCGCAGGCAGGCCGTTGAATCGCTCCAGTCGAGGCGAGGCATATTCCCAAGTTCCTGTAGCGAAAGCTGAGAAAGGTACCATCTCCCCTTTGGTATTACGTACATACCAGGAATCGAGATCTTCCGGCTGCATTCGGTACTTGGCTTCGCCTTGTACATAAACCTTCTTAACTCGGCCACGATCGATGAAGTCATTCACGTATGAACCACCCCAAGCCGTACCCAGCACGCTGTTTACCGAGTTGATATCGACACTCAAGGCGCGGATCTTAGCCTGATCAATATGTATCTGGTACATAGGCGCATCTTCCTGGCCGTTCGGGCGTACGCCTGTCAGGTTAGGATTTTCCCTTGCCATGCCGAGCAACATGTTACGAGCTTCAACCAGCTTATCATGGCCCTGGCCATTTCTGTCCTGCAGATAGAAGTCAAAACCGTTTGCCGTACCTAGCTCGATCACCGCCGGTGGTACGAATGCAAATACGAAGGCTTCCTTCATCTGCATAAACTTACCCATGGCACGAGCCGCTACCGACTTAATGTCCTGTCCGGCACCTTCTCGTTCGGACCAGTCCTTCATACTGACGAAGGCAATACCCATGTTCTGACCGTTACCCGCGAAGCTGAAGCCAGATACAGTAAATACCGACTCCACGTTTTCACTTTCTTCGTTGAGGAAGTAGTCTGTGACATCTTCCATCACCTTCTGAGTACTTTCCAGCGTCGAGTTCACCGGTAAGATTGCCTGAGTAAACATGATGCCCTGATCTTCATCGGGAAGGAAGGCTGTGGGCATACGCATGAAGATCCAACCCATGGCGACGACTAGTACCAGATAGATCAACATGACACGGCCTGTACGCTTGATCATAGCGGCAACAGTGTCGGTGTAACGGGATGTCATTTTGTCGAAGCTGCGGTTAAACCAACCGAAGAAGCCAGTGTTAATATGCGTCTGACCTTTCTTCATTGGCTTAAGCATGGTGGCACACAGAGCCGGAGTCAGAATCAAGGCAACCATCACCGAGAGTCCCATGGCCGACACGATCGTCACCGAGAACTGACGATAGATGACACCAGTCGAGCCGGACATAAATGCCATGGGCACGAATACTGCCGACAGGGTCAAACCGATACCCACCAGGGCGCCGGTGATTTGATCCATGGATTTCTTAGTGGCCTCGACGGGGCTTAGCCCCTCCTCATGCATCACACGTTCGACGTTTTCCACCACCACGATGGCATCGTCCACCAGCAAACCGATGGCCAACACCATGGCAAACATGGTCAAGGTGTTGATAGAGAAACCCACCGCCGACAGAATAGCGAAGGTACCCAATAACACCACAGGCACGGCGATGGTCGGAATGAGTGTCGCCCTGAAGTTTTGCAAAAACAGGAACATGATCAAGAAAACCAAGACGATGGCTTCAATCAAGGTATGTACAACACCTTCGATAGATTGCTCTACGAATGGCGTCGTATCATAAGGATAAACCACTTCAAGCCCCTGAGGGAAGAAGGCCTTCATCTCATCGATCTTAGCCCGTATTGCGCCAGCGGTTGCCAGTGCGTTAGCACCGGTTGCCAATTGAATGCCAATACCCGCCGCTGGCTTACCATTGTAGAAAGATTCTGATGAATAGCTTTCTGCACCGAGTTCAACTCGAGCCACATCCTTAAGGTACACATTGGCACCGCTGGGATCTGACTTGACGATGATCCGCTCGAACTGATCGACTGTCTGCAGGCGACTCTGTGCCGATACGGTCGCATTAAGCTGCTGACCACCAACTGATGGAACGCCACCCAACTGACCCGCAGATACCTGAGCATTCTGCTCACGTATAGAGGCCATGATGTCTATGCTAGTCAAATTAAATTGCGTCAGCTTGAAGGGATCTAGCCAGATACGCATCGCATACTGAGCACCAAATAGCTGGATAGTACCCACACCAGCAACACGACTCATGGGATCTTGTATGTTAGACGCCACATAATCCGAAATATCGTTCCTATCCAAAGAACCATCCTGGGACACGAAGCCCAATACCATCAAGAAGCCAGCACTCGACTTACTGACGTTAACACCTTGAGCCTGTACTTCCTGAGGTAGCAGTGGCATAGCAAGCTGTAACTTGTTCTGCACCTGTACCTGAGCGATATCAGGATCCGTCTCCGCATTGAAGGTTAAGGTGATCTGCGCATTACCGAAACTATCACTGGTTGATGAAATATAACGCAGGTTATCCAGACCCGTCATCCGCTGCTCGATGACCTGAGTCACCGAATCTTCCATGGTCTTAGCCGATGCTCCAGGATAAACGGCGCTGATCACCACCGATGGCGGTGCGATACTCGGATATTGAGATACGGGAAGTCTAAAGATCGACAAGACCCCAGCCAGCATCACAATAATGGCGATCACCCAAGCAAAAATAGGGCGATCAATAAAGAAACGTGACATAACTCTACCTCACTCTTATTTCTGGTTAGCCGACTGACTGGCAGGTGTACTCGCCGAATCATCTGCAGTGACAGCGACAGATTTAACTGAAGCGCCAGGACGAATTTTTTGTAATCCTTCGACAATGAGAACATCACCGACGGCAAGACCATCAGTGATACGCCATTGATGATCGATCACCTCAGCAGTAATCACGACTCGAGATTCGACCTTATTTTCGCTATTGACTAACATAGCAACGGCCTGTCCCTTGGTATTACGAGTGATCGCTTTCTGTGGCACCAGAATCGCTTGTGGATCGGTACCGGCATTGAGTACTGCGCGCACATACATACCAGGCAATAGTAGGCCATCCGGATTAGGGAACTCGGCTCTCAAGGTTACCGAACCTGTATTCTCATCGACACTCACCTCGGCAAAACGCAATACACCCGTATGGGCGTAAGTCGTACCGTCTTCGAGGATAAGCTGCACATCGGCGTTATCGGCAGCCTGTAACTTACCTTGCCTAAGCTTGGCTTTTAGGCGCAATAGTTGAGCGCTGGACTGAGCGATATCCACATTGATGGGATCTAACTGTTGAATTTTTGCCAGAATTTGTGACTGATTCGCCGTCACTAACGCACCTGCTGTGACGCTAGACTTACTGATCCGGCCTGAAATAGGTGCCTTAACTTCCGTATAGACCAAGTTGATCTTGGCAGTATTGATGGCCGCCTTAGCAACCACAACATTAGCTAGCGCTTCTTTATACAGGGCATCGGCTTCATCGAAGTCTTGCTGACTGATGGCATTGGTCTTAATCAACTCTTTAAAGCGTGCAGCTTTCGCTTTTGCTGACACCAGACCGGCATTAGCACTGGCCAGTTCGGCTTCGGCGCTGATCACGGCCGCCTTATAGGTTGCCGAGTCAATCTGATACAGAGATTGGCCCTTGTTAACATCACTGCCTTCGACAAATGTCCGCTCGGTGATGATGCCTGAGGCCTGTGGTCTAACTTCGGCCTCGAGGAATGCCTTACTCCGTCCGGGCAGCTCGATTTGGATATCCTGAGACTGGGTCTTAATCGTAATGACGCCGACTTCCGCAATTCCAGGTCCACGACCTTGCTTGCTATCTCCATTCTGCCCACAAGCTGTTATCCATAACGCCACACTTAAAAAAGAGGCAATTTTCACTATTTGCCGCATGAGAACTCCTATCAAAGCAACCGACCAGACATGGTATTCCGAACAATAGAAACGACTATTACAGGTATAATTGGAAGCATAAATTATTGTGTAAGATTTGAGCCTGCCTTTATCTCACACCTAAACAAAGTCAACAAGGAGAACTGACTATAAATTTGTAAGCTTATGCAAATTCAGGCTGAAAATCATCAGTTTATGTTACGGATAGGTTAACGTTCGCTGCATTTCAAGCTCCCGATCACTTACCTTGCTAGGTATCTAAGTTTGAGTAACAAATCATGAGTGACACCAGAGTTATTGCCAGCTAGCTCATTCATATTGGTTTATATATTTTCGCTTTTGATTCATCCAAGCAGTCAATTCTATTCACATCTCCCCCCGATGATGCATTCAGTAACGGCGTCAACAAAGGTTTCTAAGATATTGCTTAATCTTGGGCAAACTTTCGCCAGCCTACTCCAGGCTGACTTTTTTTATCACTTACAACTTACACCTCGTAGCTCGTAGCTCGTAGCTCGTAGCATAAGCTAGATCCTATTATCCCCCACGCCGTAAGCTAGAATACGGCTAATATCGGCAAGGCTGCGACCCGACTCTTGCAGCCAGGCATTGAATACCGCCTGTACCTGTTTGAGTCCACTCTTAGAGCTAAAACCAAAGTCCACCAGCTTGTGCGCCTTCATATAAGCTTGCACATCACCGGTTAGCAGGAAGGTGTCCTTGCCCATGGCCCGCAGGAAGTAGGGGCCCGTGTTACCGCCAAGTCGAGTGCCCCTGCGTTTAAGTTGTGCCCATAAACCAGTAATATCCTCACCTGGCCAGTTGGCAATATATTCAACCAAACTGCCGTGCTCTCTGGCAATGTCTTGAATCATCAGCGCATTATCATAGATGGCCATGGTCTTCTTCATGTGCCTGATAAGCGTCGCATCACTGGCCCTATCATGTAACTGCTCAGGCGATAGCATCAGCACCTTCATAGGTTCGAAACCGAAGAAGGCTTGCTCGTAGGCAGGCCATTTATTCTCGACAATGCGCCAAACGAACCCAGACTGGAATACCTTCTTACTCATTTCAGACAGCAGTTGAGCATCGCTATACTCACCTAGCTCATCGACGCTAAGATGCAAATTAGCATTATCTAGCAGGCTCTCCAGACCTTCATCACCACCTTTACGGTCGCTGGCTCTTTGATAGATGGCAGAGAAGGATTCTTGTCGACTCATATTGAAATATCGATTCCTAACTAAATAATCTGTCCATAGTAAGAAATATAATACAGAAAGCAATGACTTCCCCTAGAGACTCCAATGCTGTTGGACTAAAATCGAGCAGCTAAAGGCTTAATTGAAAAACGGCTAAAGCTGAATTGCAAAGCAAGTCTACCCAGATTAACAAGAGGTTTTAACCTAACACTCGCATAGCTTATGGGTTTGCCACGGCAAGATCATTATAAATTGAACTTTATGCTCAAGTAGCGATCAGATCACCAAATACTCTTTTTTGGTGATGTTAATGACTGCTACTTTTTTAAAACATTTGATTCGATTGCGGATCCCCGTATTGAGCGTTGTAAAAAACATAACTGATTAGATATTATTTTACTCGCTATAAGTGCGGTTATGTCAGGCTCTGAAGGATGGGAAGACATTGAAAACTTTGGACATCTAAAGCTTGATTGGCTTCGTCAGTATCGTCCTTTTAAAGCGGGTATTCCTCGGCATGACACTATTGCCCGTGTTATCTGCCGATTAAAAGCGGATGAAAAAGAGATAGCAAAGCTAATCGTTAAGCAAAAGGCTGATTATATTCTAGCGCTTAAAGGTCATCATTCTGGTCTACAGGGTGAATTAGAAGCTTGGTGGCACAAGTGCCAGCGTGAAGGTTTTACAGCCGATAATTTTGATGAACATACGACCATAGACAGCGGTCACGGGTGAATTAAAACAAGACGTTGTCAGCAAGTGCTGGTTAATAAAAGTTGGTTAAATAATAAATATCAGTGGGTTGGCTTAAAAAGCATTATCAAAGTGACATCAGACGTACATGAAAAAACGACAGGTAAAGAAACCACTGAAACACGTTGGTACATTAGCTCATTAGATTTAAATGCAGAGCAGGCGTTATCTTCTGTGCGAAATCACTGGCAAGTAGAAAGTATGCATTGGGTGTTAGAGATGACATTCAGAGAAGATGAATCACGGTTCCGTAAAGGCCGAGGTCCGCTTGCTTTTAATGTGATGAGAAAAATAGCAATGACCTTGTTCAAGCAAGACCAGACAAAACGCGCGAGTATAGTGGCTAAAAAGAAGATGGCAGGGTTGGACGACGAGTATCGCTCAACCCTGTTAGAGCCAGGGATTAAAATGCGCTAGCCGTGATGGGTTTGCGCTCTAACCTGTAGCAACTAAAGTTATCTATAGGGCTTATGTTAATCTTTGAGGACGATCGCTGATGGAGCTGTTTTATCATCCACTTTCCCGCTACTCACAGAAAGTCCTCCTTGCTCTCTACGAAAAACAAGCCAACTTCTACCCGAGGATCGTAGAACTCACCGATCCTTTTTCTCGTAAGGAGTTCTGTCAGTTTTATCCTCCAGGAAAGGTGCCACTGCTTAAGACTAAGACCGGGGAGCTGATTCCTGAGTCGAGTATTATCATTGAATATATCGATACTGAGTTCTCCACCGGCACTCGATTGCTACCTAGAGAGCGTAGAATTGCTCTGGATACGCGGTTACAGGATCGCCTAATAGATCAAGATTTCAGTAATATATTATTTGAACTCGAACATCAAAAACTCGAGTCAGGAGATAAGAACCAAGTGCGAATTAAGCACTTAGAAAACGACATTAACCGTTTCCTCAAATACTTAGATGCGCTATTAGAAAATAAGCACTGGCTGTGTGGCGATAGCTTAACGCTGGCAGACTGCGCTCTTTTCCCATGCCTATATTGCGCGCAAGACCATTTTAAATTTTTTGAATATGACAACCTGGACAGATACTGGCATCAGGCACAATTAAGAGGTGCATTTCAACAAGTAACAGAGGAGGTCGACCTGGCACAAATAGAAGTCCTCTGCGGAAGAAGACCCATTCCTTAGGATAAGCTCCTAGATTCTAGGAGCTAGGTTTTTTTATATTTCGCTCTTTCTTCAGTTGTAAAAACTGCTTCCACTTCACCACTTCCGGGGGGAGTTCAGGAGCCGGACCTTCGAAGTTAACTTCCTTGATCATAGTCTCAATGGGAACTTGCTTACCTCGACACACAAACACGCCGCGTACATGTACTATGCAATGCAGGGCCTTTGCACTAACAAACCTATGTTCGATGTAGAAGTATTTCTCATCCCAGCCCACCAGCTTGGTTTCTATCTCAAACTGAGTGAAGGGCTTAATGTCTCTGATGTAAGTAAATTCGGCAGCATTGACGATTGGCATCCACTTCATCTTGATGAACTTCTTCAGGAACCCCATCTCGGCCATCATATAGGTACGGGCCAGATCCAGAAATGCCGGATATCTTGAGTTAGTCACATGCAAATTTATATCACAATCAAAAGGCAAGGCACGATAGGTGATACGGCTGGTGTCGAGAAAACCGATAGAATTACAATGGCGTACTCGCCAGATAAAGAGCCAAATTAGCCTGAAATAGAGATTCATTCACAGTCCTTACAACTAATACTTAAAACACGATTCTAAAAACGGCCATTAAAAGACGAGACTAAAATACAGTCCTTTAAAAAGAGCCAGAAAGGCTAACAGAGGTCATACCAGATCACAAGTCGCTAATGTAGAGTCTAATGTAAGGGTAAAACCAAGCCTTAATACCCATAGGTATAATACCATTCCATATAAGTATCTGGTCAGTTCAGATACTTACTCGAAATGGTATAGAATCAAAGCAGCCAATTAAAGTGCCAATCGGAAAACCGATTGGCACTTTAATGACTGATGCAGAGCGCTAAGTCAGGGGGGCGCTTTCGACTTTGCAAGCTATCGGATTTTTACTCGCCGCCGATACCACTGTGACGCAGCAAAGCGTCTATCTTAGGCTCACGGCCACGGAAGCGTTTGAACAAGATCATCGGCTCTTCACTACCGCCCATCTGTAAGATATTTTCAAGGAAACTACGACCCGTTCCCAAGTTAAATATCCCCTCCTCTTCGAAACGCGAGAAAGCATCGGCTGAAAGCACCTCGGCCCACTTGTAGCTGTAGTATCCTGCCGCATAACCACCGGCGAAGATATGCGCGAAGCTGTGCTGGAAGCGATTAAAGTCGACGGCTTTGACCACGGCAACTTGTCTACGCACTTCATCCAGTTTGGCTTGAATCTTAGCCCCTTGCTCAGAGCTATATTCCAGGTGCAGTCTAAAATCGAATAGCGAGAGCTCGAGTTGACGCAGCATCACCATGCCCGATTGGAAGTTCTTCGCCGCTAACATCTTGTCTAACATGGCTTTCGGTAATGGCTCACCGGTTTCATGATGTCCGGATATCTCGGCTAACGCCTCCGCCTCAAAACACCAGTTTTCCATAAACTGACTAGGCAGTTCTACCGCATCCCAAGGCACACCATTGATACCAGAAACGCCGGCAACATCTATCTTGGTGAGCATATGGTGAATACCATGACCGAACTCATGAAACAGGGTGGTTACCTCATCGTGAGTAAACAAGGCAGGCTTGCCGTCCACTGGAGCGTTAAAGTTACAGGTCAGATAAGCCACAGGATCTTGCAAACCATTAGGGGTCTGACGACGGCCACGACAATCGTCCATCCAGGCACCGCCACGCTTACCTTCACGGGCATAAAGGTCTAGATAGAAGCTACCTCTATGTACACCGTCACTATCGCTAATATGGAAGAAGCGCACATCCTTATGCCAGCTATCGAACTCTTGCTGCTCCTTAACACTGAGGCCAAATAGACGAGACACGGTATAGAACAGACCCGAAAGCACCTTGTCTTCGGGGAAATATGGGCGTAGTAACTCTTGAGAGATCTCGTATCTGTGATGCTTCAGCTTCTCGGCATAGAAGCTTAGGTCCCAGGGCTGGAGCTCACTTACATCGAACTCTTGCTGAGCAAATTCAGTCAACTCCTCCAGCTCGGTTTTGCCTTGATCTTGAGAGCGGCTCGCAAGTTCATTAAGAAATTCCAGCACTTGCTCAGGCGTTTCGGCCATTTTAGTGGCCAACGACTTATGCGCGAAGCTCTCGAAGCCGAGTAACTGGGCTAGCTCGTGGCGCAGAGCGACTATCTCATCCATCAAGGGGCCGTTATCATATTCACCGGCGAAGGGGCCTTGATCGGATGCACGAGTCACAAAGGCGCGATAGCACTCTTCACGTAAGTCACGATTATCACTGTAAGTCATCACGGGTAGATAGGATGGAATATCTAAGGTAAATAGCCAGCCTTCTAGCTCCTTGGCTTTAGCCATGGCTTTGGCTGCGGCAATCGCAGACTCGGGAAGACCGGCTAAGTCGCCCTCATCTGTGATCAGCTTACTCCAGGCCTGGGTGGCATCGAGCAGCTGATTCGAAAAGCGACTAGTCAGCTCAGACATACGCTTGACCAGCTCACCATATCTGAGTTTGTCTTCATCGCTGAGGCCGATACCTGACAGCTCGAAGTCACGCAAACTGTGTTCGATAACTTGTTTCTTGGCCTGGCTCATCTGTTCGAATTCACTCGAAGCTCTCAATGACTTGTAGGCTTCATAGAGTGGCTGATGCTGACCGACAAAGGTGCCGTATTCAGACAGCAGAGGCAGACAGGCATCATGGGCCTCGCGCCACTCTTCACTACTGACAACAGAATTCATGTGAGACACTGGTGACCAGATCTTGCCTAGCTCATCGTCCACCTCTTCTAGAGGGGCCACTAAATTATCCCAGCTAAAGGGAGCCGACTGGGCTAGCACTAGATCTATTTCACTGCGGCAGTTGGCGATACCTTGCTCTACAGCCACCTGAATATGTTCAGGTTTAATCTTCGAAAATAGGGGTAACTTGGTGCTGGTAAGCAAAGGGTTGCTCATATTTATTCCTCAGCAAATTAACGAGTATGTCTAAGAGATATGGGCGAAGAGAGTCATATTCAAGCAGGATCGCTAAATTCCGGTATAAAGTGCTTACCTAGCAGACGCAACCCGAGGAAACATTGATCAGGTTCAAAATATTGATTTACTCATCACTTACACTTTGGCTATTGATAACCCGCCCACAAATGAAACACGTTCTCATTTACATTTAAAAGGTAAGGAATATCATCCTCCCATAAACACACTTCGCCTAAATCAGTTGAATTATGCACAAGATTATTACGTTACCGCTCGTTGCCATTCTGGTCATGGCAACTTTGTCCGCCCATGCAGATAATATTTCCAGCTTAGATGACTCGCATCACATCAATAGACTACCAGCAAACAAACAGGCTGAAACTCAGTTAGTTGTAGACTTAGGCTGGGACTCTAAATACGTATCTGAAGGCCGTGATAATCTCGACGGCGGTGGTATAACTTGGGGCACTATTGCCGTTCAGCATGGTAATCTAAACATCTATGCAACCGGCGGACGCGCCGATAGCCAAGACTACAGCGAGTGGAACTTTGGCCTAGAGTACACCATGTCACTTGCAGACACCGTCGAGGTCAGCTTAGGTTACCAAAGACTCGAATTTTATGGTGATGAGCGCTGCAGTGATAATGAGTTGTTCGCCAGCTTAGCTTACCAGGCGCAAACCTGGTTAATCCCCAGCCTAAGCTATACTTACTCTACCGAGGCTGGCGGCTATTTCATCGAGGCAAGCATACATAGCCCTTGGCAATTGAGCCAAGGTCTTACCGTTACTCCCTACATTACTCAGGCATTCGACTTCCAATATGTCACCGAAGAACATCAGGGGGTTAACCATTTTCAATTCGGTGTAGAGGCCGAATTTCTCATTAGTGAACGACTCGCCCTATCGGGCCATTTCAGCCACACCTTAGCCCAGCAAGATATCAAACTAGAGGCCAGAGCCGAAGGTAATGAGGCCAGCCTAGATCAGACCTATGCAGGCATTCATCTGACTTGGAATTTCTAAGCTGAATACGGTGAAGCAAAACTGAGTAGAGATAAACTTGGTTAAACCTCTCTTTATCGTCTAAATTTAGCCTTAACTTATGGTTAAAAGCGAATGGTGAGCCATCATCTCAGCCAATCTGCACTGATGGCAGGGAACGCCGTTCGCCTAATCTATATTTGCAGAATATAGACTCGAAGTGAGTAATACAGAGGAACAGGGAATGTCACTCTTCAATATCCACAAACACGTTGCGCGTCAGCATTGGTTAGTCAAGCCTATAGGGTTACTGCTGATCTTGTTAGTTAACTCTCCTTGCCAAGCTAACGACAGCACCTTACTCACCAATGCCGATGCACCTCCTCTGGGCATAGGTGTTGCCTTAGACAGTGAAGGTAAACCGATTGCCATGCCCACCACGGGAAGTGCCCTCGAGTATCAGCCGCCACAGCTCCACACCTCTAAAAAAAGCAAGAGAAAAAAAAGCAAACCCACTAAACGTGGCCATAAAAAAAGTGCCAACACCCGGTCAAGAAAGCAGAAGTTGGCCAGTAGAGCCCATGTCGCCAACGTTCCAGGTTGTCGCTGGCTCGACAAGCGCATGGATAAATTAGAGCGAAGCCTGTCTTACGCAGGCAATCAAACAAACTATGGTTTTCATCGAGACGAATTAAAAATAAGACATAGGGAGTGGCTGTGCATGAAGTGTGGTGCAGAGGGGCCAAACCAGAGAGAGCATGACTCTTGCCAGTATCGGCGTTAACTGCAACTGCCTATCTTATAATATTGCAATTTTTTCTCTGTATTTCGGGTCTGCAGACAGCACTGGTTCAAGACATAAATTCCCTCTACAATGAGGCATGCTTTTTTCGAGCAACCTTTAAAGACTTTTTGGAGATAAAGATGGCCCAACATTTTGACTATATCTGCCTTGGCGCAGGTAGTGGTGGTATAGCATCGGCGAATCGTGCGGCTATGCGCGGCGCTAAAGTACTTCTTATCGAGGCTAAAGCCCTCGGCGGAACCTGTGTCAATGTGGGCTGTGTACCGAAGAAAGTGATGTGGTATGGCGCACAAGTCGCCGAAGCACTGCATCTGTACGCCAAAGATTATGGCTTCGATGTCACGGTAAATAAGTTTGACTGGAGCACCTTAGTCGACAGCCGTGAGGCCTATATCGATCGCATCCACGGCGCCTATGACCGCGGCCTGGCAAGCAACAAGGTCACCTTAGTCCGTGGCTATGGTCGCTTCGTCGATCAGCACACCATCGAAGTCGATGGCGAGCATTACACTGCCGATAATATTCTTATCGCCACGGGTGGCTCACCAACAATCCCCAATATTCCCGGCGCTGAACACGGTATCGATTCCGATGGTTTCTTCGCGCTCAGAGAGCAACCTAAGCGTGTCGCCGTTATCGGCGCCGGTTATATCGCCGTCGAACTAGCCGGTGTACTGCATTCTTTAGGCAGCGAGACTCATCTATTCGTGCGTAAACACGCGCCACTGCGTAGCTTCGACCCTATGCTAAGCGAAGCTTTGATGGAGTCTATGGCTACAAATGGCCCTAGCCTGCACATCAATAGCACACCGCAAGCGGTAGAGAAAAATACCGATGGCAGCCTGACCCTTAAGCTTGAAAATGGTGAGAGCTATGAAATTGATACTCTAATCTGGGCTATTGGTCGCAAGCCTTCTACCGCTAATATAGGTCTTGAAAACACTCAAGTTAAGCTTAACGATAAAGGCTATGTCATCGTCGACGAGCAGCAAAATACTACCAACCCGGGGATTTACTGTGTCGGTGATATCATCCAAGGTGGCGTCGAACTGACTCCGGTTGCCGTTAAGGCTGGTCGTTTATTATCTGAGCGTCTGTTCAATGGCATGACCGATGCCAAGATGGATTATAAGCTGATCCCGACTGTCGTATTCAGTCATCCGGCGATTGGTACCATGGGGCTCAGCGAGCCTGAAGCCATTGCCGAGTATGGCGAAGACAATGTCACCGTCTATGTCTCAGGCTTCACCTCCATGTACACGGCAATCACAGCTCATCGTCAAGCCTGTAAGATGAAGCTGGTCTGTGCCGGACCGGATGAGAAAGTTGTTGGTATACATGGCCTAGGCTACGGCATGGATGAAATCCTGCAGGGCTTCGGTGTCGCCATGAAGATGGGCGCGACCAAGAAAGACTTCGATGCCGTTGTGGCTATCCACCCAACTGGCGCGGAAGAATTCGTTACGCTGAAATAGTTATCATCTGCTTTTATGGCGCTGAATGACTCAGCGCCATATTTTTCATCCTTACTATGGCTGGCACCGTTAATCACTTTAGTATTTTTGATGCTAATAGATAGTGCTGGCTAAAATAAAGTTACACTCTAATCCTCACCTCAAATAGATCGAACTCTCGATCTGCTATTCACATAATAAAGAGTCTATTAAAGGTAGCACCTTGAGCAAGTTAGGGCTTGTTCAGCACTTGGGATAAGGACGCGGCTGCGCGCGGCCTATCCTTATTCATTAGAATTCCTTATCATCTCATATAAAAATGGTTTTACTTTAGCCACATACGTAGGATCTTAAGCAAAAACTCAATATCTACATGATTAACCAATGTTATTTAATAAAAATTGGAAGTTGTACTCATCTCATGATCAAATAGTAAGTGCGAACCACTAATCAAAAATGAGAGAGCACAAGATGAATTTTAACGCGATTCCTAGGCAACTGACAAATGTTCTTAACTCATGCAACATCACTCAATTAGCCAAACAGCGTCATTTCATGCAGCGGATGCGCAACATTTCACCCATGCAGTTGGTGCTGGCAATCCTCAATACTTTGGGAACCAGAACCAATATTAACCTTGCTGATATTCATAAGAATTTATGCAGCCAACATGACATCGGGATCAACTATAAGCCCTTTCATAATAAACTAAAAAACCAGAGTTAACTCAACTACTTAGAACTCTTGCCGAACAAGCCGCTAACGAGTGGCTACTCGAGTTAGTGCATAGAGTATTACCGAGTGAATACCCCTTTAAGTCGATAGAGGCTCATGATGCTAGCTCCCTCAAATTGCACATTGGTTTAACTAAAGAGTTTCCCGGCCGATTCACCAAGACTCACCCGGCAGCCATGGAGTGACACGTGACCATGGATTTGATGTCTGGTCATTACAATTATCTGGGTATTTCTCCCGATTCAGAAAGTGAGCGGCACTATAATCCCTTTGCTTATGAAATACAGGACACCTTGCTGCTCATGGACGCGGGTTACTTTAATATTGATTACTGCTATCAAGCAGACAAACACGGTGGTCATGTAATTATGCGAACCAATGGTAAAATTAATCCCGATATAAAAGCGGCTTTTGATAGCCAAGGACTTGCGATAGAAGGGTTAATCGGTAAAAAAATAAAGCAACTTAAATGGCATCGAGAGCAAATAATCGACCTCGATGTTCAGTGGAAAAGCAAGCCAGGAACTCATCGGTTAATCGCCTTCTGGGATAGAAATAAATCGGCGATTGGTTACCTCATCACCAACCTAAAGCGAGCACAATTCAGCGCTGATAAAGTAAGTAAATTATATGGGTTGCGCTGGCAAATAGAATTATTCTTCAATGAGTTAAAGTCATACAGCGGTTTAAAAACCTTCAATACTCGAGATAAAAGTATTGCCGAAAGTCTCGTGTGGGCGAGCATGCTTACCTTACTATTAAAGCGCTTTATCGCGAGGGCGAGCGGCCTAATACACCAAGTGACTATATCTACGCAAAAAGTCGCACGGTGTGCAAACGATTGGCTGCCTGACATTTTAAAAGCACTGTTATCTGGACGTGAATACAGGATCAAAAAGACACTAAGGAAATGGTGCCGTTACTTCAGTGAGTATGCTTGCCGCGCTCATCCTAAAAGAGATAATCAGACGCTTTTTGTACAACTAACAGAAACTCATGTCTGAGAATGTATAACCCCTCATATTTAAAGGGCTACAGCTCCTTAAGGACTAACATATGAGCTGGAAGTATAAGGATAATGTATTAACTAAAGAGGAGGGATTTACACCGCAGGCTGATATTAAGAAGTTAAATGATTGGTCATTAGATCAAGGCAGCGTGCTGACTAAAACAAAATATGCATCGTTAGAATGGTAGTACTGCGTCCCCAAAAAACAGCCTCACCGGAGAGCAGCAATAAAATAGTGTAAATGAGTAGTAATAATGGTGCGATTAAACCCAACACAGCAATTTCTACTTTTTGATATTTAGCTAAATCCATTTAATCCACAACACTTGAGAAAAACATAACGTCTTAGTATTTATGCGTTGCGCTGTCTGCAGGGCATAAATCGCTTGTTGGACTTGGCCGCAGCCCAATCTAAGTTATTTGGTACGCTTTATGCTATAGGAATTTGCTTTTTCTGGGTAGTCGTTTTTTATATCGTTAGCAGTTAATTAATTGATATTGCTTGAGCTTCATCACAGCCATTTCGTTGCCATTGTCATCTTTCTAGCTCTTTTATGCCGATACATGCCAACCTCCGGCTTCTAAAAACACTCTATCCCTCTCGTCGATATTAACACCAACAAGATGTTGCTTTGCTACTGCCAGCAACGGCATCACCGTCACAATTTCATTAGGGTGGCAGTGAAGGGGCATAATGATCTGAATACCACCCAGATATACACTCATGTTTTAGGCCAACACTATGCGGGAACGCTTAAGACCATGAAGGAACGAGCTGCAAACACACTCACCAAGATTAAATTTTATTGAATCGATAACTAAAATTAATTGAATTTATTGACACTAGCTCTCTGGCTATAATCATTATCCGTTTTACTTCAACTCGATCCTATGGCAGCCGACAAACAAACTTTGCAGCAAAAATACCCCTTAATTAAAAAGTATCTGCCTTTTTTCTTAATCGCATCCCTATGCCTGCTCCCCATTATCTCCTCGCCTATCGCCTTAATACTCGGTTTTACCTTAGCGAGTCTTGGTTTAGTGCCTGCCAACCTAGATATAGCCTCACTGACTAAGCGCTTACTGTCATATTCGATCATAGGCTTGGGATTCGGTATTCATCTGCAGACCGCAATATCTGCCACCTTAGACAATCTGCCGCTGATATTAGGCTCGATATTTTTTACTTTAGTGTTAGGTTACTTATTGACTAAGGCACTGGGATTCGATGCCAAGACGGGACTCTTGATATCGACTGGCACGGCTATCTGTGGCGGCAGTGCCATCGCAGCAGTAGCCCCAGCCATCAACGCCAAGAGTGAGCAATCGGCGATTGCCTTAGCCACGGTGTTTATTCTTAACTCGGTCGCCCTATTCCTGTTTCCCGCACTGGGTCATCTGTTTGCCATGAGCCAATATGACTTTGGTGTATGGAGTGCAATAGCAATACACGATACATCCTCTGTGGTGGGAGCAGCCTCGGCCTATGGCGAAGAAGCCCTGACCACGGCAACGACCATCAAACTCGCTCGTGCATTGTGGATCATTCCAATCGCAATTATCAGCGCCCTACTGTTTGGCGGTGACAAGAAAAAAATAGCTATCCCCTATTTTATCGGCTGCTACTGCTTAGCCATCGCTATCGCTCACTGGTTTCCCCAGGGTCAAAGCGCCTATCAGGCCATTTTCGAGCTATCCAAGCGAGTATTGGTTCTGTGTCTGTTCTTGATAGGGGCGGGGATCACTGTGAGTAAGATGCGCGCCGCCGGGGCGAAGCCTTTGATGCTTGGGGTAACACTCTGGCTGTCTGTTGGCACAGGTTCGCTGCTGTATATTTTGTATGTTTAAAAGAAGGGCCTAGGACCTAGTTTCTTTCAACTCTAATTTTATTTCCCACCGACAAGCTTAGACTGCTTCACCGGAGCGGGTTTATATCCGAGTACGAGCCATAACAAGCACGCGAAGGCGCCGAGATCGATTAGGGCTCTGATTAGGCCGCTGGTGAGCATTGAGGCGATAACGAAGACGGCACAAGATAAGATAATTAACCAGTGTTTCACTCTCTAGCCTCCGACAGACATTGAATATGGGCTGGAGCTCAACGACTCTGGATATAGCCCTAATAACGCCACAAAGTGGCATAAATAGAAATGCGCAGCAGATCTATCTGGAGTGATCATTATTTATCAAATTGCGATTTAATCCCAAATACTCGTTTTTACTAACAAATAACTAGATCGGCTAAGGCTGAATATAAATAACGATTGCAGGTAATATACGCTTCATGTTGTGCTCAGCAGATAGTTAACTCCGAATGATACCTGTGATGTAACAGGCAGATCAAAAAGAGCCTAATTTTAAAGAGAGGCAGAGACTAGTAAAATGGAGCTGGATCGACATTCAAGCTACTTGGGGAAACACCACGCTCGATATGCAAATCAGACTTAAGTAGATCGACCATGGTCACATTGGTATAGCGTTTAAGTTTGATGGAATAGAAGCATTTGAGTATGGGGTGCAGCGCATCCCTGTCTTTTGCCTCCCAGACTATGCCTATTCGACCATCCGATAGTTCCACCAAAGACCCCACAGGATAGACTCCCACACAGCGGATAAACTCGTAAACCAATGTCTCATCCAGATGAAATGGGGTCAAACTGAGGAGGGTTTTAAAGGCCGCTGCCGGGCTCATAGCCTCCTTATAACAACGAGTTGCTGTTAGGGCATCGAATATATCCACGATACAGCTCATGCGCCCATGGAGGGGGATTTCATCTCCCTTAAGACCTCGAGGATAACCATTACCATCCAGCTTCTCATGATGCATCAGACAAATATCTTTACTCAGGTTCGATAATCCTTTGGTCTCGGCCATAATCTTTATGGCAAATACCTGATGCAGCTTCATGTGTTCGAACTCTTGAGGAGTTAATTTCCCCGGCTTATGCAGCACCTTATTATCGACCTTAATCTTACCGATATCATGTAAGATCCCACCCACGGCCATCTGTCTGAGGATCTCTTTATCCAGCTTGAGGTATTTACCGAAGGTCACCAGCAGAAATGCGACGTTGATCGAGTGCTCTAACAGATAGGCATCTTTAGTCCTCAGGGCCAATACACACTTGAGGGCGTCATCGTCGAGCAGTGCAGATTCGATCATCTTGTCAACCAGCGCTTCAAATGGCGCAACCTCGATGGCTTTGCCCTCGAAGACTTCTGACAATACCTTCTTGACCAGATCTTTCGCCTCGACGATCAATTTCCTGGCTTGTTGCTGAGACTTGTCTCTGCTTGGCTTGATTTTCTTGACGACGGGTTTAGGTGAGATGGCGCGCTTGAGTCCACAGCTATCCGCCGAACGTTCGATATCTATCCACACATATTCGATGCCATTTTTCTTCAGCTTGATCATCGAATTTTGAGTACGGATCTGTCCTGCGTTGACTATGGCTACTTGACCTCGCTGATCTATGGCAGACACAAACATACCTATGTCCAATTTAGACACAGGTAATTTAACTAATGCTTTAGAATCTGTCGAACCGACCATGTGCTCACATCCCACCAAATGACCTACGGGCCTAGAGCCTGGTTATTAAAATTAGGCTCTTTGCTTGATACATCTTCATATAATTATTCTCGTACGCCAGCTGTCTTATCGACATGTTGTTTTTTATTGACATGAGGGAGGAGCATTCTATTCCTAGAAAGGTTAAATCACCACTTTAAATATCAATAACAAGCCAGAACTACATGCATCTTAGGCAGTACATTAGCTAGTTTCATATAATATCATTGAGTTAACATCTTCATCATAAGGGCTAAACACTGTCGAATTTAAGCCCAAGTTCACAGCTTAAAGGTCTACAACTTGACAGTTTTCTGCTCGCCCTTTACTTTGTGGTAAAGATTCTTATTACCAATTGTTTTTATGGATCTTAATCACTAAGTTCATGTCGCTACATGACCGTTCATTGTTCTAATCCGTTTGGAGTGTTTATTGGCTGATCTAATGCTGTCACAGGCTATCTCGTCTCTTACCGATAAGCTAAAGCAATTTAATTTCCAGTCCCCTAGCGATCCCATCATTCAACTGTCAGTCAACATAAAAGCTTTACCTGTAATTGCCTGGTTATCAGCTCAACCAATTTATCCTAGGATCTATTGGAAAGGCAGAGACACCGAAGAAGAAGTCTCCGCTATTGGCAGCTGCAAAGACTTCTTCTATGACGAGGCTGTAGACGATAACCAGCTCGCCATGGCGTATCAGAAACAACGCGCACTAACCAATAATCAAGACATTCGCTATTACGGCGGTGTCGCCTTCGACAGAACAACTGAGCCTTGGCCAGAATTTGGCCGAGCCAGATTTGTTTTACCCAGAATAGAGTTAAGACGCAGTGGTACTGAATATAAATTACTGGTAAATTTGAATTGTGAAAATCAGGATCTCGAGTCGGAGCGCCAACAGGCAATCGAAAGCTTAGCTAGCTTAGCCGCCCCGAAACCACTACCACCGCCAAACAAAGTCAGCTTGCTAAGTCGTAATGATAGGCCGGATCACTATCATTGGACAGAATTAGTCAATAGGGTAACTCACCCGAAATTTATCAAGGAGACCCCTAAGGTCGTGTTATCTCGTCTGACTCAACTGGAAGTCAATGAAGAGATTAATCCTTGGATGTTGCTTGCTTGCTGGCAAGGTCGAAACCCAAATAGCTTTCAATTTGGCTTTCAATTTAGCCCAGATCGTACCTTTATCTCCTGTACACCGGAGCGACTATTCCGCCGCCGTCAGAGGGAGCTATTTACGGAAGCATTGGCGGGTACGACGACACGAGGACTCAATCAGGAAGAAGATGCATTACTCGCAAAACAGCTAATGGAAGATAGCAAGAATAGCCATGAAAACCAGTTAGTAAAACAGCATATCGTCGATGTTCTCACCCCCTTAAGTAACTATGTCGGCGCTGAAGAGACACCTAAGGTATTTAAATTAAGTCATATTCAGCACCTACATCGCTCCATTCGCGCCGAGTTAAAACCTGGTGTGGATGATTTCCAACTATTACTTGCCCTGCACCCAACCCCAGCCGTGGGAGGATTACCCAAAGAACCGGCAATGAACTTTATTCGTCAGCGAGAAGGCTATAATAGAGGTTGGTATGCTGGCGCGTGTGGATATTTTAATAAATATGAAAGTGAATTTGCCGTCGCTATTCGCAGCGCGCTGATTGAACCCGGTCGAATTAATTTGTTTGCCGGTGCAGGCATAGTATCTGGTTCTGAGGCTGATGCTGAGTGGGTAGAGCTGGAAAATAAGCTTGCCACGATACTCTCCATATTAACGGAGATCTAAAAGCATATGATTTCAGAACCTAGATCTATTATTAATCACTAAACCGGGTTTTTTACTTGCCAGTCACTTTTTCACCTATATACTGTGCGCCCCTACACAGGGGCAAAATAATCAAACAAACACTCACTAAGACGCCTATTGCATTAGTCACTTAATACTGTGTTACCCATAACTAGCGGGTTCCCTCACCCCGCCTCGAAGCTATTCTATAAAAAGGTCACAAAATGTTATCCTTATCGACAACGCAAATTCGTCGTGCGCTGCTTCTGCTCGTCGGCTTCCACATATTGATCATATGCGCCAGTAACTATTTAGTTCAGATGCCATTTCAAGTATTTGGCTTACATACAACCTGGGGAGCATTTAGCTTCCCGTTCGTTTATCTTGCTACCGATCTGACCGTAAGAATTTTCGGTCAAAGTAATGCGAGAAAAATTATTTTTAAGGCCATGCTCCCCGCTTTAGTGATCTCTTATTTAATAGGTGTCCTGTTTCACCAGACTAGTTTTCAAGGGGTTGGCGCTTTAGCAGAATTTAATAGCTTTGTATTTAGGATCGCATTTGCGAGTTTTGCGGCCTATCTTGTTGGCCAATTAATGGATATCACTGTTTTTGCAAAATTAAGAGATACTAAGTCCTGGTGGGTAGCTCCTGCCGCTTCAACATTAGTCGGTAACCTGATCGATACTATCGTCTTCTTTGGCATCGCTTTTTACGCCTCCAGCGATAGCTTTATGGCAGAGAACTGGCCTGAGATTGCCAGTGTTGATTATGGTTTCAAACTTATTGTAAGCTTATGCCTGTTCCTACCTGCGTACGGCATTTTATTAAAAGTCTTAGAGCAAAGAATCGTCGATATGAGAAGATAAAAAACAGCAATGAAGAAATTCAAGTAATAGTATTCATTTACAATAGCTTATGAAGATCTCACCGCAATACTATAATCGAAATCCTAATCTTTACAATAAAACACCTTGCTAATCTTAATGATAATGATTACTATTTGCGTGCGTTCCAAAGACTCACTCTACAACAGCTAAGGTAAACACTTCATCTCTGTTTAAATTAGCTCACTATTTAGTTGGTTTTTGTTAAAGAGTTAACTAAATAGGAAAGTTAAGCGAGTTTCGCATAGCACGACATTGCTCACACACTCTTTATAGCCTGGATTATATTTTCCAGGCTTTTTTTTGTCTGTTACGCGCTAGCTTCTACACTCCCCCCCTTCAAACGCTAGCTGTTGTCAAACTTTTCGAGGTTTTGTCTAGATGCCTGACTTCAATTACGTACCATTGAAGTGTAGCCCCTCATAGGGCGTATCAGTCCTCTCCTCTTTGGCATTATGATATAAGCCTATGGTAAATAGGGTGCCCTTACCTACTGTAGAGGTTACCTCGATTGTACCACCGATACGTTTGATGATGCCGTAGCTTAGAGATAGACCTAAACCTGTACCGTCCTTTCGAGTGGTATAGAAGGGATCGAAGATTCGACTCAGCAGCTCCTGAGGTATCCCCCTGCCTTCGTCTTCAATCTCTATCTTGACACCAATAGGTTCATCCATATGAACCCAATCATAGGTCCGGATCCAGATCCGTCCCTGCTCATCCATGGCATGGGCTGCATTAACCACCAGATTAATCAAAACTTGTAGCAGCTGAGGCCGGTTCACCTCGATGGGATAACTGGCATTGAGTTCTTGACTCAAGATAACTTCCTTCTCCTGAATCGAATGCCTCACCAACACCAGCATCTCTTCGATAATAGGGGTCAATTGGTGCATCTCCAGCGGCGCATTGAACTCCCCGGGGCGACTGTACTGTAGTAGGCTGCGAATAATCGTACTAATACGTCCGACCTGCTGAATAACCAGCTCGATCTCTTCCTCGACTATTGCTGCATTATCACCGAGTTCAGACTTAAGTAGCTCCATATTACCCAAGATCACCGCTGTCGGATTGTTGATCTCGTGTGCTATCCCGGCGGTCAATTCGCCTAAGGCGGTCAGCTTTTCGTTAGTAACCAACTGCTGTCGAGTCTCATTTAATAGGACTAGGTTGTTCTGTAGCTCTTCGGTCTTCTCCTGCAGGCTACGGGTACGCTCCTCGACTTTATCCTCTAATAGCTCTGATGCCGCCTGTATCTGCGAATTTTTACGCTGCAGCAGATCTAACATACGATCAAACTGTTCGGCTAAGTTAGATAGTTCATTATCCCGCTCTAAACCTAAAGAGCCGATGCGTAGATTACGCCCGGACTGGACCGCTTTAACCACATGGTGAATTCGCTCTATCGGTTGTAGCAAGCTGTAAGCGCCGCGATAGACTAAGAGTCCAGACACCAAAAGAACCAACATTAAGATGGTACCCAACTCCATGATATTCAGAAGATAGTTATGAATAAATGGCGATTCTGAGAAACCAGTATAGATCATGCCGATGCGGTTACCCTGAATATCCACCAATGGCGAATATGCCGAGATGAACCAATCATTAAACACAAAGGCCCGATCGACCCAGAGCTGCCCCTGAGACAATACTTGCTGTTTCACCTCTTCCGATACCAGGCTGCCCACGGCACGTCCCTGGGTTTCACCATCTTGGGGAAAGAAATGTAACGGGACATTGGTACTGATGCGAATATTATCGAGGAAGATGGTCACCGTGCCTATAGAGTGCTCAGGCAAGGTGCCTTTGTCATAAACCAGATCACGAATATGATCGACTATGCGAGTGTCGCGGTTAAATAGAATGCCACCATCCAGATACCAAGCGATATTGCCATTAGCATCAGGAATAGGTAACAAGCTACGGCTGAGTAAGCCCCTATCTTCAACCGTCTTAGTGAGCTTCTGGGATCTGGGAGTTTCAACCAGAAGAATATTGGCTACCGTAACCAGATCAGGGTCGATTCTGGCAAGCCGATTGGGGCCCAACACCATCAGACCTGAATAGGCATCACTCCCCTTCACCTTAGGCAACATAAAGCGAAGATCCGCATCCGCAGCGGCTTCAGATAAACTGACCAAGCTTAGAAAATCCAAATCCAACTTTCGTTTTTGCGTCTCTAAGAAGACATCTATCCGCTGACGAGAGTCTACTTGGCTGGTGTCGAACTGCCTAAAATCATTCTGGAATGCCCAGGAACTCATTACTAACTCTAGCTGTTTCTCTTGACTCTTTTGCACCGAAATCAAAGTATTACTAGCCACCGCAAGATCAGCTTTAACCTTCATAAACAACTGCTTACCAGTATAACTAATATTCCAGTAGATAGTAATAAACACCAAACTGACTAAGGTCAGTAATATAGGTAACAGAGTCAGAATAAGAATTCGATAGCGTACCTTAGCCTGCATCTGTTTCCAGTTAACACCGAATACCCGAGGAAAAAAAGACACCTTAATTTTCCTCTTCTTTATTTGTACTGAACCACTCTTTATACTTGCGATCTAAGGTCTTGCGCGACACTCCCAAGTCTCTGGCAGCAGCAGATTTATTACCCTGATGTATATCGACAACTTGCATCACATGGTGTTTCTCTACTTGCTTTAAACTCCAGTCCAGTGGATAACCCGATTCGTTTGACGACTCAATCTTAGGTTGCTGCTTCCAATATTCTGCCGGCGGCTTACCTAATAAGATGCAACGCTCGATCATATTGCGCAACTCACGAATATTACCGGGCCAGCTATATTGCTGTAGCTTAAGCATGTCCTCATGACTCCAGACCACCTCCTTGACCCCAAGCTCGGCCGCCAGTTTCAGGGTGAAATGATGAGTAAGTTCGACCACATCTTCGGGTCGTTCCCTCAGTGGCGGGATGACAATTTCTATCACATTAATACGGTAATAAAGATCTCGTCTGAAGTTACCTTGCTCAACCTCTTCCACCAGCTTTTTGTTCGTCGCGGCTAGCACCCTGACATCGATATTAATCTCTTTCTCGCTACCTACCGGACGTATCGTTCTCTGCTCCAGCACCCTTAACAGGGCCGTCTGCATCTTGAGTGGCATATCACCAATTTCATCGAGAAAGAGTGTCCCACCAGAGGCGAAGCTAAACAAGCCCTCGCGACTGCCCTTAGCACCGGTAAAAGCACCGGCTGAATGACCAAATAGCTCACTCTCCAACAGGTCTGGGGCGATAGCGCCACAATTCACCGCCACGAAGGGTCCCTGTCTACCACTGAGCAGATGCAACTGTCTGGCCACCAGCTCTTTACCGGTGCCAGATTCTCCCTCGATCAAAATCACCGCATTGGTTGGTGCGACGCGCTCGATCACGTGTTTCACCTCCTGCATGGCAACGCTGCTACCTATTATGGTAGAAGATTGACCGATTGAGACTTCACGGCGCAGCATCAAATTTTCACGCTTGAGTAGACGGCGCTCTATGCAGCGGTCAACCGCCTTCATCATCTGCTCGAGGTGAAATGGTTTCATGATAAAATCGGCAGCACCGGCTCGCAGAGCCCTAATGGCAACATCCATATCGGCGTAGCCTGTCATAAAGATGATATCTGAGCGACGGTCCCGATCATCGAGCGCCTCATGCCATTCGATGCCTGAGCGTCCTGGTAAGCGTATATCGACAATGAGCAGATCGAAGTGGCAACGACTCCTCAGCTGTTCGGCGTCTTCGACGCTCGCGGCCGTCTCCACTAGGGCAAATTTCTTCGATAAGGCTTTTTTTAGGAAACTACGCATTCCCGGCTCATCATCTACAATCAGCACAGAAACCGCTGAAGGAAGTGGTTTGGAATCTTTCTTTAATTGGCTCATATTGTCTACTTTAGGACATTTTGACTCATTTAATGCTGATTCTAGCATCAAATTTAGCCAAAAAGGTCACTGTGAACCAAAGTATGCGACGATAGGGACAATATGTCTGTCTAGTGCCGATAAAATTTGCGACTCCACTCGCACTTTTAACCATTTTGTGAGGCCAATGTAATAAGCTGTTACTTGGCATTGTAATTGCTATATTTAGATAAATTATTGGATGACTACACATGACAATGGGTCCTCTTATTAGAATAGCCAAGGAGTAAGCATGTTAAACCTAAAATCTATCTTCAGTATTGCCTTAGCCGCGACCTTAATAACGGGCATACCAGCCCACGCCACAGAGATAATAAAATTAGCCACCACCACCAGTACCGAAAACTCCGGTTTATTGAAATATTTACTGCCAAAATTTGAAGCCGAGTCGGGTTATGAGGTGCAGGTCATTGCGACTGGCACAGGCAAGGCATTAAAGCTAGCTCGCCAAGGTGATGTCGATGTCATCATGACTCATGCTCCTGCCGCCGAAGCAAAATTTGTCGAAGAAGGCTATGGTCTGCTCCCTCGTGGCATCATGATGAACGATTTTGTGATCTTGGGCCCTAAAAATGACCCGGCAAAGATCCGTAATAGTAAGACAGTCGAACAAGCATTTGTTAAAATAGCTAAGTCTGGTGAGCTGTTTATCTCTCGTGGAGATAATTCAGGCACCAACATGAAAGAGCTGATCATCTGGAAAAATGCCCAGGTCGTCCCTTCTTTCGCAGGATATAAGTCAGTAGGCCAAGGCATGGGTAAGACCTTACTTATGGCTAATGAATTACAAGGCTATACTCTATCAGACCGAGGTACTTTCGTGGCTTATAAGGCCAAGTTGGATATGGCCATCGATTTCGAAGGCGGACAAGCATTAGCTAACCCATATCAGATCATGCTAATTAATCCGGCTAAATACCCAGATCTGAACCACAAAGGCGCGAGAGCCCTGAGTGATTGGTTGATCGGCGCCGAAGCTCAAGGCATGATCAATAGTTATAAAGTTAAAGGTGAGCAACTATTTAAGGCAACTTATAGCGAATGAATGAAGGCTGGTTAGCCCTTTTACAGCAGGCCTTGAACCTGCTGTTTTCATTGGACCCCGAAGTGTGGTCCATCGTCTCCGTCTCTTTTTCTGTATCTTTTGCAGCGCTAGTGATCACCTTGCTGCCCTCTATGATACTAGGATTTGTGCTGGCTTTCGGACGTTTTCCCGGCCGCTGGCTTATCACCAACCTCATTCAAACCCTACAATCTATCCCCACTGTGGTCATAGGTTTACTCGTCTATCTGATGCTAACCCGTATGGGGCCTCTGGGTGATCTCAAGTGGTTGTTCACTCAAAAAGGCATGATCTTAGGCCAGATGCTAATCTGCGCCCCTGTGCTGGTAGCCATCAGTCAAGCCGCCTTTACCAGTGTTGACCGCAGAGCCTGGGAAACATCCCGTACCTTAGGCGCCTCCTGGTTAAGATCGATCTGGACCTTGTGCCGGGAGCTGAAAGTTCCCTTGCTGATGGCTATTGTGGCAGGATTCAGTCGTATCTTGACCGAAGTCGGTTGCTCCATGATGGTGGGCGGTAATATTGCCGACGTGACTCGCAATATCCCCACCGCTATCGCTTTGGAAACCAGTAAAGGTGATTTTTCCCAGGCGATAGCCTTAGGTTTAGTCTTACTCATACTCTCTATTGTGCTTAACTTCACCTTAGGTATTCTCAGAGGCAAAGCCGAACCGAGGAGCCACTAACTTATGGCCAACTTGATTGCGCAGAATATTGAGATGTGCTTCGATGACAGGCAGTTATTCACCATTGACAGGGTACAACTGTCAGAGGGAAACACCATATATTTGCAGGGTGATAACGGCAGCGGCAAAACCACCTTAATGAAGCTGCTCGCAGGTTTGCTGAAACCAAGCCGCGGCACTATCACCGCCGAAGGTTTCGCGCCACTGCCTTGGTGGCGTTCCAATCCTCTGTTGGGTAAGGCGATTTACTTACATCAGCACCCTTACCTGTTCGATGGTAGCGTCGAATATAACTTGCGCTACCCACATCCATTCAGCGATATGACAGCCAGTGACCTCAATAAACGCACTCTTGCCGCGATCGAGATGGCCCAGTTGACACATCTATGTAAACAAGCGGCCTCCAGCCTATCCGGCGGTGAGAGGCAGAGGCTTGCTATTGCCAGAGCCTGGATCATGCGACCTCAATTATTAATGCTAGATGAACCCACCTCTAACATGGATAAATATTCTCAACAACTAGTGCTCACCATGATCAGTGAGCTGCAAGAGTTTGGTACCGGCATGTTGATCAGTAGCCATCAGGCTTGCGTGCTGACCAGCTTATGCAATCAGACCTGGATTATAAAAAACCAGACGATAATATCGTCGGCAGCAAGTGTTAATCCAACGCATACAGGCCCAATAAACATACAGGACTCTCAATATGTCATTGCAAATTGATGCCGTGATCTTAGCCGGCGGAATGGCTAGGCGCATGGGTGGAAACGATAAAGGTTTAGTCGAACTAAATGAACAAGCTATGATAAAATATGCAATCGATCGGATAAAACCTCAAGTTAAGGGGATCCTGATCAACGCAAATCGTAATCAAAGCCGTTATGCTGAGTTTGGTTACCCTGTCATCAGTGATGAAGATACTGGTTACTTAGGTCCACTGGCAGGAATGATCACCGCCATGGGCAATACCCAGGCAGACTATTTATTAGTCGTACCTTGTGACTGCCCCCTGCTACCAACCGACCTAGTATCACGCATGCTGGCACAAATAGAGAGCCAAGGTGCCGAACTTGCCGTCGCCAGTGATGGTAAGAGGGAGCAACCCGTGGTCTTGTTGCTCAAGCCCAGCTTAAGAGACTCGATGAAAGCCTTCTTAGATGCTGGTGAACGCAAAATAGATTTTTGGTACGCCAAACATAACTGTGTTGTCACTGAGTTTTCAGATCAACCCAATGCCTTTGTTAACGTCAACACGCCAGAACAAAAACAACAACTTGCTGAAGCAATTGCCAAGTAAATTTCGAGGTATAAATGAGCATTCCTTTTACCAATCCGCTATCGATCCCGGTACTCGGATTTTGTGCCTATAGCGGCACAGGAAAAACCACCCTACTCAAAAAACTGATCCCAGAGTTAAATAGTCGCGGGGTTAAGTTGGCGGTGATTAAACACGCCCATCATAACTTCGATGTGGATATTCCGGGAAAGGACAGCTTCGAGATGCGCAAAGCGGGTGCTCGTCAGGTGTTGGTCGCCTCCCACGTTCGTTGGGCTCTTATGACCGAAGATGCGCTCGAAGACGATCCTCAGCTGCCACATCTGTTGCAACAGATAGAACAAGACAAGGTCGACATCGTTTTGGTCGAAGGCTTCAAGAAACTTGAGCTACCAAAAATTGAGCTACATAGAGCCGTCCATGGCAAACCCTTTATTCACACTCATGATGATAATATCCAGGCTATTGCCTGCTGTGATAACACCCAAGTACCCGATGGATTACCTCGCTTGGATATCAACGATGTCGCTCAGATAGCCGACTTTGTCATCGAATATATCGGCAAGTGGCAAGTCGCTCCTGTCACTCTACCGCTAGCCCCTTCTGCTGGCTGTGAATTCGAGATGAGTAAGACGCTCTCCGTCAGGCAAGGTGTTGATAATATTCTCTCCTGCGTAAAACCGATCACCGACACCGAGCAGCTAGTATTAGATGATCTTAGCGGTAGGGTGCTCGCCGAAGATGCTATTTCTCCGGTAAATGTGCCACAAAATACCAATTCTGCTATGGATGGCTATGCATTCAAGCTCTCCGAGCCTAGGCTCGAGCGCTACACCATAGTCGCCGACGTGATGGCCGGACATCATTTTAAAGGCACGCTACAAGACGGTGAAGCCGTGCGCATCATGACCGGTGCCCCCTTACCCGCTGGCGCCGACACTATACAGGCGAAGGAGCTTGCTATTGAACAAGGCGCAGAGGTCAGCTTCCAGGGAGAGATAACCTTAGGCCAACATGTGCGCTTAGCCGGAGAAGATATCGCTAAAGGCAAGACAGCACTAGCAGCTCATAAGCGTATGCAGGCGCCAGAGCAAGGCATGCTGGCATCCTTAGGATTCGGTCATCTGCCGGTATTCAGACGCCCTAAGGTGGCCGTTTTCTCCACCGGTGATGAAGTTTGTCAACCCGGTGAACCATTAAAAGACAACTGTATCTACGATTCTAACCGTTTCACCATCAAGTCTATGGTGCGTAAACTGGGTTGTGAGGTGATCGATTTAGGCATCATTCATGACTCAGAAGATGCCCTCGCCGAGGCGTTACAACAGGCCGCTGTGGATGCGGATATGGTAATAAGCTCTGGCGGCGTTTCGGTCGGCGATGCCGACTTCATCAAGCTTGCCTTAGAACGAGTCGGTCAAATTAACTTCTGGCGTATCAATATGCGTCCGGGGCGACCTCTGGCCTTCGGTCAGATTGGCGACTGTTTATTCTTCGGTTTACCGGGTAACCCAGTTGCAGTCATGGTCTCCTTCATACAATTCGTGCAACCGGCACTACGTAAACTCGCCGGTGAGAAAGACTGGCAACCTAGCCTAGTTCCCGCGATTGCCGATTGCAAGATGCGCAGCCGCGAGGGACGTACTGAATTTATCCGCGGTGTCTACCACTTAGGTCAGGATGGCAAGCTACACGTAACCACAACAGGCGCACAGGGATCAGGCATGCTGAGCTCTATGGTTAAAGGCAATTGTCTTATCATCATAGGTGAGCAAGATGAGCAGTTAAATCCCGGTGATACCGCTTATATTCAACCCTTTGCCGATCTTCTATAATTGACCATATGCTCTATATATGGTCTAAATCAAGCAAAAATTTGCACCGTAGCACCCTGTTGTAGATAATTAGTCTTGAAGAACTGGCATGGGTGGGCAAGTGACTAAGCGGCATTAGCCGCTGGTTTTATGACATGCTAAACTGCGCTTATCTCTTATTGTCACCTCAAGACTGAAACCAGACATCATGGCGCTATCACGGAAAAAGTGGAACAATATCATTATTCTCGCATCGATCATGATGATATCTATCCTCACCCTGTTAAAGAATAAAACCGCGACACTCCCCGATGATGCCCTGCCACTATTCGACAACAACTCTTCCTTAGTGCAGCTACAACTCGATACTCTCTGGCTCAACAAGGGCAGTAAAGCCTGGCAATGCCACCCAGATATACTCAACTGCCAGTCCTGGGCTAAGGCATGGAGTGAAATTCATTTGTCAGCCCTAGGCCAAGATATTAATATCCTTACGGCTATTGAGGACGATATTGATAAACACAGTGCACAGAGAGTCGTTATCCAGATAGCCGATAAGCAGCAGCCGCAATTATGGCAGTTTTACCCTAAGCAAGGGCTACTAGAGTCGCCTGCCAAAAACTGGTATCTGATCCCCCCCAGTCAACGTGAAGCCCTATCACCCATTATCAAGGCTAAAGTGTCGGTTAACCATTAACCCCCCAATCTTTCCCCAGAGAACTCATTATGCCCGAACTGCCCGAAGTTGAAGTCACTCGTCAAGGAATTACTCCCCACCTAGTTGGGCAAGAAGTCATCGGCTTAGTGGTGCGCAATGCTAGCCTTCGCTGGCCAGTCCCCCAAATAGCCCAACAAATAGTCGGCCAGGTAATACGTAATGTGCGTCGTAGGGCTAAATATTTACTTATCGACACCGACGCCGGCACCACGATTATACACTTAGGCATGTCGGGCAGTTTACGCATAGTGCCTAAAAGTACCCCAGTGGAGAAGCATGACCATATCGATCTCGAGCTTGCCAGCGGTAAGATACTCAGATTTAACGATCCCCGCCGTTTCGGGGCCTGGCTCTGGAGTGAACTGCCGGAAGAAGCCCATCCACTGTTATCAAAGTTAGGGCCTGAGCCGCTAAAAGATGACTTTACCCCCAAATATTTGTTTGACTCGCTAAAGAACAAGAAAAAAGCGATAAAGCTCTGCCTGATGGATAACCATATCGTGGTCGGTGTAGGTAATATTTACGCCAATGAGGCGCTATTTGCGGCGGGGATCCACCCTCAGACCGAGGCCGGAAGACTAGATATCGAACGCTTAACCATCTTAGTCACCGACATTAAGCAGATACTCGCTAGTGCCATAAAACAAGGCGGCACGACCCTGAAAGACTTCACTAATGCCGACGGTAAACCAGGCTATTTTGCTCAAAAACTGCATGTCTATGGTCGCGGCGGAGAGACCTGTACCCAATGCGGCAATCTACTCAGTGAGGTAAGGCTGGGACAACGGGCCACAGTATTTTGCGGCATATGCCAACAGCGATAAAGCTTAGGCAGGATTCAAGTTCCTAGGTACTAGTACCTAGGAACTCAAGCCTTCTAAAACCTATACTCATAAATGCCGAACAAGCTGGCATCGGACTCGCTCTCCTGAGTATCAAACTCGGAACGTGACACAGTACCGCCGACACTCATCATGCCCTTCCAGATAGGCATGCGATAGCTAAGTTCCAACATCAACAGGTCTTCTTGCGGCCGTTGTGCCACCCAAGCGCTTCCAGGGCTAGAGCCATCTTTATTTAACTGGGCATATCTGAGTATCGAAGTGATCCCCTTGCTATCTTTGAACTGACCAATGAGGCCCAGGGCATAGACAGTCGCGTCACTTTCATAGGTACTGCCGTAGGTTTTACCATAATAGCGTGAGCCTGATTGATAAGTTGAATGCTCATACAAACAGTTGAAGGCATTATCATCTTCACCGCAGGCAACCAGGGTATCAGTATACTCAAAAAATAACTTATACTGAGCATTGTCAAAATTGAAACGAGTATCTATACCGCCAAAATGACCACAGTCGACAATATCCCAAGGCGCTGAACCTTTGGCATCTTCACAGGTTTTTTCGTAATAGACACCAAATGGGATATTAAACCAGGTATCGCTGAAACGAATATCATAGCCCGCCATCTGGTTACCATAATTGCTACACCCGCCCTCACCTGCACCGCGGCAATCACGCTGAGCGGTTATCGATTTAAGCGCACTCTCCCAGCTACACTCCTCGCCCTCACCACAAAACTGAGTCGACCAGGAGAAGCCAATCTCTAACTGACGCAATGGACGAATCGAGCTGCGGAAATTCCACAACAGCGGGTTAGCGACGGCGCGCTCTTCCTCCAGCCGACTGATACCTGCGGTGAGTGTCCAAGGGCCAAGCCAAGACAACCAAGGAGTCTCAAAGGCTGCGGCATTATTGCGACTCACCATCACTGACGGCATAGGTCGGGCGTTGTTCGACCTATGTAATGCAGAGTCGAAACCTGGTCCCCACCACTGCTCGACAGCCCCGGCAGTGATCATCCAATTACCCAGAGCCATAGCGAAATATGAATCATCGAGGCGAAATTCTTCCTCATCTGCGGGATCGTAATGAGCCGATGCCGACACCTTAAAGGCAAAACGCTCGCCCATATACTCGTGGGAAATTTGAAGGTCACCTTGTTCACGATAATCTGAGCCAAAATGTTGAAAGCGCGCCGCATCTGTTGCCGCAGCGGCCTTGATACGAGTATTACCCCGATTGCCGACGGCGCTGCGGTAATAATAGTTCACCCTCGCATATGCCTCGGCCAAAGCTGGAGTCAAAACTGATGGTTCTACTTGAGCTAGATCGACGCCAATACCAGACCACATCAAAGGATAGGTATTGACGGGCACGGTAATAACACCTGCATCGGCAAGGGCTTGAATATCTGCTCTGAGATAGATATCGGAGACATCGACCCAAGGTGCAGCCAACAGAGTGGATGAGAAAACCAGACTAAAAACTAATCCTAGTTTGGCAAGAGAAGAGTTAACAATTTTAATCATGACTTAACTACTTAGCCTTCTTTAACAGAGCCTTAGAGACTGCCGGATGTACAAACTGACTGACATCACCACCATGATGGGCGACCTCTTTTACCAGCGTCGATGAGATAAATGAGTTCTCTTCCGCGGGGGTTAAAAATACGCTTTCAAGATCTGGGCTTAAACGGCGATTCATATTGGCTAACTGAAATTCATACTCGAAATCGGACACGGCCCTCAGCCCCCTGACCAATACACTGGCTTGTTGCTCCTTGGCAAAATCCACCAATAAACCAGTGAAGCCTACCACCTCAACATTATCCAAATGTGCAGTGACCAGCTTAATAAGCTCCACACGTTGCTCTAATGAGAACAGAGGTTGCTTGGAGGGATTGGCGGCGATACCGATAACCACATGCTTAAATAATCTAGCCGCTCGCTCGATGAGATCCGTATGACCATTGGTCACAGGATCGAATGTCCCTGGGTAAATAGCTTTTGTGTGCATAGTTAACCTTTCGCCATAATATTTTCGATGATCTTGGTAGTAGATATACCTTCTTCAAAACAGAGTACCTTTACCACGCCACCAGCTGCTATTACCTCTTTACCACCAGCGATGTCCTCTATTTGGTAATCGCCACCTTTCACTAACATATTCGGTAACAGGTGAGAGATGATCCTTTGAGGGGTATCCTCGCTAAAAGGTACCACCCAATCGACCGAAGCCAGGCCTGCAAGTACAGCCATGCGCCTATCGAGAGGATTAATCGGTCTACCATCTCCCTTTAAACGCTTCACCGAGTCATCATCATTGACTGCGACAATCAGCCTGTCTCCTTGAGCCTTTGCTTCCTGCAGGTAGCTCACATGACCGGCATGGAGAATATCGAAACAGCCATTGGTCATCACCACGCGTTCACCGCGTAATTTCGCCTGTTCCAGAGCATAAGCAAGCTGGTCTTCAGAAATCACCCCAAAGCCCATCTCGCCATTGCTCAGAGACATAGCTTTGATTAACTCGATGCGACTGACCGTAGAGGTACCCAGTTTAGCCACCACGATTCCCGCAGCCGTGTTGGCAATAGCGCAAGCCTCGGCAAGTGAGCTACCAGCGGCAATGGCGGTAGCGAGTGCCGAAATCACCGTATCACCGGCACCGGTCACATCATGAACTTCTCGGGCAACGGTAGGTATGTGCAGCTCATTCTTATCTGAGGTTATGAGCGTCATGCCTTTCTCTGAGCGAGTAACCAGTATGGCCTCAAGTTCAAACTGTTTAAGCAGTTTATGGGCTTTTTCGACAAGATCGGCTTCGCAGCTGACTTCGCCAGCGACCATTTCAAATTCACTCAGATTTGGTGTAAGCAATGTCGCGCCACGATAACGAGAAAAATCACTCCCCTTGGGATCGACTAACACCTTAACCCCTTGCGCCCGAGCCTGTTGAATGAAGGCCTGAGGATCGGCGAGGGCACCTTTGGCATAATCAGATAGCACCACAACATCGACGCTAGCCAGTTGCTCGAGTGCAGCATTTAGTAGGGCTTGACTCTCAACAGCTGCATAGGGTTCTTCAAAATCGAGACGGATCAGTTGCTGACCACGAGACATCACCCTTAACTTAGTAATCGTTGGCTTATCGGCAACAATATGCCATCTTGGTTCAACCCCTAGAGCTTGCACTCCAGCGGTTAATGCATCGGCAGTTTCGTCTTGACCAACAATGCCAGCTAAGGAGACCTGACCACCCAAAGTAGCAATGTTGAGTGCAACGTTAGCGGCTCCACCAGGACGGTCCTCGATATGATTGATGCGAACCACAGGTACTGGTGCCTCAGGAGAAATACGTCCTGTAGGCCCCGTCCAGTAGCGGTCTAGCATGACATCACCGACGACTAAGACCTTAGCTTTTTCAAATGCTGGCAGAGAAACCTTCATAACACTTTTATCTTTTGCAAAATTAGACCTAGATTGTACCTAATTTTTCTTGCCGCCGTTACCTTTACAGTCTATTTCTGTTTAAGGCTGCTTATCGAGATAAAATATGTCATTTCGCTACTCCTTAACAAGATTTAGCATCACAAGACTAAGACAAGAGTTATATCGCTATTGTTAATCGAAATCTAATCTGAAAATCCATTTATCCCAGACTCAATAGTAGAGTTTAACCACTATAGAACTGTTATCATTTGCGATGATTTTCTCGTTTTCAGATTAAATATTTATCGGGGATGCAGATATTAGCTGCATATTGAATATGATGAATAATTCCCAAAAATTGGTTGCTTGCATATGATCAAAAGAGTTTTAGCTATCCGGCATGACAAGATTGGCGATTTTGTCCTTTATTGGCCGGCATTATGTTTGTTAAAGACAGCAATGCCAGAAGCCAGTATTGAGGTATTCGTTGCTCCCGCGGTACAAGCACTCGCAGAAGCTTGTCCATATGTAGATCATGTCATTGTCGATACTGGTGATGATAAAGCCATTACCGAAAAATTTATTGCTCGCAAATACGACGCTGTGATCGTCTCATGTTCAGAGTTTAGAATTTACAAGATGGTACACCATCTCGATACCGCCTATAAGCTGGCTCCGAAACACAACTGGTACCAATATTTATACCGACATACGGCAGACGCGAGATACAAGACCGGAGAGCCTTGTTGGCGTGGTGGATGCATGCTTGTGGAGCACTTTCTAACACAGCATGGCTACCAAATCCCAACACTACCTCAGCAATATTGGGACATGAGTGCCGAACGTGAAAAGTGGCAAAGTTATTACCACCACCAAGGCGATGAAAAATTAATTTTCGCGCATCCAGGAACAGGCGGTTCATCTGGAAGCTTGTCACCTGCTGATTTTGCAAGATTATTAATCAATATTAACCGTAAAACACGAGTTAACTGCAAATTCGTTTTGACGTTTAGCGGAGATGAAGAGCGATTAGCCCAAGAGATTTTCGACAAACTCGACCAAGAATCAGTCAAGGTTGTCATGGCAAAACCGCTTTCGAGTCTGGCTTATTTTGCAAAATCTATCGTTGCAGCAGATATGTTTATAGCGGGCTCTACGGGTCCACTACATATCGCAGGCTTACATAATATAGCAACCGTTGGTTTTTATGCCGGCAGACGTTCCGCACCCATAGTTCGCTGGCAAACACTGTCTCATAGACATAAACGTTTATCTTACACGCCACCAATAGGTAAAAAAACGGGTCGAAACATGGCGCTAATCGATTTTAACGCGGTCGAAAAAGATGTAGTGGCTTACTTAGATACTCATTATGCTTAAATCAAGCAAGTAGTGAATAATTATCGCGACTTGAGATCGGCTCAACTCGCCTGAAAATTGGAAGATGAATATGATTGTTGTCACAGGTGCCGCAGGATTTATCGGCAGTAACTTAGTCAAAGCACTCAACGATATGGGACGCAGCGACATTATTGCCGTTGACGATCTCAGCGATGGTACACAGATGTTCAATTTAGCCGACTGTGAAATCGCCGACTATCTTGATAAAGATGATTTTCTTGCCAAGATAAAATCTGGCGTCTTCGACGGTCAACTTGAAGTGATATTCCATCAAGGTGCTTGCTCATCAACTACTGAGTGGGATGGCAAATTCATGATGGCAAATAACTATGAGTATTCGAAGAGCATGCTCCATTATTGCCAGACGAATACTTGTCAGTTTATTTATGCCTCTTCGGCCTCTGTTTATGGTGGCAGCGATAAATTCGTTGAACAGCGCGAATTCGAGAAGCCATTAAACGTCTATGCTTATTCTAAGTTCCTCTTCGATCAATATGTTAGGCAGCAGAAATTAACCACTCAAGTCGCAGGCCTGCGTTACTTCAACGTTTACGGTCCCCGTGAACAGCATAAAGGTGGCATGGCCAGCGTTGCATTTCACTTTAATAATCAAATTAACGCGACTGAAGTCTGTCGACTTTTCGAGGGCGTTGAAGGTTATCAGAATGGCCAACAGTTACGTGATTTTGTGTACGTCGAAGACGTAGTTAAGGTAAATTTGTGGCTATGGCAGAACCCTGAGATATCGGGTGTGTTTAATTGCGGAACGGGTGAGGCTCAGAGCTTTAACGATGTGGCTAATGCCGTCATTGACTATCACGGCAAAGGCAAAATTGAGTACATCCCCTTCCCTGAGAAGTTGAAGGGCGCTTATCAACATTACACTCAAGCCGATTTAACTCGGCTTCGTCAAGCTGGTTACACTGAGGCATTTAAAACGGTAGAGCAAGCAGTACCTGAATATCTGGACTGGCTTAAGGCACAACACTTTATCGGCCAATAATCCAATCTGGTGAATCGCCAATATAGTCTATAAACTATTTGGCGAACTATCACGATCTTAATTTCACGAACTCTTTTCTGATAAAAGGTAATCGACGATCCGTTGACTACACAAGCCATCGACCTTACCCGCAAGCTCATAGGTATATTTTGCTCTTTGCGCCGAAAATGACTCAGGATTAGCTATCTGCTCATCCACCACTGACTTCAACTCTTTGTACGAAGCCGCATGCATAGCGACACCTGCATATTTATAAAGATCTTCATCCATACGATTATTGAAACGAAACTTGAAAATCCCTCTATAGCTCCAACGCAGATGATAGAAATCACACCAAATAACAGGCTTATCGAGTGCCGCAAATTCAAATAAAGCAGAAGATGCATCACTAATGAGCAGATCCGCACTCGCCATGAAAGGCAATAAATTTGCCTGTTCAACAGGTGCAAGGTAGACGTTATCGAATCGCCCCCAATGCTCAAGTAATTGCTTCTGCTTTTTATAATTAGACTTACTCAGCGAGAAATAATGCGGTTTAAGCAAGATGTTATATTCAGCAAATTCTGCTGGCCAATCCAGGCCCATTTTTTCAATACTACTAGGGTAAAATGTAGGAGCGTAGAGCAATGTTGGCTTGACAGGATCTAAACCCAGCGACCCAATATCCAATCCATTTTCTACGCCTTGAATAATAGGATCGAGTTTAGCATAGCCAGTATCGACAAACGTCTTAGCTGGAAACAGCTGCTGTAAACGTTTGAGTCGATAATCTCCTTCGACAAAGCGAACATCCATATCTGATTCAGATACGGTGTAATAACAGGATTTAGGGCCGATACCATGCTGCATTAAGGCCGTTCTACATATCCCTTTCAGTTTCGCTGCATGATCAAAAGTATTACCAAATATGATCCATTTAGGCTTATTTTTTAGGTAAAACGCTAGTGCTTGCTCGGCATCATCCACCCAATGGACATTCAACTGATGTTCTGACACTAAGGCATCTAATGCCGTTTGCTGCTCAAGATTTCGATATACGATGAAATGTACAGACTCTCCACGCTTATTCAACTCATCCTTGACGGGTAAGTACTGTGGGAGATAATAGGGATGTAAAACATCAAAACAAATCACTGTGAACCTTCTTAAAAATGCTTCGAAAACGAGATCATAGAGTACATCTAGACAATCGTTACCCGTTAGAGTTCATACAAAATAATGGCGATGATTGTAGCACATAGCCCTAACACTAGTGACTATTCATCCTTAGCCTTAAAAGACCGATTTCTAACTGATAAGTGACGCACTTAAAGCTAGAGTAACTAAAGTTCGCCTGCATATCATGGTTTCTCAACAACTGTGTTTGCTTTATCATAGCGATTCGTTCATAAAGAGAATTCCGTAGAGCATAAATATGTTTACGGTTTAACCTTAAATCTATGGTGTTAAATGTCTAAAAAAGTGTTAGTTGTCGGTGTATTCGATCTTTTTCATCGAGGCCATGTGGAATTTCTTAAAAAAGCTTCAGAGTTTGGTGATGAGCTCATTATTTTAATTAATGGCGATGAGATGACAGAGAGATACAAACGTCGTCCCATTTACAATGAAGATGATAGGGCTGCAATCTTGAGTTCGTTGGCTTGTGTTTCCCAGGTTGAGGTGACTAATAGTTTTGATATTAAACCTATTATAGAAAAGTATGACATCGACATCATTGCTCATGGTGATGACTGGGATCATGAATCGTATCTTGCGCAAATTCGTTGTACACCTGCTTATCTCGAAGAGCATGGTGTAAGCTTAGCTTATACTCAATATCATAAATCCGTCAGTACCAGCGCAATACTAAAACAAATAAAGGAAGCATAATTGTCAAACGCCACCAGGAAGCTCAGCACCCGGCATTTAGAGTTTCCAGCTCAATTGCTTGTTGAAAAAGACGCGATAGCCAATACTCAATTGCTATCGAATCTACAATTCCCCAAAAGGGTCTTACTCGCTATTGATGAAGGCGTGAAAAGTTTGGCCAAACAAGTTTTGTCCGACATTTGGCTTAGTCAAAGCAGTACCATACACGTTATCGAGAAAGCTGATTTCTCAAATGTCTCTCAAATTGATGCTATTTGTGCTCAACAACAAATCCAGACCGTAGTGGCTTTCGGTGGAGGAAAAGTTCTCGATGTATGTAAACGACTAGCAAGTCTACGCCACATTGAGCTGATTGTGATCCCTACAGCACTTTCAAGTGATTGTATTTCATCACCTATCGCTGTTATTTTCGATGATTCAGGGAAAAAACTCAGCCTTCCGGCAGCCATTCCTAATGTTATTATAGTCGATACAAAACTTTGCTCACAGGCTCCGACACGCTTAACTCAAGCAGGAATTGGCGATCTACTTTCTAATTATTCTGCATTGCTTGATATGGACTATGCAAAAGATAGATCTGAGGTCGATGGCTTCTCTTATCTTCTTGCGAAGTCAGCGGCAAATGAGATTTTAGGCGTACAGCATTTAGCGCTTAACGATCAAACAGTGATAACTCAACTTGCCGAAGGATTAATTTTGTCTGGTTTAGCTATGGGCTTTTCGGGAGACTCCCGTCCCTGTTCTGGGGCCGAACATTTGATAAGCCATGCCCTCGATTTTTTAAATTTTGGTAATGGCTTACATGGCGAGCAAGTTGCTTTAGGCATGAAGTTTTGCCATCACTTAAGATTGCTGTTGAACTTACCGGGTCTAAATCATGCGGTTTTAGCTTGTATTGATGGCTTTAAAATTCGCAGTACCCCTGAAACTTTGAGTATTAGTAAAAGTGAATTTTTTGAAGCTTTATTCATCAGTCCTAGCATGCGGCAAGGGAGAATCACTTTTTTAGAATCAGTAGACTCGATACCTAAAGCTCATCTTGAAAAAGCATACCTAAATGCCTTTACATCTGTTTGACCTAAGCAATAATACAGATGTGAGTTTTCAGAGAACTTAAACACCTGTATCCTATATCTAACTCAGCATTATCATGGCTCTCTTCAATGTCAATCATCTCATCTACACAACTAGAAAGCGCCAAACGGTTGCTATTTATCTCTCCTGTAGCCTTAGGAGATTTTCTATACCTAAAAACCTTTCTTATTGCATTAAAGAAACAATATCCCCATATAGAACTCGATATTTGGTTAGATGATAACAGGTTTAATACAGAGAGTTGGCGTCTATCGCGCAGTAAGATCCTTCAGCAGTGGATCGAAACAGAAGGTTGCTTTACACGTAGTTATGGATGTTGCTCGTCGGAGAAGCAACAACGAGCACAGATTCTCGACGCGCAGGCGCTCAATTACGATCTTATTATCACCCACTCAGGAAGTAAGAGTGAGCAATTTTCTAATATTGCCAGAGAGATAGGTCCAGATGCTTTTATTGTCTCAAGCATAGGGAAATCCAAGTATTTCGGGCTAATTGACCGCTTTCTGTTTAGAAATAGCGACCAACTATTTAAGCTTAAAGAAAATGATTTACCAAGCAAGCATCACATCACCGACAGGTACTATCAGTTGCTGAATAGGATTGCGGGTATTAAGTTGGATAAAGATGATTTTATGCCAAGCTTAACCATTCCTAATCAGATCGCCGTAATCACTCAAAACTGGTTAAAGACACATTTTACCGATAGCAATCGACAGGGCCAATTGATATTCCTTAATCACCTTTCAACCAATAATAAACGAGACTGGCAAGAATCCCAACTATTCGAATTAATTCAGTTGATTGGCAATAAAAGTCCCGGTAGTCGTTTCGTCGTAAATGTCACTAAAGAAAATTATAACAAAATATCTGATGCGATAAAAAATAATATACATTTAACAAATCTGCAAGTATCCGTATTCACAATTAATGAGCACTTTTTTGAATTACCCTCTATGATTGCAAGTGCCAATCTGGTCATAACTGTAGAGACAGCGATAATGCATTTTGCCACTGCATCGAACAGGCCTCTTATAGCTATGATGCGTCAAAAGAAGCCTTACTGGGCACCGCCAAGTAGCCAGACTTCTAGAGTGCTATACGCAAGCAAGGGGAAAGGATACGTGAGCGACATCTGTGTCAAACAAGTTCTAGATACCTACATTGACATTTCCCAATGAAGGTTTACGACTCTAATCAATACCTGATAAATCTTACCTTCTTTACGTATTTAACCGAATTCAATATTACAACTTTCACCAAGGTTTTATCATGCAAAAAGCGATATTTACGCTCGCGATTGGCGACAACCCTATGTATAAGGCAGCAATTGAAAGCTTCCGCGCCTATGCAGAAAAAGTCGGTGCAGATCTAATTATATCCGATGCACTTCACTATCAAGTAGATATAAAAAATCCTAAATACGATGCCAACCCAGCTTGGAGTGAAAAGTTATACATAGGTGAACTGCTAAAGAGGTATGATCGAGTTCTCTATCTAGATGCAGACTTTATTATCACTCCAGAGGCAGAAAATGTTTTTGACACACTAGATGACCTTAATTCTGTATACATGTTCAATGAAGGTCGATATCGTGATAGAACTCCTGTAATAAAAGAAGCCTGCGACCTGCTTGGTGATGTACCTAATTGGGACTCAGAGTCCAATCTACCCGTTTATTTCAACATGGGAATGCTGTTAATCTCTAAACAGTGCCCGCTTTTTGAACACCTGTCAGTCGAAAAGCTACAATCTGTATGTAACAAGATCAAGTTTTACGAACAGACACTAACTAACTACATGATCCAAAAGCATAAAATAAGTTATAAATGCGTAGAATCTAAATTTAATCGTATGGATCTTTTAGGGCTAGATAATTACCGTCAGGCCGACTTTATTCATTATGCAGGCCGAGGATTCCGAGATAAGTGCCCACTACGAGAAGTTAGATATATTGCCGATTACTGTGAAATGTTTCATGATAAAATTTCAGAAAGCCAGAAAAAACAGCTAAAACAGGATGCTTGGAGCCTATATATAGCTAAGCTTCAGAGAAGAACAAAACTGCCTTATAGGTTACTTAACACTCTTGTCACCCCCTTTATTGGGAAAAAATGGTTATAGCAGAGCACTTGGACATTCAATCAATGAAGACCATCCACTCTTCAAAAGATGGTTTTCATTTTGAAGAATTAGCTAATATGTGACAAGTATTTTGCAACACACATATAAAGAAAATATACAGCTAAATAATCACTTTATAGCCTACCACTTAGCTCTCAAGGCTCCCTATTAGGCGGGCAATCTCTGCCATACCAATATCTAAGCCATTGGTATCATCCAAGCCAGCCATTGTTTCTTGTAAGCGATTGAGAGATTGGACATCGATCAACTTACGCGTCTTAGTCAGCATCTCCTGCTGGTCACTGCCGCAGGCTAAGATCAAGTTAGCAGCGGCACAGCTATTGATACGAGGCGGTTGATCCTTAGATATTGCCACAGCGAGTGCTGGTGTCTTCAGGGCAATGGATTGCAGCATAGTATCGCCGCCACTCAAAATAGCAGCCTTAGCACCGTCCAGTAGGTTAATAAACTCACGGGTATTAAGATGAGGAATGGCAATGACCCCTTCCATATCTGGTAGAGACTTCGGATAGTTTGGACCAAAAACCATTAGACTCGGGATCCCTGTTTCTCGGAAAATAGTCTTAGCCACTTGAGCAAATAGATCGGCTGCCAAACCCTCTTTCAAGCTGTGGCCACCAGACCCGGCACTATACAGCAAGTATCCTCCTTGCTTAATCTCATATTTATCAAAGAGATGTTTTTTCTGCTCATTCGTTGGAGAGGTAAAGATACTACCTGTATATATCGGATGCTCTCGCTTTATCATGGCTAATTTAAATTTATCGAATCGACTGATATCTCCAATAATAAACTTAGGCTGAACGACCCAATGGCTATCAGTCACCCGTGCTCGGGCAATCTTCATCCCCCGCGACCGCTTTCTACGGTGCTGACTGATAAAAATAACTTTTGCCCCCATGCGATGGGCGTGCTTAAGTTGGGCTTTACGACCCGCGGCATCGAAAATAACCACATCAGGCTTAAGTTCTGTTATTAGCTGGTTAACTTCACGGGTTTTTTTAGTTGGCGTATCATCGACCAGGTGAGTTGAATATGGGCAATCATCGATGTAAGAAACATGTCGATTGAGAACGAAATCAATTTGCGCTTCCGGCCAGCGATTCATCACCTCATCGGCGATGATTTTAGAGCGCATGTACTCCCCAATCCCTTCGGGAGTAGAAACAGGAACAAACAAAAATTTTGGTGCCGACAACATCCATTTATCCTTCATGAAAAAGCGAGTTTATTAGTTTGCTCATGCAGTTGCGCCCCATCATTTTACCACTATACCCATTCCCGATGCGACACTAACTCGCATAATTCTGAGCGTTAAACTCTATGGGTATCCAACAGTATAATGCCTACTTAAAGATACGGCTTAGCCCAAGTGATTTTTATGTACATAGAATAAATTTGAGCAAAAATATATGATACTCAGACAAATCACTCCGCCCTTAAAAATTATGTCTCCGCGAACCTCTATAGACAACATTCATCAGCGAGCGACAGAAATATTATCTGCACATAATAACAGCCACGTCACTATCTATGGGAATACTTACTGGAGTAAGGATATAGCTAGACTCATAAGAAAAATAACCTACAAAGCTATATTTCAGGTCATGAGAACAGATTAGTTAGGTTCCTCACCGGAAAGTCAAACAAACTACCTCGTTCCATAGGGAGAATCTTCAATTGGCATCAATTGTTCCCTACGACTTATCATATGCTGCGTATGGCTTATCTGGATAAGCCTGAGTTCAAACGGTTAAAAAAGCACTTGATGGGTAATACCGAGTAAATTAAGTGGGACTACATATCAAGCCACTCATTTACACTCGAACAAAAATTACTGGTTTATAAACTGATCAACTTCAAATCAGTTCAAGTGATTTTTTAACTTGAGTGAGGTTGATGCTCACTTGAGAGTATATCAAACTGCTTAATGACAGCTTCATGGTGAATCATCTTCATCAAAGAGGCCCCCCTTGCTCGTTTACCCCAAGGGATATCCCCTTCATGCTGAGATTTAATGGCCTGATCATAAACACTCACCACATTATCCAGACTGGTGTATGGCCCGGTGCGTCCTGGGTTTGAATGGGCATATAGCCCTATTACTGGCGTGCCTTGAGTCACGGCCATATGCGCTGGGCCAGTGTCGGGAGCCAAAACTATAGAGGCCTGCTTCAATACGGCCAATAACTGAGTGAGAGACGTCTTACCCACCTGGTTTTCAAGAGTCTGGGAGCAAGCCTGTTCGATGGCTTCGGCTAACTCTACTTCCAAGGACGCAGGTCCACCACACAAGATCACTCTGAAACCTTGATATATCGCATGCTCTGCCACTGCGGCGTAGCGCTCAGGTAGCCAGTTGCGCTCCGCCTTACTGGCGGCGGCGCAGATAACTAAGGTCTTATCGCCATCGGGGATCATCTTCTGCGCAAATTCGCTATCGACGAGAGGCACGGGGATCTCCCAGTTGGGGGTCAGATCTGTCACCCCTATCACTTTAGCGAAGCCCATGAAGCCTTCGAGTACATGGGGAGTGGCGAGAGGCTCTACACTCTGGTTAGTCACCAGCCATTGACCCTCTTTCGCTCGTGCGCGATCGAAGCCAATCCGCACCTTAGCGGATATTGCCAGTGAAGCAATTGTCGCTCTCAAGGCCACTTGCATGTGCAAGAGCACATCGAAGTTTTGCCCCGCCAAATCCTTGCGTAACTTAACATAGCTACGCCAGCCCAGTGACTTGTCAAAAATGACAAACTCGACACCATGCAGATGCTTAAGCAGCTGATATTCAACCTTACCGATAATCCAAGTGATCTTAAGCTGGGGATATTGCCTCTGTATCGCCTGTACCATAGCCACGGCATGGCACACATCACCGATTGCAGACAAGCGCAACAAACACAAGGAATTGATATTATCTAGTTTTAAGCTCATAGGATCCGAGAATTAGAGATGCACCCACAGAGTTTAATTGAGTTCTGGATTAGGTTCCAAGATTTCAATCAAGTTCCATTGATATATAGCTAAAATCTTAACTCTCACCCATATGCCCCTCAACATTGACAGCAAAGTCCCTTATTATAAATACAGCGACACTCAGCTCAGAACATAATGGCCCTATGAATATCACCGACACACCCATTGCGGGTTTAAAACTACTCTCACCTCGCGTCCATGAAGACGAGCGCGGCAGTTTCTGCGAAACCTTCCGTGACTCCTGGTTTAGGCAGCAGATAGCCGATGTCACTTTCGTGCAGGAGAATCATAGCCGTTCGATAAAAGGCTGTTTGAGAGGCTTACACTTTCAATCGCCACGCAGCCAAGGCAAGTTGATAGGTGTAGTTGTTGGCGAGATATTCGATGTCGCAGTCGATCTACGCCAAGATAGCCCAAGCTTAGGCCAATGGTTCGGCACCTATCTTTCGGCAAACAACCGTCAGCAGATGTGGCTCCCCGCAGGCTTTGCCCACGGCTTTTATGTCACCTCAAATGCTGCGGAAATAATCTACAAGTGTACCGATTATTATGCCCCCGAGTTCGAGAAAATCCTCGCCTGGGACGATGCAAGCTTAGCCATAAACTGGCCTTTAGAGGGGCAAGTCCCCATATTATCCAGCAAAGATAATATGGGTCTCTCCTTCGATGCCATCACTAAGGGCGTGTGATCATGGATACTCATAGCAACAAAACCATTTTAGTCACCGGCGGCGCAGGCTTTATCGGTTCGGCGTTAATACGCTTGCTGATAAACGAGACGTCACACACGGTCATCAACTTAGACAAGCTGACCTATGCCGGCAACCTTAAATCGCTGACCAGTATCAGTGCCAATCGGCGCTACCATTTTATCCATGGGGATATCTGTAATAGCGAGCTTATCCAGCGGTTATTGAGCCAATACAATCCGGATATCGTCATGCACCTGGCGGCCGAAAGCCATGTGGATCGATCCATCGACGGCTCGGCTGAATTCATCCAGACCAATATTGTCGGCACTTACTGCCTCCTCGAAGCCTGCCGCAATTATTTTGCTCGATTAGATACCGAAAAACAGGCGACATTTAGATTTCATCATGTCTCAACCGATGAAGTCTTCGGTGAGTTAGGCGACACAGGGCTATTTACCGAAAACAGCCCTTACCAACCAAGCTCGCCCTACTCGGCAAGCAAGGCGGCTGCAGATCATCTTGTGCGGGCCTGGAGTCGCACCTATAAACTGCCGGTCGTGCTAAGTAACTGCTCGAATAACTATGGCCCCTATCAATACCCTGAAAAACTCATCCCCCTAGTACTGCACAAGGCTTTAGCTGGCGAGTCCTTGCCCATATATGGAGATGGACAACAGATCAGAGACTGGCTCCATGTGGAAGATCATGTGCGGGCACTCTACCTTGTGGCCTTGAGGGGCAAGCTAGGTGAAACCTACAACATAGGTGGCGGTAACGAGAAGACTAATCTGGCGGTGGTGACTGAGATCTGTGAACGGTTAAACACATGCATCTTAGATAAGCCCCCAGGTATTGATGATTTCAAACAACTGATCACTTTTGTGGCTGACAGGCCGGGTCATGATCGACGCTATGCCATAGATGCCAGTAAAATAGAGCAAGAGCTGAGCTGGCAGCCGCTGCAGAATTTTGAATCTGGCTTAGCCAGCACCTTAAACTGGTATATCAATAACCCAGAATGGTACCAAGGGCTTATGAGTTCAGCAGCCAAACTCGATGGCCAGACTCGATGACGTCGGTATCACGGGCCCTCATCATAGGTAAACATGGTCAACTGGCTCAGGCCTTAATCGCCAGTAAGCCAAACAAGATTATTGCCACGGCCATGGGCCGAGACGATGTCGATATCGGCTCATTAGAGTCAATCATGGCCGCGATTGAACTAACCCGCGCCGAGCTCATCATCAATACCGCCGCCTATACCCAAGTCGACTTGGCAGAATCTCAGCAAGACCAAGCATTTTCAGTCAATCGAGATGGTGCTGGCAATATCGCATTGGCGGCGAAAATGACCCAGACTCGCCTGATCCACCTTTCAACCGATTACGTATTTAACGGCCAGCAAAGCAAGGCCTATTGCATCGACGATAAGCCAAGTGCGATCAATGTATATGGCGCCTCTAAGCTCGCCGGTGAGCAAGCAGTCATAGCGGCCGAATATGAGGAAGCCTGCATAGTACGCAGCTCCTGGCTCTACTCTCCATTTGGCACTAATTTCGTCAAGACCATGCTCAGGCTAATGACACTGCAGCCTAAATTATCGGTTATTGATGACCAGACATCCTGTCCAACGTCGGCATTTGAACTAGGCCAGTTTATCTGGAGTCTAAGCCAACAAGCAAAGTTAGCCCCTATCTATCACTGGAGCGATACAGGTACCGCGAGTTGGTATCAATTCGCCCTGGCCATTCAAGATATAGCACTGAATTTAGGTAAACTCGATACTCGCATCCCGATTGAGCCTATCTCATCCAGTCAGTTCTCCAGTGCGGCATCACGTCCCAAATTTAGCTTGCTCGATATAACGGCCTCACGGCAGATAATGACGGCAAAACCTTGGCAAGAAAATCTTACGGCGGTGCTGCAACAGCTATAATTTTTTCGAATCATATAACTTGATGTAGAATGAGCCCAGCCCTAAGGCTTCACTTTATTTTTAATCACTTAAGTCAGACTCTATGCCAGCTAACGTGCAAACAGATCAACCCAAGATGACCATGCAGATAAAACAGACCAGCCGAGGCGCTATCGCATATTGCGTCGCCGCGGCACAAGCGATCACCACGGAATGGTTCGATGTTGGTTTTTGGCAGCAACAGGCGGCAGTCACTGGCTCATCTAAGGGGCGCTATACCACCTGGTTTGTAAAGCCTGCTCCGGAAGCATCTCAGAGCGAAGCACAAGTAGATAGCGACAGTGAATGGGTGTTACGCCATTACTATCGCGGCGGCCTGATAGAGAAGCTAAGCAAGGACAAATATCTGTTCACCGGATTACACCAGACGCGAGCGATGGCAGAGCTAACTCTGCTGACTCAACTGTTTAATGAAGGCTTTGCCGTGCCTAAGCCTATTGCCGCCAATGTTGTGCGCAGCGGTTTGCACTACCGCGCCGATATCATTATCGAGCGGGTTGCGGGCGCACAAGATCTGGTGGCTAAGCTAAGCACAGAAATAATGACGGACCAGCAGTGGCGACAACTGGGGACTTGCATAGCTAAGTTCCACCAGCGCGGCGTCTATCATGCCGATCTCAATGCCAAAAACATCCTCATCACAGATGATGAGTTTTATCTTATCGACTTCGACAGGGGAGAGTTCCGAACGCCGAATGCTAAGTGGCAAGCTGCAAACCTTGAGCGCTTATTACGCTCGTTCAATAAGGAGAAGGGAAAACTCCCGGCTTTGGCATTCACCACTTCCAACTGGCAAGAGTTATTAAAAGGTTACTCGAAACCTTAAGAGTCGATCAACTGTCTCGCCAGCTCAAACTGCAGCTTCAGCGCGCCTCTGTTAGCGGCGATAACCTTAAGCCCAGCCTCGCTGGCAGCGTCATAGGCAGACTCGTCATTGAACTTATTGATCAAACCATCGGCTAGTTCACTATCCGCAGCAATCACCTGCAAAGCCCCGGCGTCTTCGAGCAAGCCGGTTATCTCGGCGAAATCCCAATGCTGTGGGCCGACGAATACCGGTAATCCAAATGCAGCAGGCTCCAATGGGTTATGGCCACCGTTATCGATTAGGGTGCCACCGACAAAAGCCTGATCCGCGGCGCCATAGAAGGTGAGTAGTTCCCCCATGGTATCGCCTAATAACACTTGAGTCTTTGGCTGTACCGACTCATTTAAACTGCGACGAGCTAAGTTAAATCCAGCATCGGCAATCTTACCTGCGGCGGCATTAAACTGCTCTGGATGACGGGGAACCATGATAAGCAAGGCATCGGGATTATCCGCTAAAACCTGACGGTGCGCATTCAAGATGGCATCAAACTCCCCAGGGTGTACACTGCCGGCCACCCAGATAGGGCTATTGCCCCTCTGCCACTCCAGGCGCAATGCCTTTGCTTGCGCTATTTTATCTGCCGATATATTGAGATCGAACTTTAGGCTGCCACAGACGCTGATATTTTCAGGCTTGACGCCTAAATCGATAAAACGTGCCGCCGCCTGCTTAGATTGAGCCGCGATCCGATCTAGGCTCTGTAACATGGGCAAGCTCAGACTGGCTTGTTTTCGATACTTCCCCGCCGATTCTTCGGATAAGCGGGCGTTCGCCAGCATCAACTTCACTCCAGACTTCGATGCCTGATGGAGCAAATTAGGCCAGAGCTCTGTCTCCATTATGATGCAAGATTTAGGCGCAAGCTGCTTGAGGAAACGCCTGACACAGATGGAGATATCGAAGGGTAAGTAACAGTGCTGCACACTCTCACCAAAGGCTTTTACCACTTCGGCAGAGCCGGTAGGGCTAGTGGTGGTCACTGTAATGGTCAGCAGGGGAAATGCTTGCTGAATCGCTTTAATCAAGGGCACCGCCGCTAATGTCTCCCCCATGGACACGCAATGAATTAACAGATCGCTTTGCTTAAGTGATGTCAGGCCAAACCTCTCCCCCCAACGGCCACGATAGTCAGCGCCCTTCACCCCACGAATGGCTAGATATATAACCAATAACGGCAGTAACAGGTAAAGTAAGGCAGAGTAGAAAAAACGATTCATAGGATCAGGTACTTAAAATATTTGGCAGTTGAATGTGTCATGCTATCACAGCACTAAACCCAGCGATAATCTCACCTAATATCCTTTACATCAGACGCACTAGTTACAACCAATATTACAGTAGCTGACAAATGAGTTTTGCCTGATGAATTCCGTCAGTGCTAGTATGTTTGTCAACTAAGTTATTAAGTAAAATGCCATTAGGACGAAAATGAAAACCCGCGATAAAATTATACATGCCAGCCTGGAGCTGTTTAACGAGCATGGTGAAAGGACTATCACCACCAATCATATCGCCGCACACTTAGGCATTAGCCCGGGTAATCTCTATTACCATTTTCGTAATAAAGAGGACATTATTCGCTCTATCTTCTCCCTTTACAAGAGTCACCTTGAGACCAGCTTTCAGCCCTATGAAGGCAAACCCGTCACTATCGACCTCTTGATCGGCTACTTCGATGCCATCTTCTATGCCATGTGGGAGTTTAGGTTTATGTATGCCAACCTCACCGATATATTGAGTCGTGATGATGAACTTAAGCGGCAATATTTACAGGTGCAGCAACAAGTACTCACCCGTTGCAGCCATGTACTGAGTAAACTCGAGCAAGATGGTGTGATCGCTATCGAGCAAAATGAGATCCCCCCACTGGCAGAAACAATCAGAATGATTGTTTGCTTCTGGATCAGCTATAAGCAGACCCACTCCCCGGATACCAAGATCACTAAATCATCCATCTATGAAGGACTGCTGAGGATCTTGATGCTGTCTAAGGCCTATTCGACGCCAAGTTCGCGCGCGACATTTGTCAGACTCGAGCAGCATTATCAAGCGTTAGCCACGGCCCCGGCCGAAAAACAAGCCTAATCGCAATTGGGGTAATATACATATTGCCGACTAGATGTCGGCGATACCCTCCTCGATATGTTAATGATAATAAAGTCATTAACACGTTTAAACCCCTTCTACAATCAAGACTTATATTGATACACCCCACCGAATCAGTCCATTTGTTATGCATTAGTTTTATTAATGTGACAGTTTCACTGAGCCTAAACTAATTCATCTTGCCATCACAGGTAAAAAAAGGCTGTAGGGCGAGCGGATTTAAGGTTAAAATGCCGCCACTCCAATACTCAAAATAATGCTAATTAAGGAGAATTCAGGTGGCAACGACCTCATTCTACGACCAGATCAATCAACAACTTGCTGAAGTGAAAGCCGAAGGCTTATATAAGAGCGAGCGCATAATCGTCTCTCCTCAGCAGACCGAAATTCGAGTTAATAACACCGAAGTAATCAACTTTTGTGCAAATAACTACTTGGGTTTAGCGAATCATCCTGAACTCATCAAGGCGGCGCAAGACGGCTTAAATAAACATGGTTTCGGTATGGCTTCGGTTAGATTTATCTGCGGCACCCAAGACATACACAAGCAACTTGAGGCTAGCCTCAGCGAATTCCTCGGTATGGAAGACACGATTCTTTATTCATCTTGTTTCGATGCCAACGCGGGTCTGTTTGAAACCTTGCTTAGCAAGGAAGACGCCATTGTCTCTGACGCCCTGAACCATGCATCTATTATCGATGGTGTTCGTCTTTGTAAGGCGAAACGTTTCCGTTACGCCAACAACGACATGGCCGCCCTCGAAGAGCAGCTTAAGGCAGCCAAAGAAGCTGGCGCACGTAACATTTTGATCGCTACCGATGGCGTGTTCTCTATGGACGGTGTTATCGCTAACCTCAAAGGTGTGTGTGATCTTGCCGACCAATATGGCGCACTCGTCATGGTCGACGACTCTCACGCAGTAGGCTTTATCGGTCAAAATGGCCGAGGTACTCACGAATATTGTCAAGTGATGGATCGGGTCGACATCATCACTGGCACTTTAGGTAAGGCATTAGGTGGAGCCTCGGGTGGATTCACCGCGGCCAAGAAAGAGGTCGTTGACTGGCTACGTCAGCGTTCACGCCCTTACCTATTCTCTAACTCCTTAGCACCTTCGATTGTCACGGCCTCTATCCATGTGCTCGAGATGCTAAAAACAGGACAGGCACTGCGTGAAGCCGTGTGGGAAAACAGCCGCTACTTCCGTGAAAAAATGACCGCAGCAGGCTTTACCTTAGGTGGCGCCGATCACGCAATCATTCCCGTGATGATTGGCGATGCAAAATTGGCAGGTGACTTCGCTAATCGTCTACTCGAAGAGCACATCTATGTGGTTGGTTTCTCTTTCCCTGTCGTGCCGAAGGGACAGGCGCGTATCCGCACGCAGATGTCTGCCGCTCATACTAAAGAGCAGCTGGATAAAGCTATCGAGTCATTTACTCGCATCGCCAAAGAGATGGGCATTATTTAAATGAAAGCATTAAGCAAATTAAAGCCTGAACAAGGCATCTGGATGGTCGATGCACCTAAGCCAGAGCTAGGGCATAACGATCTATTGATCAAGATCCGCAAGACAGCCATCTGCGGTACCGACATACACATCTATAACTGGGATACCTGGTCGCAAAATACCATTCCGGTACCTATGGTTGTCGGCCATGAATATGTGGGTGAAGTTGTCGAAATAGGCCAGGAAGTTCGTGGTTTTACCCTTGGCGACCGCGTCTCAGGTGAAGGACATATCACCTGTGGCCATTGCCGTAACTGCCGTGCGGGCCGAACTCACCTATGCCGTAACACCTCAGGTGTCGGCGTAAATCGAGACGGTGCATTCGCGGAATATCTGGTTATTCCGGCGTTTAATGCATTTAAAATTCCCGATGATATTTCAGACGATCTTGCCGCTATCTTCGATCCCTTCGGCAATGCCGTGCATACCGCCCTATCATTTGACTTGGTCGGTGAAGATGTATTGATCACCGGCGCCGGTCCTATCGGTATCATGGCTGCCGCAGTATGTCGCCATGTTGGTGCGCGCCATGTGGTGATCACCGACGTCAACGAATACAGACTCGAACTGGCCAAGAAGATGGGCGCGACTCGTACGGTCAATGTGACTAAAGAGAAATTGGAAGATGTCATGGCTGAGCTTGGCATGACAGAAGGCTTCGATGTCGGCTTGGAGATGTCAGGAGTACCGAGTGCATTCCACTCTATGTTAGATACCATGAATCACGGCGGCAAAATCGCCATGCTAGGTATTCCTGGCGATGATATGGCCATCGACTGGAGCAAGATTATCTTTAAGGGATTGATCATTAAAGGTATCTATGGCCGTGAAATGTTCGAAACCTGGTACAAGATGGCCAGCCTGATCCAATCGGGTCTGGATATCTCACCTATCATTACCCATCACTACAAGATCGATGACTTCCAGCAAGGCTTCGACGCCATGCGTTCGGGTCAATCTGGCAAAGTAATCCTCAGCTGGGATTAATTAGTATAATAGTGAATGCTATATAAGGGGCTGTACTATTACGGCTCCTTATCGCACAATTAATCTATACCCTCAATTTTTGCTGTAAGGTTCTATGTCTAACTTCCAACATTTTAGCGTCAATCAATTAATTCAGCTCTCAGAGAGTCACTCAGATATTCAGATCGTAGATATTCGCGACGCAGCCAGCTTTGCCTCGGGTCATGTGCAAGGTGCCATCAATCTTAATAACGAAAACCTCGCGAGTTTCGTAGCAGAAGCCGATATGGATCAACCTCTTATTGTTGTCTGTTATCATGGCATCAGCAGCCAGGGCGCAGCAGAATATTTAGTCGAGCAGGGATTCGATGATGTCTATAGCCTAGATGGTGGCTATCAAGCTTGGCACCAAGCTCACGCATAAACAGATAAGTTCCTTAAGGATACTCTATGGTTGAAATAGGTAGGCTCCCCAACGAGCGAGCCGCTCAAGCGCTGATCGATTACCTTAAAGGCGAGAAGATTGAGTGTAAAATCTTGCCTACAGAACAGGGCGTCAGTATCTGTGTACTCAACGAGAATCATAGTACTCGTGCCAGACAGGAATTTGAACGTTTTACCCACAATCCTCACGATCCTAAGTATCTGCAGGCTTCCTGGGATAATGGTGATAGCAAGCTTAAACTCGACTACGGCTCCCCCTATCTGCAACTGGTCACACAATTTATTACCGGTGCAGGCCCGTTGACCTTAGGCATCATCTTCATCTGCATCTTAGTATTCGCCGGGTTTAATCTGGGCTTTGCCGAGCCGATATACCAACATCTGTCATTTTTTAATGCCGTGCCTGGATCTGGCCTGAGTGAGTTTTGGCGACTGTTCACCCCAAGTCTACTGCACTTCTCCGCCCTGCATATTATCTTCAACTTGCTCTGGTGGTGGTACCTGGGAGGCAAGATAGAGAATAAATTAGGCCTAATTCCGCTACTCACCTTGCTGATCGTTGCGGGAACCTTACCTAACATAGCCCAGTACTTCGTCGGTGGACCAAACTTCGGTGGTCTTTCCGGTGTCGTCTATGCCGTAGTCGGTTACACCTGGATCATGGGCACTAAGCGCCCCGAATTAGGCATTGGCCTGCCGCCGGCCTACATGGGCTTCATGCTAGTCTGGTTAGTGTTTGGTTTTACCGATATGTTCGGACTCTCTATCGCCAATGGTGCCCACATAGGCGGATTACTCGTCGGACTCGCACAAGGTCTGATTGATAGTAAAAGAATTAAGAGATAGCAGATCCTAGGTTCTAGTCCCTAGGTTCTAGAACCTTCGTTAAACCATCTCAACCACTTGCTTCACTAACTTATCGATGCCATCGAATACACCGGAGCCACTCAATAAGACCGCTATTTTTTTTCATTAAAACTAATCCCCATATATCTTTTTATTTTAACAATATGACTACAAAGCCCTTGATCCGATTATTTTTCGTGCTAGGTTAGTGCATCGACTTTACCAAGCGCTGAATATTTAGCCAAGAATCGAGTCAAGAAAGGCAGGGGGATAATTAAGTCCACAAATCAGGATGATTTTCAAGGAACTAATGCCCAGTTCACGCTTTTTTTAGTTTAACTTTATAATCAATCAGTTACAACTATAGCACTTCGACTATACCAGCCAGTTTCGCAACGAATGAAAAGTTTAACTCACAGACTTATCCACAGGCTACGGGTTATTTGACGTGGCTGAAAATCCCCTTCTGTGGCATGCTAGCGTCACTATCAAAAATGCACTCAAAATCAGAGTCATTCACCGCTCTCGAAACCTAAATCGAAACCTAAATTATGCCTAAAATTGCCGAAAATCCGTTAGTGCTAGTAGATGGCTCCTCCTACCTTTATCGTGCCTATTATTCACCACCACATCTTACCAATTCTAAGGGTGAAGCCACCGGCGCTGTTTATGGCGTAATTAACATGTTACGCAGCCTTCTAAAACAGTATAAACCGACTCAGATGGCGGTAATTTTCGATGCGAAAGGTAAAACGTTCCGTAACGACATGTATGCAGATTACAAGGCCCAAAGGCCACCTATGCCAGATGATCTTCGCACTCAGATAGAGCCTCTGCATAGAATTATACGTGCTATGGGACTGCCTCTAGTATGTATTTCCGGAGTCGAGGCCGACGATGTTATCGGCACTATCTCAACCCAAGCAAGTAAAGAGGGTAGATCCGTGCTTATCAGCACTGGCGATAAGGATATGGCCCAGCTCGTCGATGACAATGTCACGCTGATCAACACCATGACTAATACCATCATGGGGCCGGACGAAGTCACCGAAAAATTTGGTGTCGGACCCGAACTCATTATCGACCTATTAGCCCTACAGGGAGACAAGGCCGATAATATTCCCGGGCTTCCAGGTGTCGGCGAGAAAACCGCCGTAGCCATGTTAACCGGAGCCGGCGGCATAGATAAGATCCTTGCCGCTCCGGAGAAGATGCCGGAGCTTGGCTTCAGAGGCTCTAAGACCATGCCTGCCAAGCTTGCCGAGCACAGGGATATACTCGAGTTATCCTATGCGCTGGCGACAATTAAGTTAGATGTTGAACTCGAACAAGACTGGCAAGATCTCACTATCGAGCCAGCAAACAGGGATGAATTGATTAAATGTTTCGCTGAAATGGAGTTCAAACGTTGGTTGGCCGAAGTGCTTGATAATAAGACAGGCTCGGGTAAAGACGAAAAAACAACCGATGAAGAGGTGATTAAACAAGATATTAAAACCGAATACACCACTATCTACACCCATGAGGAATTAGATCTCTGGATCGATAAGCTAACCAATGCAGACCTTATCGCCATAGATACAGAGACCACCAGTCTCAATTATATGGAAGCCAAGCTAGTCGGTATCTCCTTCGCAATAGAAGCGGGTAAGGCCGCCTACCTTCCATTAGGCCACGACTATCTCGATGCACCAAAGCAACTGGATCAAGCTGAAGCCTTAGCAAAACTCAAGCCTTTGTTGGAAAATCCCGAACTTAAAAAAGTAGGCCAAAACCTTAAATACGACATCAGTATTTTTGCCAATGTGGGCATTAAGCTACAAGGTATAGCCTTCGATACTATGCTCGAGTCTTATGTGTTCAACTCGGTCGCAACTAAGCACAACATGGATGATCTGGCACTTAAATATCTAGGTCACAAGAATATCAGCTTCGAAGAGATCGCGGGCAAAGGTGTCAAACAGCTCACTTTCAATCAGATCGATCTGGAAATTGCGGCTCCATACGCTGCAGAAGACGCCGACATTACCCTTAGATTGCACCAGCACTTATGGCCAAGATTAGAAAAAGAGCCGCAACTGGCTGCAGTATTTACCGATATTGAACTACCCCTCATTCAAATACTGTCAGATATTGAGCGTGGCGGCGTGTTAATCGATGGCATGATGTTAGGCCAGCAGAGTGAAGAGCTCGCCAGGACCATAGATGAATTAGAGCAAAAAGCCTTCGAGATCGCCGGTGAGAAATTCAACTTAAGTTCACCTAAGCAGCTTCAGGCACTATTTTTTGAAAAATTGGGCTATCCCATTATCAAGAAAACGCCCAAGGGTGCACCTTCGACTGCCGAAGACGTATTAGTCGAGTTAGCCTTAGATTACCCGCTACCTAAGATAATACTGCAACACAGAAGCTTAGCTAAGCTGAAGAGTACCTATACGGACAAGTTGCCCCTCATGGTCAATGCTCAGAGTGGCCGGATACACACGAGTTACCATCAGGCCAACGCGGCAACCGGACGCCTGTCTTCCAGTGAGCCTAACCTGCAAAACATCCCTATTCGTACCGAAGAGGGCCGCAGAATACGTCAGGCCTTCATTGCGCGAGAAGGTAAGAAGGTACTCGCAGCAGATTACTCACAAATCGAATTGCGTATCATGGCTCATCTGTCCCAAGATAAGGGGCTACTCACCGCCTTCGCCGCAGGAAAGGATATTCATCGGGCAACCGCAGCCGAAGTATTCGATGTGGACTTCGATGAAGTCACCACGGAGCAACGCCGTCGCGCCAAAGCGGTAAACTTTGGACTCATTTATGGCATGTCGGCATTTGGACTCGCTAAGCAGTTAGATATTTCTCGCCCTGAGGCACAAAAGTATATCGACACCTACTTTAAACGTTACCCGGGTGTACTCAAATATATGGAAGAGACTCGTGCCGAAGCCGCAGATCTTGGTTACGTCTCGACGCTCTACGGTCGCCGACTTTATCTACCCGCTATTAAAGATAGAAATGCCATGAGACGTCAGGCAGCAGAGCGCGCGGCGATTAACGCGCCAATGCAAGGCACGGCTGCCGATATCATCAAGAAGGCCATGATCAACATAGCCCATTGGATTGCTACCGAGACACGGGGTGAGATCGAGATGATCATGCAGGTACACGATGAACTCGTGTTCGAGGTCGACAGCGATAAGGCTGAGGAGATGCGAGAAAAAGTTTGTCAGCTGATGGCCGATGCGGTCAGCCTGGATGTCGAGCTGCTTGCTGAAGCTGGAATAGGTGACAATTGGGAACAGGCGCACTAGCCAAATACTCTAAATGTTGAAAAAAGATCAATAAATGATTATTTATCACCCCTAATACGCTAAGTGATTCAATTACAATCACTAAAATGATAGTTTTGGATCAAAAAACAACATTTTATCTACGGAAATGTTAGATCTGAGTCACAATATTGACTCCTTTTATAAAAAACTGTTTTCCTAATAACGCCCAATGGAGTATTATTCTCTGCGTAGGGTACAGAGGTTAAGATGTTCTATCTTTCAAACCTTTTTAGTTCATTTTTTAAATGAGCAGCCAAATTATGGCGCCTCAGTAATTTATTTGCTGAGGCTTTTTTTCGCCAAAAATAAATTTTAGAGTATTTACTTTAAATGTGATTTGATTCGCGCTATGCTGTCGTTATTAAGAGTCATTGAGTCTATCTTAGTGGCGCTTGAGTCTTGTTGAATTTAGCTTCTCCCCAAAAGAGCTAATTGCGCCGATGGTTATTCCGTCGGCTATTTTTTTGCCTGTAACTCCTCAATTATCGACTTAATTCTAAACAAGCTAAAAAGTGATAGTCAAAAAAAATGCCTACCATGAAAAATGGCAGGCGCTGTTTTACTAGCTTTCGACTTTAAAGGTAAGGCTTAACCCTTAGTAGCAGAACTGTCGTCCTCTGCTTCCGCCGCCTCAGCTTCGGCTAATGCGTCAACCAACCATTGAGGATGGCACCAGGTATTTAAGATGTCTAAAACCTTGGCCTTACCTATGCCTTTAAGCGATGAGAAAGGCTCTACCTTGACCCGATCATCAAAATCACCCAGATGCTTTCTGACTTCATTAACCATCTTCATGCGCTCACTCTGCTTCATCTTATCGGCTTTGGTTAACAGAGCTAGTACAGGAATGTCACTCTCGACGGCCCATTCAATCATCTGCATATCGAGATCTTTCAATGGGTGCCTGATATCCATCAAGACCACCATGCCACCTAAACACTGACGTTCCTGTAGATACTCTCCCAGAGATTTCTGCCACTTATTCTTAAGGGCTAGAGGCACTTGAGCGAAACCATAACCAGGAAGATCGACCAATCTACGATGCTCATCCAGTTCGAATACATTGATTAATTGGGTTCTTCCCGGTGTCTTACTGGTTCGTGCCAGACTCTTTTGATCTGTGAGAAGATTCAGAGCGCTAGACTTCCCCGCGTTCGAACGCCCTGCAAAGGCTATTTCGATTCCAGCATCTCCAGGCAAATACTCATTTAGGTGTGCGATGTCGGGGGCACTGATTAAAAACTTAGCTTTACGAAAATCAATACGAGATTCAGTCACTACTGACTCCAAAAATATTAGGTTTTGCATTATAAATATCGAAGAGTTGCTTACATTTTCACAATTTCGTGTAAAATATTACCCCGATCACATAAGTAGCATTTTATCACGCTTGCGGGCTCAGCTAGTAAGCTCAGGACAAAAAATTTAACAATAAGTTGGAACGCCATGAAAAAGTTAGCTCTTGCGCTATCAGTCTTAGCCTGTATCTCATTGCCTGCAATGGCTGAAGGCAATGCTGAAGCGGGAAAAACTAAAGCCATTGTTTGTTCTGCCTGTCACGGTGTTGATGGTAACAGCATGATAGACATGTACCCAAAACTTGCTGGACAGCAAGCCACCTACCTGATTAAGCAACTGCACGATTTCCGTAGTGCGGCTAAAACAGGTGGGAAAGAGGGTCGTAACGATCCGATTATGGGGGGGATGGCTCTTATGCTCAGCGATCAAGATATCGAAGATGTCGCAGCATATTACTCTTCACAGACAAAAATTGTAGTAGAAGTAAAAGATATTCCGGCTCTAGGTGAGCAGCTATACAAGGGTGGCGACATGACTCGCGGGATTACCGCTTGTATTGCTTGTCACGGCCCTGAAGGTGCGGGGGTTGAGCTAGCAGGATTCCCGGCTATCGGTGGTCAACATGCCAATTACCTAAAAATACAGCTTAACAAGTTTAGCGATACAAACCGTAACAACGACTTAAATGGCATGATGCAAGATATCGCAAAGAAGCTTACCAGCGATGATATCGAGGCATTATCTAGCTATATATCAAGTCTTAAGTAACTTTAGGCATATTAAAAAAGGTGGTGCTCCCACCTTTTTTTAATACCCACAGATTGACCTTTACGTAAACTGCCCGCAAAAATGTACTTGACAGAGATCACAGATTTAGGTTTAATTAAGCCCGTACCGAGATGAACCCATCTGTTTGTATAAAATATTAAATAATAACTTACAGTTTTCGGTATTAGTGACATTTAAGATATAAGAATAAATAGATTCAATAACAATAATATAATTAAGACCACTCACTAAAATATGAGTCGTGATTTCGATTGAAATCTAGGTCAGAATAATTTTTTGTAAGGAACTTGGTTAGGAAGGCCATTTAGCTATAATAGCACTCCCTTGCAGGTTTAGAGAAAGTTGTTCCGCCGATACCTAGTATCAGTTTTAGAACACTAGCCCTAAGCAACAGTAAACCTTAACATGGATGGTTAACTTAGGCGTCAAAGATGACGATAGGATTGTGATGTGTCATGAAGACCATCTACGGAAGCTGTAGTCAGGAAGACTCAGGACTATTAAGAAAGCGTCTGGAAGACCGAAAACTAAAAAATATGCATGGAAAGCAGACTAAAAAAAGATGGAAATTGACCGGGAAAGTCGCATAGCAAGTACGGATACTTGGAATAAGAATTGGTGTCTCTGACACTTTTTGAAGGCGACAGTCGTACTGTCGCCTTTTTTTATGGCAAAATATTACTATTCTTATCATGGTGAGCAGATCCATACCTATATGCTTAGATGCCCTCTTTGTCACAACGAAAACACCTCACTATTTAATCAAGATAGGAAACGCAGTATCTATACCTGTCACCATTGTCAGCTGGTATTTTCTGATGCTAACTCTCATCTCCCGCCCCAGGTAGAGAAAAAGCGATACCAAAGGAGCGCCAGCAAATACCAAAAGCCCCTGAAGCAGTTTTTGCTCAGCTTGATACAGCAGATCGTACAAGAAACCGATCAAGCATTAATCGGGCTTAACTTTGGCCGTTTAGCCGACTCTCAGACACTCGACACAATACGAGCGCAGGGACATGACTTATGTCAGTATGACCCTTACTTTGCCCCCGATCATAGGCTGCTGAAACAAGAATATGACTTTATCTGCTGTTATCGGGTATTCGAGCATTTCCGCTTCCCATCCAAGGAGTGGTCACTGCTGTGTAAACTGTTGAAACCCGGCGCCTGGCTGGCAATAAACACTAAGTTACTCACCGAAATCCACGCTTTCGAAAGGTGGCATCATAAGAACAACCTGACACATGTCAGCTTTTATCAGCCAGAGACCTTCGAGTTTCTAGCCGAGCAGGCAGGTTTTAGGCTATTATTCGCAGCAAATGATCTCATTTTGGTGCAAAAACCATCAGGATCTGCTATAAAACGCGACCCAAGTTCGCTTATTGATCTGTAATCAGCGCATTTACATCTAAATTTGTATTACCAGTTATTGAGAAAAGCCATGTCACACTCTAAGAAATCCCGTAAAGCCAATGAAAATGCGCCTAAGTTAGCTCCAAGAACCAAGAAGAGTGATCGTGCTCTTGCAGGCAAGAAGAACAAATCAGGAAACAAGGCAGGAAGCCGTCACAATTCAAATATTGTCGGTGGCAAAGATGGTTCGGCTGCCAGCAAGAAAGATCCACGACATGGTAGCAAGAAGGCAATAAAACTTGATCTTCCAAGCCAAGTCAAAGTGATCGCCCCTAAGAAAGAGCAAGGTCCAAAACTGACCGATGAGCAGAAACTATTTAAGCTCGAAGAAGATCCAAGACTAAATCAACTACTCGATATGCTCGAAGAAGGTAAAGATCTAAGCCAAGACGAGCAGAAATGGATCAATAAGACGTTTAATCAGATTGAAGCACTCATGGAGCGCTTAGGGATCACCGAGGAAGACGACCTTGGTCAGGTTATTGAGTCAGCAGCTGCGGTTAGCGACGACGACTTGTTAGACAGGTTTGAATCCGGTGCAGATCTGCTAAAAGACTATCAGAATAAAGATTAACGCTTAGTGCTCTATTAAAACGGCATCTTATCGGTGCCTTTTTTTAGTATTCGCTATCTATACCGACGGGACAGAGCATGACAACAGCGCTTATAGTCATAGGTTTTTTGTTAATTACCGCCCTTGCGGGCTACGCCACAGCTTTGTTGCTTAAGCTGCGTAAGCAAAGCATCCACAAGAAGAAGCATCAACAAGAATTTAAAGACATAAACCAGGCACGCCTGGACGAGCATTTGAACAGCATCCGCTACATTGCCACCGCGATGTTAGAAGATCGCTGTGAGCTTTCAGAAGGCGTAATGAGAATAGCCAAATTATTCAATATTTTATCTATGTCGGAACAGGTAGAAGCTCAATATCCAGCTATTTTCAAACATTTTTCGGTGATCCAAGCTCACCCCATCATGACTCAACGAAAAAAGCTGCAGAAGCAACAACGCATGAAACTGGATTTTGCCCGCATGCGCTCCGAAGCCGGACTCGAAGCCGATATTCTCGAAGAAGCGAAACAACTTAGCAGTTTTACACCAAGCCCACTGCATTAACTCGGTTAAGCTCTGCTACTCAGCAGGTTCTATATAAGCCTAAATAGCCCTATCCCGTGAGTCTGTGCACAAAATCTCCATAAGAGCACAGACAAACGTACTCTTTTCGTAGATATTTCCTTCGAATTGCTTATTCAGCTTCAATTTATACAACATGGATCAAGGTTATTTAACCAATAACCTTGCATACTTCACATCTTGCTAATACCAGTCCCACTAATACTGTGATCTTTCAGCGGAAGTTCAAAGCGCTGTAGGCAAGGCGGATGCTTGAAGCTAATAGTTATTCTATATCGAAAGCATCTAACGCAGAATAAAGGGCCTTGAAACCCGCACTATGTGAGCCTCTCAGGCATTCCACTTCGGCGTTGCATTGACTTAAAAGGGAATAACCATTTCCTCATCAATGCGCCTTGAATTGAAAAGCCTGAATGGCTCTGAATTAATCACCTATTTAGCGGGATTGGTATAGACTATTACTCTGGAGGACACGCCTTGAAGCAGCCCACCCAAATTAGTTGGGATCAGTCAATGATCGAAAAATACAATTACAGCGGTCCCCGTTATACCTCTTACCCGACGGCGCTTGAGTTCGATGACTCATTCACCGAAGAAAAACTGCTGACTTCGATTAAGAACAGCAAGAGTGATAAGCTTTCTCTTTATATCCATATTCCATTCTGCGCCAAGCTTTGTTACTACTGTGGTTGTAACAAGGTCATCACTCGTCATCAGCATAAAGCCGACCAATATCTTGAGTATCTGGCAACTGAAATTGTCAAACGCTCACCGCTATTTAAGGACTACCTCGTCACCCAGATCCATTGGGGCGGTGGAACGCCGACCTTCCTGCGCTCGGATCAGATCCTCAAGCTATCAGAGCTAATCAAGGCCAACTTCAACGTAGCCGAAGTCGGCGAATACTCGATTGAAGTCGATCCCCGTGAAATCGAGCTCACCATGTTAGATACGCTTAAAGAGGCGGGATTTAACCGCATCTCTATCGGCGTTCAGGACTTCAACAAGAAAGTACAGATTGCCGTCAACCGCGAGCAAGACGAGCAGTTCATCTTCGATCTTATGGCTAAGGCCAAAGAGCTGGGCTTCGTCTCAACCAACATAGATCTGATCTATGGTCTGCCTCACCAGACACCGAAAACCTTTGCAGAAACCATGCAGCGAGTCTTGGATCTGGATCCGGATCGTCTTTCTGTATTTAACTATGCGCACCTACCTTCTCGTTTCGCGGCTCAACGTAAGATAAAAGATGAAGATCTAGCTTCACCACAGCAGAAACTAGAGATGTTGCACCAGACAATCGAAACCTTAACCGATGCTGGTTATCAGTACATAGGCATGGATCACTTCGCCAAGCCCGATGATGAGCTATCTATCTTGCAAAATGAAGGCAGACTCCACAGAAACTTCCAAGGCTACACCACCCAAGAAGAATGTGACCTATTAGGCCTGGGCGTCTCTTCGATCAGCCAGATTGGCGACTGTTATGCCCAGAACCAGAAAGATATCCGTCCTTACTTCGAGTCTATCGATGCTAATGGTCATGCGTTGTGGAAAGGTTGTGGCCTAAACCGTGACGATGAAATCCGCCGCGTGGTCATTAAACAGCTTATCTGCCACTTCGTATTAGATATGGCTCAAATCGATGACAAGCTAGAGATTAAGTTCGAAGACTACTTCGCAGAAGATCTCAAGCTACTACAAACATTTATCGATGATAAGCTAGTCGACATCACCGACAGGAAAATAACCATCAGCCCCACAGGCCGACTGTTAATCCGTAATATCTGTATCTGTTTCGATGTCTATTACCGAGAGAAGGCTCGTCAGCAGCAATTCTCAAGGGTGATTTAATAGCGGGCTCAATATATCTAACCAAGAGAAGGCTCGTCAGCAGCAATTCTCAAGGTCTCGAGATAGCTAAATGAAAGCCGACATCTAGTCGGCTTTTTTGTCTCTCTATTTTGTAAAATTTTTTATATACCATTTTATTCACTAACTAGTCTGAGGCATAATCGAGGCTGACTGGCTGATTCAACTCGATAGTGACCCATCACTGGCTTTCTCCGAGGGTGATGCCAGTGCAGCCAGTAAATTATCCGATCTATCTCCGGCTAACTTAGCCTCACTCAATCATCAAAAGCAAGCGCTGCTCACCATACTCAAAGCATTAGACAGAGATACCCTCTCGAAAGAGGACAAAATTAATGCCCAGATCCTTCAGGGACAACTGCAAAACAGTGTCGACCTGTATCGATACAAGGATCACTATCTGCCCATCACCGCCGAGAGCGGTTTTCATGCTTATATCGCCTCCATTGCTAAGGCAAGATTCGCAACGGAGCAAGATTACCAACACTATATAGCCAAATTATCAAACCTCCCCAGCTACTTCAGGCCTTTCACTCACTATCCGAAGCATTTTACTCAGGCTCAGAAAGATGACCTAACGGCCAGAGGCAAACAAATCATAGAACACAAGGTACTGCCGCTTTATCAGCAGTTTTATGACTTCATGACCAAGGAGTGCATTCCAGGTTCCCGTACATATATCGCCAGTGCCAGCCTCCCCGATGGCGCCGCCTTCTATGAAAACCGAGTCCGTTATTACACCACTCTCGATATGACATCCGATGAAGTTCATCAACTTGGCCTTAAAGAAGTAAAACGTATCCGCGCAGAGATGCAGACCATCATCGACGATCTCGGTTTCGAGGGCAGTTTCGCCGACTTCTTACATTTTTTGCGTACCGATCCTCAGTTTTACCCTAAAACGGCCGAAGAACTATTGAAAGAAGCTGCATTCATCGCCAAGAAAGCCGATGCCATGCTACCTAAATACTTCGGCAAACTACCAAGAACCCCATACGGCATTCAAGCCGTTCCGGCCGAGATAGCGCCTAAGTACACCACCGGACGTTACTCAGGTTCCAGCAGAGACGATGAACCGGGTTACTACTGGGTCAACACCTATGCCTTAGATAAACGGCCTCTATATGAACTGGAAGCCCTGACCTTGCACGAAGCCGTACCCGGTCATCATCTACAGATCTCCCTCAATAAAGAGCTCACCAATCTGCCGAACTTCCGCCGTTATAGCTATATTTCGGCCTTCGGTGAGGGCTGGGGTCTTTATTCAGAGTATCTGGGCTTAGAAGCAGGCTTCTATCAAGACCCCTACAGCAACTTTGGCCGCCTGACCTATGAGATGTGGCGTGCGGCTCGCCTAGTCGTCGACACAGGCATGCACGCTAAGGGCTGGATCGACAGCAAGCGCTGGACTTTATGGCCGATAACACGGCTCTGTCCATGCACAATGTCACCACAGAGATAGAACGTTATATCCCATGGCCGGGCCAAGCCTTGTCATACAAGATTGGCGAACTCACCATCAAGCGTCTGCGAGTTCAGGCTGAAGAGGAGCTAGGTGAAAAGTTTGATATCAGAGCCTTCCATGATGCCATCTTAGCCAATGGCTCTGTGCCCATGTCAGTGCTAGAGCAACAGATCATAGACTTTATCTACTCTGAAAAAAGCGCAGAAAAAAGTTAATCAAGCTACAGAGTAACGGGTATTCCGTCAATGGGAGCTTCAGCTTCAAGACGTGACTCGCGGCGGCTTTTTACTCTGTGCTACACTGGCAAACAGCATACATAAGCACAGTAGATATCATGTCGATAGCCGTCGAATCACAAATAAATGATCAAGTTAACGTTCAAACTAAACCACTCTCCTCTGAGCTGATGCTCAACACCCATGAGCAGGTCGCATTCTGGGATAAGGTGACAGAGTCTGATATAAACACTGATGACAATATCTCTCTCGCCTACATGTACATTGAACATCCTGGCAGTGCACGAGCCATAGTGATCAGCAGTGGTCGCATCGAGTCTTACCTTAAATATAAAGAGCTTATCTTCGACCTCTACCATCAGGGTTACAGTGTTTTCGCGCTGGATCATCGCGGCCAGGGGTTATCCACTCGCACCACAAGCAATCCTCATCACGGCCATATCGATAAATTCAGTACTTATGTCGATGACTTCGCTTTTTTTATCGACACTGTGGTTGCCCCTAAGCAGTATCAAGAGCTTTTCCTAGTGGGCCACTCTATGGGGGGAACCATCGGCACTCTCTATATGGACAAGCATCCTGACACCTTCACCGCGGCCGTCTTCTCTGCACCTATGTACGGCATCAAACTGCCAGTCAGCAGCCGTTTCATCCGCTGGTTAGCGAATAAACTGGACACGAAAAATGGCGCTGAGCCTAACTATGTATTGGGCGGTAAGGACTATCACGACGATGAGTTCGCCAACAATGATCTGACTAAGAGCCAGGCACGTTATGAAGATTATCGTAAGCTTTATCAGCAACGTCCGGAGCTGCAACTTGGCTCGCCCACCAACCACTGGCTAGTCGAATCTATCGACGCCGGTGCAAAAACGATAAAAGCAGCCAAAGCAACTAAGACACCTATGTTGATCCTTCAGGCCGATGAGGACATGGTTGTCGATAATTTCGCCCAGTATCATGCTGTAGGAGGTTTGTGCGAACTGATCAATATTCCCGATGCCCGTCATGAGATATTTATGGAGATGGATGAAAGCCGCAACTTTGCCATAGATAAACTGCTTAAGTTCTTAGCCTCACACCACTGCCACTAAGCCATAGCGTGCCCATTAACAGCAACCGACTCTATATAATTAACGATGTCAGCTTGCTTTAATGGCCGAGAGAAGAGGTAGCCTTGAAATGAATCACATCCATGCTGCAGTAAAAACTCATATTGCGTTTGGGTCTCTACTCCCTCAGCAACGACGTTTAAATTCAGGCCATGAGCCATGTCGATGATCGCCTTGACGATGGCATTTGATGACTCGTTTACATCTATCTTACTGACGAAAGACGCATCAAGTTTCAGCCTAGACAAAGGAAGACTCTGCAAATAACTTAATGAACTGTATCCGGTGCCAAAATCATCTATCGCGATGGATATTCCAGCCTGCCTCAGCTTATCCATCGCCTGCTTAACGACGTCTAAATTAGTCAATAGGGCATACTCAGTCAGTTCTAATTCGATAGCATTAGGCTTAATACCAAGCCTGTGTAGAACCTTTAACAGATCTTCAGCAAACTCTCCTTGGTTAAACTGTCTGGCGCTGACATTAATAGCAACCGCATCTAAGAGCACACCTGTCTCCTGAAGAGTATTGATGAATGCACAGGCCTCTAGCAGTACCCACTCGCCCAACTCTTCAATTAAACCACTACCCTCGGCAAGAGGAATAAAGGTCGATGGTGGAATATTGCCCATCTGAGGGTGATTCCACCTGAGAAGAGCTTCTACGCAAACGACCAGCCCCCTGCAATCGACTATCGGTTGGTAAACCAAAGAAAGTTGCTTCTCCGCTATAGCACCGCGTAACTCACTCTGTATAAACAGACTATGTTGGGCAACCTCCTCCATCTCGGCACTATAAAGCAAGTACCCATCTCTTCCTCGCTCCTTTACCTGGTGCATGGCCACATCTGCTTGTTTGAGTAATAACTCAGGCTCGATTTCAATCTGACTATCGATGAAGCAAGCTCCGACACTGGCAGAGACACTGAAGGTCTGATTATTAATATGAAAACTACGACCGATAATCTGACGCACTTGGCTGGCCAACGCATGAATTCGACGCTTAGCAGAGTTTTTATCCTGAGGGAGATTCTTAGCCAAGACGACAAATTCATCGGCAGCTAATCTAACTATCAATGAATTAGTAGCAAAAAAGCTGGAGAGACGCGCTGCAACCTGGATCAGTAACCTGTCACCATAGTGATGCCCCAGGGCATCATTGATCATCTTGAAATTATCTAAATCGATAAGAAACAGACCCGCTGACACCTCTTGTTTACTCTCCTTAAGAGAATATAGTGCATCCAGTAAGCTGCTACGATTTGGTAAATCTGTTAACAAATCATGCTTTGCCTGGTGAAGAATGACCTGTTTATTTATCACGTCACTGGTTACATCGGTATGCGTGCCGATCATTCGAGTGGCCTTGCCTTTCTCATCCCACTCAACAATCATGCCTCTATCTAAAACCCAGATATAATGGCCCAGCTTATGTCTGAGTCGATGAACATTCTCAAATTCATCCACCTCGTTGTTTAGATATTGGTTTAGGCTAAATAATGCATCCTTCTTATCTTGCGGATGTAATAAAGCTTCCCAAGTCGACAATTCATTGGCTAATTCATCTTCAGAGTAACCTAACATCTCCTTCCAGCGATCAGAGAGGAACACCTCATCGGTGGCAAAATTCCAATCCCATATGCCATTTCTAGACACTTCAATGGCAAATAACCACCTTTGCTGGCTATCCTCCAATTGCTTTTCACTGCGTTTAAGCTTGTCCGAAAAATTGATAAAGTGATTTCTAATCGCCTCTAATTCACTAAATGCCACAGTAACAGGAGAAGCTTGCCACTTAGGCAAAGAGCCATTAACATCATTCACCTTGTTAGCTTGCAGGGCCATAAGCCTCAAGGGACGTATCAGATATAAATGAAGGAAAAACAGGAAGAGTACTAAACCAAGAAGACTGACAGCCCATGAACGAATAGCACTCTGAAAACTTGCTTCTTTAACTTCTGAAAGCAAAGGAGAAACATCGTATTCCAGATAGATAATATTACCCAGGTCTTTAGTCAGAGTCGTGATGTTATCGATAGGGTAATATGCCTGAATAGACAGACGAGCAGGATTAAACAGAACAGTCGGTGTATCAGCTTGAGTGGTTTTACTGTGGACACTTGGCTCATAGCCATCGATGACATATTGAGCATGACTCCCACGCCACACCAGATGATTAGCAAACCGGATCTCGCCATCCTGATATAAAACAGTGAAAACAACCACATCAAGATCTGTGGCGGCCAAGGAGATCTCTTGCTCTATACGCCCAGTGTCCTGAATAGCCAATGCCGACTCGACAATATACTTCATTCGAATCAGATGCTGCTCAATTCTAGTTTGGCTTTGAGATAGAGCTTTCGCCTGACTTTCACTACGCTCATAAAAAAAATCTGCAGACATTAAACAGAGATATAGAATAAACGCGAATATGGGCACAACAAAAACCAAAGAGGGTCGATTGATTTTTAACAAATCTAACAGCACCTAAAACTAAAGTAAAAACAGATACGAACAAACGCTCTACTAAGAAGCGGTAAATTTTAACAAGCTAAGCTATAGCAAGATACACTATTTATCGATTGAAATGTTGCAGATGCAGTTAAACAATCAACTAATATCCTGTAATAACTCCCTTTTATAGGCCTAGTACATTGTCAGCCAATGTTTGTATAGAAGATCTACAAAGATATAGGACATAAAAAGGTAGAGCTGGATGCTAGGGACGAGGATAAAATCTCAACCTTGTACATGAGGGCCGAAAGCAGTGCTTTTTGAATGCGCAGCATGAGTAGTTTGGAACAAAAAACGCAGGCGCCTGCCAATGGCCCGGCTTCGGATATGCCGCCAAGGATGGCGGTAAGTAGAATAACGCAGGAGCAGTTATCGAAGCCCTTCGCGTTGACTCACAAGGATGTGAGGAATGTAGAAAATGTCTGGAACGTTTTTCTACCAACCCTGCATCAAACTACGTTTGATAAGCACAAGGTCTTCACCCTACTCGATCCACGAAGTGAACACATGGGGGTGAAAAAACCAGTGCTTTGAATGCGCAGCATTCAACTGTTTTGTAGCGAGAAGCAACGTAGTTGCTGAACTGGGGAGCAAGCCACATGGATGTGGTGAATGTCAGAAATGCATGGATGCAATTTCTGACCAAGCTCATCGGGGGTAGGCATTCATGCCTTTCTAAGTGGATAAGTCACCTGATATCTGTACTGATAAGCTCGAGCTAAACAGCCAAAACTTTATTAAATCCCAGACGCAAACCCTTTCCTACGCCATCCTTGGCGTTCAAGGATAAGTACTTCCTGTACAAAAAAGCCACCTTATTCAGGTGGCTTTTTCACTATAATACCATTCTAAGTAAAAATATGATCTAATTGTGATCATCATACACGGCTAGCGCATTTTAATCCCTGACTCTAACAGGGTTGAGCGATACTCGTCGTCCAACCCTGCCATCTTCTTTTTAGCCACTATACTCGCGCGTTTTGTCTGGTCTTGCTTGAACAAGGTCATTGCTATTTTTCTCATCACATTAAAAGCAAGCGGACCTCGGCCTTTACGGACCCGTGATTCATCTTCTCTGAATGTCATCTCTAACACCCAATGCATACTTTCTACTTGCCAGTGATTTCGCACAGAAGATAACGCCTGCTCTGCATTTAAATCTAATGAGCTAATGTACCAACGTGTTTCAGTGGTTTCTTTACCTGTCGTTTTTTCATGTACGTCTGATGTCACTTTGATAATGCTTTTTAAGCCAACCCACTGATATTTATTATTTAACCAACTTTTATTAACCAGCACTTGCTGACAACGTCTTGTTTTAATTCACCCGTGACCGCTGTCTATGGTCGTATGTTCATCAAAATTATCGGCTGTAAAACCTTCACGCTGGCACTTGTGCCACCAAGCTTCTAATTCACCCTGTAGACCAGAATGATGACCTTTAAGCGCTAGAATATAATCAGCCTTTTGCTTAACGATTAGCTTTGCTATCTCTTTTTGACATCCCATAGCATCGAGCGTGATGATGCTGTTTTCTATATCTAGCATCGCCAGCAGCTCAGGAATGGCAGTAATTTCATTGGTTTTCATGCTTATGTACCTCACTCAGTACGAATGTACAGGCGCATGAATTATTGCCAGATTTAACCGCCTATTAGGGATTTCTTTTTCCATTTTTCTTCGGTTAAACCGATAACAGAACTCACTAAGGTATTCTTGAGGGTATTTTCCCGAAACTCCATGAAATGTGCCGAGTAAAAAGGCTTTTAAGTTACCTATTGCAATATGAACCCAAGGCAACCATTCATCGACCAACTCACTCGGTGTAACCCTAGCTTCATGCTGTTGAGTGTTATCTATGATATTCAAAGCGGCTAGTCCGTCAGTATGAACTTCTTGCTGTGCATTTAAGTGCCTAGCAACAAAATCGTTAACGGCTTCATGACAAACACTGTCGACGGCCTGCATAGCGATAAATCCCGCGCGTTTCCCTTTGCTTTCAACAGCAATTAACACAGGTGTTTTCCCTGCGGCTCCACGTCCGCGTTTACCTTCTCTC
>NZ_ABIC01000002.1 GCF_000172075.1 Shewanella benthica KT99
TTCCTGTGCTGGTACTTGCTCAGTCCGTGGCCTTCACCCGGATAGACGATGAGTTCTACCGGCACATTCAGGTAATGCTTGAGGGCACGATAAAGACCTTGTGCATGACCGGTTGGTACACGTTGATCATTTTCACCTATGTGGATCAGTGTTGGTGTTTTTATCTTGTCTGCATGGGTCAGTGAAGAGCCATGAGTGTAAGCATCTGGCTTTTCCCAGGGAAGGCCCTGCATAAAGTTGACCACATGACCAGGGGTGTCTTCTAACATCCATTGTAGGCGTTGGTCGAATACACCGGCACCTGAGCTGGCCGCCTTGAAGCGGGTATTGGTGCTGATGATGGCGTTGGTAAGGTAACCACCATTACTCCAGCCCATCACGGCCATCTTATCGCCATCGACAATGCCGTCGGCAATCAGTTGGTCGACGCCTGCCATGATATCTTTGACTTCGATATCATGCTCCTTGCCAACTAAGTCGGTGAGAAACTTATCACCGTAGCCAGTGGAACCGCGGTAGTTTGGCGACAGTAGCGCCCAGCCTTTTGCAGTAAATGTCGAACGACCATAAGATCTGTGTTGCAGTGCATAAGGTGTGGCAGATGTGGGTCCACCATGGATCTGTACGATTAACGGCAGGGGACCGTCTTCTTTCTTGTATCCGGCGGGTAGATCTAATATTCCCTCGACACTCGTACCATCCGGTGCTTGCCACTTAACTATCTGGATCTGTGGCAATATCCAGCTATCGACCTGAGGGTTGATATTGGTTATGCGTTTATATTTAGCGCGCCTGCTATTGGCGTCGGCGAGAAACAGATCATAGAAATGATCCAGTCCATTGTGACTGAAGACGAGCTTCTTGCCATTATGGCTGAAACTGTAGCTGCCAATGACCAGATCTCCCTTGATCACGGTACGGGTATCGCCCTGTTCATCGTCGTCTACCTGGGTACAGAACAGCTTTACGCGTGCATGATCGGCGCCGAGATAACAGATCTCATCACTATTGGGACGCCAATGGATATTGGCTGCGCTTAAGGTCACATCATCTGGGCGAGTGATCTCGAGTAATGAGCCTTTCGTGGTATTGCTGACGAAGAGTTTGCCCGGATGTCCATCGAAGTCGATTCTAAAGGCGAGTTGTTGATTGTCACTGTGCCAGTCTAAGCCGAGTAGCCAGCCGTAGGGTGATGGTGCTTGCTCACGCCATGCCGTGTCTGCTAACACCTTGCTGGTCTTAGTCTTGGTGTCATAGATCTCTATATCAGACCAACCTTCCAGATTAACTAGCTCATTATCTGCTGTGGTAATACGGGCTATCTTACTGCCATCGTTATTGACGCTGAATTGCCATACCACCTTGTCATCGTCTAGTACGAGCTGCTGTTTGAAGTGCTGCAGATCGAGTTTATAAAGCGGGTTGGTCTTACGTTCACCATGGGCATATTCAGGTTTATCATGGCTGGCGCGCATGCCAGCCCATAGATCTTCATCTTTAACGGTTTTACTGGTGAGGAAGTAGAGGCTATTACCATCACTGCTCACCGAGAAGGCGCTGACTCCTTCGACCTCCTTGGTCATAGGTACCGCTTCACCGCCATTGTGACTTATTCTGAAAACTTGCTTTTTGCCGTTGAAGGGAGCTTGCTTATCCTCATGGGTGATCTTACTCAAGTAATAGATGTAAGTGCCATCCGGACTCCACTGGGGGCTAGACTCGCTCTCATTAGTAAAGGTGAGTCGTGTTGTCTGGCGGGTTTTAGTAGTGACTGTCCATAGGTCTTGTTGCGATTTATCTAATTCTTTGTCCCAACGCGACTCGAGCCAGAGTGCCCGTTTACCGTCAGGGCTCAGCTGCACACTGCTCATGCCGCCGATATCGAAGAAATCATCTGTGGTTATCTGATGGCTTAGATCCGATGCCATTGAATATGATGTGGTAAACAGAAGACCCGCAGTGATCACCGCAAGCTTATAAATTGGATATGCCTTTCCCATCTTGATCCCTTATATGGCTGGTTTTAATTGTTTTTTATCGCAGTCACCATAGCGTAAAACACCTTGGGCTTAAATGAAGAGAGTTAAAAAGTGTTAATATTTTTATTCAACTTAGCTGGTTTGATTACTGTCTTTATCTATTTTAGATTCTTCCTTTAACAAGTGTTGTAGGTAGTTGAGCTCCTCAGAGTTGAGTAGCTGAATGCTGGCCTTATTTTTCGAAGTGCCTGAGTTGGTCGTGATGGTGAGACAACCTCTAAGATAGGCCGCTCTGGTGATCTGTTGGAGCCCATAGATAGCCAGCACATATATCGTCAGTAACAGAGCTAAACGAGTAAAAGCTTGGGTTAACTCTGAGATCTGGTCGCCCAGATAGAAGGGCAATATAACCAAGACAGTACGTATTAGCCAATTTGCCATCATGGCGAACGTGAGCACCAGTAACCAGCTAAATTTGATGTCCCGTAAACTCTCTTGATGTGCTTTATGCGTTCTGCCAGGGTACTTTTTGAGCATGCGGATGATCAGAATGAAATAGATGCAGGTCTGTATGCTGAGTAAGCCAGGTAATAATGCGCCTAACTTGCTTATTTGGCTCATGTTGGACTCATTGCTTAGCTCGATGATGCTGATATCCGGAGCGAAATTTTTGCTCAGTAACGAGGTTATGATGACCACTATGGCAACCATAAGTGCAAGGTAAAAATGTCTGGAGAAGCGAATAAAACGTCGAATATTATGCAGGCTTCTATAACAGTAGAGATACAGAAGTGGCATCAGCAGAAAGTAGACCGGGATGATGAGAGTAAACAGCAGATGGATTGGTGCCGGTGAGTTATCTCGATTGAGCATCCCGGTGAAGAAATACAGTGCCATTAAGCTGAATATGCTGCCTAAAAGCTTGTGGTTACCATTGCCCTCTCGATAGATATAGCGAATATAAAGGCCTAGGGCGATACAATGAAGACCGCCCAGAAGTGATAACCACCAATAACTCTGTGAGAAAAAGCTGCTAAATTCATTCATACCAATTCATTGTCATCTCTACATGAGGCTAGAGCAAGATAATCAGAGTAAATAATCATCAACCTATAGAGTTTGAAACATATGCGCCACAAGATAATCAGTATATCCAAGGTTTGGTAAATGATGCATAACATTAGCTAGTAATAACCATCAATAAATCTTATCTTTCGTGGCTTATTGTTAACTATTGGCAGATGATTCAAAGACGACATAATCAATCTCAGAATTGAATCTTAATGCTATTGTTCTGCTTGTTTAGCCTAGTTATACCATTCCATATAAGTATCTGGTCAGTTCAGAGACTCTCAGCTTTTTCAATTCAAGGCGCATTGATGAGGAAATGGTTATTCCCTTTTAAGTCAATGTAACGCAGAAGTGGAAACACTGAGAGCCTCACGCAGTGCGGCTGATGTTTAAAGAAAAGGGTAAAGCCCTTTATGCTACGTTGAATGTTCTCGATATACGACTGCATGGTCTATTTTGTTCCATACAAAATAAGACATTTCCCTGACCCATAGGGATATGGGAAATGTCTTGAAAGCGTATGGAACGCTTAAGACCATGGAGGTCAGATGCAGGAGGTACGAGCCCATGGACGGGTGAAGGTAGAATAATGCAGGAGCAATTATCGAGAGCAACGCAGGAGCTTGTTGCCGAGAATAACTATTAGCTTCAAAGATTCGCAAGCCACATGGATGTGGTGAATGTCTATATTGCAGGAGCAAATATAGACCTTGCCTACAGTGCTTTGAACTCCCGCTGAATGATCAGATACTTACTCGGAATGGTATTAGAGTTTTTTGGAGGGGCTTGCTTAAGGGAGAGGCATCAATATTTCTCGAGTTCAGTGAACTCGAGTCCTGGGAAGAAGGTAAACAGTTTCTGTCTGCTATTGAGCTTCAGCATTCTTTCTAAGATGACGGTTTGATTGGTTAGCCGGAGGCTTGCCCGGAAACGGACCTCTACCCGATAGTAAGTGGCGTATCGCCATAATTGGATGAGGGAGTAGCATCTTTGGACCCGCAAACATCATTATATCTCTCGCTTTTTCCTTCATATGGGGCTTGTAGCAATGAACCGGACACTTATTACAGGTTGGTTTATCTTGGCCGTATGGACAACGGTCCAGCTTGGTGTGGGCATAGACGAGAAAGTCTTGGCAGTCCGAAACTGGCTTGGCGTTATGTTTATGGGCTTTACAATATATTTCGACCATGGCTGCGATGGTCTGATATTCGCGAAGTAATTTGCCGCTCAGCAGCTCTGAATTTGCCATATTCAATCCTCTAACACTATCGAGTTAACAGCACTTGTCGAGTCAATACTAGATAACAGTACCTTAGTAATTTGCTTAGTTATTATATCGCTTCATTCGCGTGAGTCTCAAAGTGGGTCGTCTAAACTATGAAGGGGCGCACAAATCGAGTGCTATTGCCTTGTCACTTTAATTATTTTTCATCTGAGTAGGGTGTAAATAAAGATAAATTACTGCCAGAATAGTGACTAGGGACTGTAAATTAAGAAAAATATCTAAAAAGAGATATAAACACTTGATTTATAGCAAGAGAATGAATTAATAATAGCGATTGCTATCTGTACATGGGTAGGGAATATGCGGCCTGATACTAGGTTGAGGTCAATCACTGGTGGACGACAATGAAATATATAGCGATTATTTTGCTAGTTGCTTTAGGTATTTATCTATACAAACGCGCTAAGAGACTGGCGGAAGATGAACAAGAGCAAAGCAGCATGCCTGCTGAAAAAGAGATCTTCGACGAACCTAAGGCAGATGATACTCAGGAAACTGATGCTAACTCGGCTCAAGAAGCGCGTATTTCAGATGCCGCAACAGCTGAAATACGTGTTGACTCTAAGGCTGAAGAGCGAGTGACAGAAGAAAAAACGGCTGAGCCAACTGTTGAAAAAACTGAGTCTCAAGACGTTGAAATAGCAAAGCCAGTAGATGAAGGGCTAACTTTCGAGACTAAAGACTCCCTCGAGGTTAAAGAAGATCTTGCCCCTTCTGAGCCTGAGCCAGCAGAAGAGGAATCTAAAGTAGCAAGGGTTGCGGTCACAGATGAGTCTTGGGCAAACGAAAAGTTGACTCTGGCGTTATCTGAATATCGCGGCACATCGGATAATACGCTAAAGCATGTCGGCTTACTCGGGGCTATTGCCGAGTGTTATAAGCAGCGTAAGCAAACTCAATATAAAGAATATGGTGCGGCATTATCGCCATATTACTTGTCATTATTTGCCGTGCTTGAGTCTCCATTATCACATAAGGGCATAGGTTTCATGCACCTATCTACTCTACTCAATGATTGTGGTGAGTTTGCTAGTGCCATAGATGTTTGCCGTAAAGCCATAGAGTATGATTTGAGTGATGGCACAGTAACGGGTTTCGAAGGGCGTATCATACGCATCGAGAAAGCGAAGGCGAAATCATTGAAGTAACTCTTTTACTTAAAGGGTGATAACAAGTGTAAAATAGGCGAACTGAGTTTCGCCTTTTTTATTGGCTCTGGTTAAATTTCAAGAGCATTTATGGAGTTATTATGGGATTTCGTAAGTTAGTTTTATTTGGGCTGTTGTTTTCATCTTTGACCGCTTGCACACAAAGCCCTGAGTGGACCTTATTCTATTATGCCGACGCTACAGAGATCCCTCAGGGAGCCGTGCAGAGTAAATACATCTCAGGTTATTACGCCGAAGTCGATCAGTGTCTGAAGAAGGGGGCTGGCATGGTAAAGGTCAGTGATTCAGGACAAGGTCGCTATCAATGCGGTCTGCAGTGTGTCGCAACCCAAGATAAGGCGTTAAGTTGCAAGAAATTTGTTGATAAACCGGCATTCTAATCAAGTTAACGTATGACAGTGCAGAGACAATATTAATGAAGTTAGCATCGTTACAACTAGATCCCGTTGCGAAAAGCTTGTCGATACAAGCCAAAATCGACTTTGAGCAGTTTCATCTTTTTGCTGAGCCGCTAGCGGCTGCCATGGATGCCAGAGTCATAGAGCGCCATGATGGCGCCGATAGGCATCAATGGTTACTTATATTTGAAGGAACCCATATACAAGTCAATTATGAGTTTTATGCTGATATCTGCTGGCTCAGTGTTGAGAGTGAAGCTGAGTTTGAGGTGCTAGAGTATTTAGCAAGCTTGTTGAGGAGGTTATTATGAGTCTAGTTCAAACAGGATCTGGGTTTCATTATCAGGCGTTAACCCCAGATCTTATCTTAGATGCGATCGAAAGCTTAGATATATTTCCAGAGACAGGATTATTAGCACTCAATAGTTATGAGAATCGCGTTTATCAGTTTCGTTGCGATCACGGTGTGCGTTATGTGGTGAAGTTTTATCGCCCGGAGCGTTGGAGTAATGCTCAGATCCAGGAAGAGCATGACTTTTCCCAGGCATTATTCGATGAAGAGATACCGATTGCGACGCCGCTGATTATTAATAACCGCTCATTGCATGAGTATAAAGGTTTCAGGTTCGCCCTGTTTCCCTCCATAGGCGGTCGTGCGTTTGAGGTGGATAACTTAGAGCAGTTAGAGGAAACTGGGCGCTTCATTGGTCGTATCCATCAATATTCGAAGCAGGGGCAGTTTGCCCATAGGGAGCTCGTGAACCCGCAAGTTTTAGGGGATGAGTCTCTGCTTTGGTTGAAGGAATCGGGACATGTACCATCATCCTTGGTGTTACCCTATTTTACTATTGTCGAACAGGTATTGGATAAATCGAAGGAGATCTGGAGTCAGCAGAATCCCAAGCATATACGTTTGCATGGGGATCTTCATCCGGGTAATATCTTGTGGACTCCCGATGGCCCAGGATTCGTTGATCTGGATGATGCGCGCACGGGGCCGGCAATTCAAGATCTGTGGATGATGATCACTGGTGATGGCTCAGAGAGGCAACTTCAGTTAGAGACCTTGCTGGAAGCTTACCAAGAGTTTTGTGAATTTGATGCTCAAGAGCTAAAGCTGATTGAGCCATTAAGAGCTATGCGCATGTTGCATTACAATGCTTGGCTCGGTCGTCGTTGGGAAGATCCGGCATTCCCGATGAATTTTCCCTGGTATGCAGAGGAGAAGTATTGGGAGCAGCAGATCCTCTCGTTTAAGGAGCAATTGGCAATTCTGAATGAGCCTGCACTGAGTTTGATTCTGGGCTATGGAGGCTAGTGACTTGTTTGGGCTCTCATTTTGTAACAGAAAAATGAACTAATGCTCTTGAGGTACACTCGAAAGAACATTATGTTATTCTCCAAATTATTAAGATCACGCTGCGTAACGCGCGAAAAAGGAATCATCATGAAAAAAGCATTATTGATTGCCCTGGCTCTATTAATGGCCCCTATGGCTGCGATGGCTGTAGATTATAAAGAGGGGGTTCACTACACAGTGATCAATCAGGGGCCTGCGACGGAGAAACTTGAAATTACCGAGTTTTTCTCATTCTACTGTGGTCATTGCTACAATTTTTCTAAGACCGAAGTGCCTAAAATTAAGGCTAACCTTCCTGAAGGTGTCGTTTTTAAACAAAATCATGTGGACTTCATCGGTAGAGAGATGGGCGTCGAGATGTCTCGAGCATTCGCCGTTGCTCATCAGTTAAAAGTCGAAGATAAGATAGAGAAGGCCATTTTCGCAGCGATTCATGATAAGAAGCAACACTTCACTAGTCGTGATGACGTGCGTAAGCTATTTATCGCTAACGGTGTAGAAGGTAAGACTTTCGATGCTGCAGCAGACTCATTTATGGTCAGTGCACAGATGTCACAGATGAAGCGTGCCACGACTAATGCCAAAATTTCAGGCGTACCAACGCTGGTGGTCAATGGTAAGTATCGTGTCGAGACTGGCGCTATCGAGTCTTATGACGAACTTCTCGACATTGCCTACTACCTGACTTCGCTGAAATAAGCTTATTTCAGCAGTCATGAGTTTACCCTAAAGGAGCCTATCGGCTCCTTTTTTGTGTCAGGCTTCTTGTCATTATGAGTTATGGTCGATTGATGCTTTGCTTGAGAACTTTCTGAGCTCTGTCCTGGGCCTTACAGCTTAAAGCTCGAAACTCTCTCAGCCTGAATGAAACATGGTTTGATGAAGAGTGTAGCTATAGGTCTGATAGACAAGAAAAGTTTTATTGTTAGATGTGCCGTTTCAATTCATTACAAAATAAACATTTATTAATGAAACTCTCATGGTAAAACATGTGTCCAACTCTAGAGTTGAATCCAAAAATAATAAAGCGTTACAGTTATAACAAGGAGGCCATGTGAGAGTTTTTCCTGTCTATGCACCAAAGATTATCGTGAAACATGCGCGTATTTTTTTATCTGGAGTTATATGGGTAAAAGATTTAGGTCGTTTAGAGTTTGATAAAGGGAGGTTTTTATTACCAAGGAAGAGCTTACCGCAAGTAAAACAAGCCATTATAGAGCTTAATGAATTGATTGAGGCTCAAACTAGCGAAGCGAAGATGGCTTAAGTCTTCGCTCATGCTATGAAAGGAGAACAGAGAGTCTGATTCTCTGTACTAGCTCACTTCTTCATTGAGCAAGCCAACGAGTCCAGTGACTTTTTCGTTCCAAGAATTAAGATCTTGGTTCAGTTGTTGGTTTTGCTCAGCAAGGCTAATGGCTTTCAGCTTCTCTTCTTCAAGCTCCATTTTCAATAGCTCAATAGTTTCGAGTGTTGCTTGGATTTTTGTTTCCAGCTCGGACAGTAGTTCAAGGCTCATGGGAGTCCTAATAGTTTCTGGATGGTGTGATTATTCTATCAGCGCAGGGACTGTAGTGAATAGTTAATTATGCTCAATGATGAAAAAATTCGTTAAAACTGAAAGGAAATGGCTTTTTTTTGTGCTTGTTGCTCAAGGGTTAGTAAAAGAGTCATTTTTTAACTAGAAAATCTCGACCCTTATTGGGTAATTGACTCTATCAAAGAGCTTTCATTGGATTTAATCAAGAATATGAGTGAAGCTAAGATTATTTTTTCAAAAGCTAGGCATAAAAAAGCCCCTGACGGGGCTCTTCTTAGAGTTATTGCTTAGAAGCGGTAATCGACAGCAAGGTAAAGTTGCTGGCTATCCTGTAGCTTTATTGAACCTGAACCACCAGCATCGCTACCCGACACTTTGTAATCCTGCTTTAAATAACGGTAACCCAGCTCAGTGCTCAGCTTATCGTTGATCTTGTACATAAGACCAGTTTGACCACCCCATACGAAACGATCTTTCGAGCTTACCTCATCAAAATCAGGGCTGATGTGATTTACGCCAGCTGTGGCACCGATAAACCAGTTAAGCTTGTTGCTAGCACCTAGACCAACCAAGTAGTCATAAGAAACCATCAAGCTTTGCTGTCTTGCGGCGTCATCTGAGTTGTAAGAATAAGTACCGTACACTCGGCTGCTATCATTCAAATAAGTACCGACACGAAACTCATAAAATTCATTGTTTTCAGTTTCTCTTGCTGAAGAATAGTCACCATTAAATTCTGGATCTACACCTTGGTAAGAACCTTTATAGGTATTTTGCTGTGCGCCGACACCACCACCTATGAACCAGTCTGCAGCCATAGTAGGGGCTGACATTGCTGTGGCGATGACTGCTGCTAATACTAAAGATTTGGTTTTCATAATATGCTCTCACTTATTGAAATTATTTGTTTTTCGTTGAGGGCATACTAGTCTGATCTGTCTGAACGATAACTGAATGGAATAATAGAACGCTGTCTTATTAGGGATTAGAATAACGAGTCGTGCTTAGTATTGTGGATTTACACGATTGATTAATATAGCTTTAAGTGGTTTAGAGTGACTTTTTATTTCTTTTGATGATTTTCTATGACTCAATACATGATTGGGTAATCTCATAACCGTGTGTCACATTGCTCAGCTTGTATGTGAGGTTATTCTTGATGGTAAATGTCCTCGCTGCAGGCAAATATATCCGCTTGTTTTTACTCGTGATCTTGATATATTAACTGTCTGAAATATAAACTTAATTGAGGTTGTGATGAAGCTGGTTTTTGTTCATGGTTGGAGCGTGACTGGTACTGATACCTATGGTGAGTTACCCCAAGCCTTAACTAAGCTAGCGGATACTGAACTTAAGCTAGATATCCAACATATTCATCTTGGTCGCTATATCAGTTTTAACGATGAGGTGACGTTAGAGGATATTGCCATTGCCTTCGAAGCGGCGCGCCTTAGGGAGCTGGGTGATGAGACGTTTTCGGTGATCACTCACTCTACGGGTGGCCCAGTGATCCGTGCCTGGCTTGAACGTTACTATGGCAAAAGCTTAATCCAAGCGCCCCTCAATCACTTGATCATGTTAGCTCCCGCTAATCACGGTTCGGCATTAGCTCAGATAGGAAAATCCAGAGTCAGCAGGCTCAAGGCTTGGTTCGACGGTGTTGAGCCCGGGCAGAGGGTGCTCGATTGGCTTGAATTAGGCAGTGATGGCCAACATGTATTGAATCTACACTGGTTAACTTACAGTTTTAGTGAGGCAGGTATTTTCCCCTTTGTGCTCACTGGCGAGACTATAGACACTAGCTTGTATGACTATATGAATAGTTATACTGCCGAAGCCGGCTCTGACGGTGTGGTGAGAAGCGCCGCAGCGAATATGAACTTTTCATATATACGCCTAACCCAAGAAGCCGAGCTGACTTGTATGGGGTTTGAAGGTGACTGTGTGAGTCGCCTGACTCTGGCCGAGTATAAAGTCCCGTTGCAGCAGTGCGCATTCGAGATCATTCCCAGAGCCAGTCATAGCCAGGGCGTCATGGGAATAATGGCTTCAGTGACGCATAAAAACGCCAGTAAGAAGAGGGTGGTCTCTTCGATACTCGACTGTTTATCTGTTGGAAATAGCAGTCAATATGCTGATGTATCTCAGGCTATGGTGTTGCGTACGGACAAGGTAAAGAAAAAACAGCGTCATAGCATGTTAGTGGTGCGAGTCACGGATGACCTTGGGCATAAGGTGACGGATTTCGATTTATATCTACTCAGCGGAGCCGATTTTAATCCTGGCAAGTTACCCAAGGGCTTTATGCTGGATAAGCAAAAGAATAGCCAAAATGGCAATTGTATTACCCTCTATCTGGATACTAATAAACTAGTGTCAGCGGCCGAAGGGAAAATGGGGTTTAAAATTGTTCCCAGGCCAGATTCTGGGTTCAGCTATTATCGAACCGCCGAATATCATTGCGAACCCAAGCAGGTGAGTCTTGATACCGTCTTCCTGCTCTTCTGCACAGGCGTTAAAGCCGGTTAGTGCTATCGCTGTTGCCACCATCGACAACATAAACTTGGTGGTTATTTTCATCATCATTACCTATTTAGTATTGTTACTGTTTTATATTAAACTTTCGAATTTGTTACATCACATCGAACTAGGTACGGTGACACTCGGCGCATACCGGTGCTTTTTTCTCGTGTTCGCCATGACAAGCTAAACAGCTGGCGCCCTGGTTGTAGTGGAATGATTTGTGTGGATTAGCTTCTTCGATTGCCAGCTTGCTCTCGTCAATTTCTATGCTGTTGATGTCGCCATGGCATTCGACGCAGGCGCTATCTGTGGCATTCCTTTTTCCTGAGCCTTGGTGGCAGCTCTGGCAACCATCGTCATAGATAAACTCATGGTTAGTTCGCCCATGAGTCTTGCCTTTCATCTTGACCCGCTCACCAGCAAAAGCGCTGCCAGAGAGGATCAGGCCGATAACGAGTGTTAACATTAATTTGTTCATAGTGATTTATGCCTGCACGTCAGATTTGATGGTTTCAGATACGACGATACCCATCGTCAGACATTCCAGACACGAAGTAGAACTCAAGCGTGCCTCGCCGTGGACACCACCGGTGACTTCACCGATGGTCACCGATGGCATAGAGTTTTTTGATAGGCTTCATGGAGCGCCCATCGATAACCCGGGCACCGATATCTGTCTTTAAACCGCCCATGCAGTAGTGCACTTTTGGCCAGATACGAGGCACAACAAACGGCCCTGTAAGCACTTTTGCAGTATCCATTTTTCGGTTAAATAACGGGTCTTTACCGGCTTTAAAGTGAGTGTTGTACTCAGTTATGCTGCGCTTTAGTTCACTGGCGGGTATATCGAACTGTGCGGCAATATCATCGAGAGAATCGACTTTTCAGGCCATTTTGTCGCGTATAGCACGAGTAACTCGATGGTCTTCGGCGTAGTCGTTGTAGTTAAAAAACACGATAGGGTAAGCCGGTGAACCATCTTGATAACGGTTCTTCATGATCGCTTCAGAACAGGTTTTACGATCTGCACGTTCATCCATAAAACGCTTACCGTTTAATACGCTAATTGCTACACCTTGATGCCAGCCAATTGAAAGCAGCGCATTTGACCAACCGAAACCGCCCTCGTCGGGTGAGCCCCAGTGACCGGTCTGAATCATGTTTATATGTACCGGAAACGCACCGTGTGCCATGTTGCGGGCGAAGCCACCGTTAGCGAGCACTACCGCCTTGTTTGCCTTGATATAGATGCTCTTGCCGGTTTTTAGATCCGGGGAACGGTAGTTCTGACGAACCTTAAGGCCGATTATTTCCTGTCCATCCATGATGAAATCTTCGATGTAATGCTGGAGGCGATAATCGATCCCCTCTCTCACACCTGTCTCATAGAGCTTGGTGGTGATGTCACCGCCGGTACCGTGCAGGGTCCTGATGGCACGCGCCTTGTAATGACCACCGACCTGAATGTTAAAGCCTTCACGAAACTTAACGCCGGTTTCGATACACAAGTCGTAGGCGTCTAGGGCGCGACTGGCGATCTGAAGTAGCATGGCCTCGTTCTGCATGCCGCGGCCGGAGATGATTTGATCTTTGACCAGCTCTTCCGGCGAATCATCCTCGACTCCCTGAGCTAGTTGAGTCGGATTTTTAGGGATTGCCAGCCAACCACCATTAATCGCCGAGTTTCCACCAATTACTTGCATTTTTTCCAACAGCAGCACCGAGCCGACACCACACCACTTCGTTTAACATTTAATGCCGCAGAAAGCCCCGCAAAACCAGAACCGACAACGATCACATCGGCCGATTCGTTCCACTTTATCTGGCCACACTCACTGGCCATGACAGTACCTGGCATAGTCGATGCTCGCCCGCCCAATGCCGCACCGGCACCTAGTTTTAAAAAATTTCTTCTATCTTGCATTTGTGTACCCTCACATAGGAATGACACCAAGATAAAGGGAATAGGGGGGAGTAAAGGTGAACTAAATCACGGGTTTTTTTCAGTGACAAACTTATTCGTGAGTCATGTCTCGAATAAACTTACTCATGAATAACTTCATGTTTCATAGTCTGTGAAAATGTAGGGGGAATTCTATAGAGGATGACTAAACTTTGCCGGAATGTTTATATGAGATAACTCACAAAGACTATTAATGAAAGTCATTTTTGCGTGAAGTTCATCCCGATTCGTGAAAGGACACCTGTAATCCATATTTGTTAACAGCGCATAATCGGCTCAATTAGCTAAATAAGGTCTTACTGATGAAATGTCCTACTGAAGCCTTGCCCATGATACGCTGTAACCAGATACTCGATGCCGCAGAGCATCTAATTGAAACACAGGGATTGGTGTCTTTTAAGTTTTCGCAATTAGCCAAAGAGGTGGGCTGCTCTACGGGAACCTTGTATAAGTTTTTCGAGCGGAAAGAGGATGTCTTAGTCTGTTTGTTTCTCAGGAGTGCGACTTCAAATCACTTCCCCATTTTTATCGACAGCCATCCGGATCTAACCGCTCAGGAAAAAGTATTACTGCCCATCCTGCTTACCTTCGAAACAATAAAGCGTAGCAAGAGCTTTTTTACTCTACGTTCTGTGTCGGTCAATACCATACTGGCCAGTGATGAGAAGGTGGGACGTTTCAAGAAGCGAATCAATGCATTCTGGGAGTGGTTTACCGTTTCGCTTAATGAAGCGGTAGATAGCGGCGAGTTGGATACTACGCCATTGCAGGTTAAAGAGCTGGTACAGGGGATCGCATTTTACTTGACCGGATGTCTGACCCAGTTTGAGAGTGAATTGATAGCACCTAAATATCTGTCGAATCGCCGTGAGACTTGCTACCGACATCTATCAAATTTGATGGCGCAATATCGATGAAATAAACCACTCAATCAGGCGCTGTATGACTCACTCGAGGCGAAAACGATGAAATTTTACGATAAACACTACCGCAAGCATATGACCTGTGCGGCATGCAGTGCACAGGCATGTACTCAGGAAAGTAACGAGAAGCACTGCAGCCCATTACAGCGATTAGCCAGTTAAGCCGTTTTAAGATAAGAGCCTTCGATTCGAAGTCGTTTGATGATATAGGTACCACTCAGGGGATGAAGTGAGTTCTCGAGAAATGTAAGACCAAGATCCGAATCGGTGAAAGTGGTTTGGAAATAGATAAGCAACTGACTTGTCGTATCTATGAGTAAGGTGAATGACTGATTAGCTTGTTTCATTTAGCCAGAAGGTAAAAACGTGTCAATTTCACACATCAAAAGAGACAAGATCTTACTGACAAACCCCATTCTGCTTGACTTTAGTGGCTCTCATCCATAGGCTGCTTATTCAGTAATCAAGGTGGTATGCAATGCAAATAAACTATAATTTAAAAACTGCGTCTGAGCGCCGTACTGAACAGTTCGAGCCTAAAGAAAATGTGGGCTTCGGTAACCTCAGAACCGATCATATGTTTTTAATGGATTATCGCGACGGAGAGTGGCGGGATCCAAGAATTGTACCCTATGGCCCCTTCGAAATCGCGCCTGGTGCCATAGCTCTACACTACGGTCAATCTGTGTTCGAAGGTGCTAAGGCATTCAAGCATGATGACGATGAGATCTATACCTTCCGCTTAAACAAAAATGCCGAGCGACTCAATCGGTCGGCCGATATCATCTGTATTCCAGCCCTGGATGAATCGATGCAACTCGAGGCGATTAATGCCCTCATAGATGTCGACAGACTCTGGTTTCCGATGCAGGAAGATGCCTGTCTCTATATTCGTCCGTTTATCTTCGCAACCGAAGACAGATTGTCGGTGAGCCCGAGTGAAGAATACACTTTCTGCGTGATCCTCAGCCCTAGTGGCCCCTATTATTCAGATGGGTTCGATAAGGCGATTCGTTTACTGATAAGCGAGCGTTTCCATCGTGCCGTGCCCGGTGGAACGGGTGCATCTAAGGCTGCGGGTAACTACGCTGCCTCATTGAAGGCGGGTAGGGCTGCTGCCGAATACGGCGCCGCTCAGGTCTTGTATCTAGACGCTAACAACAAACAGATCGAAGAAGTCGGCGCGATGAATCACTTCCATGTGCTTAAAGATGGCACTGTGATCATCCCTACGTTTACCGATACGATTCTTAAGTCGATCACCTCGGAGTCGATTTTGGAACTCGGTGACGTGCTGGGTTGTGTCGTTCGTCAAGAGACTGTGATGCTGGATAAGTTTATCGCAGATATCGAGTCCGGTGAGATCATCGAGGCTGGAGGCTTTGGTACCGCTGCTGTGGTATCGCCTGTCGGTTCTTATATCTTCGAAGATAACCGTATCGTTACTGTGGGTGATGGCCATGTGGGTAAGCATACTCGCCGTATCTACCAGGTATTGACGGATATCCAGAAGGGCAAGGTTGAAGGCCCTCAAGGTTGGATGCAGCTGGTAAATCGAGTTACTTAGTCATTTGCTCACCGACCAATCCATAAAATTAACCAAGGCGCTATGAAGCGCCTTTTTTGTACGTGGATTTACCGTTCAATATTATACCAATTGGTTAAGGCTTTACTTTGGGTTTGTTGAGTCAGCCTCTACTGCACCATGCTTAATCATCAGCTGGTGAATTTGCTCATCTTTCTCTTCCCAAATTTGATTTAACCAACGCTGGAATTCGACACGGTACTGAGGCTCAGAAAAGTAGCGTTTGTTATCGACTTCAGGAACCGGGAGTATCTGGACTCTGATGACGATTTTCTTAATTTTACCATGCATGACTTCCGCCAGCGGATCGTCTTTCGCCTCCGGATAGACCAGAGTGACATTAAGCAAATTGGTAAATTGTTCGCCCATGGCCGATAGCGTGAAGGCAATGCCGCCAGCCTTGGGGCGTAATAGATATCGGTAGGGAGAGTCTTGACGTCTATGCTTTTCTTTGGTGAATCGACTGCCCTCGACATAGTTGATGATAGCGGTGGGCATGGTCTTAAACTTCTCGCAGGCGCGTCTGGTAGAGATAAGATCTTTGCCTTTAAGCTTGGGGTTTTTCTTTAATTTTGCCGGGCTGGTTCGGCTCATGAATGGCATGTCTAAGGCCCAGCATCCCAGTCCGATAAATGGAATGTACATCAATTCACGCTTGAGGAAAAACTTAAGCATAGGGATGTTATTGCGCAATACATACGTCTGTACAGCGATATCCAAACCACTCAAGTGGTTACTGATGAGTAGATACCAGGCGTTTTTATCCAGGTTCTCCAGCCCTTCGATGTCCCACTCTATGTCGGTAAGCAGGTGGAGGATGGCTCCGTTGCCAGTAGCCCAGGCCCACATGAAACGATTCATCAGCTTAGTGAGCAAGTTGCGTCCCGCAGTAAAAGGCACAAACAACTTAACGATGCCACCAAGACTGATCAATCCAGCCCAAATGCTGGTATTGATGATCAATAGCAGTGAGCTGATAAAATAGAGCACTGGACCGGGTAAAAAATTTAACATCTGCTGTTATCCCTTTGGATTTACAGGATTTTCCTTGGTTAACAGGTCAAGGGTTTTATCTTTCTCTAGCCAAAGTTGATTAAGCTGCTCCTGGAAAGCGATTTTAAATTTACGATCTTTCATATAGTCGCCACGCATTGCCGCCGGGATCTCCGACACGCTGATATGCACATGCACCTCTTTTACCTGGCCACTGATGTATTCCCAAAAAGTAGGCACTTTCTCAGGATAATAGATGGAGACATCGACTAACTTGTGAATATGTTCACCCATAGCCGAGAGGGCGAATGCCAGGCCGCCGGCCTTAGGCTTAAGCAGGTGTTTAAACTGTGAATTTTGTTGTCTATGTTTGTCGGCTTTAAAGCGCGTCCCTTCGACAAAATTCATCACACTGACAGGCTTAGACTTAAACTTAGCGCAGGCCTTACGGGTAATTTCGATATCTTTACCCCTTAGCTTAGGGTTTTTCCTCAATTGAGCCGTGCTGTAGCGGCGCATGAACGGAAAATCCAATGCCCACCAGGCTATCCCTAAGAATGGCACAAAGATCAGCTCCTTCTTGAGGAAAAACTTCAGGAAGGGGATCTTATGATTCAGCACGCGCTGCAAAATTAAAATATCGACCCAAGATTGGTGATTGGCGATGACCATGTACCATTCTTTAGGTGAGAGTTCTGCATCGCTATGGATATGTACATTTACCGGATGGAAAATACGTTCTATGACGCCGTTGATGCTGATCCAGCTGGTGGCGCAGCTGTCTAATAAGCTAGAGCAGGTGCCGCTGACTGCCGAGATCGGTATGAGTTTAATCGGGCTAAATATGATGATAGGAAGTACCCAGAAAATAGTATTCAATAGCGAGCACACGAATGCCAGACAGCCTCTGATTAATGACAAAACTCTACCCACCTAGTATCCCCCGACAAAATTGGAGACTTATAATATACCAATTATACTAGATATGTAATCAATTCAGAGCCCCTCAGGGCTTTCAATTTAAGGCATATTGATGAAGAAATGTTTGCCGTTTAGTAAAGGTTAATATTGCGCCTTTAAGTTATTTAACAGTCGATCCATGGCCCTGTAGCCCAGGGCCTGAGCTATGTGTCTGCGTTCGACCGTTACACTTTGTTGTAAGTCGGCGATGGTGCGTGCGACTCTTTGCAGGCGATGATAGCTTCTTACCGATAAACCTAACTTGTTGACGCTCATCTCCAGAAAAAGCAGATCGACCTGTTTGAATTGCCCTAACTGTTTAAGCTGCTTGCCGGTTAAATCACTATTGAGCACTCCCGCTCGTGCCAGTTGTGACTCTCTGGCTATCTTTACTCGCAGTGCTATGGATGCACTGGTTTCTGTCGAGGGCTCGGATTTTGTCAGGGCTCCTGGTGGGAGGCGAGGGACCTCTATGGTGAGATCGAACCTGTCTAAGAAGGGACCAGATAAGCGAGATAGGTATCTTTGTATCTGATCTGGCGTAGCTCTGGCATTATCGATATCGCCACATGGACTCGGGTTCATCGCCGCTATCAGTTGAAAGCGACTTAAAAATTTAAGCTTGGCCGCGGCGCGGGAGATGACCACCTCGCCACTTTCCATGGGCTCACGCAGACAGTCGAGGACTTTTCGAGGAAATTCGACCACTTCGTCGAGGAAGAGCACTCCCCTGTGAGCCAAAGATATCTCGCCAGGTTTAGGATGTGTGCCGCCACCAACCAAAGAAACCGCCGAACTGGTGTGATGGGGGTTGCGAAAGGGACGTTTGTAAAAGGATTTTGGCTCGATGGATTGGCCTGCTACCGAATGTAAGGTGGCGACCTCCAGGGCTTCATCGTAGTTAAGTGGTGGTAATAACTGCATCAAGCGATTGGCAAGCATGCTCTTGCCGGTTCCCGGAGGACCGAGTAAGAGCACGTTATGATTGCCGGCCGCGGCGATTTCCAACCCTAGCTTGGCATGATATTGACCTATGACATCGCTGAAGCAGAGATGCGTGTCGATATCTTCCGCTTCTATCCACTCCAGCCCAGGCTCTATGCCGGGCAATCTCGTTTGTCCGTGCAGGTATTCGCTTAAACCTTGCAGGTGAGTAGCAAAAAAGACCTTATTGAAGCCGACTAATTCGGCATCGGCTCGATTATCCAGCGGGATCACCAGATGGATACCTAGTTTTCGCGCCTCAACAATGACAGGTAGCAGGCCCTGGCAATACTTTATATGGCCAGACAGGGCTAACTCGCCAACAAACTCATGATCTTTTAGTGCGTTTTTGGGGATTTGTTTCGATGCTGCCAGAATGCCGATGGCAATGGGTAGATCGTAACGACCACCTTGCTTAGGGAGATCTGCCGGTGCCAGATTTACTGTGATACGGCGCATGGGGAATTCGAATCCCGCATTAATAATCGCGCTGCGAACACGCTCTTTGGCCTCCTTGACCGAGGTCTCCGGCAATCCAACCAGATTGAATGCGGGTAAGCCATTGCTGAGATGAACTTCGACGGTAACGGGAGGGGCGTCGACTCCCTTATTGGCTCTGGTGGCGACACAGGCGATGGCCATAAACAAATCCTTTTGTTTAATAAGGTTTATTTTAATAAAGTATCAATTGTATTGAGTGTAGCAGGGGAATGGTGATCGCAACTGGCGCTATTTAATTATTATCTATGGATTAACCCCACTAGACGACTGGTCTATTTTGCCGTAGACTCGCTGCTTATGAAAACAGAATCACCGACACAATCCACTCGTCAACATATCCTCGACGTAGGCTATAAGCTGATCGTCGCCAAGGGTTTTTCCTGTGTGGGACTATCGCAACTACTGCAAGCGGCAGAAGTGCCAAAAGGCTCCTTCTACCACTATTTCAAATCGAAAGAGCAATTTGGTGAAGCGCTTATTCAAGGTTATTTCGAAGGTTATAAAACTGAGCTCGATAGCCTGTTTGGTAATACTAGCCTGAGCGGTTATGAGCGCCTGATGACATATTGGCAGAGATGGCAGACTGCACAGACCCAAGGCTGCATCGATCAGAAGTGTCTGGTGGTCAAGCTCAGCGCTGAGGTGGCCGATTTGTCTGAGGCGATGCGCTTGGCACTACTCAAAGGCTCTGCAGATGTGATTCAGCGCCTGACTGATTGCATTACTGCCGGTATCGAAGATTGCTCCATCGCGGAGCGAGATCCACAATCTACAGCCGAAATGCTGTATCACATGTGGTTAGGTGCCAGTTTGATGAACAAGTTGGGTCATAGTTCGGATGCCCTCGATAGGGCCATACAAACGACTCAATCAGTCCTGCAGCCAAAACCGACAGCTTAAGTTCGTACACGAATAAATTATAAGACTCCTGCGTGCCAGTTTAGGTACGCGGGGATTTTTTTCAATAAATACTAGACGACTGGTCTATTTTATCTTGTTTTATTAGACAGTAGGCTGGTGCAAATAAGATCATTTATGTGAGGCAATGCCATGTTAAATTTCGATTACTACAACCCAACCCGCATCAGCTTTGGTAAGGGAAAAATTAGTGAACTGGATAAGTTAGTCCCACAGGGGGCTAAAGTTTTAGTGTTATTTGGCGGTAGCAGTGCCAGAAAAACCGGCACCTTAGACGAAGTTAAGCAGGCGCTGGGTCAACGTGAACTCGTTGAATTCGGTGGGATTGAGCCTAACCCAACCTATGAGACCTTGATGCGGGCGGTCGAAGTCGTCAAAGCAGAGAACATAGATTTCTTACTGGCTGTGGGCGGCGGCTCTGTGATTGACGGTACTAAGTTTGTCGCAGCGGCGGCTGTTTTTGATGGCGAGCCCTGGGATATCTTGCTTAAGTGGGGCGCGAATGTCACTCAGGCTATGCCTTTTGGCACTGTGTTAACGCTGCCCGCCACCGGCAGCGAGATGAATAATGCCAGCGTAGTGACCCGTAAATCTATCAAGGCCAAACTGCCGTTCCGTAACGATCATGTGTATCCGCAGTTTTCGATATTGGATCCCACTAAGACCTATACCTTGCCCGAGCGTCAGGTCGCTAACGGAGTCGTCGATGCCTTCGTGCATATTACCGAGCAATATCTGACCTATCCGGTGAATGCCGCGGTTCAAGACAGAATAGCCGAAGGTTTACTCCAGACCTTGATAGAGCTAGGTCCTCAGGTGTTAGCAAATCCTGATGACTATGATATACGCGCCAACTTGATGTGGGTCGCCACGACGGCACTCAATGGCACCATAGGCAGCGGTGTTCCCCAGGATTGGGCGACACATATGATAGGCCACGAACTCACGGCCCTGTATAACATGGATCATGCCCGTACCTTAGCTGTCATTCTGCCTTCATTACTGACGCTGACAAAAGAGGCTAAGCGTGAAAAGTTATTGCAGTTTGCTCATCGTGTGTGGCGCTTAGATCAAGGTAGCGATGATGAAAAAATTGATCTTGCTATCACTAAGACCCGTGAGTTCTTCGAGGCCATGGGGATCCCGACTCGACTCTCGGATTATGACTTAGGTAAACAAGACGTCGATGCCGTCATCGCGCAATTAGAAGCGCACGGCATGGTGGCACTCGGTGAACATGAGAATATCGACCTCGCCATGAGTCGCGATATTTTAACCTTATCGCTGTAACTTGTTTTAATCGATTTAAACACAAGCCGTAAAGTACGGCTTATTAGCTCGGCTAACGATTCATACTTATAGGTATGACATCACTTTTAAATATTAAGGATTGATAATGAACATTCTTATGGTACTGACTTCTCACGATAAACTCGGCGATACGGGCCTTAAGACCGGCTTCTGGTTAGAAGAGTTTGCCGCGCCTTTCTATGCATTTAAAGATAAGGGACATGCAATTACACTGGCATCCCCCTTAGGCGGTCAGCCGCCACTGGATCCTAAGAGTGATGAAGTCGATTTTCAAACGGCGGCGACACATAGATTCGCCAAAGACGCAGAATCTCAGGCGCTGCTGGCAAACACTCAGGTGTTGAATACCATCAAAGCCGATGACTATGACGCGGTATTTTATCCCGGTGGTCATGGCCCAATGTGGGATCTGGCCGAAGATAAAGATTCTATCGCACTGATTGAAGCGGTCCATCAGGCAGGTAAGACGCTTGGGCTAGTATGTCATGCACCAGCGGCGCTACTGCATCCCAAAGGGGCAGATGGCAAGCCGTTAGTCGATGGCAAGCAAGTCACCGGCTTCAGTAACTCAGAAGAAGATGCGGTGCAGCTGACAGATATAGTGCCTTTCTTAGTGGAAGATATGCTGCAACAGCTGGGCGGTACTTATGTGAAGGGCGACGACTGGGCAAGCTTTATCATCACCGATGGCAACTTGATCACGGGTCAAAACCCGGCATCATCGGATGCGGTGGCCCATGCCATGATGGCGCAACTTAACCGTTAAGGAAGACCATTATGATCACCTTGCATCATCTGAATAAGTCGCGCTCTAAACGTATCATCTGGTTACTCGAAGAGCTGGGCCAGGCTTATGAGATCAAGAGCTATCAACGTGACAGCCAGACATTTTTGGCGCCACCTGAGCTTAAGCAGATCCACGCACTGGGCAAGTCTCCTGTTATCGAGTTCGACGGTCAGGTTATCGCCGAGTCTGGTGCGATAACCGAGTATCTGATCGAGCGGTTCGCGGCCGATAGGCTAGCGCCCGCTCGTGACAGCCAAGATCACATCGATTATCTACAATGGCTCCACTTCGCCGAGAGTTCGGCAATATTGCCTTTGTTATTGCGTATGTTTGTCGAAAAAGATGGCTGCACCACTAACTTCCTCGAAGGCTATGCCAAGGTGGAAGTGGAGAAGGTGCTGAATTATTTCAACGATATGCTCGAAGATAAAACCTATTTAGTCGCTGGCAAACTCAGCGGTGCGGATATCATGATGTCCTTTATCGTTGAGATAGTGCAAAACAATGGTGAATTAGGCAAGTACCCGCATATCGAACGGTATGGGGCACTATTAAGCCAGCACCCCAACTGGTTAAAGTCGGTCGAGATCGAAGCCAAGCTAGATGCTACAGCTTAATAAAGTATATCCATGAAGCATATTAAACAAGCTCATTAGATTGAGCTTGTTTACCTTTTAGAATCAGCCTTTCATCAGACCTGCTCATTTTCACCGTATATAAAACTAGATAACCAAAGCTATTAGTCATAGTTAACAACCGCTGATAGTTAACACTGATGGCTGAAATGAATTTGAAATCTATCGCTGATGCTTTTTGTTATATAAGGGAGTAATATTTCAGCTTCTCAGGAATATAAGCAGTAGCAGTCTATGAACAAGCATTTCGAAGGTAGATTTGAAGTTGAACTCAAGTATCGATTGAGTAGCAGGGAGGGATTTATCAAGGCATTAGCTGCTATGAAGCCTGAAGTGATGCACGAAGATAATCTGGAGCAGGATACTTACTTCGATCTGCCGGATTTTAGTCTAGATAGCCAAAACAAATCTGTCTGTATCCGTGAGATCCAACCCTCCGGCATCATGCTTTGGATCGTTAAGGGGCCGGAAGCGGATCGTTGTGAAGCGGTAAATATCAATAATGTTACCAAGGCCCGAAGCATGTTACATACCATGGGCTATCGTCAGGTTCTGGAAGTGAAGAAGCTGCGCAGCATCTATTTCCTCGGGAAGTTTCACGTCACTGTAGACCGGCTCGAAGGCCTTGGGGATTTTGCCGAGCTGGCCATCATGACCGAAGATGAATCCAAGTTGGAAAGCTATCGATTGCAGCTCCTGTCTCTGGCCGGGGATCTGGGCTTGTCTCCTGAACAATTGGAAGTGCGTTCATACCGAAAACTGCAAACGGAACTTGAGTTAATTAATATATGCGATTCACACGTTCAGCTTGACGATACTTAGGCTGCTCTCTGGCACTTCACTACTAATTGACTATCAAGCGATCTTGGGTGCCTAGTAGGGCCATGAAATCATCCGTGGTGTTGATCTCGAGATCGATCTTCATAAAATCGGCCATGGCATAGACGCTGTCGTTAACATCTCTGTCATCATAGATAGCTAGGCTCATGGACTCGGCCATCTGGCGGAACGCTAGTTTGTTTTTAGCCAAGGTCTGTAACGCGGCGCTCTCGAAGGCATCTGTGTTCTCCTTGATCTGGCGGATGCGCATATCGAAGATCTCCTTGACCCGCGCGGCCCGCTTCTCATCCTTCACCGAGAACAGATCCATCTTGTCCAGCAGCCAAACCACCACAGTCGAAGCAATACCGGTAAATATCACCATCACGGCATCGGATAACACATCTCCGAAAGGCAGTTTATTGATAAAGCCCAGCACAGACTCTTCGAAGGCGAAGCCTATATAGGTCACCACGGTAGTGGCAAGTAACTTGGTGATGGCATCGGCTTTCTCGGCGGGCGAAGACTCGCCCATCAATATCTTGATCGAAGCCAAGATGGCACTGAAGCCTTCGGTTATGACTTTCAAGGCTTTTTTCAATATGCCGACAAACATATCGACAATGGCATTGAGCAGGTATTTAACGAAATTTACCGCCGCATCCTTTAAACTGCCGAGGCCGATATTGACAATGTTTTGCTTGATGTACTTAAGTGCCCGCTGCATTCGAAAACCAAATGCTTCTAGGGTCGATGAGCAGCCTGTGCCATGGGTCATGCCATTTTCGAACATGTCTTTTAGCTCGAAGCTGACCGTTTTTACCACTAGGATAATCAGCTCACCCACTCCGCTGTCGACCAAGTCATCCTTGGCTCTTTTACCCGCATCGATTGCCGCGCCTTGCACCAGCTTGCTGTCGGTAAGTAACTTGTTTACCACCTTCTTGTTCAGATGGCTCTCTACCGCGGAGCGAGCCTCGGCTTCACGCGCCAGCGCATTATCCCAAGTCGGGTCATTAACATGGGCCTCCAGGCTGGCCAGAGTTTTTTTCTCAGCCGAAGTGAGTTTAGGTTTGGCCTTGAGGGTGTCTCGCTTCTGTTTGAGTTCGGTCCAGCTGGAATCCAGCTTAACCTTGTTTAACTTCTGGCTGATGATATCAAAATTTTCCGCGCTGCCAGCCGCGTCCCTAAGATCGCCGACACTTAAGGCTTTAGACCCTTGATATTCATCGTATATGTGCTTCAGCGGCAGGTTATGATCGGCATTATAGGTGCGTTCGACCACATTTAATCCCTTCGCCTCGAGTTCGGCCTTATATTGCTGCGAACTTCTTCTTAGCTGCTTGCGCTCACCCTTGTCATTGACTTCTAGCTCACTGTAAACCCTGAGTTTCTCTTGCTTTTCCTGCTGGCTGGAAAAATACGCTTTGGTGTAAGCCGTTTTTTTGCCAACATCCTCCATATAATTATCTGGAGTGCCGGCAGCTGCGTCGCTCTTATCTCGGGTATAGCTGCCCTTATCGTCTCTGTGAGCGGCACTATCGGCATCCAGGCGGGATTTTTCCAGCTGCAGATCTTTGTCGGTGACACTGGCCCCTAAATAATCGAAGTTGTTTATTTCGCTGACCAGGCGGGTGGCAGTGATGCCACGCCGCTTTAGTCCCAGCTTCTTTATGCTGAGCAGGCCATCACACATGTTCAGCAGCAGGGGCTTCAGCAGCTCATCGGTGACGTTGCCGCCTTGGTCAAACTCATCATAGATCTTGGCCATCACCTCGAGTGAGTCGCGCTGGTCATGCAGCTCCATATCGATCAGCTGTTTGCTGACCTGCAGCGGTGAGCAGCCCCGCAGCTTGCTCAATACCTGCTCGGTGCTAAGCACCGGCTGGGCATATTTATCATTTGTAGCCATTGGCCCGGTTCCTTATGCGGCGATAGCCTGAATAGCAGCCACTTTGTCAAACAGTGCCTTGGCCTGCTGGCTGTCTTTGGGCTTCAGCTTGCCATTCTCGGATAGATACCCCAGATTCGCCATCTGCTTGAGCACGATGGAGAGATTAAACAAGGCCTGAAACTCTTCGATATGGGCGATAGGGATCAGTCTGAAATCCAGTTTAAGAGCAAAAATTTCGTCAGACAGGGCCATCTGCTTATGGCGCTGGCTCTGAATGCCGTATTCGAAGCGATCCAACAACTTGCTGTAGTTGTTGATCAATACATCGAAGTATTCCACTACACCCTCGATGGATTTGCCCACCACTTGTAGCTGGCGCTGATGTGACTCCATCTTGGCTATCTCTTCATCGATACGCACCTCTTCTTCCTGCACCTGCAGCAGTGTTTGCTTGGCCTTCTTGCGTGAGTAGAAGCCCAGAGTTAGCACGTAGGAGGCAACTCGCACCAGGTCAAACTTGTTGAAGTCGATCAGGAATAATTTTTCCCTGTGCTCGACCGCTGCCGTAGTTTTGGCCTCGAGTATCGCATCGTCGAACAGTTCTTCGAAGGGCTGGCCCTTGACCGTCACATTGTGCAGGCGGTTGGCCAGGGAGACGAAACGCTTAAACTGTACCCCATAGATATCTTGTTTAAAGTGGTTGATGGCGCTGACCTGAGAATCGATATCTTTGATGAGCTGTTCGGTGGCCAGCTTATACTCGCATTTCTTCTTGTCGTAGCGGTCGCTGATCTCCTGATACAGGCGCTCGGCCTTGTCGAAGGTTGTCTTGCCGGTAAAGGCATTCCAGCACTTAGCGCCCTTCTCGATCACCTTATCGGTGACCCTCTTTGCCACCTCTACCACCTTGTCGACCACGCTACTTATCTTGCTCGCGGCCCAGCTTCCCAATCGTCCAAACATAGATTAATCCTTCATGATTAGGCTAAAGCCTTCGTGCACCAGGTCATTCATCGCCTCGACCCAACGCTGCAAACGCTTCAGCTCAAATTCTTCGATATCGAATGCCGCCGATAGCTTGAGCATAAACTCAGTTTCGTTAGCACAAAATTCATTGTCGGCCAGCACTATGCCGAATAGCTCCACCAATATGATGCGGCGGTTCTTCACCTCACTTCGGGTCAACATCTTAATCACATCATCGATATCATCTTGTTTCTTTAGCTGATATGACGGCATGCCGCATTCATGGGTGAATGACTCGAAGATGACTTTTTCCTGTTCCTTGTAGCTGCCGTTGAGGCCCATGGCAAAATAGGCGATCTCCAGGAAATTCTTACGCTCTGCTACAGATAATTCACTCAAATACATGATTACACCTTGCTCTAATAAACTTTCTTAATCGGGTCGGCTTGTTTGCCATTGGCATCATAGCCATATTCGAGGCGCTGGCTGATCTCGCCCGCACCATCATAGAGATATTCAAAAATCACCCGCTGATCATTACCGTACTCGATGCCCTTGACCAGCTTGCCTTCATGGTCATAAAGCATCTGATACTTGAGCTGATCACCCTGTAGGGTATCGCTGCTGTGTTTGATACCATTTTCGTAATACACCTGAGTCACTTGACCCGTGTGCTTGTCTTCAATCTTTACCACCTTGCACTCACCCAAGTGTTTGACAAAGTCCAGGGTATCGACTTTCAACTCGGTATGCTGTGCCAACTCATTAGTTAGCTCCACCAGGTTTTGCACGCGCAGGTTTTGGATTAAACCCGACAGGGTTTCCAGGTTGGATAACTGCTGTTGCTTATGAGTAAACATCAGCTGATTAGCATTTTTTTCAAGCTCAGCCTGAGCATCTTGAATGGCGGTATTCAGTTGGCTGTCGGTATTACTGATGCTGGCTTGGAGCAGGCCTTGAGTGCTTGCGATAGCCGCGATTATGTTCGATCTGGTCTGTTTATGTTGTTCGTTTGACTGAGTCGACACATCTTGCTGCAGCTGCTGTAATTGGGTCTGCAACTGGCTATGCATCTTGGTATTTTCAGTCTGTGCATCTTGAATCTTAGCCGTGATCAGCTGGTTGACTGCCTTGAGTGATTGCTGGTTTTTATTCTGACAATCCAGCTGAGCCGTCTTAATCTCCGCGACTCCGGCTTGGAACAGGTCTTGAACCATCGTTTGCATGGCTTCGATGGCTCCAGAGTGTTGCTGGTTCGCATCACTGACCTGCTGCGATGCCTGTGCCTGTAGCAGCTTGAGCTTATTGAATATTATGGTCTGGACTATGATGACCAGAACTCCCATTCCTATCGCGGCTAAGAGTATGTGCGTTAAACTGATTTCCATAGTTTTTCCATTAGTTTACCAGCAAAGAATTGAGCATTAGACCCAATGAAATAATCGGCCTGTCGGTATAACATCCGCAATGACCAGTGAATAAGTTGCAGTGAAGGAGTAGAAATAAATTCTGCAGCAATCGAGCAAAGATTAGGCCGCATCTGTCCAACCTGTATATACAAGTCTTCACTCTACATTATTGATACGGTTAATAGTGTCGGGCTGTGAAAATAATTGTTAAAAAAGTGATACAACTCAAGGAATAAGTGGGGACAGGATAAATTTATGCTCTAAATCCATTGAGTCGTCGGCAGGCTGCTGTTTTTTTAGGGAGGAGGTGACGGGTAACAAGATTAGAATGGTGTAGCAGTTAATTAGCTGCGAGCCCTTTATACTGGAGCTTCAAACGGAATTCGATACTTAAGTTAATTCATATAAGCTGAAAGGGAGTGGCGACATGATGCGTATACAAGAGATCTTAGGTGTAGATTTACCCATTATTCAGGCCCCGATGGCTGGGGTTCAGAACAGTAAACTGGCATTGGCGGTCTCTTCCGTCGGCGCTCTGGGCTCCATTCCCTGTGCCATGCTCAGTCACGATGCCTTGAGGGCAGAATTGAGCCATATTCAGTCGCAAACCCAAGCTCCCATCAATGTGAATTTTTTCAGTCATCAACAAGCCGAATTTAACATCGAGCGTGATGCCATTTGGCGCAGAACCTTAGCGCCCTATTTTAGAGAATATTCCATCGACAGCAACGCATTGACCGAGGGGCCTAGCCGCCAACCATTCAGCGACACCGTCGCAGATATCCTGGAGGAGTTTCGACCTCAAGTGGTGAGCTTCCACTTCGGTCTGCAGGTGAGTACCTACTCGCTGCTACAGCAAATACTGGCGCGAGTCAGCCTACCCGTGATAGCGACTGGCGGCATCAGTGACGCCAAAGGCGTAGGCGCGGCTCTCTTACTCGGCGCCGCAGCGGTACAAGTCGGCACCGCTTATCTGTTGTGTGATGAAACCAACACCAGCACGCTACACAGGCAAGCCATCAAGAGTAATCGCTCACATAAAACCGTCATCACCAACCTGTTTTCCGGCAAACCGGCCCGTGGCATCGTCAACCGGGTGATACATGAGCTTGGCCCCATAAGCGCACTCGCCCCAGAATTTCCCCATGCCGCCACTGCGATAACCGCCATCAGACAGCAAGCCGAAGCCCAAGGCTCTAGCGACTTCTCTCCACTCTGGTGCGGCCAAAACACCACAGGCTGCAAAGAGATCTCCGCAGCGGAACTCACTTTGGAGCTAGCAATAGGTGTGGAAGTATAGTTAGACTTCGCCTAACAACTTGAGATGAGTGATTGCTTCACTCTTCGGCTTGCAGCCGAGTAAGTCGTGGAATTCCATTCCCTGCTAGCTACAAAGAGTAGGGTAAGGAGGACTGTCCTCATCAACAACATCCTGTTTAAGGGCCAGTTCGATAAAATATATCCATATACAAGTGCCCGTTCAGCCAATTATGTCCATATAAAAAGGCCAGTTCAGCATCCATGCTTCTCGTTCATTGCTTATGGCTACGCCATATTCACCTTCCAACGGGGAATTATTGAACCAGCAGGCTATCAGAGAGATTCTAGCGTATATGAATCGGCAGGTTTCATTGCTGGGAATGCTGTAATGGGTAGTAAAATTTGAATAGAGCAGAAGTTCTGACCCCTTTATTTTTTATTTGTACTCTTAATACAAGCGTATGAGTTATTACAAAGGGGTCTATCTAAAACACGCTATAGCGATAGACAGAAACAGCTAGATTCACCACAATCTGCAACCTACAATGACAGGAACGGCAAAGTGTTTGAAAATATGACTTTTTGTTTGTTTTTTGTTTAAGGTTTGTTATTAAATATAGTTGGTTAGTCTTGTGGTTATAAATAAGAATCAAGCGGTGATGGCCGTAACAATTTTACTGTTGACGTTAGTGGTTGGCGCGACTCAGTTAGCCAATGACGGGCTCTTTTTACGTTTGTTATTAGGGCTCAGCTTAGGCTTCGCTTTAGCCAAAGGAGCCGTTGGTTTTGCCGGTAGTATTAACCGAGCTTACCGCCGAGGTTCAACGCAGTTATTACAAACCCTGATGTTTATGTTTGTTATCACAGCAATCATCAATGCTGGTTTACTGCTTAATGCTGACAGCCAGCACTATGATTTATGGATTAATCCTATCAATGCTGGGCTGCTCATTGGCGGCGTTATGTTTGGCGCAGGCATGAGCTTATCAAGCTGCTGCGCAACCGGCGTGATGGTGGAGCTTGTCAGTGATGTCCCAAGAGCCGCAACGACATTGGTGTTTTTTGGCGCTGGCGTCTTCTTTGGCTTGCCATTACAAAGCAGCCAAAGCTGGATAACGGATTCGTGGTTTTCATCAGCAAGCTATCAAGGTAAAGGCGTCTTTTTACCTGACTTGTTTGCTGGTACACCGCTGAATGGTTATTTTATGTCTATATTAGTGACCCTATTTTTAGCGTTAAGCGTAGTGGTTATTGCCAAAAAGTATGAAAACTATCGCCGCCGCAATGGCTCATATCTAGGTGTGTCGGGTGAAATTGAGCGGCAGAATATTCAACATCAAAGCAATCAAAACGGCGAAGATAAATCGTTTAGATTATTCAGCCGTGAAACATATCAAAACTGGTTGGCTAATCTCTGGCAAATGCGCACCACCGCGTTAGTCATAGCGGTTATTTTTGGCATCATGATGGCAAGTACCGGCTCAGGCTGGGGAGCGTCGACACCCTTTGGTATTTGGTTCGCAAAGGGATTGATGTTCTTTGGGGTTGAACTAAGCACCATTACCGAGATAAGCCAGCGACCTGAAGCTATGTTCACCACGCCGTTTTTTGAACATGGCGTGTCGGTGCAAAACTTGGCTATTTTATTAGGCACCTTAATCGCGGTGTTGTTTATGGGTAAGTTTAAGTTTTCATTTACCCTAAATCACTCAGCTAAACAGCTGGCGCTTTTTGCCTTAGGTGGATTATTAATGGGATTTGGTACTCGTTTTGCCAATGGCTGTAATGTGGGAGCATTGTTCACCCCTATCGCTAACTTCTCATTATCTGGATGGGTGTATTTACTGGTAATGATTGGTGGTGCTATCGCAGGCAACCGTTTCCAACAAGCGGTGATGAAGTAACTCACTGCTAGAACGCTTCGCTGCGAGGTCGTTCGCAAGCTCACTGCTAGAACGCTTCGCTGCGAGGTCGTTCGCAAGCTCACTGTTAGATCACTTCGCTCACAGATAAAGCGATAAGGGACAGAGCGGAACAAAGTTTACACTGACCCCACTTATTTGATTTAGCTAGCTTACTGTTCGTTAAGCTTAAACCCTTCAAAATATTGAGTTAACAACCCCTGCCAGAAATTCCTGTTTTTCGCTAGAATCCCCCCATGTTTAACATTTATAAGTAGATTGAAGGTGGCACACTTCAAATGGCTAAGTTTTCTATCTGATGAGTAGAGATCTAGCCTTAGCCCGATTATGTTGTTGATTTATTGTGATTCATCCCCAACTAATTATTTAATTAGCCTCTAAGTTTCTTAGATAAATAATGAAGCATTATGCCATAGTATGGGATGAATTTATTATTCCCATTTCTTTTATTTATTTTTGAAATCATCTTTACTATATTTTCTTGGCTTCTATTACCATCTTTAATTGCAAGACTCCTCTTAACTCTTATTATCGCTTCAAGTCTGTTCTTTACTTGCCGATCTAAATTAAGATTTAATATTAAATTTATCTCCTCGTTAAAACTAATATCATTAGATTTAATTCTTCCATCCCCTAAATAGATGATTGTTTTGTTAATATGATCATTAGGTTCCGCTGGTGAGTATTTAATAGGACTATTTCCCTTTCTAGTATCACAGCACTGGTTTTCTTTTGGCTCACCTTCATTTCCTTTGCAGCAACCAAGCAAATTAGTATATGTCAGTTGTAAATTTGGATGAGTTTTACGAGATGCCCAATGTTCAACTTTCATGTTGGAGGCCTTTATCCCATTCATACAGTAAGCACAAGTATATCCTTGCTCATCTAATAAACTTTTTTTAATTGCATCTTTTACTACAGTAAAGTCACCACCATCAAATACTGAACCTAAAACCATTCTGTATTTGGCTAATATGTTAGGTTCTTTATTCTTAGATATTTCATGCATTTATCTATTCATCCCAGCCAGCTAACTCTATATCAACCTTTGCACCTACCAACTCAGGAATTTCTCCATTAATCTGTTGTTCCAACTGTTCAATTTCACTTAAAGCTTCAATGTTTTTATCGTCTGCAATCAATTCATGAATTTTTTTCAGTTTATTTTCAACTATTGGTGTTCTTGTTAGTTGCCCTTTCTCTCCATTTTCCATCATTATTTCATTTAATATATCATTGCTAGTCAATCCATATGATTGTGTAGGCTGATAATAATCAATCTCGTTCTTATCATTACGCTTCATTACTATCAATTGATTATGTTTAACTTCCCCAATGATTTGAGGAGAATGTGTTGTTAAAATGAATTGACAATTTTTAAATGCTTTAGACAAACTCCTCACTACATTTCTTTGCCATTCTGGGTGAAGATGTAGATCAAACTCATCAATTAAAACTATACCATTCCCATCTAGTGGGTTTGGTAATGAAGGGTTTAGGATTATAAGTCTTCTTGAAATATCAAGAACTAACGCTAATAGCGTTTTTTCTCCTTGAGACAATTGAAGTACATTAAACTTTTGCTTGTTTTTATCAAGTGTTAAAGATAGGTATGGTTCCATCTGTATCTCTAGATTCCCATAGCCTGGCATAAACAACTGAATAACATTGTTAAGTGAGTCTTTTATTTTTTGAATATCTGAAATAATCTTATTAGAGTTAGAGTTAGAGTTAGAGTTAGCACTTCTAGATTTTATTATCTTTAGAATTTCCTCATCAGATAGATCTGATTTGTCTAGCTCATTTAATTGATCTAAAAAGGAAACATCGTTTTTGATTTTTCGATGTTTTTCTATATCATCTAAACGTTTGAACCACCTAAAAAAGTATTTGAAGTCTGTTTTTCCATTCAAAGAATCTATATAACCTTCAAATTGGTCCACTTCTTTAATTGAAGAGGTTTCATCAAAACTAGCCATATCCTTGCTATTAGCTTCTAATGCCCGATTAACTGTATAATATGCTAGTATTGGTAAATTTACTTTGTCATTAAATAATTTAGCCTTCTTATACATATTTCCAATTTTAGTTATATCTTTTATATAACTTTTTTTGCTCGTGTCGAAACCATCTCGTACATTTACTAATTCCATATCAACATAAATATTATTGTTTAATTTAAATTTAGTGATTATTGAAGAGAAACCAGCTTTAGTACCAAGAGTAAGATCAAGATCATCAATAGATTCACCAGTTCCCCCTTTCTTTGTCATCCTGTTAACTAACCAACTCATGTTATGGGAAATAGCATCTAAAATAGTGCTCTTTCCGCCACCGTTATTACCTATAATGACAGTCAATCTATTGTCAGGGATTTTTATATCAATCTCGCTAAAAGCTCTAAAGTTTTGAAGCTTTATATGAGTTAATTCTAACTTTTGTGTTGAAAATATATTGTTAGCATCAAGTAAATAACGTTCTGATTTAACTTCATTTTTGTCGACATATGTACCATTCAAGTAATACTCATATAATTGATAGATTGAATAAAAAACACCATTTTCAGCATTTCTCTCCAGCTTCTTAATGACTGATGATTTAGATGTGGTTTTATTCATTCTCTACTCTTATTTTTAAAATATTGTGAATAACACTTTCTGTATACTTATTTTTCATGCGTTCAATAAAGATTGGCTCGACACTAATAGAAAAAGCTAGGAGTCCCTGTAAATAACAAGTATCTTCTTGACTAATAACATTGATTTTAAATTTATGTATAAGTGAAGATATCATTCTTTTTCTAGAGCGTCCTATAGATAATTTATTTTCAGACGATATGGTAACACCGGTAACATGTCTATTATGTCTTTTAGAGGAAAATATTGTTTTCAGGTCGTTAATAGTTATTAAGTTATTGTATATTTCATTAAGAAGCGTTTTAACTAATTTAGGGACTTCAAAAAGTATCTCTTTTACATTTGTAGAGAAAGTAATGTCATCTGCATATCTTGTATAATTAATTTTATTTTTTTTACAAAAATCACTTATTTTAACATCAAAGTCATACATAACAAAATTCGATATAAGTGGAGAACTAGGGGCTCCAACACTAAGTACTAATTTTCCATTAAAAGACTTTGTTTTATTCCAAAAAAGAAGGTTTTTTAATAACCGTTTTTCAGCATCAGACCATTTAATATTATTATTTTCACAGATGAGAAATAAAACTGCTGGAGTTATACTATTAAAAAAATCACTAAAATCCATCTTAAGTAAATATGCGGTGTTTAAGTGCTGCTCAGCATTATCCTTAATACTTAGTCCTTTTTTATAAGCATATGCCGTCTCATGTGATTTAAGAGGGAAAACTAAGATCTTTACTAATTCTTTTTGAACGGCCTTAAGCTGTTTTGAAGGATGAGCGATAACTCTTTGCCCAGATGTACGTTTGGGAATGGTATAAACTCTATATTTTTTAGGTGCTGACTCAGCAAATCTGTTAAGTGAACTTCTGGTTATTGATAAGCTTTCATATAGTGCTCTATATAACTTTAACTTCATGTTATTCCTATTAAAGTCAAGTAGAACAAGTGTGATCTGAAATTATCAGATCACACTTATTTGCCCATTACTAAAGGAAGCGCTAATAAAATTACGCAACCGTGAAACGAGGGACTCGTTGAGCGGTTGCGTAATTTTATTAGTGCAACCGCAGAACTTCCCAATAAATTTGAGTCTGGCTTATCGCCCGACTAGACAAAAATGTCTAAACGCTAAAGGGTCAGATCAATTCTACTTCACCTTAATAAATGCTACAAGCAGACAAAGGGGTCGTAGCGAATTAAGTGATTTACCCAAATGAAGGCTAACGCTACAACTAATCCCCGTTGGAAGTTGCCGACGACTAAATGGATTTAGGAGGTAGAACGAAGCAGGATGCCAGAGTCGAAGGGCGTTGGAATAAATAGTGTGAGGTAGACATGGTCTTTCTCGTGCATCCCTGCACTTCAAGACATTCAGGCATCCTGCCTATCAGATGCAGGGCTAACTTTCGGACTCTTTATATGAGAGTGGATGTACCATCGGAAGTGTTAGCTATTTATCCATAAGCACAAGGCCCGTACCCAATGCATGTAACTTCGCCGGGGCGTTATGGTACTTTGGTTGTAACCGTTCACCAGCCCCTTATTGACACGATCAATTGATGATCAATAAGGTTTGGTCATATCGCTATTGAACGATCTCTTTGCCGTGTCAAAATAGCTTCATGAAAAAGAAAAAACAATTCGCAACAGAGCCGCCTACGGTTGCTGAACTCGGTGAAAAAAAAGCAAACTTACTCATTCAAGAACTGTGGGAAAAGTTACGTGAATATGAAGACCGCCTAGCATTGAGCTCTAGAAACTCATCCAAATCACCATCCTCTGACTCCCCTGCGGATAAGGCCGAGCGAAAAAAGCTCAAACGCCTCGTAGTGGAAATAAGGTTGGCGCTCAACCTGGACATACGGGGCATAAAAGACCATTAGCAAAGCTTACAGAGACTGACGAGAGAATTGCTTGTTTGCCAGATAGTTGCTGCGCTGATTGTGGCGGTAAAGTTGTGGCTAACTCGTCGCCAAGTTATCGCCATCAGGTGTTTGAATTACCTAAACCTACACTTGATATCACCGAATACCAGTTATTTCACGGGCGTTGTCAGCAGTGCAACACAGTGAGTAAAGGAGCCTTGCCTGAAGAGGCTCCCGATGGTCAGATGGGGCCACGATTGCTCAGTTACGTGGCTGTGCTCAGTGGCTTGTATCACCTGAGCGTACGTAAAATTCAACGTTTACTGCAAGACCAATACGGGACTCATTTCTCTATCGGTCTGATTTCTGAAGCGCAAGGGCGAGTCAGTAGTATGCTGACGCCGACACACCAAGCTCTGCATCAACACATAAAAAAAGCGTCATTAGTGCATGTTGACGAGACGACGCACAATCGTAATGGTGAAGAGCATACCCGCTGGGTCTGGTTGTTATCGAGTGAGGATGCCGTATTCCAACAGGTGAAATATTTTCGTAATAAGGATGCAGCCAAATCGATATTAGGCGAGCATACCCAAGCGATTGTCGTGAGTGACCAATGTCCCAGCTACAACTGGATTGAGCCCGAACGGCATCAATTTTGCCTTGCCCATGTGCAGCGTAATTTACAACAAATGGCCGATTATTCAGGTAAGGGGCTTACCGCGAGTATCGGCAATCGACTGGTATTGCTATTCAAGTCCGTATTTCGCACTCAACATAGATATGAAGCCGGTGACGTTGACGAAATAATGTGGCGTCGGCGAATGCAACGACTAAGGCGCAATATTAAGCGCTGGCTTGAGTGCGGGGAAAATGTGCCCGCTTCACGCTACTCAGGCCGATGCCGGCATATTCTCAAATATGAGCAAGGTTTATGGGTTTTTCTCAATCACCCAGGGACACCTTTGACCAATAACGAAGCCGAGCGTTGTTTGCGTGGCAGCGTGATCATGCGCAAGATCTGCTATGGCACCAGTTCAGATAGGGGTGAGAAGTTTCGATCTCGGATCCTCTCAGTCGTTGAAACGTGCAAGAAGCGCAAGTTATCCCCGATAACAGTGATCAGCACTATCATTGCGGGCGTGGTGGGTAAATGCGACTACCCAGACGTATTTGGACTAACCTCAGCTTAGTCAATCCCCCTCTGGTGAATGCTTACCTTTGGTTTATGAAGAATCAAGGGCGAAGGTCATAACAATGACGCTCTCTGAGCGAGAGCCATGGATGGCGAACTGGCTCTTAGACAGGATGTTGTTGATGAGGACAGTCCTCCTTTCCCTACTCTTTGTTGCTAGCAGGGAATGGAATTCCACGACCTTCTCGGCCGTAAGGCCGCAAAGAATCAGCAAATGAAATTTGATTTCCTAGATGCCAACTCCAAAATGAACAACCTAAGCTTTCACTAGCTTAGCCAGATCTGCTGGACGGTAATATACCGACTTAAGCACCTTGCCTTGACGTACGATTTTACCCGCCATATCTACATCTTTAGCGCACTTAGCGATGATAAAGTCGCCCTTGGTGCTGCCGACGATCTCGACGCCTTGCTTGGCGTAAAACTCGATAGTCTCTGCAAGTTCTTTCTCGTTGCGGCACACCTTGCTCATGTTGCTCGAGTGAACTTCATCCCAACAGCTGATGAAGTCGATCTCGCGGTTCTTGGCCACATGTAGCAGCAGGTCGATGACGTAGCTGATTTCCATGCGGTCACTGACCTGAGTCGCACCTAGGTGAACCAGGCGGCCCATCAAGACATAGACAGAATCGACGATAGCATCGGCCTGCTCCATGCGGCTGTCGGCTTCGGCAAGCTCAGTCAGCTCTTCGATGGCCAATGAAGTGTGCAATGTATCGGCCTTGTCATCCAATGTGCTCTCATCTTCACTCGGCAAATCGAACGTAGAGCGAAACTGGAGGAGGTCACGATAAAGATGATCGTAGAGAGGCTGAGTGAGTGCGGTAAGTTTCATTGATTCTGCCTTGAAGCCTGAGCTTTTGTAATGTGGGTTGAGTTGAGATAACTCGAATGGCGCTGATTCTAAGTTAATGGCAGAGCAAAATAAAGCGCCTGGGTTTTATGCTTACTGCGGGGAGCCGCAGTGAGATGCTTGGATTGTTAAAAAAGTCACCGAGTGCCTAGCGTGGAAGAAAGGAGGGCAGAAGCTCCCCTTATGTATTGATGCTTGTCCCTGAGTCGGTCACTGGCCGAGTTGGATATGTAAAATACCGTGATGAATTATCTTAACGGCCGAGACCTATGCATAAGAGAAGGTTCCTAGGATCTAGGGATCTAGGAACTTGTTAAATTATAACCGACTCACATCAACCTTGAGCGTATCCAGGTGAGTGGCTAGGCTTGGAGTGATAGCCTGATCCACTCGTCCGCCTAAGTGCTTACCGAAAAACTGTTCCATGGCGACGATATAGGCCAGCTTATTGTCGCGCTTCCTAAATCCATGGCCTTCATCTTTTGCCAGAATATACTCTACTGGCAAGCCCTGCTTATACATCACCCGCGCGATATTATCGGACTCAAGCTGGGTGACTCTCGGGTCATTCTCACCTTGCACTAACATGAGTGGCGCCTTGATGCGATCGACGAACTTGATTGGCGAACGAGCCAGCATATCTTGTCTATCGGCTGCTATTTCCGGGTCGCCTACCGCGCTATAAAATTGCCCAAGGTAAGGGCGAAAATGTGGCGGGAATGACCCGAGTAAAGTGATAAGACTCGAAGGCCCGACGTATGAGATCACCGCCTGATAAAGATCCGGTGTAAAGGTCGCGCCAGCAAGCGCGGCGTAGCCACCGTAGGATGCGCCCATGATGCCTAATCTTTGCTTATCGGCAATGCCTTGGTCGATAAGATAATGTGCACCATCGGTAAGATCATCTTGCATGCTGCCAGTGCCCCAGTTCTTATTGCCTAAGTTGAGGAAACGTTTACCGAAGCCGGTGGAGGCGCGAAAATTTGGCTGGAGTACGGCGTAACCTCGGTTGGCTAATAACTGAGCGATAGGGTTGAAATAGCCTGAACTTAAGGTCCAGTAGTCACGCGACCAGGGGCCACCATGAGGCAGTATGATCGTGGGTAGATTCTTGCTCTGACCCTTAGGTAGAGTCAGGTAGGCTTGTATGTTGACACCATCGCGAGCCTGGTAGGTGATGGATTGACGTTTCGAGAGTAGCTCAGGGTTAATCGATGCCTCTTGTTCGAGTAACAGGCTCACCAGTCCTGTTTTGGCATCGAAGCGATAGTCGCTACCCATATCGACATCGCTGGCGACATGTATCTGCCACAGACCGGTTTTCTCGTTTCTATCTGTGATGGTTATTTCCACATCTTGGGTGAAGTGGTCGTTAATCTTTTGCCAGTTGCCGGCAAAGGTATCATCCAGCGGGTAGGTGCGTAAACGACCGCCATAATAGGAGACCGCAAGTGGCGCACCTTCATCGTTAAAGAGCACATCATAGACATCAGATTCATCCTGAGGATCTTGATGCAGGGTGACAATTTTACCTGTGGTCATATTGAGGCGTAGCAGTTGCAGCTTGTCTCGACCTTGAATGTTGGCACGCAGATAGGCCAAGTTATTATCTTCATCAAAGCTAAGAATATCTATGTCTTCACCAAACTGGGTCTTGATCAGGCTAGTCCATTTGCCATCAATTTTGGCGTAGAGATCGGAGGTATTGTCTGGGTTACTGCTGGTGCCGAGTACCGGCACGCCTCGTTGGTTTGTCTCTATGGAAGAGAAGCCATAGGTGTTGGAAAAAATATTAGTTATTTTTGCGGAATCGATATTCAGGCGAAAGAGATCCATCTGCTGCGGGTTATCTTGATTCGACATGACCACCAAGGTGTTTGGCTTATCTTTTGGCTGTTTGAGCAGGTCATATCGGATGTCTATATTACTGGTGAGCGCTGTGATGCTCGGCACAGGTTTAGGCTGACTGGTATCCAGAGAGAGCTTATAGATCTGGGTGTTTTCATTGCCGCCGGTATCTTTAAGAAAGAAGATTTCATCGCCTTGGCGTGACCAACGAAAGCTGTTAAGCGGATCTTTTGAGGTGGTAATAGGCAAGGCAGTATCTAAATCTGCGCCTGCTGCCATCAGATAGATGTTTTTCGCGCCTTGATACTCTTTGAAAAAGGCCAACCACTTGCCGTCACTGGAACTCTTGAGTCCGCTGATCCCTTGTTCGTTGAAATAGGCTTCAACAGGCAGTAGTTGAACTTGCTGACTTTGATCTTGGTCGGCGACCTGAGCTGACAAGCTGGTTGGTGAAGGGGTCTGCGAGCAGCCGGTTATAAACAAGCTAGCGGCGAGCGCTGTCGAGAGTAGGCTAGGTAAAATCTTATGTGTCTTCATCGTTCATTCCTCTAAATAACAGCTCAGATGCCTATCTGCTTTATCAACAAATCAGTTATCCATTAATTTCCAATCAATCTAATACATAAATTAATTATTGCAAAACGATAATTAAATGTTTTTTCACAATGAAATGTTTCTGTCTGATATAATCTAGGGGAATCGAGATAAGGGAATAATTGTGGCAATGAACGCGAGCATGCAGAAGTTGATGAAGATCAGCGGTTTTTTCAGGGTATTGGTATTAGTGGCTACGGCTGCTGTGGTGGTATATCTGGGTTATAGCTACCTGGTGCTGGATGAAATACGTTTCGAGACGAGTATGTTGTTTTTCGACCTTTGGTATCATGACGGTGCTAGCCATGGTGTGCTGTTGGCCATTCAGACGCCGCTATTGATGGGGGTTTATTGGTTGCAACGTCTGTTGAGTCACTTTCAGCAGGGACAGTTTTTGGTAATGAGGCGATGCGTTGTTATCTCTGGTTAATATGGTTGAAGCTGTTCGATATAGTGCTGGATATCGTTCAACAACTGGCGACTGGCTATTATCATAAACAATTTTTCGAACACACCAGCATAGAACTCGGGCTTGAATTTGGTAACATCACCACCCTCTTGTTGATGCTGCTGATCGTTTACTTGTTGAAGGCCGCCAAAGAGATCGAAGCCGAAAACAAAGAGTTTATCTAAGTATTAATTTTAGTGCGTTGGATCCGAAAATTATGCAAATAATCGTAAATTTAGATGTGATGATGGCGGTACGTAAGGTGAGTTCGAAGGAACTAGCAAAGGCTATCGGCATCACCGAGGCCAACCTTTCCCTGCTAAAGAGAGGCAGGGTGAAAGGGGTACGTTTCGAGACCTTAGCCAATATCTGCGCATACCTCAATTGTCAGCCTGGGGATATTTTAGAGTATCGAAGGGCTGAATAATAAACGTAGAATATTCAATTGGTTGAGTTGAAAAAAGTTCCTAGGTGCTAGAACCTAGGAACTGATGACTTATTTTATAAACGCAAACGCATCGCCGTAGAGATGTTCTTCCTCTACACCTATGGCGCGGAAGACTTCTCTGGCTGCACCCACCATGTCGAAACGGCCGGCAATATAGATATCATAGCCATGTAGGCTAACGAAATCGGCCTTGATCTGGGCTAACAGGTTAGCCTTCTTGCCTTTCCAATCTCCGCCAGCTTCTTCGAGCACAGGAACGAAATGCAACCAAGGATGGGCATCATGCCACTCACGGGCAATCGTTTCGTAATACATGGCACCGGCGTTACGACAACCCCAATAAAGAGTGGTTTCGATCTTCTGTCCGAGTGCTATCTGCTGCTCGACGATACTCTTGATGTAAGAGAATCCAGTACCACCGGCGATCAATAATCTTGGACGCAGGCTCTCGTGGCGCAGGTGAGCCTCACCGCCTGGGACTTCAATTTCAATTTTAATACCGTTTGCCAAGCACTCTTTCATGCGCTCGACCACTTGCATAGGGTAGCTTTCGCTGACCGCAGCGCCGATATGCAGTTCGATAAGTGCTGAATTTGGTGCCGAAGCGATTGAGAATGGACGTTTATCTTGCTCACCCATGACAACACAGAGGTACTGACCAGCGTTGAAGTCGAACGCTGTTTCAGGTTTTAGCATGATTTGATAAACCGCATCATTGAATGGGGTAACAGTTTCGATTGTACAGCTTATGGTGTTCATCTAACGTCCTTTTCGAACCCCTCTGTGGGAGCTTTACTATTTAATAGTTGAAAGTTAATAGTTTAAAGTGGTTCAGAGCACTTGCTGCAGAACCAAGTTAAAACAGATACATTAATCATAGTCATTTCCGGCAGGTTAAGCGGGAAATAGCCAGCGTGGCAGAAGCCTGGTTCGAAGCCCAAGTCTGTAAACTCTAGTCTATAAACTTACTTATCTAAACCTAAGTATCTAAACCTAAGGGTCTAAACCTAAGGGTCTAAAACTAAGGGTCTAAACCTAAGTCGGCCCACATATCATCGACTTTTTGTTTTACCGCTTTATCCATGGTGATTGGGGTACCCCATTCACGATCGGTTTCGCCTGGCCACTTGTTGGTTGCGTCCATGCCCATCTTAGAGCCTAGGCCGGCAACGGGGGAGGCAAAATCTAGATAGTCGATAGGTGTATTCTCTATCATCACAGTATCGCGTTTCGGATCCATACGAGTCGTTATCGCCCAGATGACATCGTTCCAATCACGGCAGTTAACATCTTCGTCCACGACTATGATGAACTTGGTATACATAAACTGACGCAGGAAGGACCAGGCGCCCATCATCACGCGCTTAGCATGGCCGGGGTACTCCTTACGGATAGATATCACTGCCATGCGATAGGAGCATCCTTCGGGTGGCAGATAGAAATCGATGATCTCCGGGTACTGCTTGCGCAGGATCGGCACAAATATTTCGTTGAGTGCGACACCTAACATGGCTGGCTCATCCGGTGGACGGCCTGTGTAGGTGCTATGGTAGATGGCATCTTTTCTGTGGGTGATATGAGTCACGGTGAAGACAGGGAACTTGTCGGTCTCGTTGTAATATCCCGTATGATCGCCATAGGGGCCTTCTTCGGCCATCTCTTCAGGGTCGATATAACCTTCTAAGATGATTTCGCTGGTGGCGGGCACTTCTAAGTCACAGCTTAAGGCTTTGCAGACTTGGGTACGTGCGCCGCGGAGCAAGCCTGCGAAGGCATATTCACTCATGGAATCGGGTACTGGTGTGACAGCGGCTAAGATAGTTACCGGATCTGCACCTAATGCCACTACAACTGGGTAGCGTTCACCTGGGTGTTTCTCTTTAAAATCTTTAAAGTCTAATGCGCCACCGCGATGATCTAGCCAGCGCATGATTAACTTATTTTTACCCAGCAGTTGTTGGCGGTAAATACCCAGGTTCTGCCGTTCTTTGCGGGGCCCCTTTGTGATGGTCAATCCCCAAGTCACCAGAGGGGCTGCATCTCCGGGCCAACAGTGTTGAATTGGCAGTTTAGTCAGGTCAACGTCATCACCTGTTTTTATCACTTGCTGACAAGGAGGATTACGCACCGTCTTAGGTGGCATGTTCAAGGCTTGCTTGAATTTAGGGATCTTAGATATCGCATCCTTGAAGCCGCGAGGTGGTTCAGGTTCTTTAAGGAAAGCCAGCAGCTCACCGACTTCACGCAGTGCCAGAGGATCATCTTTACCCAGTGCCATGGCGACACGTTTAGGGGTGCCGAAAAGGTTAGCCAGCACAGGCATCTCGTTGCCGACCGGGTTCTCGAACAGCAGAGCAGGACCTTTAGCACGAAGCACTCGGTCGCAAATCTCCGTCATCTCAAGGTGAGGGTCGACGGGATGGCTGATACGCTTTAGTTCACCCTGGCTTTCCAGGTGTGCGATAAAACTGCGCAGATCCTTAAAACTCATTGATTATTGCTGCCATAAAAAATGTGATATGGCGCGCACTATAGCATTTTTAGTACGCATGTTTAACTGCTTAACTTTATATAGAGGAAGATAATAATGAGTTAAGTCAGGGGTAAATTATGCTGACGTTTAATTAGCGCTTCAATCGGTCTATTATAGAGAGTGAACTAAGTTTTTACGCTATCAAAGGCTGAGTTTTGGAGGCGGTAATGGCTAGAATCACTCGTATAGGGCAGGCTATCATGCTGTCTGCTTTGCTGCCTCTTGCCAGCTTAGGTGTGCAAGCCAGTGATCGCTTCAATTGGAGCAGCAATGTCTGGGTTCAGCCTACCTGGAGCAGTAGTTGGGGCACTGGAATCGGTGTCGGCATAGGAACAGGCTCACCTTACTGGAGTAATCACTCCTTGAGCCATGGTTGGAATAATAGCTGGTACCGTCCTTATTGGCGTAACAGTTGGCGTTATCCCTATCGTTATGAACGTTATGATCGTTATGATAGCTACTATTATAATGAGCGCCGAGCGGTAAAAAGACAGCCCACTCCAGTAAAAGCTATCTCTGCACCTGTGCGAGTCACCACCGGTGTGCAATACGCATCCGGTTTGAAAAGCCTAGCTGAAAATGCCCGCGTCATACAAAGAGATGGTCGCACCATCTATGAATGGCAAGGCGTCGAATATGTGTTCGATTGGAACACTGAGACCTATAGAGAGTTGCAATAGCATTCTTGTCTATGAGCCTGCCAACTCTCATAATGATTGACGGTAAATTCATCCTCTTGATACTGACTGATATAGCTCACCCCTTGTTAAGTGGAGGTTCAGCCTGGTATTCGCCTCGACTCAAACTGCGGTTACCGCACAACTAGTAAAATCAGCAGTCGATGGAACAGTACTCATTTGTCAGTATCGCACCATGCAAGAGGTACATTACAAGGTGCTTTTTACTCATCAAGTATGTCCATTATCGATGCAGGTCGAGCACTAAGCCTCCTCCTGTACTATTCGGCTTTATCTGGATATCTTTGTTCTATTGCTCGAAATGAGCGTAGGAAAAGCCTGTGAGGACAAGTTTGACACACGAGTATTGGCAGATTATTGTCGGCGCATTATGAATGCTTTGCTTTCCTGGCGCTGAGCATTTACTGCAATTAGATTTATCTGGAGTGAGTAATACCATGAAGTACCAATGGATCTTATTTGATGCCGATGAAACTTTGTTTCATTTCGATGCCTTCAAAGGCTTACAGCTGATGTTTTCGAAGTTTGGTGTCGACTTTACCTTAACTGATTTTCAGGTATATCAAGAGGTGAATAAGCCGCTGTGGGTAGAGTATCAAGATGGCAATATCACCGCCTTGGAGTTACAAAATACCCGCTTCGATTCTTGGGCGGCGAAGTTGGCGGTGACGACTCAAGAGCTCAATAGCGGTTTCTTAGCCGCTATGGCGGATATCTGTAGCCTGTTACCCGGTGCCAGAGAGTTGATCCATGCATTAACGGGCCGAGTCGAAATGGGGATTATCACCAATGGCTTCACCGAACTGCAGACCATACGCCTACAACGTACTGGCTTATTGGAGTGTTTTTCCCCTGTGGTTATCTCTGAGCAAGTGGGCGTCGCAAAACCTAATGTGGCGATTTTTGAGCATGCTCTCACTCATATGCAGCACCCACCGAGAGATAAGGTATTGATGGTGGGCGATAACCCACATTCAGATATACAAGGTGGTTTGAATGCCGGGTTAGATACCTGCTGGCTAAACAGTGATGGGCGAGATGTGCCAGCCGGGATCAATCCTCATTATCAGGTGAGTTCATTGTTGGAATTGCAACATCTGCTATTAGCGCCGAACTAAGGCTTGCAGCATGATACCGGGTCGGGATAATTATCCCGGCTCGAACCGATTCGCTACCAGTGTATTTATTTTCACCTTAGTTATTGGCAGCGTGGTTACCCTAGGGACCGGATCGGTAGACATAATCAATCGTAGCCTGTTTACCTTAAAACTCATCGCCTTGGTGATAATCTTAGTTCTTTTGATGCCTAAGGTATCGCTGGATTATTTGCTTGAGTTACCCGTACACTAGGGGGTCATCATGGCAGCACTGCCGGTGATTTTTACTTCCTTTGGTTTTCATGGATCTATTCCGTCCATCGTGCGTTACTTGGGTAAAGAGCCTAAGGGCTTGGTGTTGGTGATGGTTGTTGGTTCAGCCATACCTCTGGTGGTTTATTTGCTGTGGTTGGTGGTAAGTCAGGGGGTATTATCACAAGCTGAGCTTATGCAGAGCCAGAGTCTTAACGGTTTAATAGGCTCCTTGAGCCATTTGCTGCATGCACTAATGATAACCAACCTGGTATCTATATTTGCCGACTTGGCCCTGATGACATCATTTCTCGGTGTGAGTCTGGGCTTGTCTGATTATATGTCCGATCTATTGCAACGCCAGGCCAAGTAACAGGCTTCTGGTGGCGCTGGTGACGTTTCTTCCCCCGCTTGGATTTGCCATGTTCTATCCCCGCGGCTTTATTGTGGCACTAGGCTATGCGGCATTTTCCTTGGTCGTATTAGCTATTTTTCTGCCGGTGGCTATGGTGGTGTCGCAGCGAAAGCAAACGGGTCTCGGAGGCTATCGTGTTAAAGGTGGGCAGGCAGGATTAATCATTGCTACTTTAGCCGGTATTTTTATCGTGATGGTGCAAATACTAGAGATGTTGTGAATGGTCATCCTGTCACCCTGCATGAGCCTGACAATATCCAGGGGCATTAAATCCAGGCTGTTTTATGGCCATTCAACTTAAAAAATAACCGCTTAAACGTTATTATGGCTTATTGGCCTGTTTTTTGGTCGTTTGATTCATGAATGGCTTTACATTGACGCTAACAATCCCTATTATCAGCGTCGTTCGGAGGGATGGCAGAGTGGTCGAATGCACCGGTCTTGAAAACCGGCATGGGTTTATAGCCCATCTAGGGTTCAAATCCCTATCCCTCCGCCATATTAAAGACGAAAGGCTCATCAGAAATGATGAGCCTTTTTTCGTTTAAGAAAGAAATAGCTTGATAGGGCGATGAACCCTAGGGTTCCTATTGTTTAAAGTCCGCGTTTTTTCCAAAATGAAGCGACCTTTGCTGCCTCGGGGGTCATTTGGGACTCAGTATCTTCTTGCGGCGGCTTATTATCTGTGGTGTGTACCTTGAAGGTCTTCTCGGCTATGACCTTGCCTTTAAGCTCTAAGGTCATGCGCCATCTGCCGACTTTATTGTGCGCCGGTGCCCAGATGGTATCGCCGAGATAGAATTTCCAATCGTTTTCTTTCACGTATGCCTCGCCATCGAAAGGGGGCCTGATATTGCCGTCTGCATCGGGGATATCGGGATGGTAGATGCAATACCTGAGTTTCTGGTTCTTGGCCTTTTTTATCCAGGTAATGAAACCAAATTCGATATCGATCTCTGCGGGTACATGCACGGTAGATTTGATTAATCTGCTTTTGAATTCCTGTCATGTTAGTTTATCAAAATCTTTAGCTAAGTATGTACAGACAATCAGAAAAAATATGACTAAGAAAACCCTTAAGTTTGAATATGAGAAAGAGACTAAAAATAGCGTACGCTACCAGGAGATGCCGGAGCCGGGTCAGGCACCCGTGCTTGGCACCCTCTATGTGCAGAAATGGTTTGCCACAGACAGCAAGATATTAGAGATCACCATAGAGAAGAAAGACTAGTCATCATTTCTGCGGAGGGTAAGCGAGTTAACCAACACAGAAAGTCTACGCCGAGAGCGATATCAAGTTGGCGGCAATCTCTAAACGGGTATTAGATGTGGTGGGACATTACTCTAGGCCAGATATATTCACCTTATAGGCCAGTAACTCGACTGAGGGGCTGGTTACCTCAAATGGTGATCTCGTTATCTTAATCTGGGGGTGGTGGCGACGCATCAATCGGCTAGCGTATTGCGAAAGCTGTGATTCTCGAGGGACGGTAAAAGAGAGCCAAGAAAGACGGGGAGCTTGGCTGGTGCTTACTCTGCTCTTATCACTTATAAGTCATAGCAGATATCTGTTTCGAGAATTATGAGTGCTTAGTGTGTAGCACTTCCAGTAGTTCATCTTCTAGTTCGAAACGGGTTTCCATTGCATGACCCAGTGATGACAGATCTTTATCGAGTTGATATAGGATTTGGTCATCGACGGATTCGGTATACTTTTCATTGAAGTCTAAGGCAGAATCTGTGGTTTCACTGATGCGGGGGACCAGATTCTGCGCCAGAGATTTACTCGATGTGCCATTCCTCTCACATGCGGTGACGACTCGATCATAGACTTCGAAATGCCCTTCGGAGACATAGTCCATTAGCAGGTCACAAAACTCTTTAACTGTCTTAACGGTAGGAAGTGCCTTTTCAGTCGATTCATAGGGCGGGATACCGGCAATTTGGCAATAGTTGATCAGAAGTTGGCGGCGATTATTAAGCCAATGATCGATAAGAGTGTTAGAGCCACCCCACTTTTTTTCAGCTTTTTCGAGTTGTTTTAACATGATAGTTCCCGTTTTAAAGTGCATCTCTGACTTCTAATGTAGGTGACAAACAGGGTGTTGATCAACCATTTTCGCTGATATAAGTGAGATATTCGTAAATAGTTAAGCTGGCTGTTTTGTATACAGAAAACTAAGTGAGATAGAGAGTTGAATCCCCTAGAAAATAAAATGCCCAGCGATAGAAATCTATCGCTGGGCGAGTAAAGGTTTTGCAGGCTCGATGCGACGAGCTTCTTGATTGTTCTTGCTAGCGCAGACTTTTTATACCAAAGGCTGAGGATGTGTGCAACCTTTTTTTGTCAAATTGAGAACATTACACTATTTTTTGTCAGGATATTTTACTTTATGACACTGAGAGTGCACCGAGGCGACTTATAGGGGGGCAGTATCTGGGGGGGCCTTGTCACATAAATACTCAGATTAAGGTTACTTTATTAACGTAAATGCTAAACTAGCGACCCAAGCGGATATCACTATAAGTTTAGGAATCAAGCCAAATGGCAGAACTAAAGAATGATCGTTATTTACGTGCGTTATTGCAACAACCTGTCGACAGAACTCCTGTTTGGATGATGCGTCAAGCTGGCCGTTATCTGCCAGAGTATAAAGCCATCCGCGCTCAGGCCGGTGACTTCATGTCTCTTTGTCGGGATAAGGATCTGGCTTGTGAAGTGACGTTACAGCCACTACGTCGTTATGATTTAGATGCCGCTATCTTATTCTCTGATATTCTGACTATTCCAGATGCAATGGGTTTAGGTCTATATTTCGAGACTGGCGAAGGCCCGCGTTTCCAGCGTCCGACCGACACTATCGATGCCATCAGGAAGCTATCTATTCCAGATCCTGAAGATGAGCTAGGTTATGTGATGCGTGCAGTAAGCACTATTCGTCGTGAGCTTAAGGGTGAAGTTCCGCTGATTGGTTTTTCTGGCTCTCCTTGGACACTTGCCACTTACATGGTTGAGGGTGGTTCGAGCAAGACGTTTGAAAAGATCAAGAAGATGGCCTACGAAGAGCCTGCCACACTGCACATGTTGTTAGATAAGCTTGCCGATTCTGTGATCCTGTATCTGAATGCACAAGTCGCTAACGGTGCTCAATCTTTGATGATTTTCGATTCTTGGGGCGGCGCACTGTCTCACCATGCCTACCGTGAATTTTCACTGCGTTATATGCAGAAGATCGTCGACGGCCTGACTCGTCATGCAGACGGTCGTCAGGTTCCTATTACCCTGTTCACTAAGGGTGGCGGTCTATGGTTAGAGTCTATGGCCGAGACTGGCTGTGATGCACTGGGTCTGGATTGGACCGTAGATATCGGTGACGCACGTCGTCGTGTCGGTGATAAAGTCGCGCTCCAGGGCAACATGGATCCTTCGGTACTCTATGCTTCACCTGAGCGTATTCATCAAGAAGTGGATCAAATCCTTGCCAGCTACGGCGAAGGAACTGGCCATGTATTTAACTTAGGCCATGGTATCCATCAACATGTCGATCCTGAGCATGCTGGTGCATTTATCAAGTCTGTACATGAGCTGTCGGCTCAATACCATAAGTAGCTTATAGCTAAGCGCTTGTCGATAAGTCATTAGCGATAAGTTATTCGACAAGACTCGCCTACAGGCGGGTCTTTTTTTGCTCTGTCATTTATATTTATCAAACTCAAACCTAGACTAAATCTTCTGCAACTCTATCTGGAAGCAGCTGCCCTCTCCCGGGGTGCTATCAATGTCGATATTGCACTCCAGCAGGCCTAGTAACTGCCTCACTATCGCCAGTCCTACTCCGAGTTGAGGCAAGATATCATCACGTTTAAAGCGAGGTTTATTACGCATCGGTTGCAGTGCCTGCAGCTCATGTTTATGCATGCCAGAGCCGTTATCGGATACGCTGAGCCAGATACCTTGATGACCTCGACCTTTCGGGCTTGAGTTGGCGGCGCTCAACTTGATACTTATGATGCCGCCCGTTGGCGTATAACGAATCGCATTATCGACCAGGTTAGACAGGACTCGCATCAATATCTGCGGATCGGTGATAATTGATAGGTTCTGGTCTACTTCGAAGTCGAGCTGCACCTTCTGTGTATTGGCGCGGGGGGCAAAGTATTGTTTTAATTCTTCTAGCAATAAACTCAGTTTGGTCTCTTTAAGGTCAGGCGTTATCTGGCCGTTTTCCAGTGCCGCTAGCTCCAACATCTGACTCAGAAGTTGCTGTATATACTTTCCCGAATTGGCGGCAACTTCGATGAGATCACTGCTGCGTTCATTGGCAGGCAGTAATAGCCAGGTATCGATATATCCCTGTAGCGAAGTGAGCGGGGTCTTAAGATCATGTGATAGATGCAGCATGAAATCATGTCTCGCTTGCTGCTATCGAGTGATCTAGGATCCATGCCTTTAATTGGCAGTTCACCGCCTTCGATAAAGGCCTCTATGGGCTGAGTCGATACCTGTGGGCGTTTTATTTTCTCTTGGTTTGCATCATAGGCGATGACATTGCCTTGAATGTCTAAGGTGTAAATCTCGAAACTTGGTGCCAGAAGCATGAAGTCATGAAAGGCTTCTTTTAATGCCGCATCTGAGGTGATCCCTTGAGACAGCAAGGGGTTGATGTGTGCCATATGCAGGGCTAATTCTTGGTGCAGAGGCTGCTGTACTTGATTACGGCTAAAGTCTTGGCTGAATTGAAACCATTGCCAAACCGCGACTATTAAGATGAAAACAATCACACTTGCCGACAACAGCAGTCGGCTAAATAAACTTTTCATGGTCTAGCCCTTAGATCGATTCACCCGTTTATCGAGCTCATCATCCAGATTCATTAATGGTTTATGGCTTGGGTTGGTGGTGAGAATTTATATCCAACTCCCCAAACGGTTTTCACCAGATCGGCAGTCGATGCACAATGGGATAATTTGGCTCTCAGGCGGTTAATATGACTATTGACCGTATGTTCATATCCGCTATATGAGTAACCCCACACGGCTTCGAGCAGCTGCATGCGGCTGAAAACTTGCTTGGGATGCTTAGCCATAAACAGCAAGAGATCAAACTCTCTGGCTGTGAGCTCCAAGCTAGTATCGAAGGCAATCACTTCTCGTGTGGTACAGTTAATCGTAATACCATAGAACTCCAGCCGTGATTCTTGCTGATCTTCTCTCTGGTGACTCCTGCGCAGCAAGGCTCTTACCCTAGCTCTCAATTCTAAGACACTGAATGGTTTAACTAAGTAGTCATCTGCTCCCGCTTCTAATCCGAGTACGATATCGGTCTCAGAATCTTTAGCCGTCAACATCATGCATGGCACCGTTTGGCCCGACTCTCTGAGCTGCTGACATAACATGATGCCATCTCCGTCGGGAAGCATGCGATCGATAAGAATGAGATCAAATTGCTTTACCGCTAATGTTTCAATGTGGTGCTATGGGACACGCCATAGCTTAAGGTATTGAGATTGAGCTTGATCAAGTTAGCCAGATCCGGCTCATCTTCCACGATTAATATGTGCTGGCTGTAGTGTTCACCCAATACCTTCTGTGTTCCATTCATCTCGAGTCACCCAAAGCAGATCCGTAAATCAATAGACCTGATTCGGGCGGTATTTATTTCGAACAATTATCTTGTCGTGTTTATCTCAGTCGTTTGATTGAGATAGTCAGAACAGGATTATCGAACCTATGGGAGGCAGATAATACCGAATTTGCTAATCCATCGTCGGCGCTGATGACACCAGGATGAGCATGAACCCTATCGACATCGTCTCGCGTGGCATTAAATCCTTCTCCACCGTCCGCAGGCCCGGGAATGGTCCCCTTGGCTTCCGAGTTAGCTTCGGTGCCTGCATCGTAGGCGATGGAGTTGAATGTCACAGTGGCGTTTATCGCTAGGTCCACCAGAGACACGCTATTGAGTCCGGCGAAGGCGTCATTGGTATTAACTAACATGGTTAGCACCGAGATTGAGGCGACCTCATCCGGGCTAAGCTTGAGCTCGATACTCTCCTTCATTCCAGGGGCTAAAATTCCCTGCCCCTTGATGAGTGCATCGACGCCCTCTATATCGGCAAAGCCTGAGCTATCACCAGACTCGGCTAAGGTTTCCAGAGGAAGACTCGCTGCCCCGCCTGTTTGCCATGCTGTCATGTCTGCCTGATGTCGTATTAAGGCAATGGGAGACATGGGTTGATTGGCAGTCAAGTTGGTCACTGTGACTCGATAATCTTGGGTCGGAACCGGTGGCGGTTCGGGTGCATCCATGGAGTCATTGTCATTATCTGAACATGCACTCAGAGTAAACAGGGTGGCGATCACCATAGATGCAGTGAGTCGCTTATGGGTTATTTTTTTAATTATGCTCATGATTTAGCCCCTTATTTAACGACCACGACGACTCTTGCGACCGGGTTCAGCCATCTGTGGATGCGACTATCTAGGTCGCTCATGCCACCTGCTGTGTCGGTATCGCCTAATACTCCCGGATGGATATGGACCTTGGTATTACTGCTGCTGTCCATGACTCCGGTGCCATTGGTGCCGCCATCGCCTCCAGGTGCTGCCGGGATCCCCGGTGTACCTGGCATGCCGCCGCCATTAATGATTTCATCGTTCGCTTCGGTGCCAGCATCATAAGCATTGAGGTTAAGGGTATAGGTGCCCGCCGTTGTAGGTATCTCCCATGCGTCTAAGCCGATGAATGCATCGTTTGTCGGTAACACCATAGCGACTATCGACAGATGGGTCATAGTCTGGGTATCTAGCATTATGCCGCGGGTTTTAGCCCCCGCTGCTAAGAGTCCCATGGCCGGATTCTCCACCCTTATCTCATTGTTGCCCATCGCTGCAGCGGCTAAGTCAGCAATGTCTCCTCCCTCTGCCATTTTCTGCAGCGCGGGACTGGCCATCTCACCTGATTGGAAAAGATGACTGGCATCATCATGGGCTGTGATGAGGATCGGGGTAAAGTGGTTGCCATGGGTCAAGTTGGTGATGCTTATCTCTAAATCGGCGGCAGAGACTGGAATGCTCATGATACTGCCGAGTATTAACAGGCGAGTGGCGTGGTGTAGATTCATGGTGTATCTCCTTGTAGACGAATCGATTAGGTATCATTTGATTGTTACAAAGTGATATCACCGGGTTGTCGCGACTTAATCACAAGTTGGATAAGAAAGTATCACGAAAGTATCACATCTCATTTCTGAGTTAATTCTGATTGTTTCGCGGTTTATTGGTCAGCTTACTGAGCTATATCAAGATAGGCTGCTGGGAAAGAATGCACTCTATATTGCCTACTTTAGCAACGGGTAAAACGAAACGGGTGTTCTCGGTGATGTAAATGGGGTATTTTGCATGCCGAAGTTATGGAATCGCTAACAAATTTAGTGGCTTCCGCCGTTAATTTTCAAAGTTTATCGCTGTGAGTGAAAATGCATATAGGAAAAAAATTGATCGTCTTAGTGGTAGGTTTCTGCATGTCTGCAATGATTGCTGTATCCTACTGCTTAAGCATGTGGTTCGATCATAGCGTCGAGTCTTTAAAGCTGAGCACACTTAATACTGAGTTAGTCACCATAGAGTCTCAGTTTGATAAAGATATCGTTCAGTTAGCCTTGCTCGCCAATATCTATGCCGTACCCCTGTCGGAGCTAAGCCCATTTAAGAGAGTGTCCTTAGATGAAGCCTGGCGAGCGAGCAGAATATCTGAGCATCTCAGCCTCTTCTATCTCGATGATGGGCTGTTAAAGCCATTTTCTCCACTCTATGATGACGTGATGTCATTCGAGCTTAAGCCAATTCCCGCCTATCTGTCACACGGGACCTCTCCCCATTCCGGTGTGTATATGGATAAAGGCATCGGCTATATTGTGAGTGTCGTGCCGATCGAGCCAGATAAGTCGGTCATTATGGTGAGGAGAATGACTGCTGAATATCTATCGAGCTATGGCTTACAGGGCATAGTGAGCCGGATGACCATAGTCGATGGTGCTGCGCCGGATCTACAGGCTAACCCGGTTAGGAACACCTCTGTCCTCGAGTTGCCAAGCCTGATCTATGATAAGCCTGTGCACCTGGAAGTCACCTTCTCTGACAAGACTTTCAACCAAGTTCAATTAACATATGATCTGGTATCGATTGGTATCGTTTGTGCGGGGATATTGATACTTATTGCTGGTTATATCGGGTTGAACTTAGGCTTTATACGTCCATTTCACCGATTGATGACACAGCTGGAGGAAATAGATCCCACGGCTAAGACTTATACGCCTCTGATAGGAGCTGGTTGCTCCGAACTCGTGGTGATGGCTGGCAGGGTTAATAGCTTGTTGGCAAAGATTTTTCAACTGAAAGAACGTTCAAAAACCACCTTAGAGTCGATTGCCGAAGCTGTGATATTTACCGATATCGAGGCAAAAGTGGTGTATTTAAATCCCCAGGCGGAGCGATTACTCGGGGTAAATAGTACCGCCGCCATAGGGGGGAGTGTCGACGTCTTACTTAAAACGGATAAGAGTATCAATGAAGACTTATTCAAGTTTATGGCGAGTCGGGCACAGGATCCGCTACTGAGTAAGCTCACGCTGCAAGGCGAATCGACCCGGATAATGGAACGCAGCATAAGTAACCTGCTTAACCATAAGCAGCGAGTGACGGGGACCGTTATTCTGCTCAGGGACATCACTCAGGAGGAGCTGCTCAAGCGTAAATTACATCAGCGAGCCAACTTCGACCCAATAACGTCCCTGCTTAACCGCCGAGCTTTCGAAGAGAGGTTGGCGGCATTTAGCCTTGGGGCTCAATCGGTCGCTATTTGCTATTTTGACTTAGAGCAGTTCAAGTTAATCAATGATTCTTGTGGCCATAGCGCGGGAGACAGGATGCTGGCCATTGTGGCTAGGGCGATGCAATCTTGCCTGACACAAGATGAGATGCTAGCCAGGCTAGGTGGTGACGAGTTTGGCTTAGCTATCCGGGATCATAGCGCCTTGGAGGTGGCTCAGTTAGCCAAACGTATGGTTGCCAGTGTGTCGATGCAAGTGCTGCGGGATAATGCCTGTCATTGTAAAGTTGGTGTCAGTGCCGGGATAGCGATAGCCAGGGCACCTTACATTTCGGCGAAAGAGTTGCTGAAAGATGCCGATATCGCCTGTCTTGCGGCAAAAAGTAAGGGAAGTAATCAGGTTCATTTCTATGATGATAAAGACAAAGATCTGACCTGCCAGCGTAATGCGCCTATGTGGGCAGTAAGAATTGCTCAGGCGCTAGAGCACAACGAACTGCTGCTTTACTATCAACCGATTAAAGGCATGGGCTCGGGCAAGCATAGACAGCGGATAGAGATCTTGCTGCGTATTCAGGAGCCCAGTGGACGAATATTAGCTCCGGCGCAATTTATTGCCGCCGCTGAGCGCTTTAAATTGATGAACGATGTTGATAAAGAGGTGATTAGAAAGACTTTTCTCTGGTTATCTCTGCATGAAGAGATCTGGGGAGACCATTGTATCTCGATTAATCTATCGGGCAATAGCCTGGGCGCCGAGGGCATGGCAGATTACATTATTCAGCAGTTCGAGCGTTTCGCCATACCCAGTGAGTGTATCTGTTTCGAGATCACCGAGACCAGTGCAATTCAGAACCGAAATCGGGCCATGGATATGCTTGCATATCTGAGAAAACTGGGTTTCTCTTTCGCGTTAGATGATTTTGGTAGTGGCTTCGCCTCCTATGGCTACCTCAAGGAGCTGCCTGTCGACTATGTGAAGATAGATGGTTGCTTCGTGAAAAACTTAGCCACTAATGCGAAAGACTACGCCATCGTTAAATCTATCCACGATGTTTGTGTTGTTATGGGCATAGAGACTGTTGCTGAATTTGTGGAGAATCAAGATATTATCGATAAATTGCAAGAGATAGGGATTAACTATGCTCAGGGTTATGCCATAGGCCGCCCCCAACCTCTATCCAGTTATCGGCCCAGCGCAGCGGTATCTCAACGTCTGACTGCATGAGTTAGCGAATAATCAATCTTTGAACTCTGTGTGTGATAACAATAAGAAGCCCTCTTGATGAGGGCTTTTTATTGTTAGGATGATTCTTCTAAATCGTGACTGTTTATAGCTTATAGCTTTCTCTCACTTTCCCTAGAGATAGCGCGATAAGCAATATCGGTACGAAAGTAGACATCATCCCAATGGATAGTATCGACTAAGGCGTATGCGCTGGCTTGGGCCTCTGTCACTGTGTTACCTAAGGCGGTTGCACAAAGCACGCGACCACCATTAGTCACCACATGACCGTCTTTCATGCTGGTACCGGCATGGAATATCTTGGCATCATTGTTACCAAGATTTAAACCTAAGATCACATCATGTTTTCGATATGCTTCCGGGTAACCTCCGGCGGCTAAGATAACGCCTACGGCTGCACGGGAGTCAAACTCGGCGGTGACTTTATCTAGCTCACCACGTGTAGCCGCGAGGCAAAGTTCTACCAGATCTGACTGGAGACGCATCATGATAGGCTGAGTCTCAGGATCGCCGAAGCGGCAGTTATATTCTAAGACTTTAGCGCTGCCGTCGGGAGAGATCATCAAGCCGGCATAAAGGAAACCTGTGTAGACGTTGCCTTCGGCCGCCATGCCATCAACCGTTGGGCGAATCACATGATTTATGGTCCAATCATGTACGGCTTGAGTCACCACAGGTGCGGGAGAATATGCACCCATGCCGCCTGTGTTGGGGCCGTTATCGCCGTTATCACGAGCCTTATGATCTTGGCTGGTGGCCATAGCGAGTATGTTGTTACCGTCAACCATGACGATAAAGCTGGCTTCTTCGCCTGTGAGGAACTCTTCGACAACCACGCGGGAACCGGCTTCGCCAAACTTGTTACCCTCGAGCATATCTTCGATAGCCGCATCGGCCTGAGCCTGATCTGCGGCGATAATCACGCCTTTACCCGCCGCTAAACCATCGGCCTTGATCACGATAGGAAAGCCTGTATTTGCTGTCATCTCGGTGACATAGGCTTTAGCCGGTTCAATTTCGGTGAAATTTGCATAGGCTGCCGTGGGGATGTTGTGACGAGCTAAGAAGTCTTTGGTGAAGGCTTTAGAAGATTCCAGCTGCGCCGCACCCTTAGTCGGGCCGAAGATGGGTAATCCGGCTTCATTGAATGCATCAACAACGCCCATAGCTAACGGTACTTCCGGGCCCACTATGGTGAGCTCGATCTGCTTATCTTGGGCAAAAGCGACCAGGGCCGCAATATCTTCGACATTAATGGCCAGGTTTTCTAACTTAGGTTCACTCGAGGTGCCGGCATTACCCGGTGCAACAAATACTGTGTCAACTTGAGCCGATTGGGCCGCCTTCCATGCGAGTGCATGTTCACGACCGCCGCCACCTATAACTAATACATTCATTTTTTTTATCCTTAAAAAAGTTCCTAGGATCTAGGATCTAGGAGCTAGGAACTAGGAACTAAACCTTAGAACCTAGTTCCTTATTTCAATTAATGACGGAAGTGACGCATTCCGGTGAATACCATGGCCATGCCGTGTTCATCGGCTGCGGCTATGATCTCTTCATCACGAATCGAACCACCTGGCTGTATGATACAGCTGATCCCCACTGCTGCGGCCGCATCTATACCGTCACGGAATGGGAAGAAGGCATCGGATGCCATCACTGAATCTTGCACTTCCAGTCCTTCATCTGCGGCCTTGATGCCGGCAACTTTTGCGCTGTAGACTCGGCTCATCTGGCCAGCGCCCACACCGATAGTCATGCTGTTCTTGGCATAAACGATGGCGTTAGACTTAACGAACTTAGCGACTTTCCAACAGAACATAAGATCTTTCATCTCGGCTGCTGTGGGTTGACGCTTACTGACAACCTTAAGATCATCGATTGTTACCATGCCCTGGTCGCGATCCTGTAGAAGCAGTCCGCCGTTGACGCGCTTGTAATCGAGACTCTTAGTCTTAGCGCCCCATTCGCCACATTCAAGTAGGCGAAGGTTTGCCTTAGTGGCAATGACATCGCGAGCGGCTTGGCTGACTTTTGGGGCGATGATCACTTCGACAAATTGACGCGCAACGATAGCGCTGGCGGTTTTCTCGTCGAGTTCACCATTGAAGGCGATGATGCCACCGAAGGCCGAAGTAGGATCGGTTTGGTAGGCACGCTTGTAGGCATCCAGCAGGTCACTACCGATAGCCACACCACATGGATTGGCGTGCTTGACGATGACACAGGCTGGCTCACTGAACTCTTTAACACACTCGAGAGCCGAATCCGTATCGGCGATGTTGTTGTAAGACAGCGCCTTGCCTTGCAGCTGAATCGCGCTGGCAACCGAAGCTTCCTCGCCCTGGCCGTTAAGAGAAGGGGTGTCAACATAGAAAGCGGCCGTTTGATGGCTGTTTTCGCCGTAACGTAGATCTTGTTTCTTGATGAGTTGAGTATTGAAAGTGCGTGGGAATTTGGAGCCTTCAGCACATAAAGTGTTCTCTGGGCTGTTAGCTGGATTATGAGCTGGGACCATAGTACCAAAGTAATTTGCGATCATGCCATCGTAAGCTGCAGTGTGCTCGAATGCGGCAATCGCTAAGTCGAAACGAGTCTCAAGGGTCGTGCAGCCTTCATTGTCATTCATCTCTTTGATCACGCGATCGTAATCTCGAGTGTTAACTATGATGGTGGTGTCTTTGTGGTTTTTAGCCGTAGAGCGAACCATGCTCGGGCCGCCGATATCGATATTCTCGATGGCATCAGCCAGAGTACAGCCTTCTTTGGCGACTGTTTCTGCGAAGGGGTACAAGTTAACCGCCACAAGATCGATAGGCTTGATGCCGTTCTGTTCCATGACAAGTTCGTCGATACCGCGGCGCGCCAAGATGCCACCGTGCACTTTAGGGTGCAAGGTTTTGACACGACCATCCATGATCTCCGGATGTCCGGTATGATCCGATACTTCAATGACAGGCACACCGTTGTCAGCCAAAAGGCGGGCTGTGCCACCAGTAGATAGCAGTTCTACGCCCTGAGCATGTAATGCTTTAGCAAACTCAAGGATTCCGGTTTTATCTGAAACGCTTAACAGCGCGCGACGAATGGGTCTGGCATTATTCATTTTGGGTACAGTGTCCAGTAGTTATATTTAAGGATCTTTCGGAAAACTCAGTGACGTCAAGGTATAAAACGCCTCACCACTTTCCAAAAGTCCCTCAATTCTAGCTGCTTTGATGAGCCCCTATTCGTGCACGCACATTTTAGCGTAAAATGGGGTCATAGGCTGTTTTTTTCTGCGCGATTTCACAATACGCATAGGAGAACAAGCACGGGTCATAAATAAGTTGCATAATAACCCTTGACCTTAGATTTAACTCTAAGGTTTATACTTGCCATAAAATTAGAGCAAATTGGGCCAAATGGAGCCGAAACATGTATCGAATTGGAGAGTTGGCGAAACAGTGTGAAGTGAAAACCGATACCTTAAGATTTTATGAAAAACATGGCCTGTTATCGCCATCTTCACGCACAGATTCCGGTTATAGGATCTATACGGAAAATGATGCAGAGCGACTGCGTTTTATTCTGCGGGCCAAGGCGGTGGGTTTTACCTTAGCCGAGATCAGCGAATTGCTCTCAATCGAGTTAGATAAATCGAATTGGGCGTGCGCCGATGTGAAGGGCATGGTGGACAGTAAACTCGCTCATGTCGAGGCTAAGATAGCCGAGCTTAAATTCTTTCAGGTATCGCTGCAGCGATTATCCAATGCCTGTTGTGGTGGCCCCGAGAGCGCCGAGCATTGCTCTATATTGGAAGCACTCGAGACCAATACAGATAATATTAAATGTGAGAATCATGACCATCACCATGATGATTCTCAGTACACAAAAAATTGCCAAAGAAAGGGCTAGGTATGTTGTTTGCGAATTTTATTGACCTCTTTTTAGATTCTGCTCCCTGGTTGCTGCTGGGGTTATTCTTGGCCGGTATGCTGAAGATGTTTGTGCCCATGGAGTGGATGCAGAAACAGCTTGGTGGTCATGGATTTAAGACCACGGTCAAGGCGGCTATTCTAGGTGCTCCCTTGCCCTTGTGTTCATGCGGAGTGATTCCGGCAGCCATCGGCCTGCGCCGCTCAGGCGCTTCAAAGGCCGCCACGACTTCCTTTCTAGTTTCAACCCCGGAAACTGGCATCGATTCTGTGGCGGTATCTTATGTGTTACTCGGCCCTTTCATGGCCATAGCAAGGCCCATAGCGGCTGTCGCAAGTGCGATTGTTGCCGGACTCTTAGTCGGCATGGATGAGGATCCGTTAACAGAAAAAGATGCGGGGAAAACAAATGCGACAAAGGTAAGTCCTGCTGCCTCATCTTGCTGTAGCAGTAAAAAAGAGCAGCTTGAGCCTAAGGCTGAGAGCGCCTGTTGCAGTTCTGCTTCTAAGGCTGGACTTAAGACAGAGTCGAAGGTGGCTCCCGTCGTGACTATGACGCCTATAGCCGCCGGTGAAAGTCTGTTGGCGACGCCTATGACAAGTCCAGCTTCGACAGCTACTGCAGACTCATGTTGTAGCAGTAAATCCCAAGCGCCAAAGAAAGAGTCTTCATGTTGCAGCTCAGCCAAGAGTGAGTCGGCTGCCAGTGATGATGACAGCTGCTGTGAGTCGACCAAGGACATAGCTGCCGAGCTTAGAGGGACACCTGTGATTAGCCGCATCGGTAAGGGCTTACATTTCGCAGCCACTGACCTAGTGCGAGATATCACCATCTGGTTGCTGATTGGCCTGTTTTTCGCCGCACTCGTGCAGACGTATGTGCCGGCGGATTTCATGGCGCAGTGGGGCGACGGTATCTTAGCCATGCTGGTGATGGTGGTTATCTCTGTGCCTATGTATATCTGTGCTACCGCATCTACGCCGATCGCCGCGGGACTGTTACTGGCGGGAGTATCACCCGGCGCCGTACTGGTTTTCATGTTAGCTGGACCGGCGACGAACATCGCCACACTCGGCGTGGTGGCCAAGGAGTTGGGTAAACGTGCGTTATTGGGTTACTTAGGGGGTGTGCTCGGGGTGGCTCTGGTTTCTGGCATCATAGTGAACTACCTGGTAGACACCTTCGGCTTCGTGGTCATGCCTCAAGTTGGCGAAGATCATCATCTGTTGCCCGACGTTATCGTCTATAGTTCAGGGATCTTACTCACCATTCTTATGGCGAAAGTCTTACTGGATAAACTGCCTAAGAATTGGTGGCGCAGAGATTGTTGCTCATAAAGCGGTACAGTCACTAGGCTGACATCAAGACAGCTACTAAGGCACTCGGATGAGTGCCTTGTATTTATTTGTGCCAGCGCTTAACTTGCAGGAACAAAAACCTCAGGAAAATGACGTTCTGTGGTCGTTCCTTCTGTGACTTCTAGTCCTTGTTCATCGACATGGATAAAGAAGGCATCAGTGACATCTTCTGGCGTGTTAGCCATCTCTGGGTCATCATTTTGCGCAACGCAGGTATAGCCTAAGCTGTAATCTCCGGCGACGACGAAACCAAATTCATATTCATGGCCTATTACTGCCTCTGATTCATCGGTTATCTCATTGACTCTAGCTGAAGAGATAGGCGCCACTTCAGTGAGTAGGTAAGGTACTTCATCCCCTCTAAAATCTGCCATATCGGCTAATGCGGTTGCCGTCGGGTAGAGATAAACTGCCGGGCTGAACTCATCGGGTAAACCAAGCTCAACGGCGGCAGATTCACAGCTCGCCATGGTTTCAGGGCTAATCTGACCCGTTATAGCCCCGACATCTGAGATGTTAACCAGCTGCACTGAAGTTGGTTTGAGTGTCCAGTAATCATGAGCGCCATGAGGGGCTTGCAGACCTTTGGCTAAGTTAAACTCGGCGACAAAGGTGTTAGTGCCTGCGGCAATGGTGAATGACTTATTAAAAAATAGTCGGCCAGTGTCTTCATCTTCTGCCCCAACGCCACCACAGTTACCATTGCTATTGGTCGTTAGGCCTTCAATTCCATTGGCTGTTTCTACATAAGAGCTTCCAGCGGCTCCCTCTTCATTTTTTTGCATGTAAATACACATCTGGTATTCACCCAAGGGTACTGATTCACCGCTTACCAGTGTAGCCACCTCAGCTCCTTGAACCGTCAGCAGATCCACATGTTTGAGCTCACCATTTTCTGAGACATCAAATGAGATAGAGCCTGCACTATTTTTTAACACGACTTGCTTAAAGGCAATATTGACGACTTCAGCATCGGCTGGATTGTCCGATACGCCCAGGTTAAATGTTCCTGTGGTGGGATCGGGTGTGCTGTTATCGCTGCCACCACAACCTGCTAGCAGGCCCGTCAGTGCTATAGCGAGTATTGTCTTGGTATGTTTCATATGTCACCTAATATTCTATGTTTGAATCGAAGAGCGCTGTTGTAATCTTGTTATTTAGCCCTCTAAGTATGATATTCCGTTAAATCATAGTTCTCCGAGGGAGATTAGGATAGGGATAGAGAGTGAAAAGTCTATTAAGAATGATGCTTAGGCGCGGAAGATGTAAAAGGTTTAATCTGGGATAAGAGGCTGGTTAATATGCCAAGGCGCCATAAGGGAAATAGCACCTTGGTTTGGCGGTTTTACTCAGGTAACTCAGCGTTGTGATAGACGTGCTGTACGTCGTCACAATCTTCCAGGGCCGCTAAGAACTTTTCAAATTGCTCAATCACTTCAGGATCTGTGATGTCAGTCAAAGTTTGCGGCACGAAGGTGATCTCTTCCACTTCGAAGTTAATATCTGGTGTCTCTTCGGTCAAAGCAGTCTTCACCTTAAAAAACTCTGTGTGCGGTGCAAAGACACTGACGATACCGTCTTCAACTTCAATATCGGTGACATCGACATCGGCCATCATCAGGGTTTCAAGTACGGCTTCTTCATCTTCACCCTTGAAGGCAAATACGGCTTGATGGTCAAACATGTGGCCAACCGTACCTGGTCCACCTAGTTTGGCATCGTTTTTAACGAAGGCTTGACGCACTTCGGTGAAGGTACGCTTACCATTGTCGGTTAAGCAGTCAACTATGACCATGGCGCCACCTGGGCTGAAACCTTCGTAACGGGCAGTGACATAATCTTCACCGCCGCCGCCTCTGGCCTTCTCGAGAGCGCGCTCGATCACATGAGCCGGAACCTGATCTTTCTTAGCCTTGGCGATCATTTGACGAAGTGGCAGGTTGCCGTCGGGGTCGAAGCCACCATTCTTAGCGCAAACGTAAATCTCTTTACCGTATTTTGAGTAAATTCTGGTTTTTTGGCCAGCAGTTTTAGCCATAGACTCTTTGCGGTTTTGGTATGCTCTTCCCATCTTGATCTATCTCATTATGCTTAAAAAATTGTCTGCAATGTTAGCAGCTTTAAAGCCTTTTTTGCAGGGGAGGAGTTTTTAATTTGAGACGCAGGCTCAGATTTAGAAAAATTAGTCGATCTAGTGATAAATAAAGTGCTTTACTCTCACTCTACATAAAACAATCTGAACCTAAATTAGAGCGTGTCAATCAAAGTGAATATGAACATTTATTGTTTTTAACTTCATCTGGTGTTCATCGAGTCAATGACTTTGGCATTGAGATGAAGTCCGGAGTTTCGAGCAGGATATTATTCGGGTTTTGACTCAGACTCTCATAGATGAACTCGATAAACACCCGATATTTTTTGGGTAGGTAGGCTCGTTGTGGAAAGCTCATGATGACCTTGGTTTGCGTCATGGGAAAGTCCTCCAGCAGAGGGATAAGTTGCTTATTATCTAAGGCCTGTTGGGCGATGATATTGGGCACGGTTGCTATGCCTAATCCCTCTATTGCTGCTTCTCTGGCTAGGGTGGCATTATTCACCGTCAATTGTGCTTCTGGGTCTAAGGTTACCCATTTATCTCCGTCAAACAGGGTCCAGCTGGCATCTATATGCGCGGACTTTAATTTAATGGCCTTATGTTGGTTGAGATCTTGCGGAGTCTGTGGGGTACCGTAACGAGTCAGATATTCCGGGCTCGCCATCAGAGTTTTAGTCGTGTTGAGTAGATCATAACTCTGCAGCCTGGTATCTGTTGTCGAGGTTATCTGAAACAGAATATCAACATCTTCCGCAATCATATCGACCTTGCGGTTGCTGAGTTCGGCCTCTATAGAAATGTCCGGGTAACGGCCAAGGAAGCGGGCAAAAACTTTCCCCAAAAATAGCTGCCCCAGCTCTATGGGACAGACAATTCTGAGCTTGCCCTTAATCACCTCTTGGCTGGCGCTGAGTTGAACTTCCGCTTGCTTGAGATCCGCCAGAATACGGTGAACCCGGTTGTAATAGGCCGAGCCTGCCTCGGTCAATTTGAGTTTTCTGGTGGTTCGAAATAAGAGCTGCACCCCGGCATCGGCCTCTAATTCGGCAATCTTACGGCTTACCGTCGCCTTGGTCAGGCCCAGGGCCTTAGCCGCCGCGGTAAAGCTTCCCTGTTCGACGACTTGATCAAACATCTGTACGCGATTGAGATCCATGATTGTTACACCTGTGAAACAGTGGGTAAGATTTTAACTATCTAATAAACATATGGAGACAGTAGTAGACTATGAAATACTAATCAAGGAGTCATATATGTCCAAGAGTAAATTATTCATGCTAGCGCCACTCTTCATCGCAGCCATTGCGGGTGGTGGCTATTACTGGTGGACTCAGGTGCGCTTCTTCGAATCCACAGATAACGCCTACGTGGAAGCTGATATCTCTAATATCAGCGTCAAGGTGCCCGGTTATGTGGTGATGACCGATATTACCGATAATCAACATGTGGAAGCTGGCCAGCTACTGGCTCAGCTCGAAGACAATCAATATGAGGCTAAGGTCACCCAGAAACAGGCGGAGTTGGATAGCACTAAAGCCGAACAGCAGACCTTAGTGGCTAAAGTTAGCCTGCAACAGGCACTGATTACTCAGGCTCAGGCCGGGGTGATCGCTGCCGAGTCGGATCGTCTGCGCGCACAGCAGCAACTGACTCGTTCGCAGAAGTTGAAGGTAAAGAATTATAGTTCTCAAGACGATGTCGATGAGAGGCAGGCCGGATTCGAATCTGCAGAGGCGCACTTGGATGAAGCCAAGGCTGCGTTGATCGCTAAACGCAGAGAGCTTGAGGTGTTTTACGCTCAACACGTACAGGCCGATGCCAATGTAGTGCAAGCCAGAGCCGGACTCGATCTCGCTAAGATACAGTTGGCAGATACCCAAGTGCGGGCGCCATTTTCGGGTGTGATAGGTAAGCGCGGGGCCATGAAGGGCCAGTATGTGCAGCCTGGTCAGGCCCTCTACAGCTTGGTGCCGGATGGGGCTGTTTGGATCACGGCTAATTTTAAAGAGACCCAGATCCAAAATATGCAGCCCGGTCAAACGGTGAAAATTAGTCTCGATGCGTTTCCCGACAAAACCTTTACAGGTGTTATCGATAGTCTGTCACCCGCATCCGGTGCCAAATTTAGTCTGTTGCCGGCGGAAAATGCCACGGGTAACTTCACTAAAATAGTGCAGCGCATTCCGGTGCGGATCCGTCTCGACCTCAGCGAAGTGGAGGCGAGGCTGGTTCCTGGTTTGAGCGCCGTGGTTAAAGTCGATACCCGCAGTGTTTCCCTCGCACACGCCCTCGCTGCTAATTCTGGCCACTAGTCATGAGCGCAACTGTAGAGTCAGTATCAGAGCCGTCATCCACTGTGACGGTCTCGCCTCAGGGCTATGAGAGAGGCAGTCGCCGAGCTTGGATTGCCGTGTTCGGTGGTCTTATCGGCGCCTTTATGGCGATTCTGGATATTCAGATAACCAACGCCTCCATGAAGGAGATACAGGGCAGTCTTGGTGCGACTTTAGAGGAGGGATCTTGGATCGCGACCGCCTATCTGGTGGCCGAGATGATCGCCATTCCTCTGTCTGGCTGGTTGAGCCAAGGCCTGTCGGTACGACGCTATCTGTTGTGGACCACAACCGCCTTTATCGGGGCATCGATACTCTGTTCCATGTCCTGGAACCTTGAATCTATGATCGCCTTTCGGGCCATGCAGGGCTTCTTCGGTGGTGCCTTGATCCCCTTAGCCTTCAGATTGATTTTAGAGTTTCTTCCCGACGATAAACGCGCCGTGGGCATGGCCTTGTTTGGCGTAACTGCCACCTTTGCTCCGTCTATCGGCCCGACACTGGGGGGCTGGTTGACCGAGCAGTTCAGCTGGCACTACCTCTTTTATATCAATGTTCCTCCTGGGCTTCTGGTGATGGCCATGCTCGCCTATGGTCTGGAGAAGAAGCCGGTTGTATGGGACAAGCTGAAAAATATGGATCTGTCTGGCATCATCACCATGGCACTGGGCATGGGTTGCTTGGAAGTGGTGCTCGAGGAGGGTAATCGTAAGCAGTGGTTCAGCTCGGATCTGATCCGCAACCTGAGTCTGGTTGCCGCCATCAATATCGCCTTGTTTATCTATATACAGCTAAAGAAGAAAGAACCTCTGGTCAATCTCAGGCTACTGAGGCACAGAGATTTTGCCCTCTCGACCTTAGCTTATTTTCTGTTGGGTATGGCGCTATTCGGTGCCATCTACCTAATCCCGCTCTATCTGTCACAGATCCATGACTATAGTCCGCTGGAGATAGGTGAAGTGATCATGTGGATGGGCTTTCCTCAACTGCTGGTATTGCCGTTTATTCCTAAGCTGATGGAGCGCTTCGATGGTCGCTACATGGCGGCATTTGGCTTCGCCATGTTTTCTCTGAGTTTCTATATGAACAGTCATATGACGGTGGATTATGCCGGTCATCAGATGATTGCCTCTCAAGTGGTGCGCGCCCTGGGTCAGCCATTTATTCTGGTGCCTATCGGTATCATAGCCACCATGCATATTAAGCCCCACGAAAATGCCTCGGCATCGACGGTACTCAATGTGATGCGAAATCTGGGAGGGGCCTGTGGTATTGCCCTAGTGGCGACCATGACAGATAATCTGTCTCGGGAGCATCTGGCCCATATTAAGGAGACATTACCGGCGGTGAGCTCTCTGGCTAATGACTATTTCACTCAAACCACCAATGTGCTTATACAGGCGGGATCTGATCCTGTGACGGCATCGGCTCAGGCCCATGCCATGTTGAGTCAGACCATGACGCAACAAGCCTATATTCAGGCCTATAATGATGTGTTCTACATGTTGGCGGCTCTGCTGTTGATTGCCGTGGTGTCAGTACTCTTGATCAGAAAACCGGGTAATAAGGCTTAGGTTGCATATTTGGATTCAACAGGCCTGTGATAGACTGATTTTTTACCTTGGCGGAGAATGGAAATGCAGTGGAGTGAATTGGCGTTTAATGCACTCTCAGTCGATGAGTTATATGAGCTGCTAAAGCTCAGAGTCGATATCTTCGTGGTGGAGCAAAACTGCCCCTATCCGGAGCTGGATGATAAAGATCGACACAGTGGAACACGGCATTTGCTGGGACGAAATCCTCTGGGTGAGATAGTGGCCTATGCGCGAGTATTAGCCCCGAGTGTGAGCTATCCTGAGGTGAGTATAGGCCGTGTCGTCGTTGCTGAGCAAGCTAGGGGCGCTGGTGTCGCCCATCAACTGATGCAAGAATCCATAAAGCTAGCTAAGCAATATTGGCCCAATGAGAATATCCAATTAGGCGGACAAGAATATCTGCAGAGTTTCTATCAGAAGCTAGGCTTCGAACCTGTGTCTGAGGTGTATCTGGAGGATGGGATCCCACATCTGGATATGCTCTATAAAACCGGTAAATAAAAAGAGCACTCCAGGGATAAGTGGAGCGCTCCTTTTTGGGTATGACCACAATAAATTGAACTGCATCATCGTATACTCATTTATAAGTAGTTAAAGGTCTTTCTTGAGAGCTAGTTCACAGATTATTAGGTATGAATTTATTAGAAGAGGTTAACTTGCTGAATTATATCGAGCCTGTGTTTCGTCCCCCATCTGAGTGGAAGTCACTTATCTTGCAGGTGACCAATGGTTGTAGCTGGAATAAGTGCAGCTTCTGCGACATGTACACGGCACCAGAGAAACGCTTTCGCGCCCAGAAACTGGATAAAGTGGCCGATGATATTAAGGCGGTGGCTCGTCGGGGAGTGAGTGTAAGCCGGGTTTTTCTGGCTGACGGCGATGCTATGAGTCTGCCTTTTTCCAGGTTAGAAGAGATCTGTTTGTTGATCAGGGAGCACTTGCCTCAGGTCAGCAGAATAAGCAGTTACTGCTTGCCGAGGAACTTGAAAAATAAGAGCCCAGAACAGTTGCTTAGATTGAGGGCGCTAGGCTTGTCCTTACTCTATATCGGCTGTGAGAGTGGTGATGATGAGGTGCTTAAGCGTATCGAGAAGGGGGAGACCTATGCGTCTTCCCTGGAGGCGCTGCATAAGATAAAGGCTGCCGGTATCAAGTCTTCTGTGATGATCCTCAATGGACTGGGTGGTGTCGACTTGTCTCACCAACATGCATTAAACTCGGCTCGCTTGATGAATGCGGTCCAGCCGGAATTCCTCTCGACTCTAGTCGTGACCTTGCCCTTGGGCACGCAGAGAATGGATAAAGCCTATGACGGCCTTTTTCAGCTGCCAGATCAGATGGGGTTGTTCAGGGAAATGCATACCCTGTTACAGAATTTGGAGCTGAATAAAACGATATTTCGTTCGGATCATGCATCGAATTATCTGGTGCTCAAAGGTGTACTGGGTAAGGATAAGGCCAGCCTGCTTGCCCGAGTCGAAGGTGCAATACACAGACCTCAGCAGACCATACTCAGACAGGAATGGCAGCGGGGTCTCTAGCAGCCTAAATTAGACTCGTGTATGCATTTCTGGGATTATGAATAATGGCTTTTCGGAAAGAAAAGCGCTATGTTTTCCCGCCAGTAGTCCGTTTCTGACTACCAGCATAGAGCTAGTGGAATAACTGGTTTTACGAGTCAGATTATTGGCCTGCACTAACTGATTAATCTGTGTCTCTGCGGCGCTCTTGGAAATGCTCTGCTCTTCGATCAATACTGTCAGACTCAGCAGTAGATTAAGATCGCCGCGTTGAATTATTTTTAGATCAGAGTGGTTCATTTAATGGCATCTTTATCGGTTAACTGTTCAATAATAATCGATGAATTAAGCTTTCTAAACCATTTCTGCAATTTACTATGGCGATGTTGCATGTTCCAGCACACTTTAAGTTCCAACTCGATAGGCTCCCCGAGCCAGATAAAGTTTTCTGTATTACGCCCTCTTAGCACGCTAGTTGCGAAATGGGGCACTAAGGTCGCCGTGTTGGGGGGCAGTCAAGGCTTGTATCATAGTACTCAAAGAGCACTATGATAGTTGATGGTCTTCAGCGCATTGATAACATGAGTCTGGTTATGTTCCTGATACAGGTATCTCAGCAGTTGAAATGGACTCTCATCGCTGACACTGTCATCTCGATGTCACTCTTCGCTATACCGAGCGGCACTCTTATCTAGTGTCACCACCTGCCAAGGCTATTGAGCAATAATCTGGCTCTTTATCGGTTTAGGCACATTGTCATAGAAGCCGACAATAAGATCTATGTGCCCTCGTCTGAGCATTTTAAATCCTTGGGTCTCCTGAGTGACATATTCAAGTTCGATGCCTGCGGTGTTAAGTGCCTTATATTATGGCTAAGTTGGTTTGGTACTTATGCTGATAATAGGTTTGTGTCGGCACCCAGTAGCGTATGCCTATTTCGATACCGATACTGTTGAAGCCATTGATGCCCACCAGGGCGCCGCTATCCTGATATACATTCGGACTAGCGGCTAAGATCTCTTGAGCCAGTGCCGTGCTGGGGTTCCAGTTGGTATCTGGTATAACTTGAGATTCAACGTGAAGGAGATCATGAATTGGTGCGACGCTTACGGTGATATCAGCAGGGGTTGGGTACTCTGTTGCCTTATATGACTTAATTCAGAAGCTAATAAATCATGAGAGCGCTTATTTTTGCCATCTGTACCCTGTTTGTCAGCTTTGCTCAGGCATCTTTTTATGCCGAGGGCGAGCTTATCTCCTCGTTCCAACTGCAAGATCAGTTTGAAAATGAAGTGGCAGTATCTGCTGCGACTAAGGTCCTGTTGTTTAGCCGCAGCATGAAAGGTGGCGATATCATCAAGGAGGCCTCGAACGACTCAAGGTCGAAAATCAACAAAGCTTTGAGAGCTTAGTGTATGTGGCGGATATCAGTGGTATGCCTTCATTGATTGCCAGATTCGTGGCTATTCCTCAGATGAAAGATCGGCCTTTTTCCATGGGGCTAGATAGGGAGGGAGATGTGACTAAGATGCTACCCGGTGAGGAAGATAAGGCGACATTGATTCGATTAGATAAACTTAAAATAATCGATGTGGTGATTATTGAGTCGAGTGAAGCCTTGCTCAATGAGTTGAAATTAGCTCTGTTTTTTAGCGATGAATATGATCTGCGTCAACTAGACTTAAATTAGTTAATTTGAACGAGTTGGCTTCGCAAGTGTGCCTATATTACTGAGTTTTATGGGCATCTAGGCTATTTAGACACGATAGACCAAGCAATCGTTTTTGTAACTGGATTACATCAAAGTATTTACTTGTTGCCAGAAAAAGTGTGATCGAGTTAACCTTATCTGCTTCGATACTAGGTTAAAGTCGAAATTAGTAGAAATTTATAATCAAAATTGAAAGGGGTTTTCACCATGTCTGATGTATTTCATTTAGGCTTGACCAAAAAAATGTTAGATGGAGCAAGCTTGGCGATAGTGCCAGGGGATCCTGAACGCGTAAAGCGCATTGCCGAATTGATGGAAGGGGCGACATTTCTAGCCAGCCATCGTGAATATACTAGTTACCTAGCATATATAGACGGTAAAGCAGTGGTTATCTGCTCAACGGGTATCGGTGGTCCATCGACATCTATTGCCGTTGAGGAGCTCGCTCAGTTGGGTGTGACGACTTTCTTACGCGTCGGCACTACGGGCGCAATTCAACCTCAAGTTAATGTTGGTGATGTGATAGTGACACAGGCATCGGTACGTTTGGATGGTGCAAGCTTGCACTTCGCTCCTATGGAGTACCCTGCCGTTGCTGACTTTGAATGTACTACCGCTATGGTAGCTGCGTGTCGCGAAGCTGGTCTTGAACCACATATCGGCATTACCGCATCCTCAGATACCTTCTATCCAGGTCAAGAGCGTTACGATACGGTTTCCGGTCGTGTGACACGTCAGTTCAAAGGCTCGATGCAAGAGTGGCAAGACTTGGGCGTGTTGAACTATGAGATGGAATCATCGACCCTATTCACCATGTGTGCTTCTCAAGGCTGGCGTGCCGCCTGTGTTGCGGGTGTTATCGTCAATCGTACTCAGCAGGAGATCCCTGATGAAGCTATGATGAAGAAAACTGAGGTCAGTGCCATCTCGATCGTTGTTGCGGCGGCGAAGAAATTACTGGCTGAATAAAATCAGTGAGAGCTTCCCTGCAATTAGCTCTAATTAGAGCTATATAGCGAGTAATACAGATATAAAGAAGGCGCCTCAGGCGCCTTCTTTATTAGTGATTAGAAATGGTATTTTTCGATCACAGAATAGTGGGGTTACTCTATGCCGTTAACACCACTAAATAAAGCCATTTCGTGTCCATCTCAAATCCTTTCTATATGTCTCTATGGCGTATTTTTTATCTATAATTTTAAGTATTTAAATTTACAGAAAATTTAATTTACTCATTTCTGCTAATCAGTTTTTATTCGAAGCATCTAAGGTAAAGTATCGTTAGTACTTGGTTGGACTGAAGCTGTCTCGTGCAGCCAGAGCTTAAGGGGATGAATAAAAACAATAATCAATAGTTAGGCTAATTCTTTTTAATCAAGCTATTGTGGCAACTGCAACCCAGTTTATGTTCATGTTCGACATATTATGTCGCGAAAGCTGTTAACTGCTGATATAGTGGTTTTTTATGGAAACCATGATTTCAGGGGGAAATATGGAGTTGTCTAATCCCATCATCATCTGGGCCTATCTGGGTGTTTTTTTGATGCTGGCAGAGATAATGATCCCGGGTGGCATTGTCATCTTACTCGGCGGTGCATGTTTAGTGGTTGCTGGAGCACTGGCTGTCGGGTTCGTCGATGGGATCGTGCAGGCGTTGACCCTGTGGTTTATTGCATCTATCGTCCTATTACTGAGCTTTAGACAAGTGACTCAGAAATTGGTCGGTGGAGATGTTCATGTGGCCAATACTGATGAGGAGTTGGAGCTCTATAACCAAATCGCTCTAGTTAAACAGGCAATAGGACCAGCGCAGAAGCAGGGGCGTATCGAGTTTCAAGGAACTGAATGGTCAGCGCTAGGTGATGGCAGTGAAATCGCAGCCGGAACTCGAGTGCGTATCATCTGCAGAGAGAATATAGGCTTTGTTGTCGAGCCTTATGAAGGGACAGAATACACCAAATAAGCCGTTATCAGTTAAAAGCCGATTAATTAATAAGTAAGGATGAAATCTATGTTTGTGTTTACCCTATTTGTACTGTTTATCTTTTTTCTGCTCTATAAGTTAATGTTAATTGTCCCGATGCGCGAAGTGAATGTTATCGAGCGTTTAGGAAAGTTTCGTGCCGTACTACAACCTGGTTTTCATTTCCTGATCCCCTTCTTCGACAGGGTCGCATATAAGCATGAGATCCGTGAGCAGGTCTTAGATGTGCCACCCCAGAACTGTATCTCGAAAGACAACACTCAGCTTGAGGTCGATGGTTTAGTCTATCTCAAGGTGATGGATGGCAAGCTTGCCAGTTACGGCATCGAAAACTACCGCCTTGCTGCGGTTAATCTAGCCCAGACAACCATGCGTTCTGAGATAGGTAAATTGAACTTGAGTCAGACGTTTTCAGAGCGAGATAGCCTTAACGAGTCCATCGTTCGTGAGATAGATAAGGCCTCCGCCACATGGGGGATCAAGGTACTTAGGTATGAGATAAAGAACATCACTCCCTCGAGACACGTTATTCACACTTTAGAGAAGCAGATGGAGGCAGAGCGAAGAAAGCGCGCCGAGATCACCTTAGCCAATGCCGAAAAAGCGGCGATGATCAACCTATCTGAAGGTGAGAGGCAGGAAGCTATCAATGTCTCCGAGGGTCAGAAGCAGAAGCGTATCAACGAGGCTAAGGGTACGGCGAGGGAGATCAGCATCGTCGCCAAGGCGAAAGCGGAAGGTATGGAGATGTTGTCGACGGCATTGGCCGTGAATGGCGGTAATGATGCAATGAATATGCAGTTAAAAGAACAGTTTATCGGGCAGCTGGGTAAGATTTTACAGGAGGCTGATATCTCAGTTGTGCCAGCCGAAATGGCTAAGTTGGAAGGTTTTTTTGAGGGGATGGAGCAGGTGACACATGCAATAAGCTCCTCTTCGGCAAAGACTAATACAGTGAAAGGAGCTTGCTCATGATTACAGGAATAAATACAGATTTTATCGTGTTGGGTATTTGGGGGCTTATCTTCGCCATCTTCGTCATCAAATTATTTCAATCTATTCGCCTAGTGCCAACGAAATCGGCCTTTATCGTCGAGCGTTTAGGCAAATATCATTCTACCTTGGACGCAGGCTTCCATGCCTTGATCCCCTTCGTCGATAAGGTGACTTATATCCATGAGCTAAAAGAGGAAACCATAGATGTACCACCACAGGAGTGTTTCTCAAGCGATGAGGTGAATGTTGAGGTCGATGGGGTGATCTATATCTCGGTGATAGATCCGGTTAAAGCCAGTTACGGAATCACAGATTATCGTTATGCGGCCATTCAATTAGCCCAGACGACGACGCGTTCTGTCATAGGTACTTTAGCCTTAGATCGTACCTTCGAAGAGCGTGATGTGATTAGCGCCAAGGTGGTCGAAGTATTAGACCAGGCGGGGGCTACATGGGGTATTAGAGTCCATCGTTATGAAATCAAAAATATCACTCCACCCGATACGGTAAAAAAAGCCATGGAGATGCAGGTGAATGCCGAGCGTGAACGCCGTGCCTTACTCGCCAAGAGCGAGGGTGATAAGCAGAGTAAGATCAATCGCTCAGAGGGTATCAAGGCTGAGATGATTAACCTTTCTGAAGGTGAGATGCAACGTCGCATCAATGAAGCAGAGGGTAAAGCTGAGGAGATATTAACTATTTCTCGCGCAACCGCCGAATCTATCGAACGTATAGCAGAAGTCATCTCCGCCCCAGGGGGGCAAAATGTGGTACGTATGCAACTCGGGGCTCAATACCTTAAGCAACTCGATGGCTTGAGTCATAGCGCTAGTAAAATAGTGCTACCTGGCAATATGATGGACTTCGATTATTGGATGGGCAGCATTGGCCTTAAGGAAGATAATCCCAAGGCCTAGTTAGCTGTTATAGCTGATGCTATTAATGGTTTGAACTCATATTAAAAAGACGTGCTCGACTCGAGTATGTCTTTTTTTTACTCATTGTTCCGTCCTGAGTGCATAATCACCATTGATGCTCATTGATGCTCATTGATGCTCATTGATGCTCATTGATGCTCATCGAGAGTTAGCGCGGCGCCTTCTATGGTGTGATGACGTAATGCATGCCCAAGATGGTCGATTAATTACTGATGAACCTTGCCGCTTCTCTGTCTCATTTTTAGCTATCAATGCTCGATACTTGAGGTTCTTATCGGTAAGATAGCCCTCTTTTTAACTCCCCTTATTAAGGCATTTCAATGACAATTGAACGTTTAGAAACGGCTACCCGCATGAGTCGTATCGTTAAGCATAATGGCACTATTTATCTCTGTGGTCAGGTATGTAAAGACGCCAATCAAGGCATCACTGAGCAGGCATCCAGCATGCTGGAAAAAGTTGATGCTCTGCTTGAACAGGCGGGAAGTGATAGAGAGCATATTCTTTCTGCGACAATTTATATCAAGGATATGCAGTACTTCGCCGAGATGAATGCGGTATGGGATGCCTGGGTTCCCGAGGGGCATGCACCGGCTCGTGCTTGTGTCGAGGCTAAGATGGCCCGCGATGTTTTATTAGTCGAGATATCAGTGGTGGCGGCAGAAAAGGTCTAAACAAGGTTTTAGACCCTAGAACCTTGATCCTAGGGCCTCGTTGCTAGGATCTCATCCCCTGCTCCTGTTATACTGCTTCCTCGATTTTTTGGAGGCAAGAATGGACGTATCTTCTTTACTAGACGGCCTGAATGATGAACAGCGATCAGTCGTAGGGGCACCCCAATCCAGCATGTTGGTATTGGCGGGGGCTGGCAGTGGCAAGACTCGGGTATTGACCCACAGAATTGCCTGGCTGATGCAGGTCGAACAGCAGAGTCCATATTCAATTTTAGCGGTAACCTTCACCAATAAAGCGGCGGCAGAGATGCGCGAGCGAGTGGAGAAGGTCAGTGGTAGCAATATGGGCCGCATGTGGATAGGGACCTTCCACGGTTTAGCTCATCGTCTGCTAAGAACCCATTATAAAGACGCTAACTTGCCACAGACGTTTCAGATCATCGACTCAGATGACCAGTTACGCCTAATCAAACGTATTCTTAAGAGCCTACATTTAGATGAGAAGCAATATCCACCTCGCCAAGCCCAGGGCTACATCAACGGCAAGAAAGATCAGGGATTAAGGCCAAAGCATATCGATGCGGCTGGTTTCCCAATAGAGCAGAATCTATTGCAGATCTATCAAGTTTATCAAGAGTCCTGCGATAGATCCGGTCTGGTCGACTTTGCCGAAATTCTATTACGTGCCCATGAGTTATGGCTCAACAAGCCCCATGTACTTAAACATTATCAAGACAGGTTTAAGAATATTTTGGTGGACGAGTTTCAGGATACCAACGCGATTCAGTATGCCTGGATCCGTGTGCTGGCGGGCGAAGGTGCCAATGTGATGATTGTCGGCGATGACGATCAGTCCATCTATGGTTGGCGCGGTGCTCAAGTCGAGAATTTACACAAGTTCCTGGTGGATTTCCCCAAGGCTACCACCATACGTCTGGAGCAAAACTATCGTTCCACCGGTCATATCCTTAAAGCCTCTAACGCATTGATCGCCAATAACCCAGATCGCTTGGGCAAGAAATTGTGGACCCAAGATAAAGACGGCGAGCCCATCTCAATATACTGTGCATTTAATGAGATGGATGAAGCGCGATTTATCGTGGGACGCATCAGTGATTGGCACGATATGGGCGGAGGCCTAAGTGGTTGCGCCATTCTGTATCGTTCTAACGCTCAGTCTCGAGTATTAGAAGAAGCCTTGCTCCACAAGGGCTTAGCCTATCGTATCTATGGTGGCCTGAGATTTTTCGAGCGCCAAGAGATCAAAGATGCCATGAGTTATCTGCGTCTCATCAATAATAAAGATGATGATGCGGCCTTCGAGCGAGTGGTCAATACTCCTGCTCGCGGGATTGGTGGGCGCACACTAGATATCTTACGTGCTACCGCAAGGCAGCAGCAATTAACCCTGTGGCAAACTTGCTTACGCGCCATCGAAGAGAAGCTGCTCAGTGGCCGTGCGGCTAATGCTGTACGTGGCTTCATGGACCTCATCGTAGAGATGCAGCAAGATACTCAAGAGATGACTCTGCATCGTACCACCGACCATATCATTGCCAAGTCAGGCCTCAAGGCCATGTATGAGGCAGAGAAAGGCGAAAAGGCGCGTTCTCGTGTGGAAAACCTCGATGAACTCGTGACTGCTGCGCGTACCTTTATCATGCCCGAAGAGATAGAAGATATGGGTGAGCTTAGTGCTTTCCTATCTCATGCGGCGCTAGAGGCCGGAGAGGGGCAGGCGGATGCATTTACCGATGCGGTGCAGCTGATGACATTGCATTCGGCTAAAGGCCTGGAGTTTCCAGTGGTGTTTATGTCGGGTGTCGAAGAGGGACTATTCCCCAGCCAGATGGCTATGGATGAGGGGGATAGACTCGATGAAGAGCGTCGTCTCTGTTATGTAGGCATGACCCGGGCCATGGAGAAGCTGTACATCACGCATGCCGAGACGCGTCGAATCTATGGCAGGGAAAATATCTCCAGACCATCACGCTTCATCAAAGAGATCCCAACTGAGCATGTGGTGGAGATCCGCCTTAAAACTCAGGTAAGCGCCCCCCGAAGAAGCACTAGTACCCTTACTCGTAGCATAGTGGTGAATGACTCGGGCTTTAAGGTTGGCCAAGGGGTGATGCACCATAAGTTCGGTGAAGGAAAGGTGACGAATACCGAGGGCAGTGGTTCCCAAGCCAGAGTACAAGTCAATTTCTATGATGTCGGCAGTAAGTGGCTGGTTGTTGCCTATGCTCGACTGGAGACTTGCTGATAAGCGGTATAATCCTTGAATGTGTCGGTCATAATGGCATTTATGATGCTTAACAAGGTTAGATTTAGAACGTTAAATTGAGCGTTTGAGCAGTATTGGGAGAGCCTGAATGATGAGTTTTTTAAAGGGAAAGTTAGACGTTTATATGCGTCTTTCCCGTATGGATCGCCCAATAGGGACCTTATTGCTGTTGTGGCCGTGTCTGATGGCGTTGATATTAGCCGCAGATGGCATGCCCGATCTTAAGGTGCTGGTGATCTTTATTTTAGGTGTGGTGGTGATGCGGGCTTGCGGTTGTATCATTAACGATTACGCCGATAGGGAGCTCGACTCCCACGTAGACAGGACTAAGTCCCGGCCCCTGGCCAGTGGCGAGATATCCAGCAAAGAAGCGCTGCTATTATTTGCGGTAATGGGGCTATTTGCCTTCGGCTTAGTCTTGATGCTCAATCCTCTGGTGGTCCAGCTATCTGTCGTTGGCATCATATTGACTGTCATATACCCCTTTACTAAGCGCTTTACCAACATGCCGCAGATGTTTCTCGGTGTGGTATGGAGTTGGTCAATTCCTATGGCATACGCGGCGCAAACTGGCAGTGTTCCTGCCGAAGCCTGGTGGTTATTCTTCGCCAACTGGTGCTGGACCGTAGCCTACGACACCATGTATGCCATGGTGGACAGAGAAGATGATTTGAAAGTTGGTATCAAGTCCACGGCTATCCTATTTGGTCAATATGATAGGCAGATCATTGGCTTGTTTCAGCTCGCCGCGCTCGCCTGTTTTATTACGGCGGGTTGGGCGGCAGACCGTGGCCTGGTATATGGTTTAGGTGTGATCACTTTTGTTGGTTTTAGCCTCTATCAACAGAAGCTTATTTTCGCCAGGGAGCGGGCTCCCTGTTTCAAGGCGTTTCTCAATAATAACTGGGCAGGTCTAGTCCTGTTTGTTGCCTTAGGTGTCGATTACCTTATCTAAACTTTTCAAGATATTGAGCCTTAGCTTTCTCCTGTTTTTCTGCTCCTTTCTCTATACTTAATCTAGTGTGACTGCAGTCATTTTTACGAATATGGTTGTATCATTCTTACATTCACTGGTATTAGATGGCTTAACTCTATTTTACCGTTGAAAGTAGACGCATATCTCGTTTGCAGTGATTCGTTTGGTATTTTACTACAATGTTAGGTTATTATTTGTTCTCTCTCTCATGGTTAGAGTGAGTTTTATAGAAAAAGTAAATGGAATTAGTTAGTTGTATGGAGGGAATCATGGCCTATTCAGGTACGGCTTTTGCAGCAGGAGAGTGGCTACTCTTCGAGTTTATTTTGGCTATCGGTGTCGCCGCACTTATCCTTTTTTGGTTGATCTTGACTCATTTTAAGCGCCAGGGATTTTTGTCCTGGGGTCTGGTGATTCTGGCGAGTGCCGGGATGGTGAGTCTATGTATACATAGTCGCTTGAATGCCTTACAGCTAGATAGATTGCTGTCTCAAGGGAAGAGCATAGAGATTATCCATGGTGAGTTTCATTATGGATAGTATCACTTTCCCTACATGGCGGAGCATGGCATAGATTATCGTGAGATCAGCCTGGATGGTAGAATCATAAAGCTCTATCAGTCTGGTTACCTGCCAAATACACATTGTTATCGTGATTTTTATAGTGGTAATAACTTCGATGATAATGTGAATCTGCGTCTCTATATTCATTGGTTCGAGCGTGAGTATCAATTTCAGCAACAGACTTACAAACTCAATGCACCTTGCATCATTAAAATTGAACGGCTCAAAGCCACTGCTAATATATCACTTGCCACCGCGAGCTAATGTATATTTTCGTTATAAACATGCCCTTAGAAATAGATATTGTGTAACATAGTGACAACATCTATTCGCTGGGGGATCTATGAGAATTAGCATAAAGTTCAGGCTGATTTTTCTTATCTGTGCCATCATCAGTTATACATTGGGTTTTCAGCTGCTTCCAGAAAACCTTGATGGGGCAAATAGCCATCTCTATGTATTGGTCTTCTCAATGCTGTACTTCTTCATACTGCCGATTATCTATTGGTATTGCATCATCGAGGTGGGTAAGCAGAAGCTGTGGAAGATGCTACTCATTTTTAGCTTGAGTAGCTTGATGGCAAGGTTTAGCTTTCCGGCTGAAATAGCCAGTTATTTCGAGTTTATCGCCTGGCTGCGTTACCCGATAATTGCCATATTATTGGCTATCGAGTTATATCTGATGGTGAGTATCATCAAGGCGTTGTGGCAGGCGCGTAACTTATCTGGTGATCCCAGAGTGCACATCTTGGATACTTTCCAAGAGGAAGACGATAAGAAACGTTCTTTGGCATTAGTCTTGGCGTCGGAGCCTGCGAGCTGGTACTACGCCATTCCTTATTTGTCACGAAATCACGTCAGCGGTATCACCAATTTAAAATTGCGTTCAGCTGCCAGATGGCATTGGTTGATGATGACTCTGGCAACCCTTGCCATGGCTGCCTTAGCTTATGTGATTATCTCTCCCTGGAGTGAGTTACTGGCCATTATCGTGTCGAGCATTACTGGCTATGGTGTGATCATGCTGGCTGCTAATTATAGGATCTCAAGTCATTTCTCTATCTATGGACATCGAGACAAGCTGGTTATCAACAATAGTATCTGGGGCTTTATATCGATAAAAGTTGAGGATATAGCAAGTGTGGCATTGGGCCGCTACCCAAGAAAGGATGACAAGGAAGGGCTGCATTTTGGCTATGGTGATAGCAGCAATATCAAGTTGAGCTTTATCAGGCCTCAGAGTTATTTTGGCGGCATGGGTCAACTCACCGAGCGAGTCGATGTTATCGATATGCATGTATCTGAGCCTCAAGTATTAGCCGATTATATCCAACAATATTCCGACAATATTTTTGCTAAAGATGGGCGGATGAGTCAGATCCAAGAGAGTGAACGCGCTTGTAAACCCGATGATTTCCAGGCTCAGGTTAACTCGGGTGTGGATCAATGACTAAGTGTGTGTTAACTGACTTCAGTTTGTTATGCCATATAGCGATTTACTCTTATAGCTTGATGTTTTCTTCATAGATTAGGTTAGACTTTACGCTGCTGCATTTTTTTATAGATATTTCATTTTTACATCTTCTTTGTTCATTATTTAAGAGTTTACGTCATATGCGTTATGAAGTTTGGGAACAGCTTAGGGTCGAAGCAGAAGACTTGGTTCGTAAGGAGCCCTTGCTTGCCAGTCATGTTTATTCATCGATTCTCAATCACGATTGTCTGGGTTCGGCGCTCAGCTTTATCGTGGCCAATAAACTCTCAGATGGAGTGGTATCGCCTTTTACTTTCCGTGAGCTGTTCGATAAAGCCTTCATCCATTGCGAGCAGATGCTAACCTATGTGGCCACAGACATTAAGGCGGTGAAGGAGCGCGATCCCGCGGTGGTGAGTTACCTGACCGTTATCTTGAACCTCAAGGGGTTCCAGGCTATTCAGGTGCATCGCCTGGCGAATTGTCTTTGGAGTCAGGGCCGCACCGAATTAGCGCAATTTATTCAGAGCCGTAACTCGGAAGTATTCGGTGTCGATATTCATCCGGCCTGTAAGATGGGCACTGGCATCATGTTTGACCACGCTACGGGGATTGTCATAGGTGAGACTGCGGTTATTGAAAATAATGTGTCTCTGCTTCAAGGAGTGACATTAGGTGGTACGGGAAATCAGCAGGGTGATCGTCATCCCAAGATCCGTGCAGGTGTGATGATCGGTGCCGGTGCTAAAGTATTGGGTAATATCGAGGTTGGCGAAGGTGCCAAGATCGGCGCAGGCTCTGTGGTATTGAGCGATGTGGCTTGCCACACTACAGTTGTAGGTGTGCCAGCAAAAGTCGTCGGTAAGCCCGAGTCTATATGCCCGGCAAAGACGATGGAACAAAACATATAACCTATTATTGAGCATCTGACCTTCGTTGGCGATCAGCTTATCGATATCTTCATAAAATTGATTGCGATTGGGCAGGCCGATTAATGGATCATGGTGAGCTTGGTCGTGCCTCTCTCTAATCGTCTGCTTTGTGTGTGATTTTAGTTATATCACTTTGAGAAAGGCCGCGACTATCGGGTCGTCTAATTTATTATTTCTGCAACAGCAACCTAGCTCGAAGGGTGGGATATCTATGGGGGTCGGGATGATCTGAATTCTATCTCGTACTGGACTGTTATTAATCACAATTTCAGGTGTGATACTCACCCCACATCCCAATGCCACCATAGAGGCTATTGCCTCTTGTCCCGAGACCTGAGCATAGATGTTGGGAATGAGGCCCAGCTGCTTAAACCAGTTGTCGATACGTCGTCTCCCCGGCCCATGTTCAGGCACGATAAAGGGCAGACGGTCCCAGGGAATATAAGACTCTGTTAATAATTCCTGAACCTGGCAGCGGTATGTTGGCGCTATGATGACCAGGGGAATGTCATCTATCTTGGCGAAGTGTAAGTTGTCGGGGAAAGGGTCTGGCAGGGCAGCGATGGCGATATCGACGCGGTTATTTTTCACTTCGCTCACTGCATTGGCGGCATCACCGGTCGTCAATGTTATTTCAACAAGGGGATGCTCGCGCCTGAAGCTATCGAGTAGCCCGGGAAGATGGCTATAGGCTGCAGTTACCGAGCAATAGAGGTTCAATCTGCCCCTGAGCAGATCTTGCTTAAGATCAAGCTTAGTCTTGAGCTTGCTCCAGTGATCTAAGGTCTGCTCGGCGAAGTGGCGATATTCGACGCCGGCGCTGGTCAGGGCAACACTGCGGTTATCTCGGAGGAAAAGCTTGGCACCCACCTCATCTTCCAGCCTCTGCATGACTCGACTCAGGGTAGAAGGACTGACATGCATGGCCTGAGCCGTTCGGGAAAAATGCAGACTTTCCGATAGGTGCAGGTAAAGTTTGATTGTTTTTATATCCATTTTTACCTATCAGCATGCAGGGGCGGAGCTAATCAGTGTTGCAAAAAATGCAATGTAGTATTCCGAATATATCATTTTAAGCAATTATAATCATGGGCTATAGTGAACTCAATTACCGCTCCTGCACATAAACAGTTAAGTGCTTCGAGCAACTTCCCTATATTTCAGACCAGAAGGTGGTACATCAGATGGCTAACTATTTTAACTCTCTGAACTTGCGTCAACAATTAGAACAGCTGGCTCAGTGCCGTTTTATGGATAGTAATGAGTTTAGCCAAGGCTGCGATTTCATTAAGGGTTGGAATATCGTCATCCTGGGTTGTGGTGCACAGGGGCTCAACCAAGGTTTGAATATGCGTGACTCAGGCTTGAATATCGCTTATGCACTTCGCGCCGAGGCGATCGAAGAGAAGCGTGCTTCATATCAAAAGGCCACCGGCAATGGTTTCCGCGTCGGCACTATCGAAGAGCTTATTCCCGATGCCGATCTTGTGCTTAACCTGACACCGGATAAGCAGCACACTAACGCCGTGACTAGTGTAATGCCACTAATGAAGCAAGGAGCCACACTTTCCTACTCTCACGGTTTTAATATCGTGGAAGAGGGCATGCAGGTTCGTGAAGATATTACCGTCATCATGGTTGCCCCTAAGTGTCCGGGTACCGAGGTACGTGAAGAGTATAAACGTGGTTTCGGCGTACCGACTCTGATTGCGGTTCACCCTGAGAATGATCCTAAGTCTCAAGGTTTTGATATCGCTAAGGCGTATGCCAGCGCAATTGGTGGCGACCGTGCGGGTGTGCTTCACTCATCATTTATTGCCGAAGTTAAGTCTGATCTTATGGGTGAACAGACCATTCTCTGTGGCATGCTACAAACTGGCGCCATCTTAGGTTACGAGAAGATGGTTAGCGATGGCGTAGAGCCAGGCTATGCGGCTAAACTTATTCAGCAAGGTTGGGAGACCACCACTGAAGCGCTAAAGCATGGTGGCATCACCAACATGATGGATCGCCTGTCTAACCCAGCCAAGATCAAGGCATTCGATATGGCTGAAGAACTTAAAGTCATGCTTGCACCTCTGTTCGAGAAGCACATGGATGACATCATAGCGGGTGAGTTCTCTCGCACCATGATGCTCGATTGGGCCAACGATGATGCAAACTTACTTAAATGGCGCGCCGCAACCGGTGAAACCGCCTTCGAAAATGCCCCCGTTAGCGATGAAGATATCGACGAGCAAACCTATTTCGATAAGGGTATCTTCCTTGTCGCCATGATCAAGGCCGGTGTCGAGCTTGCGTTCGATACTATGACGTCTGCAGGCATAGTCGCAGAGTCGGCTTATTATGAGTCGCTACATGAAACACCACTCATCGCTAACACCATTGCACGTAAGCGTCTCTACGAGATGAACGTGGTTATCTCAGATACCGCCGAGTATGGATGTTACCTGTTTAATCACGCCGCAGTGCCTATGTTGCGTGACTTCGTCAATGCCATGTCTCCTGAGTACTTAGGTCGCGGACTAAGCGATAGCAGTAATGGTGTCGATAACCAACGCCTGATCGAAGTCAATGCCGCCATTCGTGGTACTGGCGTGGAGAAGATTGGTGCCGAGCTACGTGGTCATATGACGGCTATGCAGCAAATCGTCGAAGAGAAGTAAAAGATAATTTCAACATTGAGGCTAGGCTAACCGAAAAATCAAAGGATCATTTTTGGCGTATCGTTTGAATAATGAAACTAAGTGTTTCTTCTCGGTAAAAGGTTTTTGTTGTGTTTTTTATTGGCTTTGTGGTATTGATTAATGGTCTCGCGATCTTAATCGAGAAAACACCGAATTCAAGCAAACTAATTAGGAAACAGTCAAAGCATGTTAAACTTGGCAGCCCTACTCATTATTGAGATTGTTACCGTGGTGATTATTAGATCACAGCGGGGGGCTCCCATGGCGCATCGATAAACCTGATTAGGTAAAGATTGCAACTAACCCCCCGCTCCGCAAGGACCGGGGGGTTTTTCGTTTAAAGCCCGACTAAGAAAGATGCAAAATGGCTTGATACCATTCCGAGTAAGTATCTGATCATTCAGCGGGAGTTCAAAGCACTGTAGGCAAGGCGAATGTTGGAAGCTAATAGTTATTCTATATCGAGAACATTCAACGTAGCATAAAGGGCTTTGAAACCCGCACTGCGTGAGGCTCTCAGTGTTTCCACTTCGTTGTTGCATTGACTTAAAAGGGAATAACCATTTCCTCATCAATGCGCCTTGAATTGAAAAAACTGAGAGTCTCTGAATTGACCAGATACTTATATGGAATGGTATTCCCCTACAAATACTGAACCGCTAAGGTTCGGCACAGAGTGAGAGATGCAGATGGAACAAGGGCAGACACAGCAAGGTAATTCTGAGGCAGGACAAGCGGATAGTGGGCAGATGATGCGCGGCGCCGATGCCGTGATCAAGGTGTTAGTCGACCATGGGGTGACGAATATTTTTGGTTATCCTGGCGGCGCCATCATGCCTATTTATGATGCGCTTTACGGTGCGCCAGTGGAACACCTTCTGAGTCGTCATGAGCAGGGAGCCGCATTTGCAGCCTTAGGTTATGCCCGCGCGACAGGCAAGACTGGAGTGTGTTTCGCGACATCGGGTCCGGGAGCGACCAATTTGGTGACCTCATTAGCCGATGCCTTGCTCGATTCGGTTCCTGTTGTCGCCATCACAGGCCAGGTATCTACCGCCGTGATTGGCACAGATGCCTTCCAGGAGATCGATGTTTTAGGTATGTCGCTGTCGTGCACTAAGCACAGTTTCATGGTGACCGAAATAGAGCAGCTAGTCCCCACCCTGTATAAGGCGTTCGAGATTGCGGCTTCGGGGCGTCCGGGTCCTGTGCTGGTGGATATTCCTAAAGATATCCAAATCGCTATGTTCGAGTACTCTACTCCCATTCAGGAGAAGTACCCTCAGCCTCAAGCTGATCCCAGCAAGCTCGATGATGCATTGATTCTGCTCAAGCAAGCCAATAAACCTATGCTCTATGTAGGAGGCGGCGTAGGTATGGCAAGAGCGGTTCCTCAATTGCGTGCATTTATCCAGGCAACGGGTGTGCCCTCGGTAGCAACCTTAAAAGGCCTGGGTACCATAGAAAAAGACACGTCGGGTTATCTGGGCATGTTAGGCATGCATGGCTCCAAGGCGGCCAATATTGCCGTCCAGGAGTGTGACCTGTTAATCGTGGTCGGCGCTCGTTTCGATGATCGGGTTACCGGTCGTTTAGCGTCCTTTGCCGAGCATGCCAAGGTGATTCATTTAGATATCGATGCGGCGGAGCTCGGTAAGCTACGCCTGCCGGAAGTGGCCATCGCCGGCGATCTACGTCAGGTGTTGCCCGCATTGACGACCGAGTTGGCTATTGCTCCCTGGTGCGAAGAGGTTGAGCAACTGAAAGCCGAGCATAAGTGGAAATACGATCGCCCCGGTGAGCTAATATTCGCCCCCGCCATGTTGAAGCGCTTAGCCGATAAATTGCCGGAAGATAGCGTGGTGACTTGCGATGTTGGCCAGCACCAGATGTGGGTGGCGCAGCATATGTGGTTCCGTAATCCTGAAGATCACCTGTCGAGCTCGGGTCTGGGTACTATGGGCTTCGGTCTTCCTGCCGGCATCGGCGCTAAGGTGTCCCGTCCCGATGCGACCGTAGTGGTCGTCTCCGGCGATGGCTCGTTTATGATGAATGTGCAGGAACTGACTACCATCAAACGCCGTAAGTTGGCGGTTAAAATCTTGCTGATAGACAACCAGAAACTGGGCATGGTGAAGCAGTGGCAGCAGCTCTTCTTCGAGGAGCGTTACAGCGAGACTGATCTTTCCGATAACCCAGACTTTGTCACCTTGGCATCGGCATTCGATATACCCGGCCGCACCATCACCACCACAGATCAAGTAGAAGAAGCGTTAGATCATTTAATTAGCTGCGAAGGCCCATATCTGCTGCATGTGAGAATTGATGATGCTCACAATGTTTGGCCTTTAGTCCCACCGGGGGCCAGTAACAGAGACATGATGGAAGAGATGGATAAACAGACTTAAAGCACAACGCAGGTATGAACCAGTGGATAGGGAGTAGAGATGAGTTATCAATTGAGCTTAACCTTAGTGCAGCAGCCTGAAGTGTTGGAGCGTGTATTGAGAGTGGTGCGCCATCGCGGCTTTAAAGTGACCAAGATGGAGATGCAGTTAGAAGGTGATCAAGGTGTTCGACTCGCTATGCATGTCGAGAGTGAGCGGGCCATCGAGCTGCTGACTAATCAGCTCGATAAGCTTTTCGATGTGATTGATTGCCGGGTACAGGCTTAAGGCTTCTAGATTAGCGATAATAGCAAAGTAAACAGTTAACGCCTGTTGCAGTGAATATTGACAGAGAGTGAGGAAATAGAGATGGCCACGAAGCGAGTAGAGTTTATATGGTTCAATGGTGAGATAATGCCTTGGGCTGATGCCAAGGTGCATGTGATGTCTCATGGTTTACATTATGGCTCTTCTGTCTTCGAAGGGATCCGTGTCTATGATACCCACCTAGGCCCGGCGGGATTCCGCCTTACCGATCATATTCAGCGTCTGTTCGATTCGGCTAAGATCTACCGTATGCCAATTCCCTATACACATGATGAGCTTATGTTGGCCTGTCGTGACAGCGTGCAGAAGAATGGTCTCAAGAGTGCCTACATTCGTCCTTTGGCTTTTTATGGTGATGTAGGCATGGGGATAACCCCACCTAAAGATGCCGTGTGTGATGTCATGGTTGCGGCCTTCCCCTGGGGCGCCTATCTAGGTGAAGACAGTCTGGAAGCTGGTGTTGATGTGGCTGTGAGCTCATGGAATCGTCTCGCACCCAATACCATACCTACCGGCGCTAAGGCCGGTGGTAACTACTTGTCATCGATTCAGATCTCCACCGAAGCCAAGCGTAACGGCTTCGATGAGGGCATAGCCCTAGATGTGAATGGTCTGGTCAGCGAAGGTGCTGGTGCTAACCTGTTCGTGGTCAAGAAAGGAAAAATCTATACACCGCCTTCGACGTCGGCCATCCTTATGGGCCTGACCCGAGATAGCATCATCATCCTGGCTCGAGAGAAAGGTTATGAAGTGGTCGAAGAGGCCATGTCTCGTGAGTTTCTCTATCTCGCCGATGAGATGTTTATGACTGGCACCGCGGCTGAAATAGTGCCTGTGCGTAGCGTCGACAGAATCGATGTCGGCGCCGGTAAGCGTGGCCCCATCACTCAGTCGCTACAGGAAAGCTTCTTCGGCCTGTTCAGCGGTGAGACCGAAGACAAGTGGGGTTGGTTAGAAGTGCTTTAAAAGAAGACCCTAGGTTTTAGAACCTAGGTCCTAGGAAAGACAAAGAATAAAGACACTTAAGATGCATTCATTCTTAGGTTTAAGAATTAACTAGAAAGGTAACAGCAGAGGGCTCCTAGGCACTAGGAACTAGCACCCAGAACCTTCTCAATAAGGACAATCGCAATGCCTAAATTACGTTCAGCTACCAGTACCGAAGGTCGTAACATGGCCGGAGCTCGCGCCCTATGGCGTGCCACCGGCGTCAAAGATAGTGATTTTGGTAAGCCAATTATTGCGATTTCCAACTCATTCACTCAATTTGTTCCCGGTCATGTGCACCTCAAAGATATGGGCTCGTTAGTGGCTGGCGCCATCGAAGCCGCGGGTGGTATCGCCAAAGAGTTTAATACCATCGCGGTAGATGACGGTATCGCCATGGGGCATGGCGGCATGCTCTATAGTCTGCCTTCTCGTGAACTTATTGCCGACAGCGTCGAGTATATGGTCAATGCTCACTGCGCCGATGCCTTGGTGTGTATCTCAAATTGTGACAAGATCACCCCAGGTATGCTGATGGCGGCTCTTCGCCTCAATATTCCGGTGATTTTCGTCTCCGGTGGCCCAATGGAAGCGGGTAAGACTAAGCTTTCGGGTAACATCATCAAGCTGGATCTGGTGGATGCCATGGTGGCGGGTGCGGACGATCGCATATCGGACGAAGACAGCGATAAGATTGAGCGCAGCGCCTGTCCTACCTGTGGTTCATGTTCCGGCATGTTTACCGCTAACTCGATGAATTGTTTGACCGAAGCCTTAGGTCTGTCTCTGCCGGGTAATGGCTCTATGTTGGCCACTCACGCCGACAGACGCGAGCTCTTCTTAGAGGCGGGTCGCCGCATCATGGACCTAGCCACCCGTTACTACAAGCATGACGATGAGTCTGCATTGCCACGTAATATCGCTAACTTTAATGCGTTCGAAAATGCCATGACCCTAGATATCGCCATGGGCGGATCTAGCAACACGGTATTGCACCTGTTAGCCTCGGCTCATGAGGCAAAAGTTGATTTCACCATGGCCGATATCGACAGGCTGTCCCGCCTGGTGCCTCATCTGTGTAAGATGGCGCCTGCGAGTCCCGAGTATCATATGGAAGACTTGCATCGCGCCGGTGGCGTGATGGGAATTCTAGGCGAGCTCGACCGAGCCGGTCTCATTCATAACGATGCCTACCATGTGGCAGGTACAAACTTGAAAGAGGTACTGGCCAAATGGGACATCGCCCAGAGTAAAGATGAGGCGGTACATAAGTTCTTCACGGCGGGACCTGCGGGCATCCCAACCACTCGAGCCTTCAGCCAAGATTGTCGCTGGGATAGTGTCGATGATGATCGTGAAGGCGGTTGTATCCGTAAGCGTGAATTTGCTTTTAGTCAGGAAGGCGGCCTAGCGGTGCTTTCCGGTAACATAGCCATCGATGGTTGTATCGTCAAAACTGCGGGCGTAGATGAAGATAATTATACTTTCGTCGGCTCGGCCCGTGTGTTCGAGAGTCAGGATGATGCCGTTGCCGCTATCTTGGGCGGTAAAGTGGTTGCCGGTGATGTGGTGGTCATTCGCTACGAAGGCCCTAAAGGTGGTCCGGGGATGCAGGAGATGCTTTATCCGACCAGTTACCTTAAGTCTCGGGGGCTGGGTAAGGCTTGTGCGCTTATCACAGATGGTCGTTTCTCTGGTGGTACTTCCGGTCTGTCTATCGGCCATGTTTCGCCAGAAGCGGCGGCTGGTGGCACCATAGCTCTGGTTGAGACCGGTGACAGAATCGAGATCGATATTCCGGCGCGCTCGATCAAACTCGCCATCAGCGACAGTGAATTAGCGGCTCGTCGCACTGCAATGGAAGGGCGTGGTAAGCAAGCCTGGAAACCTGTGGATCGTCAACGCTCCGTTTCTCTGGCACTCAAGGCCTATGCCTTGCTCGCGACCAGTGCCGATAAAGGCGCGGTGAGAGATGTCACCATGTTGGAGGATTAATATGTTGGCATTAGCCTCAAAATCTAAGTTAGATCTGGCCCACTATTATCTGCAGAAGATCTTATTGTCTTCTGTCTATGATGTGGCCAAAGTCACGCCACTCTCTAGTTTGAATAAGCTGTCGGCCCGCCTGGGCTGTCAGGTGTTCCTCAAGCGCGAAGATATGCAACCCGTGCACTCCTTCAAGCTGCGTGGTGCCTATAACAAGATATCCCAACTCACAGCCGATGAGTGTCACCGTGGTGTGGTGTGTGCCTCTGCGGGCAATCATGCTCAGGGTGTGGCCATGTCGGCTGCTGCGCTTGGTATCAGCGCGGTGATCGTGATGCCGGAAACGACTCCGGATATCAAGGTCGATGCGGTCAGGCGTCTCGGCGGTGAGGTGGTACTTCACGGTCAGGGGTTCGATCAGGCTAATACCTACGCTCAGGAACTTGCGGCTGCAGATGGTCGCGTCTACGTGGCGCCATTCGATGATGAGGCTGTGATTGCTGGGCAAGGCACCATAGCCCAGGAGATGCTGCAGCAACAGAGGGACTTAGAAATAGTCTTTGTTCCCGTGGGCGGTGGCGGCCTGATCGCCGGCATTGCCGCGTTTTATAAGGCTGTGATGCCTGAGGTTAAAATTATCGGCGTCGAGCCGGAAGATTCTGCCTGTTTAAAGGCGGCATTAGCGGCCGATGAGCGGGTTATTTTACCTCAGGTCGGCTTGTTTGCCGATGGCGTCGCGGTTAAACAGATTGGCGCCGAGCCATTCAGGCTTGCCCGGGAATATGTCGATGATGTGATCACCGTTAGCTCGGATGAGATCTGCGCCGCGGTGAAAGATATCTTCGAAGATACTCGCGCCATAGCCGAGCCAGCCGGAGCCCTGGCACTGGCGGGCTTGAAGAAGTATATGGGTGATGCGGGTAAAGGCGAGAAGGTGGCCGCCATTCTCAGTGGCGCTAATGTGAACTTTCATAGCCTGAGATATATCTCCGAGCGCTGTGAGCTTGGGGAGAAAAAAGAGGCCGTTTTGGCGGTTAAAGTCCCCGAACGTCCGGGTGTCTTCCTGCGCTTCTGTGAGTTGCTAGACAAGCGTGTGATGACTGAGTTTAATTATCGCTTCAGTAGTCGGGATAAGGCGGTAGTTTTCGCCGGGATCCGTCTAACCGAAGGCCAGAGCGAGCTGGATAAGATCATTGCAAGATTGGAGGATGATGGCTTCGAGGTGCAAGATCTCTCCCATGATGAGACGGCGAAATTACATGTGCGCTATATGGTGGGCGGCCATCCGCCGGAGAAGCTCGATGAGCGCCTGTTCAGCTTCGAGTTTCCCGAGCATCCCGGCGCCCTGTTTAAGTTTCTGACGACCCTGCAGAGTAAGTGGAATATCAGCCTGTTTCATTATCGCAACCATGGCGCCGCCTTCGGTCGCGTCTTGGCTGGCTTCGAGGTTCCCGAGTCCGATAACCTGGCATTTCAGCAGTTCTTAACCGAGCTGGGCTTCGTCTATCATGAAGAGACCCAGAGTCCGGCTTATAAGCTCTTCTTAGGTAACAGAGACTAAGAAAAACTGAGGGCGCATATGCGTCCTTTTTTATGTTATCTTTTAAACGCCGGTTTGAATTTGGCCATCAAGCATTAGTCTTGAGTCCACTTTATCCGTTTGTGTATCGAAGAAGGCGGGTGCATTTAGGCCTTGTAGTTGCTCAACAATGTTCATCTGACTGATAACAGCATCATGCTCGATGCCTTTTCCTAGTACATAATTCAGCTTGGCTAAAGCATACTCCATGGTTGAACCAAGATAAGCATCGTTAGATATATCGCTGTTTTGTTGCAACAGCTCGGCGACAACTTTGTCTTGCCCGTGAAAAGCCGCGACATCAATCAATAACAGCTTTTCTCTGCGATTACTCCCAGAGCCAAGTAGTTGGCTCACATCATCTAATTTTTTTATCGATCTAATTAATACTTTTTGAGGTATCCCTTCTTGTGTTATTAACCACGCGACATCGTCGATGCTTAACTCTGTTGTTGCTATAAGCTGTAATGCAGCTTTATCAGTCAAATTGGCAATGTTTTCTAAGGCTGGTGTGGGTACTCGTGTTGTTATCTTGAAATATTCAGGTAGGTCAGGAAGCGCATTGATTAACTTTTCCATAAGGCTTGCATTTTTAAGATCAAATTTTGAATGTTGTTTTAATTGTTTAGCGCGCCAGCTGGCGGCGAAATTCGAGTTTGAGAAGTGGTCAATTGCCGATGTGATGTCATCAATCGAGTATCCGTCATTGAGGTATTTACTCCAATCTTGGGAGCGACCAAAGTTATTCGATTTAGCATGGTTTTTTTCAATGAGCTGCTTGCACTGCTGATAACTGGTGATGGATAGGTTGGTAGCATGAGTATCCATCTCTTCTGATGCATTAACTGTGTTGGCCACAGTATCAATATCGATCACACTAGGCTGAGCCGGCATTTTTTGAGGGGTAGGCCATAAAAAATAAAATACAATAGCCACAATTATGGTGACCATTGTGATGAGCTGGGTACGTTTTTCTTTCACTTAGTTTCTTCCCTAAAGCTGAGTGAAATTAATTGAGGTATTATCTCTTGTTAGTCATTGATAAGAGAATGATAGCTGACCTGTATCAGCTATCATTATGAGTTTACAGACTTTAATAATCATGTGGAAATATTTTTACAGCTCATAATTACACTTGATATCCTTAGCCCTATAAAGCTAGGCCTATGGTCAATGAGAAGAATGTCTGTCCCAGAGCTCCGACGAGCACGTCGCCATCCCAGATTTGTGAGAAGCCGAATATCTCCGCTATTGGTGCTAGAGCGAAGCTGACAAACCAGCCGGATAATATGGTGTAGAAGGTGCAGATAAGGGTTGCGGTAACGATAGATATGAAGCCAATCAGGAGCGGCTTATCGGGCCCGTTGCTATGTTGCCCATGATGAAGCCTAGTCTTGAGCTGAAATGCTTGCTGTCTGTGGAACTCATGCTTATCTCTCACTTTTTGATGAGGGCGCATCATAGTCTTTTATTTTAGCGGGTCAATAGAGGTTTATATCAATAAGTTTATCATTTTTGATTGTATATTCTGCCAGTAGTTCAATACTTGGTGATTTCATTCGATTTTATTGGTTTTTGTGAAATAATATTACTGCGAATTTGTTTGTGCCGTGAGATACGCAAGAATATTGCGTATGCAACTTTAGATTTGCTTTTCTCTTCTGCGGCACTCGTCTGGTTGAAATCGACCAGATGGAAAGGAAAATCCTATCTCGTGTTGCCAATGTTGATCTAGCCAGACCGCATTAGGGCGGGCCTCGTTGAAGAAAGGCTTAAGGAAATGGTTGAGTCCGAGTGTGGTACACATACTCAGTGAGATAGCGAGAAACAGACTAAAAAATCTTGAACACTCCAGTCTCCGATAGCTAAGGAGTAATACTAATAGCACGGTCGCTACGCCATAGGGAGCCGTTCCGGTCGAAGTGATCCAAAATAGTGTTAGCTAGATAATTTATTCAGTTTAGATGAAATAGCGATTCCGATTTAAGGGTCTATTGCTGCATCTGAATTGGAGATTGAAATGTTTGAGATTAAATCTATACCTGCGTTAGCCGTTGCACGCGTGTTACTGGGGCTCTTCCTACTGACGACAGCAATGAATCGATTTACGGCCTTAGATGTCGGCTATTTTTCTAAACAACTCGCGGCCATAGACTTGCCTGATTTCCCTTGGCTATCGGCTTTGTTAGGCGTCATGCCGCTCATAGTGGTCGCTGCATTAATCTTTCCTAAGCATAAATTAAGTCATGCAGTCCTCTATCTCCATTCGCTAATGGCCTTGATACTTATGCTGATGTTATTCACCCATCCGGTTTGGCTCGATAGTCTGGGTGGTTTCCCGGCTATCGGTGCCGGACAGGGATTGATTAAGTATCTGGCCATCGTCGGCGTCTGTGCTTTTATTGCCTCTCATTACGCCGGTCATCAAAAGTTAAATCACTTCTCACTTAAGGTTATCTGGGCCGGAGTGGTATTGGTGATGTTGTGGATTGGCGGCATGAAGTTTACTCAGTTCGAAGCCGATGGTATCGAGAGGTTGATGGCAACGAGCCCATTCTTCAGCTGGATTTACGATCTTTTTAGTGTACTTCATGGCTCATACTTTATCGGAGTGGTTGAGTTGCTCGCGGTCTTTGGTCTTATTATCGGTGGTAAATATGCCTGGGACAGGACATTGGGCTTAGCGGTCGCGGCATTGACATTTCTGGCGACACAGACCTTACCCGCCTATGAGATGAGCCAAGGTGTTCCTCTATTGACCGGAAGTGGTCAGTTTATCGTGAAGGATCTGGTCTTGCTGGCAGGATGTATATTACTATTCGTCAATAATAAATCTGCAGCTAAACAGTTTAGATAAAAGCCAGGCAATAAAAAGAGCGCGTAAGCGCTCTTGATTTGTGTCATGTCTTATATCGATTGATATAAGGTTAAGCTTATTCGCTGTCACTCTGGTTGAGTCGCTTCTCTAGTGTGTTGACCTGCGCCTGTAGGGCTTCGAGCTTTTCACGGGTCTTGAGTAAAACATGCTGCTGCACTTCAAACTCTTCATGGGATACCACATCCAACTTCATCAATTGGTTTTGCAGGATCTGTTTACTCTTATCTTCAAATTCACCGGCGAATTGCTTTAGACCGCTAGGCAGGCTTTCGGCTAATTGCTTGGCAACTTCTTCAATTTTCTTTGGATTGAACATTATCTATGGTCCGCCGTTGGCTAATGATTTTAATACGAGTTCTTTTAATATTAGCTGGATTGTACCTGAGCATACCCGCTATTGGAAAATAAAAAGACCTGAATTCACTATTCAGGCCTTAGTGTTATAAAACTTAAAACTTAAAACTTAGACTTTCAGTGTATCGAGTGAATGAGTTGAACAGGTAATGGTTTGCCAGCATAAATTACAGACAAGCTCTAGCTCTGCCTTATCGTATTTTAATTGACCACGACGTATGCTGCGTCCGAGAGCAACGGCGGGCTCCAGAGAAATGGCATAGAGAGCCTTGTTTTTCAGGGAGTGAAACAGGCCTTGAGCCTTACCTTCTTCGAAGAACATATGTAGCAGCGCCAAAAGTTGTTTTTTCGAACGTCTGATGGGGATCTGAGTCTATGCCCTGCAGATGAATATACTGCTCGTAGCTGAGATTTGTCTGTGTGCGCTGACGACCAAAATCGACAATATTAAACCAGATGCGCTTGAATCTTTGCTCCAGCGTGCCTACACGGCTGTCTTTTAAGATATGGCTGGCGGCGACACCCGCTTCATTCACATATTCTATGTCAGGGGATTACCTAGCCTAATTCTCAATGTGTAAATAATTAAACTGGCGAAGAAATATAAATTGTCAGATTGAAACGTGAGAGTTTCTGGTATGATCGCCTGCTCAAAACCCCTTTTAATCTTGGTAAAAGTAACCCCATGAAGCTAAACCCCAGACAAGATGAAGCCGTACATTATGTATCCGGCCCCTGCCTAGTACTTGCGGGGGCGGGTAGTGGTAAGACTCGAGTGATCATCAACAAGATTGCTCATCTGGTACAAAACTGTGGTTACAAGGCTAAGACCATCGCGGCGGTGACCTTTACCAATAAGGCTGCACGTGAGATGAAGGAGCGTGTAGCGAAATCCATGGGGCGTAAAGAGGCACGCGGCTTATGGATCTCGACATTTCATACTCTGGGCTTGGAGATTATCAAGAGGGAGCATAAGGTCGTTGGCCTCAAAGCGGGTTTTTCCCTGTTCGATGATCAAGATACCTTGGCCCTGCTCAAAGACCTCACCGAAGATGAGCTCGATGGAGACAAGGATCTACTCAGATCCTTGATGTCGACGATTTCCAATTGGAAAGGCGACCTGGTGATCCCAACACAGGCGGTGAAGATAGCTAAGGATGAACAATCACAACTGTTTGCCGCTCTCTACGTAAGATATGCCCAGCATATGAAGGCCTACAATGCCCTGGATTTTGATGATCTGATTTTAATTCCGACACTCATACTCAGGCACAATGCAGAAGTGAGAACGCGCTGGCAGACCCGTATTCAATATCTGCTGGTGGATGAGTATCAAGATACCAATACCAGCCAATATGAGTTGGTGAAGCTTCTGGTGGGAGACAGAGCCCGTTTCACCGTGGTGGGCGACGATGATCAATCTATCTATTCATGGCGAGGGGCGAAGCCACAGAACCTAGTGTTATTGGGTAAAGACTTTCCCACTCTGCGTTTGATTAAGCTAGAGCAGAACTATCGCTCTAGCCAAAGGATCTTAAAAGCCGCCAATATTCTTATCGCTAATAACCCTCATGTATACGAGAAGACACTGTTTAGTGAGCTTCCCTATGGTGAGCCGCTACGGGTATTGATCGCCGCTAACGAGGAGCAGGAGGCGGAGCGGGTCATTGCCGAGATGATACGTCACAAGTTTATGGGCAAAACCCAATTTGGCGATTATGCGATTCTCTATCGGGGCAATCATCAATCTCGCCTGCTGGAGCGGGCGCTGATGACGAACCGCATCCCCTACAAACTCAGTGGTGGCACCTCATTCTTCGGCAGGGCAGAGATCAAAGATATCATGGCCTATCTCAGGCTAGTGGTTAACCCTGATGATGATAATGCCTTCCTGCGTGTGGTGAATCTGCCTAAACGTGGAATAGGCCCATCAACTCTGGAGCGTTTAGGCACGTTTGCCAATGAACGACAGATTTCTATGTTTGACGCCAGCTTCGATCCTGAGTTGAATCATCATCTGCCCTCAGCGGCCATGGCTTCTCTCTACAAGTTCGGCAAGTTTATTGTCGATACCGGTGAAACTGTGACTCGGGGGGAGCCCATCGAGGCCATCAAGCACCTGATCCGCAATATCAATTATGATGACTATCTCTACGAGACCAGTACCAGTTCCAAGGCGGCGGAGATGAGGATGAAAAACATCTCCGAGTTGTATCGCTGGGTCACTGAGATGCTCGAGGGAGATGAACTTGACGAAGGCATGACCTTACCTGAGGTGGTTACCCGATTAACCTTGCGTGACATGATGGAGCGTAACAGTGAGGATGAGAATGGTGATCAGGTTCAGTTGATGACGCTGCACGCCTCTAAAGGCCTGGAGTTCCCTTACGTGTTTATGGTGGGCACCGAAGAGAGAATATTACCCCACCAAAGCAGCATAGATGAGGGTAATGTCGATGAGGAACGTCGTCTGGCCTATGTTGGCATCACCCGAGCGCAACAACAGCTCTGGTTTGTAGTTTGTCGTGAACGTCGTCAGTTCGGTGAGACTCTTCGCTGTGAGCCGAGTCGTTTTTTGTTGGAACTCCCTCAGGATGATCTCATCTGGGAAAATCGTAAACAAGTGCAGAGCGAGAATCAGAGGCAGGCAACCAGCAAGTCTAATATCGCTAACTTGAGAGATATGTTTAAAAAATAGCCCTTAGATAAACGATATTATGCATTATGGCTGGAAATAAGATCGAGTTATTATGTTTAACGACATAGAGTTAAGCGCAAGCTAAATCCTTAGTGATAGAGTTCAGATGAATGACTTTGCCAAGGGCTTGCCCCTGACCTAGCTCGAAACCTATCTCCAGCAGTGTCTCTTTTTGCTGTATCGCACCAATTCCATCCACAAAAACCACCAATTCTAACGCCTGGGCGGTTAAGTAGTGGGCCTTTAATAGCTTAAGATGTTGCTCACTGTTGAGATGAGTGGTGTAACTAGGGTCAAGCTTTAAGCCTTGCAGTGGTAAGAAGGTTAAGCTGCTCAAGGCGCTATGGGCACTGCCATAACCTGTCAGCCCAAGATTAACCTTTAGCCTTTGCAGAATATCAAATGCATTGATATGGTTATCCGTATCTAAGATAAACCCTTTCTCATCGAAAAATAGCCACAGTTGCTCAGGGGGGAATATAAGTTCCTTAAGTTTATTTTTCAGCTGTCTGACGGTATGTTTATGCTTCAGGTGCTTGGCTGCAATGTTGAGATGTAAGGGAAGGTGGTCTAAGGATTGTTCGCGCAGCAGCTGATGATCTGAGTTGAGTTTTTCCAGTAAATAAATATCCAGTTCGGTGGTTAAGTTGCAATGTTCGGCAATGTTATTGAGCTGGACCTGCTTTACTTTACCTAGCAAAGGATGATTCCAATACAAACGTGGCTCTAAGGCTACCGTAGATAGATTTTTTAAATTTTGAATCGGCAGATAACTCAGGTGTAACTCTCGGTTCGATATCGCGTGTTTTAATTCAATTTCAAGTTCGACATCTTTGATTAGCTGTCGATGCGACTTATCATCGAAGATAACATAGCAACCTTTGCCCTTGGACTTGGCTTGATACATGGCTGCATCGGCGTCACGCAATAGGGACTCGGCCGTGTCTGATTTATGATTACAGCTAAATGCGATTCCTATACTGGCACCTGAGGTGAAACTTTGGTTGGCTAATTCATAGGGGCGTGATAATTCAGTGAAAATACGCTCTGCAACCTCTTTGGCATCATGGGTGCCCTTGATGCTGTCGAGTAAGATCACAAATTCATCTCCACCGATCCGCCCTAAGGTGTCATTATCGCGAATACACAGGCGTAGGCGCCTTGAGGTCTCAACCAGAAAACGATCACCTTGCTGATGACCTAAGGTGTCATTAATGAGCTTGAATCTGTCGAGATCGATAAATAGCAGACCGAAGCGATCTCGTCCATGTCGGCGAATATGTTTTACGGCTTGTGTCAGGCGCTCCATAAACATGCCGCGATTTGGTAGCCCTGTCAGGCTATCGTGACTCGCGTCATAAACAAGTTGTTCTTCCGCTTTACGTCTTTGGGCTACTTCTTTCTCTAAATCTTGATTTAACATAGCCAGAGCCCGGGTCCGAACGACGACTTTCTCTTCTAGTTGTTCGTAGCTGGACTTAAGCGATTCAGCGGAGAGTTTTTTCTCTATCGCGGTGGCTATGTGCTGAGAAACGAAAGTCAGCAGATCGAGATCTTTGTCTTGGTAACTCTGGGACATGCATAGGCTATAGATGGTTAAGGCGCCACGAACCTGCCCATGGATAAATAAGGGGATGCCAATCCACTGGTATACGTCTTGGGTATAGTCGAGTTCAGGCATCTTGGAATAGACAATCCCAGCGTTTATCAAGCCATCAAGATCGGCACGTTGAAGTAACAAAGGCCGACGGTTCTTGATGACGTACTCAGTTAGGCCATCAGATGAGGCCCTAGGTTGTGGGGCCGTAGAATTGTTTTGAGCCACATAAAAAGGAAAGTGTATACGAGTCAGCTTATCGTTGAGCAGGGCTATGTAGCAGTTACTCGCAGGCATTAGATGGCTGATCACTCGATGAATTTCCGAATAGAAGGAGTCGCTATCTAGGTTAGAGGTGGCAAGATCTGCAATCTCGAATAAAGATTTCTGCAGACGCTCGGCGCGACGTCTTTCAAACACTTCACTCTTGAGCTTGTCGTAAGCAAGGCTTAACTCTTTGGTTCTTTGCTCTATTGCCTGTTCCAACTGTTCCAGCTGTTCTCTATGTTCTAAACGCTCTAGCACACCTGAGATTTGATCACTGACAAAGTGAAGCAGTTCTATCTCCATTTCGGAAAAAGTGATATCGGGGGAATAACTCTGTACTACTAATACACCCAGAACCAGATTATTGACTTTAATCGGCACGCCTAACCAAAGGTGGCATGGTGCTCCTCTACTGACAACTTTTTTAGCGGCGAGAAGCTGCTCAAAGGTGGTGTTATCACAAAGAAGTGTGTCACCTGACTTGATCACGTATCCCGTGAGGCCGCTTAATAGGGTCTCGGAAATTTCATCTATAGAATAGATCTTGTTGGGATGCGGGTCTTTTTCGTCGAGGAAAAAAGGAATATTCAATTTGTTAGAGCTTGGGTCTAACAAGGCGACGAAAAAATTATCTGCTGGAAGAAGTAAATTTAGCGAGCGATGAACTTCTGAGAAAAACGCTCTAGGCGAGTCCACATGAGCGGCTAGGTTTGAGATCTCTAACAGTAGATTTTGGGTGAGTTCGGCTCGCTTGTATTTAACAGCCAGACTCTTTAAGCGAGTAATCCTTTTTTGTAAACGTTCAGCTTCACGGTGTGAATGTTGAACCAATTCTTCCCTAAACATGATTTCCGCCAATCGCTATTTATTATATGAGAGCTAGGATTTGGACTAAATTTGCACAATAGGTATTGATAGCACGAAAAAACAACAGTGCCAAGTCATTATTTTGACTGTTTGACAGTTTGAAAATCGTTCTAAATGGATTATTTTACTCAAGTTAGTCAAAATGTGAGCAAACAGACGAGAAAAATGATTTTAACTGTAGACGGCGAGGCAAATAATTTATATTATTTGCGCCGCTAACAAGGCAGGCACCCATAGCTCAGCTGGATAGAGCGCACCCCTCCGGAGGGTGAGGCCGAGGGTTCGAATCCTTCTGGGTGCACCAGATTGAACAGAACGCCAAGTTAGTGAAGAAAGTTGTTAGAAGTTGAAAGTCAGTGGTGATTGTAGCTCAGTTGGTAGAGCCCCGGATTGTGATTCCGGTTGTCGTGGGTTCGAGCCCCATCAGTCACCCCATTTCAATCCCTTATTTAGATTTTAGATAAGGCAGTTTTAAAGATACAAATTCTCGGTGATTAGCGCAGCTCGGTAGCGCATCTGGTTTGGGACCAGAGGGTCAGAGGTTCGAATCCTCTATCACCGACCACATTTAAAAGTATTGAATCTATGGTTCGGTATTTGAAGTTAAAAAGATTTACGGACTCTTAAGTAGAAGTGCGCAGCTCGGTAGCGCATCCCGATTTACTTTCGATAAAAGAGAGTAAAGTGGACCAGAGGGTCAGTGATTCGAATCCTGCTTTTTATAAAAGATAGGGCCGACCACATTCAGTTTCAATAAATAAAGATTTACGGACTCTTAATGAGTAGAAGTGCGCAGCCCGGTAGCGCATCCCGATTTGAAACAAGAGTGGACCAGAGGGTCAGAGGTTCGAATCCTGCTTTTTATAAAAGATAGGGCCGACCACACTAAGTTTCAATAAACAAGTTTACGGTGATTAGCGCAGCCCGGTAGCGCATCTGGTTTGGGACCAGAGGGTCAGAGGTTCGAATCCTCTATCACCGACCACTTTACGAAAAAACCTCGTCATTTGACGAGGTTTTTTTCGTTTAGGCCTAATAGTTAGTCAGAGGGTTCGAATCCTAACTCTTTATAAATACAGGCCGACCACTTTACTAGAAAGCCCTTCGAGAAATCGAAGGGCTTTTTTGTTATTTAAAATTGGCTAGAGGATTAGAATCCTCTCTTTTTATGACTGCATGGCCGACCACATTTAAAAGTATTGAATCTAGGTTCGGTATTTGAAGTTAAAGTTTAACTGTGATTAGCGCAGCCCGATTTCCTCTTTATAAAAGAGAGTAAGAGTGGACCAGAGGTTCGAATCCTACTTTGTATAAAAGAAAAGGCCCCAGAAGTTTTCTGAGGCCTTTTTAATGACTGGTAAGTATATATGGCGCTAGATTTCTTCAACTTCCACTGGGGGATGGATATAGCCCATGTAGGCACTAGTTTTTAGTGGTATGAAGCGTTCTAATTGCTGCTTCTCTTCTATACCTGTGACTATGACCTGAATATCTAACCCTCTAGCGACATTGATCAAGGCTCGACACAGTTCGCTACTATGTTCACTCTCGTCATAATAAGCGAAGGACTGGTCGAGTTTCACATAACTCGGTCTGAGGGTTTGTAAGTAGGCCATGGAACCAAATTGGCGACCGAAGTGATCGATACCGAAGCGGGCACCATTATCACGAATAATAGTGCATAGGGCTTCACAAGAGTCTGGATCGCTATATACGCCAGCTTCCGGAATGTCGAAACAGATCCGCTCAGAAAGGCTAGATGTGCGTAAAAAGCCATTTAACCATTCATGGAATTTGGGATTGCTTAAACTGTGGAAGGTTAAGTTAATGGCAATCGGTTCATAATTTCTTTCGAGTAACTTTTGGGTGGTTAGGGTTTCGATAAGGCATTTATCGAGCAGGGCACCCAGAGACAGCAGTTCTATATAGGGCATAAACTGGCCAGCATGTATGGTTTTATCGCCGATTTCCAACTGACAGTAGAGTTCTCTCTGGCTAATAGAATCACCATCATTGAGATGGACAGCTTGCCATTTAAATTTGAACTGTCGCTTATTAATCGCATTACTCAGATGTTCACGCCATTGTTCACGAGTAAATAGTTGCTTCTCGCTGGTTTCGAACCAGTGAAAAACCTTATCTTCTTTGATTGCTTTTTGCAGGGCGTTATCAGTTTGGGCTAAGATATCTGACACCGACATCTGCCCAATACGCTCGGCAATACCGATGGAGAAGTTTTCATTTGGCTTACAGCCAGCTTTAGACATCTCTTGATTTATGGTGCGAATTAATGTTTGCAGGTATTTACTGGTTTGCTCGTGCTCTGCGCTGGAAATTAAAAATGCAAATTCGTAAGCCGAGATTCTAGCGATAACTGAGGTGGTGATAACGTCTAAATGCTCTTTCATCTTCTGAGAAAGTAACTTTATAGTTTCGTCTCTGACCTGGTATCCGTATTTACTGTGCACTTCTTCTAACCAGTCAAATTTTGCCATCAATAAGGCACCACTCTTAGGCTCACTAAGCCAGCTGCTTAAGTGGCCCATCATATATTGACGGTTAGGTAAGCCAGAGACTTGATCGATCAGGTTTTTCTTTTTCAGCTCACAAACCTCTTCATCCAGAGAGTTAAAGATCTGTTTGAGTTGATCCGACATGCTATTAAAGGCGAGTACCACAGATTTCAGCTCCATGGTTTTGGGGACTTTCATGTCTGGGCCAAATTTACGCTGGGCGATATCTTTGGCATGCTCGGCGATCTCGTGCAAGGGTCTTAGGATCCAGGTGAGACCCACACGTGCACAGACTATGGCGATAAGGAAAAGAATAGAAAACATTATGATAGCGTTAGTTATGGTACCCCATAACTCGTGATAACCAAATCCCGGGTGGGCGGTTATCTCTAATCGGGCAAGTTGGATCCAGCCCGATGTAATCGTGCTCTCCTTCTTGATGGTTTCAAAAAAGTCCAGATCGATAAACCATTGTGGCACACCTTGAATATTGACTGGGTTTTCCCACACTTGCTGTTTTCCATCGACAAGCCAGGTGAGTTTAACTTGTTGGTAGTAACCACCCTCGAAGATAACATTAATCAAGGTTTCGGCGCCGACAATATCACCCGCTTCAAGATCCGGAATTAACATGATCCCTAAAGAGTTACTGGTATTGTTGAGATCTGACTCCATCTGTTTGGTCAGAAAGTTCTGTGTCTCTGTAAACTGTACATAGCCTAGACTTGCCACCACTAATAAAAATAGGCCAAACAGTAGTGAGTATATCTGTCGAAACAGTGTCATCTTTCTAGCTACTCCAATCTTAATTTGGGTTTTCTGAGTCTTTCGACACCCAATCTATACTTGAGATCGTTCCACTTCGCCAGTTTCTTAGATGAACCAGCAAGAACGCCTCGTCCTTTTTCTTTGTTTAGCCATAGCTGTCGACCATTAAAACTGTATACCGGCAGCAAGTCTTTTCTTTGAGTCGCAGGTTTTATTTTTCTATCTAAATTATCGAGTACCAAAGGAATCGAAGAGGGTTTCTCATAGTAAGCAAGCACCATGTGATATTGATTCACTGTGGTCGCTTTTACCATAGTAATCCTCAGTTTATCTTCAGGTATGCCTAGCTGAAGCAAGGTGAAATATTTTGCAATAGAGAAGTCCTCACAATCGCCGCCATTGACACCAATAAACTCCATAGGGGTAGACCAATAATTGCTATCACCCCAGAGCTTGATGTCATCAATAAAACGGAAAAGATTGAAAAAGTTATTCACCTTAGTGAGCTTCTCTCTTTCGCTGAGACCTTGAGCGTTATCGAGTACCTTAAACCAGGCCCTGGCCCTTTTTCCCGCTCGTTCACCATATCTCGACTCGAGAGTCGAGACTATGTGCTCTTTATTCAGTTTTTGCGTGGGGGAGGCATATAGGCACGAAGCCGCTAGAGCCAGTGCCACTATGATGAACCGGCAGACTTTCTTGCATGATAATTTACGACTAAGCCTGCCTTTCATGGTGTTCTGTTAAATTCCTTATTCCTTGCCTTCATCGACGGTATAGATATGCCATTTCATATCTGCCATTGTGTCTTCTCCAGTGACTTCGGCAATAACGCGTCTATTTCGAGTTTGGGCTCTATGGGTGCCACTTTCATCAACTGGACGATCGTAGCTATAACCTATCGCGATTAGCCTATCGGGGGCAATACTGAAACGTTCGGTCAATAGCGAGGTCACAGCATCGGCTCTATTTTGCGACAAGCTTAAGTTGTGCTGGTAAGATCCAGTCTTGCTACAGTGGCCTTCGATGGTGACTTTAGTATTTTTGAACTCGTTCATAAAACTCGCAATGACTTCAACTTGATCGTAATGCAGAGGAGCTATGTAGTAGGAGTCGTTGGCGAATAATATTTTCAGTTCAGAGCGCTGGTGAATGGGCTTTACCTTGCCACAACCATAGTTGTCAATAGTTGCCCCCATAACAGTATCGTTACAGCGTTCGCGGGCGACAATGACACCGTCTTGGTCCATATCGTTAAGATCGTGAATCTGTGTGGTATTGCCATCCATAGTCACTATGCTTGAGCATGCACTTAGCAGGGTGATGGCTAAAAGTGTGATGAAGGTTTTCATTAGTTTACTCCTCCTGCGTAACTACGTTCGCCTTGCCATACATCCGGGCGAGTGACTCGCAGAGACTCAAGTAGTCGACCCGTAGCATTTAAAATACGGTATTCAGATAGAATTTCGTCGTATTCGGCTTCAAGATAATCCTTACGTGCTTCGAATAGCTCGTTCTCGGTGTCGAGCAAATCGAGTAAGGTACGTTGGCCTAAATTGAATTGCTGGCTATACGCGACTTGAGTATCTTTGGCGGCGATCACATGCTCTTGAATATACATTTTCTGTGGCACTAATAACTCGTAAGCATTCCAGGCTAGGTTGACACCTTCGACGACTTGACGATAAGCACGCTCGCGGATCTCCTTGGCTTCACCTATCTTGTAGCTGGCTTCTTTTTCTCTGGCACGATCTTTACCGCCCGAGAAAAGGTTGTACTTTATTCTCACCATGGCGATGAGATCGTTGCTGTGTCCGCCAATGTTTGGTCGAAATTGGTTGAAGCCATCTTCACCATCCACATCATTATTCCAGTTACCATCAAGCTCTAATGATAATTTAGGATAGTAATTAGATCGGGCCGATTCACGTTCATTCTTGGCGGCATTGATGTCACTGGTGGCCGATTTCAATATAGGGTGATTATCTTGGGCCAATTTAACACTGGTAATAAGATCTTCCGGTATCATGTCATCATCGGGAACCGGCACAATCAGATCTTCAGGTTGCTTCTCTACCACTCGCACAAATTGTGCCCTGGCATCATAGAAGTTATTTTTTGCCGAGAGCACATTGGCATTAGCCCTAGCCCGACGCCCGGTGATCTGGGATAGGTCGGCAATTGAGCCTAAACCTGAGTCGGTCCTCTCTTTGATCTGTGCAAAAATCTCTTGATGACTGAGAAGGTTTTTCTCTGCCAGAGTGAGGATTTGCTCACTTTTTATATAGTTTACATAGACCTTAGCAACATTCAGTGCCATATCTTCTGCAGCTGCAAACAGTGCCCACTGCTCGGCGCTGGCTTCGAAGCTGTATCTGTCGACTTCGCTCGAGGTATAGAAACCATCGAACAGCATCTGCTTGATACTAAAACCGGCCTCGCCACGCTCTAGCTCGATAACACCTTCATTATCTACATCACCTTGGCCTGTTTTTCTTCTCGTCGACGGGCTATTGGTCTGTTCCCAGCCATAGCCACCGCTGATGTCTATCGTAGGCATATAACCGGCTATTGCCTGATTAACTTGCTCTTCACGGGCTTTGAAACGGTTGAAGGCGATACGAATTTCTGGGTTTGTATCTAGTGTGTGCGCGACAGCTTGTTCCAGTGTTTGGCTATATGCCGAGGCTGGTAATATCAGCGCACCAACGGCTAACGCCAGAGCGCTGCGTTTTAACTGCCGAATAGTACTGGTTTTCATGTTAACCCCTCTAGGTCGATTTTCTTGGGCTTAGCGTTCTCTGAGCGCCGTATCTTTTGCCCTTAAAATTGGATTAAGTATGTACTCTAGAACGGATCTTTTCCCAGTAATCACATCAACCGAAGTCAACATACCAGGTATAATCGGCATTTTAGTGCCATCGTCCTTAGTCAAACTTGATAAATCAGTCCTAACCCTTACAAGATAGAAACTGTTTCCCTCTTCGTCCTGTGTTGTGTCTGCACTAATATGCTCCACAACGCCATTTAATCCCCCATAACGGGTGAAGTCATAAGCGGTAACTTTGACTATGGCGGGCAAGCCAGGATGTAAAAATGCGATATCTTTCGGTAGTATTTTCGTTTCGATAAGCAACTGATCGTCCGATGGGACAATTTCTATTATATCGATGCCAGGTTGGACTACTCCACCTAATGTATTGATGTGAATTGTTTTTATTGTTCCATTCACTGGTGATTTTATCACTGCTTTATTTACTTTATCTCGTGCACCGACCTGTGCCTCGTTCATTCGAGAAAGCTTGGTCTGCAGTTCGTTGAGTTGGGTTCTGGCGTCAACCGCGAAATTTAATACGGCTTCGCGCCTTTTTAATATTGCTTCATCTTGAGAAGCCTTGAGTTTGGGTCTTAATAATCTAAGAGAAGCGAGCTCACCTCGAATGTCGTTGACGACACGCTCGACTTTTATCAACTCGATCTCAGGCACGATACCCTTATCGGCTAAGGGCTTGGTGAGTTCCAGTTCGCGGGAAACCAACTGATAACTTCTTGAAAGTGTATCTATCTTTGACGCTAACTCTTTAGACTCTTGTTGTTTCTGCTGTATCTGGCGGGCTAAAATTTCCAGTTGATTAATCAGGCTATCCAATCGGCCTGAATATTCATTAGACTGACGTTGAACTAAGGCGGGCTCCTGCTGGATTAACTCTCCGGGAAATTGCAATGGCCTTGGGGTTATCTTGACCTGCTCTCTCCAGTCGACAGACATGCTGGTGATAGTGATGCTGGCTAATTCGGACGATAAACGGACCACGTTGGCTTGTAGGCTATATACCTCTTGAGCTTGCTGATCATAGTCAGAACGAAAACGAGTGTCATCGATGCGCATTAACGCCTGACCTTTAGTGACCATCATGCCTTCTTTGACATACATCTCCTGCATGATGCCGCCATCCAAACTCTGAATCATCTGGATCTGTGAGGAGGGGATGACTTTTCCCATGCCTGTGGTGACCTGATCCAGCTCAGAAAAATAGGCCCAAACCAGAAAGCAAACAATCATGGCCGCGAGTGACCAAATGATCAATCTATGGATAGTCGGCGCGTCGGTCATCATGGCGCCGTATACGTCATCGACCATCTCTAAATCTTGTGTCGTCAGATGCTTAGTCATTTTTCGGCTCCTGAGAGTAAGCCTGTACTCAGTTTATCCAATACCTCGTCCTTGGGACCATCTGCGATGAGATGGCCTCGGTCCAGTACTATGATGCGATCCACCAGTTTAAGCAGATGCATTTTATGGGTGATAATTAGTAAGGTTCTGTCCCGACTGACATTCTGCATCGCACGAATGAATTGCTTCTCGGCTCTGGCATCTAAGCTGGCCGTGGGCTCATCCATTAACAGCACCGGAGGATCATTCAAGGTCGCCCTCGCTAACGCGACAGTCTGTCTCTGACCGCGGGAGAGGGATTGACCGCCTTCGCCAACTTGTTGATCTAGTCCTTCGGTCTCCAGATCGGTAAACAGGTTGATTCCGGACAGCTGTACCGCCCTAATGAGTTGATGTTCGGATACCTGTCTGGTGCCAAACAAGATGTTATCTCTTATGGTGCCATGGAATAGGGTGATATCCTGAGGCAAGTAGCCAAAGTTCCTGCGCAGGTCTGTAGGATGTATTTGAGCTGAATCTAGCCCGTCATACCTAAGACTTCCTTTTGTCGGCTGGTAGAGGCCTACAAGTATCTTAGCAAGGGTGCTCTTGCCTGATCCATTACGGCCTATGATGGCTATGCGCTCACCGGGCTTGATGTTCAGTGACATGGTGTGCAATATAGGCTTTTCAGACCCAGGATAGGAGAAGCTGATATGATCGGCATCTATTTGGCCTTCCAGTCGCTGGCGGCTGACAAGGTGTCCCTTGTTTTCAAACTCATCTTCCTGAGCCATGATCTCATTTAGCTGACGCAGAGCGCTGGCGGTGTGATTGCCTCGGGTCATCAAGCCCGCTAATTGGGCCAGCGGAGAAATAGCGCGGCTCGATAAGATAACCGCAGCTATGATGCCACCCATAGATATCGCATTATCTGCGACTCGATAGACACCCAAGATAACCACACACACCACTGAAATTTGTACGGTAAAATTGGCTAGGTTAGTCACAGAGGTCGATATTTTCTTCGATTTTAACTGCCAGTTTGCCGTATGACCTATCATCTGCTGCCAGCTCTTCTGCACCAGACCTTCGGCGCCACTGGATTTGATCGACTCCAGAGAAGCGAGAGATTCAATCAAATGACCATGTTTGAGGCTGGAGAATTTATTACTCTCTTCTATCGCCGCTTTCAGTTTGGGCTGCACGATTAAGGTATAACCGATAATGATGATGCCGCCTATTAGCGGGATAATCGCCAGATCACCAGCCACAACATAGATGATGAGCATAAAGAAGATAGCGAAGGGGAGATCCACCAGAGTCGTAATCGTCGCAGAGGTTAATATTTCCCGGATGCTATCAAATTCACCCAGTTGTTTCGCCATACCACCGACACTCGGTGCACGCTTCTCTAATGGAATACCGATGGCTTTAGCAAAGAGTCGTGAGGAGACGATGATATCGACCTTCTTACCTGCGACGTCAATAAGATAGGCCCTTAGTTGCCGCATGATAAGGTCAAACACATAGGCAATTCCTGCGCCTATGGCCAAGACCCACAGAGATGAAAATGCCAGGTTCGGTACCACTTTATCGTAGACATTCATGATAAAGAGGGGCGAAACCAGGGCGAATATATTAACCAATACCGAGGCTATTAACGCATCTCGATAGATAGGCGCAGAATCTTTAAGGGTTTGTAACAGCCAATGACTGCTAGTGTCATGCTGGTGAACATCGAAGCCCATATCGCCACGGTATTGCTGTTTAACCAGAAATAAGTAGCCGACGTAGATAGCTTCTAACTCTTCTATGGATAAGACCTGTTCACCACCCGTTTCTGGCAGCTGAATCACGGCTTTGTCGTTATCGAAATCTATCTCCCTGAGCAGACAGGCTTTCTTATCTTTAAGCAGCAAGATACAAGGTAAGAAGATAGGCGATACTTGATCCAGCCCCTTACGGGTTAATTTCGCCGTTAAGCCCGCACGGCCAGCCGCTTGGGGAACCAGATCCGGTGTGAGGACGCTAGAGGATAGGGGAAGCCCTGCCGCCAGCGATTCGCTGGAGCATGGGCTACCGAAATATTCGGTAAGCAGGACTAAACTGTCTAGCAAGGGATCGACAGAGACTCTTTGTGACGCAGAGACTGTCCATTGCTCAGTTTTCTGAGAAGCAGTTACAGACACCTAAACTTATCCTTAAGAATTATGCTAAGAATTTATTGCATTTATATTATGAAATTATTAATCATATTGGCCTATATTGCTATAGACCATTGGTAGATTTAATTTATTCAAGGGACTAGATGAATAACTTGGTCATAATCATGGCTAGGTGTTGAGTCAGAGATTTCAGCAAATATAGCAGATGTTGTACCTGCATCAGAGTCAGAGATAATCAAGGCTCCATCACCATTGCCCAGTAGCCCTTCGATAATGTCATTTTCATTATCACTATTGAATGCTGCTGATAGATCCACACCATCAAGAACAATTTGTTGCTCAAAAATACCATCTCCGTCAGCATCAATTTTTATGGTGGTTGTATGGGTTGCATCATCAACGGTGAACAGTAAGTACTGACCGAGGTTATCGGCATTTTTATCTTGTAGTAGGTCACTGAGATCAAGCTTATCTTCATTGAGGTTAAAGTCGGTGATATGATCGATACCGGTAGAGCCTGCTGACCATACAAAGGTATCGGCCCCAGCATCATCTGTGCTAGTACCGCCAGTGAGAGTGTCATCACCCAGGCCGCCAATAAGAATATCATCACCTAAACCACCGATAAGAATATCATTACCACCTTGGCCGAAGAGGATATCATTTCCCTGACCGCCGTAGAGAGTGTCATTGCCATCATCGGTGCGAGACACATCGAATACTCCAGGGTTAGCCGAGATAAACTCATGGACGTCTTGCACTGAGGTATCGGCGACAGCTTGATGCGTCTCTTGTGCCACATACTTATGTAGCGCGGCGTATCCTTGACCTTCGATATTATCGAACTTGACCAGGTCGCCGAAGATGATGTCATTACCGGCTACGGTATCGACGGTATCATCGCCTTGACTGAGTGCTTGTTCTGAACCAAGAATGATGTTAGCAAGATCTGTTGCATCGATATTTGCATGAGCCCGACCATTTGAGTCATATGGGAGTAGATCTGCTAAATCAATGCCTCTACCTATGCCGATAGCTTCAACTTCAGAAACCGTGTTGAGAACTGCAAATGCTGCAAGAGCTTGCGCTTCAGCATCTGTTCCATTGGCTATCAGGCTAACAATATAGTCTCCATTGGCATCCTCTTTTAAGACGCCACGTAAGCTGCTTTGCCACTCATTGCCATAATTGGACCAGTAGCGTACATTGCCGTACTCGTCAACGATCACTCTACCAGCATATACAAGTTCTTGCCCCGGAACGTAATCTGAAAGTAAGTCTGATAAGTTTTTATAATTCTGATTATCATATGAATAGTAAACCCAAACATCATCCGGTGAGGTGTCGACAACATAGCTGTTGGTCTTGCCATCGGTTATGAAGTAAGTAAGATTCGTGCCATCGTTTGACGCAGCCTCACCATTATTTAGCCATTCTGTGACTAGTTCAAATGCTGCCTCGTAGTTGGTTCTTCCGCCGCTATAGATAGTATCAAGAGCATCTTCTAAGTTAGAAATAGCATTGTCGTCAGCCAAATTAACTGAAACGGTAACCTTAGTTCCTGTATCGAAATCGACGAGTAGGATATTCACTACACCAGCATGAGAACCCGTAGCACTAGCCTTAAGGGTATTAAATATCTCTAGTAACTGATCTTTGGCTGTATCTACATTAGTGCTGCCCATGCTGCCGGATGAATCGAGAATAAAGGCGATATTGTAGTTTTCACCTTCGATAACTTGGATGCCTGTGACATCACTAACGATAACGTCGTGATCGCTGGTGCCGGTAATATTATCATCACCAGAAGTGCCTGTGTCGTAGGAATAATTATCCAGTTCAACACTAAAGCTCCCTGTAGTTGTATCACCATCGCCATCTGTGGCGACGACATTAAAGTCAATCTGGCCATCAGCGGGATCTTGAATCTCTTGATACTGATAAAACTCCCACTGGCCGGTACTTGGGGTAAACTCAACGGTAAAGATAAGCTCACCAGTTGCCGTTTGACCCAGCAAAGTATTACCCGTTTGAGTGATTAAAATGGTATCACCATCGGCTGTAAGCAGGGCATTTTCGTCGGTGCCGGTAAAGGCCAATGAACCTATGTCGTCGGCTCCCCATTGGGTTGCTACAGTTCCCGTGGCATAGCCTATAGCTTGCGCATCAGTTGTTCCAAGGAACTCAATAGAGCTAATAGTAAAGTCACTATTATCTGTACTGTTATTGATGCCATTATCGGTAGCTCTTATCACTAGCGTATCGAAGCCACCCTCAAGCACTTCAAATACTTCAGCATAATCACCATCTGCGGCATTTGAGCTAAATGTTTGTGTTGCGATTAGCTGGCCATCGCGATAAAACTCGACTACGCCAACCTCAAGCTCACCACCAAACATATTTGCAAATATAATATTGACACCATAAGCAACAGTGCCGGCATCTAGGGTAATGATGATCTCTTCAGAAGCACCAGTACCATCGGCGAACTCATGGAAATCAACTTCATTATCGATGGGGTGGTACGGAGAACCGTCACTAATAACACCGATACCACTACCTGATTGGTTAATGCTAGCTCCAATCAAGGTTGAATCAGTCGAGGAAGTGAATCCAAGTGCTGTGATAGTAAAGCCATCAAAATCGAGTGAATCGCTATTACCACTTCCTGTCAGTGAAAACTCACCAATTAAGCTGTCTGGGATATCTATGCTTGTAACAACTTCAGCGACAGAATCTGTGATTTCGGGTGCATCATCTTCTATCGTGACGGTAAAGCTACCTTGAGTGCTACCACCGTTACCGTCGGAAACAGTAATACCAAAGCTGAGTGATAAATCATCTTCACTGCTGGTATCGAGATGATCGACAGGTGCGAGCAAGGTGACATCGTAAGTCCAATCACCAGATGTGCTATTTGCTGGAGCTGTGAGTACCACAGTCATCACAGCTAGGTATGAATTGTCCGTTTGTGAGCCTGTATAGCCAGTTAATGTATTTGTTGTTGCATCCCAAGACCATTGAACTGTCTCGCCTCCCGATGTTAACGCATCAGCAGGGTCTGCAGGAGCTGCTGGGCCAGACAAGGCAACAGTAAGCGCATCTCCATCGACATCTTCAATACTGATAGTGCCACTAGCAGTGACAAAATTAGTGTCATCTGAGTTACCAGTGTCATCTACGAGACCATCTGCTAGCCCTTCCTCTGAGACTCGAGCTCTGGTGGTGGAAGTGATACTTGGGGTGTCATTTTCAGGGGTGACGGTGATGGTGAGCGTCGAGGTGTCATCGGTACCTGAGCCATCGGTGAGGGTGTAGGTGATCACCGGCACGTTGCCGTTGTAGTTGGCGGCGGGAGTAAAGGTGTATACGCCAGTGCTGCTGAGGCTAAAGGTGCCCACGCCGCTGATGTCAATGTCACTGCCGTCGGCAGTATGCACCGTGTTGTCACCGGCGATGGTGAAGGTGGTCACCGTTAATGGGCCATCAACACTGCTGCCATCAATGACATTGCCAGTGATCTGGGCGCTATCTTCGGCAATGGTGCGACTCTCATTGTCATCGCTGAAGTCATCATTAACTGGGGTGACTGTCAGCGTCAGGGTCGAGGTGTCATCGGTACCTGAGCCATCGGTGAGGGTGTAGGTGATCACCGGCACGTTGCCGTTGTAGTTGGCGGCGGGAGTAAAGGTGTATACGCCAGTGCTGCTGAGGCTAAAGGTGCCCACGCCGCTGATGTCAATGTCACTGCCGTCGGCAGTATGCACCGTGTTGTCACCGGCGATGGTGAAGGTGGTCACCGTTAATGGGCCATCAACACTGCTGCCATCAATGACATTGCCAGTGATCTGGGCGCTATCTTCGGCAATGGTGCGACTCTCATTGTCATCGCTGAAGTCATCATTAACTGGGGTGACTGTCAGCGTCAGGGTCGAGGTGTCATCGGTACCTGAGCCATCGGTGAGGGTGTAGGTGATCACCGGCACGTTGCCGTTGTAGTTGGCGGCGGGAGTAAAGGTGTATACGCCAGTGCTGCTGAGGCTAAAGGTGCCCACGCCGCTGATGTCAATGTCACTGCCGTCGGCAGTATGCACCGTGTTGTCACCGGCGATGGTGAAGGTGGTCACCGTTAATGGGCCATCAACACTGCTGCCATCAATGACATTGCCAGTGATCTGGGCGCTATCTTCGGCAATGGTGCGACTCTCATTGTCATCGCTGAAGTCATCATTAACTGGGGTGACTGTCAGCGTCAGCGTCGAGGTGTCATCGGTACCTGAGCCATCGGTGAGGGTGTAGGTGATCACCGGCACGTTGCCGTTGTAGTTGGCGGCGGGAGTAAAGGTGTATACGCCAGTGCTGCTGAGGCTAAAGGTGCCCACGCCGCTGATGTCAATGTCACTGCCGTCGGCAGTATGCACCGTGTTGTCACCGGCGATGGTGAAGGTGGTCACCGTTAATGGGCCATCAACACTGCTGCCATCAATGACATTGCCAGTGATCTGGGCGCTATCTTCGGCAATGGTGCGACTCTCATTGTCATCGCTGAAGTCATTATTGATTGGGTCAACGGTGATGGTCAGAGTCGCAGTAGAGCCGGTATTCGTGGTGTAGGTGATGACAGGTACTGTGCCGTTCCAGTTGTCATTTGGCGTGAAGGTATAAGAGCCATCCGCATTGATGACCAGTTCGCCGCCTTCAAGTTCGACGGTCGTGCCTGCTGTGTAGGTTTCACCGTTCACTTTGAAGCTAATAACGGAGAGGTCGCTGTCGATGTCTGAATCGTTATCTAATACATTGCCTGTGGCTACGGTGTCTTCTGCAACGGTATTACTGTCGTTAGCTAGGATGCTTGGATCGTCTACAGGTGTTACTTCGATGGTTACAGTGGCTGTCCCGCCAGTATTAGTGGTGTAGGTAATATCTGGAACCGTGCCGTTCCAATTGTCGTTTGGTGTAAATGTAAAGGTGCCGTCTTCGTTGATGACTAACGTACCACCTTCAAGTTCTGCTTCTGTTCCTGCGGTGAAAGTGTCGCCATCAACGGAAAATGTATCGATTGTGAGTTCAGTATCACTATCAAAGTCATTGTCTAACAGATTGCCTGTGGCGACACCATCTTCTTCGATGGTGTAACTATCATTGCTAATGATGCTAGGCGAGTCATTGCTTCTGATGCCTTCGTTATTGAATACTGAGAAGTTCGATTGGGGGGCGGCGGCAGTATTGAAGCCAGAATCTGCTTGGGTTTCATCTCCGTTACGTCCCAGAGAGACGAAGTCTCCTCCTTCATTACCATTGGTGCCAGCACCTGCCGCAGTTTCTGGCCCTTCAGTTGGATCTTCACCAGCTAAAATTTGGTCTTGAATAGCTTGTATTTCATTAATAGCAGATAAGTCTATATCTGATAAAGAGGTTACTTCACTTGCTGAAGCTTGATTGGAGTAGCTAGTGCCATCTTCATACACGATCTCTAACTCTGCACTTTCTTCTATAAATAATGCAGCGCCAACAGGAAGTTGTTCACCTTGTGCAAGGAGTCGTTTATCACCGTTTATTTCTACAGTGATATCCCCATTTGCAATCAAAACCTGTCCATGTTGTGTGGTGATTAAAGATTTCATACTTAGCTCCAAGCAAATAACGTTAACAGTGCAGCTCTGGTAAACCCTTTACCTAATGTCAGCAGCGTATTGATACAATCTGAGCGGAAAGGTTAACGCATGTAAATACCGGCGTCAATTTGTTGGCGTATTTATATCTGGAAGTTGGTAAGTCGATAGTTTTATTGCCTAGGCCTGGCCTACAGTAAAGATAAAACCGCTAAATGTAGCGGTTTTGTGAATCGATTTTATTTTGATTTGGGTTTATGGGATCGTGTCAATAATTAGTGCACTGTCTGTGAGGAGATTGTTAATTACTTGAATGTCTGTGAAGTTATTAGCATTGGTTAAGTCGACCCCGTTGATCACTATGGTAAGAGTAATGCCTCCAGCACCTAGGCCATCAGAATCGACATAAATCTCGGTGTTTCCGTTCACGAAATTAAAGTCTAAATAATCAGCTAAACTAACGGCGTTGCTATCTTCACCCACTAATATATCTGCTAGGTTTAAAACATCGATCGTAGGGTCGAAGTTATAAACAGTATCTGTGCTACCATCATCTGAACCTATTTCCCAAATGAAAGTGTCTTCATCTGTATCTACACCACCATCAAGAGAATCAGATCCCTGGCCCCCAATAAGGATGTCGCTACCCATTCCACCATCTAATGAATCGTCTCCCAGGCCTGAAGCTAAGTAATCTGCACTGGCTCCGCCCACGAGGGCATCGACTCCAGTCGTTCCAGTTACAAAGTTATATGCACCAGGATCAATATCAGGATCTAGAATTATTGTGAAGTGACCATCATTATCGACAGTGAAAGGTATAGCATCACCATCTCCGTCAGTTGCGTTATAAGCAAACTCAATATGCAGCGGGAACTCCGCTAAACTTGTTGTAGAAGAGAGGGCTAAAACTTGAAAATCCTCTCCACTAATATAGGTTATTTCAATTGATAAGATGGTTAATGAATTTGGAGCTAGTTCTTCTATGGTTAATGTGGGGCTAATACTGGTATTAACCAGTTTGGTGGAGCCATCTGAGTACCTGACAAGGTAGGTAATCGTGCTTGAGCCTGAATGGTTTCCATTATTGTTAGTACCTAAACTGATCGCTGCTAAGGTAGTGCCTTGGGTTATTCCATCGCCATAGGTAAATTTGATGGCTTCACCTGCATGGATAGAAGTTTGTGGACCAACACCTATGCCATGACTGTTTGAATTGATGTTTGATTCTGTTGTGACGTTATTTACCGTAATTGTTCCGGAAATAACAGTAATTGGCATGTTTGCTTGCCCTTCATTGGTATAAATGGTGCCATCAAAATCAACGTAATATGAGCCACTGTTATTTGCAGGGGCACTAGCTAAATCGTAATCAATGAGAACTTCTGAGTCTAGTTCATCAAGCAGAGTAAATAGGTAGTCAATACTACCGTCGGCGGAAGTTACTGCCGATAAAGTAAATATCTCAGTCCCATCAGCTGTCGCTATTAACGTATTGCCATTCATTGAGTAACTTAAATCAAATCCATTGTGTTTGAGACCCGCGGTAAGTACGCTAAAATCAACAGAGCCAAAACCATCGGCACCAGGAGCAAATAAATCGTCCGAGTACATCTGACCTACAGTGTGAGAGATGCTAGGTGTAGCGAGTTCATTTACTTCATCAATAGGCGAGTCATCTTCTATGGATATAACTAAGTTAGTATTAATATCCCCATGGCCATCGTTGATCGTTGCACCAAAGCTCAATGCAATAATATCTTCTACATCATTAATACTGTGGTCTAAAGATTCATATAAAGTCACTGAGTAGTCGAAGCTGAATTGTGATGCGCCGGCTGTTACAGATGATAATACAATCGTCATGACAAGAGTTGAACCTACCATTCCAGTGAGTGTTTTTGAGCCACTGTCCCACGTCCAGATCACCAATTCCCCGCCGGAATTTACGTTACTTAAGGGTCCGCTGAGTGATACGGTAAAGGCTAATTCATCAGCAGCATCAACATCAGTAAAGGTTACGCTACCCATTGCAACGGTAAAATCTGTGGTATCGGTGGGAACACCTATATTGTCTATCAAACCATTGGTTAAGCCTTCTTCAGACACTGAAATAGTAGTCGCACTGACTATTTCTGGCAGGTCATTGGTGCCGGTAATGGTGAGGTTAACGGTCTTGGTGTCACTGCCGCCATCATTATCGGTGACGCTGACCTCGAAGCTCAAGGTGATGGTTTCGCCCAGGGCGAGGAACTGCACCACAGAGTTGAGTATGCTGTAATCCCAACTGTCACTGTCAACGCTAAAACCATCGATGAGTCCCTGTATTTCGCCGGCGGTGAGTGCATTGGTTAAGCTGCCGCCACTCCAGCTAATATTGTTGTTATAGACTTCACTGACACTGTGGGTGTTATTGATATCCACATCGGTGAAGCTGAGTGCGCCGCTGTCGCTGAGGTTCGGGTCGGTAGCATCTTCGGTGACGCCGCCAGTCATGTCGACGGTCAAGACCGGATCGTCATTGGTGCCGGTAATGGTGAGGTTAACGGTCTTGGTGTCGGTGCCGCCGTCATTATCGGTGACGGTGACCTCGAAGCTCAAGGTGATGGTTTCGCCCAGGGCGAGGAACTGCACCACAGAGTTGAGTATGCTGTAATCCCAACTGTCATTGTCTACCGTGAAGCCATCGATGAGTCCCTGTATTTCGCCGGCGGTGAGTGCGTTGGTTAAGCTGCCGTCACTCCAGCTAATATCGCCGTTGTAGACTTCACTGACACTGTGGGTGTTATTGATGTCCACATCGGTGAAGCTGAGTGCACCGCTGTCGCTGAGGTTCGGGTCGGTAGCATCTTCGCTGACGCCGCCAGTCATGTCGACGGTCAAGACCGGATCGTCATTGGTGCCGGTAATGGTGATTGTGACGAGTTGCGTATCGGTTGCGCCGAACTCATCGATGACGGTAACGAGGAAGTTCTCAACAACCTGTTCCCCTTCGGCAAGGCTGTCGGCCGCACTATTGTCTAAGGTGTAGGTCCACTCGCCTGTATTTGGGTCTATGACAAAACTACCTAGAGCTGAGGTATTGTCACCACTCCAGGTTAGGCTTGCGCCGTCATCTACATCTGCCGCTGTTAAAGTACCAGTAGTGGAAGCTGTCTGTGGATCGTCTACTTCAGTAATGGTTCCCGAAGCGTCCCCGAGTGATGAAGTGATGACAGGACTATCGTTAGTACCAAATATGGTGATGGTCACCAGTTGAGTATCGGTGCCACCAAATTCATCGGTAACTGTGACCCAGAATTCTTCTTGAATTGATTGGCCCTCAGCTAAACTGTCGGCGGCATCGTTGTCTAAGTTATAGATCCACGCGCCAGTATCCGGATCTATAGAGAAGCTACCTAAGCTGCCAGTTGCATCGCCACTCCAAGTGAGTACTGCGCCGTTGTCGACATCGGTCGCTTCGAGCATGCCTGTTGCTGTTGGGCTTCCTGAAACGACTGTACCATCATCGAGATTACCCGCTTCTATCACAGTGCCTGTATCGTAGCCGCCACCTTCTTGCTCTTCTGGGGGGCTAATGATTGGATTGTCGTTGGTGCCGGTAATGGTGATGGTGACGAGTTGCGTATCGGTTGCGCCGAACTCATCGATGACGGTAACGAGGAAGTTCTCAACAACCTGTTCCCCTTCGGCAAGCCTGTCAGACGCACTATTGCCTAAAGTGTAAGTCCACTCGCCAGTGCTTGGGTCGATGACAAAGCTACCGTAGCTAGAGATGTCGTTACCAGACCAGCTAAGTACTGCACCATTATCGACATCTGTAGCTGTTAAAGTTCCAGTTGCAATGGATGTTTGAGGATCATCTACTTCCGTTACCGCACCCGTGGCATTTTCAATGCCCGAGGTTATTGTTGGCGCATCGTTTGTACCATTAACGGTGATAGTGATAATCTGGGTTTGAGTTGCGCCAAAGTCGTCTGTTACTGTTACGGTAAATAGATCGGTAACGACTTCTCCTTCAGATAAGCTATCTGCCAATACGTTATCTAAGGTATAGGTCCATTCGCCAGTTATAGGGTCAATGACTAAACTACCATAGATTCCATTAGCGTCTCCGCTCCAGATTAAAACTGAACCATTATCGACATCGGTGGCTGCTAAGCTGCCTGTCGCAATAACGATGCCGGGAACGAGTGTACCGTCATCCTCGTTACCCGCTTCGATGACTAAACCTTGGTCACCTGGGAGGATTGGACCATCTGGACCATCTGGGTCAATAATTACGATAACTGGGTTATCGTTGGTACCTGTGATTGTGATGGACAGGGTGACCAGTACACTATCGCCATCGGTATCCGTAAGCTGATAAGTAAATATTTCAGTAACTTGCTCTCCTTCAGCTAATGCTTGTATGTGATCTAATGAGTTATCTAATTGATAGGTATAACTACCGTCTGCGGAGATTTGTAATAGACCAAAGCTACCTGAAATCCCTGTAGTGTCCGACACTGCTATAGTGGCCCCGTCAGAGTTCGAAACTTGTGACACGATTGCCGAGTCGGCTCCTTGGGTATCGTTAAGTAAAACATTGCCAGTAATAGACACGTTCCCGTCTTCTGCGACGCTGTTACTATCATCTGCTCCGCTTGGACTATCGTCGATAATGTTAACTGTGATTGTTGATAAAGTGGTGTTACCGGCAAGATCGGTCACTAAGATTGTAAATGTTTGTGAGAAAGTATCGGATGTAGCATTGTCTACACTATTGATAAGAGTGAAATTATAATCCAGCATACCGGTATCTGGATCTAAGCTAGTTATCACTAATATGCCGTTATCTGTTGCTATGGTTAATGGACCTAAAAATATGCCTCCAACAACAATATTTATGCCATGAATTGTTAGGCTCCCTATTCCTGCTGGTATATCAAATTTCAGACTATTTGACTGAGTTAAAGCGGTTACTAACGGGCTTGATCCTTGCAAAAGGTTGGCTTCCAGTAGAGTCACGCTGCTTGCATCTAGTGTTGGAAGACTTGGGATCTCGGCGGTTAAAATCAAGGGGTCTTCTGTTGGGGCGGGAGCTAAGTCAAAACCTGTAGTGTCATATCCGGCTCCTGCTAATGTCTCATCACCGGTTCTACCTAAGGTTACATAGTCTGAGCTAGCTTGATTTCCTCCACTGCCAGCGGCGGTTTCAGGGAGCGCAGCGGTAGGATCTTTACCCGATAAAATTTGGGCTTGTAAGGCGGCAATTTCAGCATCTGCTGCAACGGGTGCTGTAGAAAATTCAGTAACCGCTCCTAAGGCGCTTTCTGGTATGGGGTCGGCAAAGCTTGTTTCAGTAATTATGCTGCCATCTGCCATCTGTAAGATGAACTGAGAATTTGGTGGAAAAATAAGCTGTTCGCCATCCCTAATAAGATCGCCTATAGTCACATCTTTGATGTTACCTTGCTCATCCTTGGCCTTTAATTGACCCACAAGCTTGGTGACAACCGCGTCTTGCCCTGCTATTGAAACACCCATAATCATATCCCTGAGCTAGTTCTTTTTTTGCGAGGAATCCAAATTGAATTGTTCAAGCATTACTTCGCTGCCCGAACATAATTAGTTTGGCTCTAATTTACAATGAGTCAAATTAGTGGGAATCCCCTGTAACTGGCATGGTTATTGGGTTTCGATGGGATAAACTTGAAAAGTAGCGTCTATTCAGCTGTTTGGAATGGATGAAGGTCGTTGCATAAAAAATCTAAATAAAGAAACCACCTAAGAGGCGGTTTCTTTATTTCACAATCGTATAACGGTTAACCTGTGACGGCGGCTTGTCGGTAGCTTTGAATGGCCCCATTTTGTTCGCCAAGGTGCTCATGGGTCTCGCCAAGAGCCAGCCAGTTGGCTTTGTTTGGTCGCTGATGACACACTTTTTTCCAGTATGTCATGGCTTGACGATAATTTTTATTTTGCGAATGCAGCTTAGCCAGTAATATTTGGAAGCTGAGTTCTTCAGCGTACTTTTTCTCCAGTGCAAATATCTGTCTTCTCTCTTCGACATCGGCGGGGGAAAGAATTTTAGCAAGCGCTACCGAGATATCCGAACAAAGGCCGCTCTTTATCTGTTTCATTAAGATTTTCTTAGCTTCTGTTTTACGGTTGAATTTATGTAAACCTAAACAATAGCTGGCTAAGTATTGTGGCTCTTTCCTTTCGGCTCGGCTTAACCAATGCCATACTTTTTCTAATTCTTGTTCGCTGTTGGATTGGGCCTGAATAAGCAGAGCATTATTAGTGAGAATGGTGAGGTGTTGATAATCTGCCTCGCTAAGCACCTGGCGCTTCTTAATGATGGGCAGCAGTAACTTTAATGCATGCCAGTCGGCTTGAGCTTGATATAACTCCAAGGCCAACTTTAATACCGGTTGTTTACTCTTACTCGTGGGGGAGAGTTTATCTAGCTCTATTCTGGCTTTGTCTAGCTCTCCTTGTTGGAGTAAGTAGCGGGTGCGGCTAGTGCTTACGGCCTTGATAGCCAATGGCTCCTGTTCCGCTTGTTGCAGGTATTTGTCTCGTGACTCGGCATTGTTCTGATGATGAGCAGCTCTTGCTGCGGCGAGCAAATTAAGGGTTGGCAGCTCACCTTTCTCGGCACCTTTAATCATGGCTTTCTCGGCTGTGGACCAATCCTCTTCCGCTAATGCGAGCGCCCCCACTAAGGTGTATTTCCTTGCGGCTTTTTTACGCCATTTTTCGGGGAGCAGGCGGCTGCTAAGCAGCAGATTCAGTATGAAAATAATCGCCCACTCAGTTAGCTGCAGTAAACCGTAAAAAACGATAAGCGCGATAACCGCAAAAAGGACACCTGTTTCAACTTCGTAATCCCATATGGTGAAATACAGGTAACCATTCATGCCTTCAAAAAAAGGACTGATACAGAGGCCGAACAAAACAATTCCCAGATAGATTAATACGCGTGTCATAGGGAAGCCTCTGTCACCATCAAGTTACCGTAGGTAGTCAGCTGTTGGAGCATAGGAGTCGATTGAAAGTGGTTAATACTTGGGGTCTGAATTTCTAAGGTAGTTAATGCATCGAGTGCGGCCAGTGCTTCTTCAGTTTGAGCCTTGCTAAGATCGAAGTATTGATAGATCCACTTCCTTGCAAGGGTCAAAGATTGTCGGTAATTCACCTGATCTTGTCGGTATAGAGCAAACTGAGATTGAAGTAGCTTATTTCTGATGTTTTCAACTAGGTACCACTGCTGATCCGGTGTGAGTATGGGGGTGATATCTGTGGATCTTTTACGAATGACCACAAAATCGTCCATAAACGCCTTCCAGGATTTAGTCAGGTTTTCTTGCCAATCATCTATCGACTCTGTCATCTCAGGATTGGTTGGGCGATTAGCCGCATTGGTCACATCGACTCTATTTAATGGCAGCTGGTGTAGATGCTCTATCATGTTATCCAGAGTCAGCACTGTCCCGGTAATGTCTGTGCTCTTGATAGCTGATACCGCTGCTATGTCTGTTGCTAGCGCTTTTCTCAATGGTGTTAGCGAGGGATCTTTCATCGATTCAATGCGGTCATCTGCGGCCTTGAGTAAACTCGCCGATGTGCTGGGATCTTTTTCCAGCCAAAGCTTATTACCCGCCATTCTGACCAAATATTTTGCTTCCTCTGCCATCCAGTGATTGGGGTTACGCTGAGCCAGTTGGGCTACTCTTTCACTCAGTTGCAGCTGATTGCTTGTTAGTTTATCTATGCCAGAGTTTGTGCTGCTGGCGAGTTGTTGTTGTTTTATTTCGAGTCTCGAAATTTGCTTGGCCGGTTCATTAAAGGCTTGTCTCAACTCAATGGATAGCGCCTGAGTTCTGTTTTTTTGAGCAGCAAGCTCCTGATAGAGATAATATCCGCCGCCGCAAGTGGCAAAGGTTAGCAGCAAGATAAAAATCAGATTGAACAAAAACCCCCAAGAGACACCGGAACGCTTGGCGTGAGTGGCAGAAGTGGATGATTGACTATGTGAGGGTATGTCGGCACTCTTAGCTACTATGTTGACTGCCATCGCGGCATTATTAGCATCTGCTTCAGAGTTTAACTCTGTATGTGCGTCTACCGCATTATCATCTAATTTTTTCTTGTCCATTAAACAGTCCCTTAAAAGCGATACAGCTACAAAAATGACGAGTTTGGCCTGTTAACCGATGAGTTTTACAGGCCTAAGGCTACAAGTATGGCCTTACAGTTAGCCGCTTTTGCATTGGTAACTTGCCGAAATCCATTGGCAATAGCCTGCTCCTGTACTCGTGAGCTCGGGACTATAATATGACATGCACGCAGCCAAGCAAATAACTCTTTTGGTACAAGTTTGATTAGGTTATCGAGACTTTCGCCACTGGTGATGACGATCGTGTCGATTTTGGCTTGCTGCCAGGCCTGTGCGTTGCTTGCTGATGTTAATGTCGGACTGGTCCTGCGATAAACTTCCCAATAGCTCACATCGGCGCCTCTATGGGTTAATTCATTCGCCAGAGTTTCTCTTCCACCGACCCCTCGAACTATGATTATCTTCTTTTTAGACAGAGATTGGAGCTGGGGGAGTGTGAGTAATCCTTCGGTCTGTTGACAATCTTGCGGGGCTTCTTGGGCTGAGATACCCAATTGCGCAAGCGCGTTTAGGGTCGCTTCACCGACAGCGTAAAATTGTGTCTCTAGGGGCCAGACTTTCTCTATGGCTTGAGCGGCAAATTTTACCGCATTGGTGCTGATAAATATGATGATGTCTGCATGCTGAAATAAAGCCATGCCGTGACTTTGTTGCTGGGTCGGAGTCGCTTCTACCTGAAGTAAAGGCGTGACAAGATGTGCGACGCCTCTGGCTAGAAGCGCCTCAACCATTAACTGATTTCGCCCTTGTGGACGGGTCAGTAATATCTTCATCTTGAGTCAGCGGTCATAGATAGCTATTCACTGAAAAGCATCAATTACTTGATATAAACGGCATCAAGAATCTCTTTTGCGCCTTTGCCCAGTAGCTCTTCGGCAAGTGCGATACCTATGGCCTTAGCATCAGTTTTTGGGCCAACACATGTGCCGGTGATTATCTTGCTGCCATCGGGGTTACCCACTAAGCCGCGTAGTGTCAGAGTATCACCTTGGATTTCGGCGAATGCGCCGATCGGCACCTGACATCCACCTTCCAGATGAGTATTCATCGCGCGTTCTGCCGTCACTCGAAAACGAGTCTCTGCATGTTCAAGTGGTGCTAGTAGGGCTTTTACACGCTCATTATCAGTACGACACTCGATACCTACGGCGCCTTGGCCGTTAGCGGGTAAAGAATCTTCGGTTGAGATAAAGCTAGTGATACGCTCCTCAAGCTTTAGACGTTTAAGGCCTGCGGCGGCGAGTATGATGGCATCATAATTTCCGGCATCTAGCTTACCTAATCGTGTGCCTACGTTGCCACGGAGATCGATTATTTTCAGATCGGGTCGCATGCCTCTGATCTGGCACTGGCGTCGCAAGCTCGAGGTGCCGACAACGGCTCCCTGGGGCAGGTCGCCGATAGACTTGTAATCGTTTGAGACGAATGCATCGCGTGGATCTTCGCGCTCACAGATGACTTCGAGCCCTAGGCCGTCGGGGAAATCCACAGGTACATCTTTTATCGAGTGAACGGCAATGTCGGCTCTGTCTTCGAGTATGGCGACTTCAAGCTCTTTAACAAACAAGCCTTTACCACCTACTTTTGCCAATGGAGTATCTAAGATTATGTCACCTTTAGTACTCATAGGAAGAAGTTCAACGGTCAAACCTGGATGAAACTTTTCCAGTTCTGCTTTTACAAATTCGGCTTGCCAGAGTGCAAGGGGGCTTTTACGTGTTGCGATTCGAATGACGTTTTGAGACATGCTCGATGTTCCATACAGAGGCCTTAGATGCAGTTAATGCTAACATTGCTCAGGAATAGATGTAACAAATGGGGTTTGATTCTTTGACCTCTGCCCAAAACGACTTTAGTTAAAAGTGTGATCCTGGTCTCGTTTGTTCCTTGTGGCGGTTAAAACTGTTAGCATTACAGCTGTTTCTCACCCTGCCTTGGCGTGACTCTTATTGAACAATGAACAGAATCACATTATTGAAACCGCAGACCGATTAAATCGTGTCAGGCAGGCGCGTGCTCTCGCATTATTGTCTCCGCTGAAAAGAGATCTCCTTCGTCTTATCCCTGTGTTATTACATTACCACCGAGCCGGGTATCCCGGTTATAACGGCCCTATGACACCATCTGGTGTTTTTGAGTATGCGCCAAGTGAGCAAGAGCTATTAGCTTGTGACACCTTAGGTTTAGTTAGACCTATGGTGCATCTCGTTAAGCAGGCTGCTATCGAGGGGGTGTATAGCATGGGGAGCATGTCGAGTTTCGGGCAAAATCCCAAGAGTGATATCGATGTCTGGCTAGTTCATGATCGGCTTCTCAGTAAGGAAAAGTGCCGACTACTCGAAGAAAAATCAGGCTTATTGACAACTTGGTTTGCTCAGTATGGACTCGAGGTTAATTTCTACCTGGTTCATCCCGAACAGTTTTCTGGAGGTTCTGCAGATAAAGCAGAACCTCTGCGAGGCATAGGTAACGAGCATAGCGGTAGTGCTCAGCACTGGTTATTACTGGAAGAGTTTTATCGTAGTCAGATTTGCTTGGCTGGCAAGAAGGTGGCCTGGTGGCCTAATGCCCAGGACTCGCAGCAGTTATTGTTTTTGGGGGATGTGAGCCAAATCCCGGCATGTGAATACTTTGGTGCTTCACTTTGGCAGCTTTACAAGGGGCTGGATAAACCCCATAAGGCGCTGTTGAAGGTTTTGCTGCTGGAATCCTATGCTGCCCAGTACCCGAATACCAAGTTTATCAGTGAAAAAGTGTGGCAACATACAATAGAGGGTGATTTTTCATCTGCCAACGATAGTTATTTCTTGCTCTATGAGTCGATAGAAAACTATTTGATCGCACAAGATGATCCCCGTCGTTTAGAGATAGCCCGGCGTTGTTTTTATTTGAAGTGCGGTGTCCGACTAAGTGAGCCGGAGCAAGCGCAAGACTGGCGCTATCACAAACTCAATAATCTGGTCGAAAGTTGGCACTGGTCCAAGAGTTTACTAGAGACCTTAGATAACTGTGAGCGTTGGCATTGTGGACAACTGCAGTGGTTTAATGAACAGTTGAATGAGCTGATGTTAGGTTGTTATCAAACATTGCTGCAATTTGCATCGACCCATAAACTCAGTGAGAGTTTGAAATTATCTGAGCTGGGTCTGCTGACTCGAAAACTTCATACGTATTTCAGTAGTGATACCGAGCAGCTCATCGGCTTGAATCGGCTTTGGAGTGATTCAATTTCAGAGCAAGAGCTGACGATTGTCTACAGCCATAACCTGCAAGAGTATTGTTTATATTGCTGCCCTCCAAAACGGAGATCTTTCATCGGACAAAGAGCCGTTTACCACTCTAAGAGTCGAGCTAAGTTACTCGCCTGGGCGGTAATGAATGGGGTGAGTGAAAAAATGACCCGCTGGTATGAACTGGCAAATGGTGAGCGAAAATCCGTGGGTTTAACCAAGGCATCTCAGTGTTTAATTGAGGTTTTTAAACCTCTGGCTAAGAAAGTGTCTAAGATGGATCTCTATCAACCTTGGCGATATCGTAAGTTAGTGTTTATGCTCAATTTTGATAGCGATTCGACGGCGCAGTGGCCGGGGCAAGAGGTCATGCTTGATTACCTCAATGCCAATATCTTTTCACTGGGGCGTGGCGAACAAAATATGTTGGAGTCAATCGATCTTCTCTGTCTTAATTCATGGGGAGAGTGGTACTGTCATCATTACCAGGGTGAGCTTGCCATATTAGAGGTGTTGGCCTTCATTACTCCAGGCATTCGTCGTTCAGCCGATGACTTAAAGGTCGAGGTGGTGAGTGGTTCTGCCAGGTTACAAGCTCAGCTTGAGCTGACGGTGAAAAATCTGGTTCATCGCGCGGCGCGCTTAAGCTGGACAGTGTCCTCCTCTGCAACATTAGTCTATCCACTCAAGGTGGCTAAGGTACAGTATGGTCTGTTCTTTAATAGTAAAGGCATGGTGTATCAGGATCTTAAAGATGCTAAAGCTTTTTATCAGCAGCTAACCAAGAGCATGTTGATCGAACTGCCCAGACCGAACTTAGGTAATGAGCCTTTTACTATGGCCCCCGCTGTGATCCAAGACTTTGCCGCCAGGGGCGCGATTCAGTATTTTTTACGTCAGAGTGATGATGATTTGGATATATTTGTTTTAAATGAAAAAAATGAGTTAAATCACTATATCCAAAAAGGAACTAGTGTCGATGAATTGGTGAGTGAGGTGAGCCATTTTCATGCGTTCGAAGAACCAGATATCTCAACCCAACGTTTCAATTTGCCGCAGTTTTTTCATCTGATGAGAGTGGCGGGGCGATTACAGGTGATCCCTTTTGGGCTGTCAGTGGAAGAAGCCGATATGGACTTTTAAGCGGATATAATAAAGGGAGCTTAAGGTTCCCTTTATTCATTTTCGTCAGCTATGCAGACGGCTATAGAGATAGATTTACGCCGCCTTGTTTGAGAATAGACTCGATGACGAAGGGCATGAATTCGGTACCATTGCGCTCATCGATCCATTTTTCTTCGATGAAAGAGAAATGATAACCACCAAATTTCGTCGCCAGCCAGATCTGATGCAGAGGTTCTTGCTTGTTTATTACGATTTTAGAGCCATCTTCAAACTCTAGCTGCAATACATTGCCTGATGCATCGATATCTATGTCGGCATCCTGTTCGTCGATAGCAAGTTCGATAGCGTTATCTATCGCTTGAAACATCTCATCGGCAAGTTGATGAAATTGTGTGTCTGTCATTGCCATCTGTTTTCGTCCTTCAATGGGGGGAATTTGAATGTTTACATAGTAACAACCGTGCTGGGTATGCTCCATTACTTTTTACAAAAATCATCTTATACCATTCCGAGTAAGTATCTGATCATTCCGCGGGAGTTCAAAGCACTGTAGGCTAGGTCTATATTTGCTCCTCGGTAACTGCTCCTGCGTTACTCTACCTCCTATATCCCTATAGTCGTGCAATATAGACATTCACCACATCCATGTGGCTTGCGAATATTTGAAGCTAATAGTTATTCTCGGCAACAAGCTCCTGCGTTGCTCTCGATAATTGCTCCTGCATTATTCTACCTTCACCCGTCCATGGGCTCGTACCTCCTGCATCTGACCTCCATGGTCTTAAGCGTTCCATACGCTTTCAAGACATTTCCCATATCCCTATGGGTCAGGGAAATGTCTTATTTTGTATGGAACAAAATAGACCATGCAGTCGTATATCGAAAACATTCAACGTAGCATAAAGGGCTTTGCCCTTTGCTTTAAACATCAGCCGTACTACGTGAGGCTCTCAGTGTTTCCACTTCTGCGTTACATTGACTTAAAAGGGAATAACCATTTCCTCATCAATGTGCCTTGAATTGAAAAAGCTGAGAGTCTCTGAACTGACCAGATACTTATATGGAATGGTATTAGTGCTTACTCATAGCAAATAAATTTCAGTTTAGTATGTATTAGGCTTATATGTGCTTGACGTAGAAAGCCGAACTCTGCAACATCAGTAGATGAGTAAGAGTCTTAGAGCATATGTGTTCTGCGACTTGAAGCGAGTAAAACAGATAAGTTTAAAGAGTACCCATAGCCTAATTAGATGGAAAGATTGATGTTGAGAAAAATGAGACTGTGTTCACTGATGTTGTTTGCCAGCCTTTTTGTTACCGCTTGCGGACAAACAGGGGCGTTATATAAATCGCCAGACAAAAAAGATAACCAGAAACAAGAACAGCAGCAAGCAAAGAAACAAAGTAATAAGGAATAAACTATTGGATCATTTTCTCTATAAAAATAATGAGTTACTGGCTGAAGATTGCTCTGTGGCCGAGTTGGCTCGTACCCATGGCACTCCTCTGTACATCTATTCTCGTGCCACGTTAGAGCGTCACTGGCACGCATTTGACCGTGCGGTTGCCGATCATCCCCATCTTATTTGTTATGCGGTAAAAGCGAATTCAAATATCGCCGTCCTGAACGTGCTCGCGCGTTTGGGCAGTGGCTTCGACATCGTTTCCGGTGGTGAGTTACTGCGAGTGATAGAAGCCGGTGGCGAGCCCGCTAAAGTGGTATTTTCAGGCGTAGGCAAGACTGCCGCAGAAATGGAGATGGCACTTAATCTGGATATTCTTTGTTTTAACGTCGAATCGGCAGCCGAGCTTGAGCAGTTAAATATTGTTGCTGGCCGTATAGGTAAGATTGCACCGGTTTCCCTGCGCATTAACCCGGATGTCGATGCCGGCACACACCCATACATATCTACGGGCCTTAAAGATAACAAGTTCGGTATCGCTATGGAGCAAGCCGAGGCTATTTTCGCTCGCGCCGCCGCATTACCGAATCTAGAAATTAAAGGTGTCGACTGTCATATCGGCTCCCAGCTAACCGAGATCCAACCTTTCCTCGATGCCATGGATCGCATGCTCGCTTTAATCGATCGACTCGCTGAGCAGGGCATTCATATTGAACACTTCGATGTGGGTGGTGGCTTAGGTGTGTCTTATGGTGATGAGACGCCGCCTCAGCCTGATGTCTATGCCGCAGCCTTACTCGAACGATTAGGCTCCCGAAAGCTAAAGCTTATCTTCGAGCCTGGTCGTGCTATTGCTGCCAATGCGGGCATCTTTGTGACTCAAGTGCTCTATCTTAAAAGCAATGATGATAAACATTTTGCCCTAGTTGATGGTGCGATGAATGATCTTATTCGTCCTGCACTGTACAGTGCCTGGCAAAATATTATTCCTGTTAAGCCGCGCGATGGTAAAACCTTAAATTACGATATCGTGGGTCCTATATGCGAAACTGGTGATTTTTTAGGCAAGGACAGAGAGTTGAATTTAGCCGCGGGGGATTATCTAGCTGTGTGCTCATCGGGCGCTTATGGCTTTACCATGTCATCTAACTACAATTCACGCCCTAGATCCGCCGAGGTGATGGTCGATGGGGAGCAGGCTTTTGTTATTCGAGAGAGAGAAAAATTGACTCAGCTATGGCAAGGTGAGCAACTCCTGCCGTAAACTGTGTATATTAATTGATGATGTTTCTGTTTCCTTCTTTGATAAAAGAATAAAGGCTTTATTGAATTACGGAACCGGGCTATTTAAAGGAGACCTAACTTGATCCATTTCACTAAGATGCATGGTTTAGGCAATGATTTTATGGTGGTTGATGGCGTAACACAGAATGTGTTTTTCTCGCCCGAGCAGATCAAACGCCTTGCCGATCGAAATTTTGGTATAGGTTTCGATCAGTTGCTTCTGGTAGAGCCTCCTTATGATCCCGATCTTGATTTCCACTATCGTATTTTTAATGCCGATGGCGGCGAGGTTGAGCAGTGTGGTAATGGTGCACGCTGTTTCGCTCGCTTTGTGCGTAACAAGGGATTGACCAACAAACAAAAAATTAAAGTCAGCACCTCCAACGGCAAACTTACCCTGCGCCTAGAGCAAGACGGCAATGTCACCGTGAATATGGGCATTCCGGTACTCGAGCCAAGCAAGATCCCCTTTAATGCCAAGCGGCCTGAAAAAACATATTTGTTACAGACCGACACTGCAGAATCTAAGATGCAGACCTTTCTCTGTGGCGCCGTTTCAATGGGTAATCCTCACTGTGTTTTGGATGTCGAAGATATTCAGGCTGCAGATGTCGAGGGGATTGGCGCATTATTGACTCAACATGAGCGCTTCCCCAAGGGAGTGAATGTCGGTTTTATGCAGGTGATCAACTCGGGTCATATTAAACTAAGAGTATATGAACGCGGCGCGGCAGAGACGCTTGCCTGTGGTACGGGTGCATGTGCTGCGGTCGTCGTGGGTCAGTTACAAGGTAAGCTAGATAAGCGTGTACGTGTCGATCTACCGGGTGGTACCTTGACCATTAATTGGGATGGAGAGGGTAAACCTTTATGGATGACTGGGCCTGCCGAACACGTATATGACGGACAGATACAAACATGACTGAAATAATTAATGTGAAAAAACAACTGCCTTTCGATGAGATACTGATTCGAGAATACTTGCTGGATAACCCTGATTTTTTCACTCGTTATCCTGAGCTGCTGTTGGCAATGCGAATTCCACATGCGCAGCGTGGTACCGTGTCCTTGGTTGAGCGCCAACAAGAGATACTGCGCAGCCGGGTACGGCAGTTAGAGGAGGAGATCACATCCCTGATGGGGATGGCTACCCGTAATGAGATGATCTACATGTTCAATAGCAAGCTGTCACTTAAACTGCTTGAATGTGAAGATCTCGGTGAACTGAGGCAAGAGTTATCCGAAGGTTTAAAAACACAATTTCAGTTTAGCCATGTTCGATTAATCACGGTACATGACATAGATAGCGAGTTGTCGCGTATCTGGAGTAAGCGCCTGAGCCAAGGTTATTATTTTGGTCGACTCACTACAGCAGAATCGAAACGTTTATTTGGCTGCGAAGTTGGCTCTGTGGCCTTATCTAGATTATCGGATCGATGTGGTCAGGTTATTTTTGCCATCGCGAGTCAAAATGCGATGCATTTTCATTCGGAAATGGATAATCTTTTTCTGGATCAACTTAAGCAACTTATAGATCATCTATTGCCTAAGCTTTAACTGTACTCAGAGTATCTTGCCTAGAGTCTGTAAGTAGCATAACGACAAGGCTCGTGGCAACCAAGGAATTAGATGAATGCTAACTGGTTTAAACGGTTTGAGAGTTACTGTCGCTCCGAGCGACAGCTTTCGGCACATACAGTACGAAATTACCTATACGAGTTGCATCGAGTCTCCGCTAAACTCGAAGAAAATGCCTGCTTATCTTTCTTGTGGTCAGAGGTCAGCCATGAACAAATTCAGCACGTCTTGGGGCAATTACACCGCCAGGGCCTGAGTCCTCGTTCTCTGTCATTAACACTTTCCGCGGTAAAGCAGTTTTGTGACTTCTTACTGGGTGAGGGGGTCATTAACGCCAATCCAGCTAAGAGTCTGAGTGCGCCTAAGCAAAATAAACCCCTGCCAAAAAATATGGATCTCGACTCTGTGACTCACCTATTAGAGATAGACGCCGACGATCTCTTGAGTGTGCGTGATAAAGCCATCATGGAGCTGTTTTACTCCTCCGGTCTAAGACTCGCCGAACTGGCGGCTCTCGATGTGCTTGCTATCCGCTTTGCCGAACGGCAAGTTAAGGTGTTAGGTAAAGGAAGCAAGGAAAGGATTGTTCCTGTAGGTCGATGTGCGATCCAAGCTATCCAGGCTTGGTTAGCGTTGAGAGAGAGTATTCTTTGCCAAGATGAGGCATTATTCGTCACAGCCAAGGGAAAACGATTAGCCCATAGAAGCATACAAGCCAGATTAGCTAAGTGGGGACAAGAGCAGGCCTTGAATATGCGGGTGCATCCGCATAAGCTACGTCACTCTTTCGCGACTCATATGTTGGAGTCGAGCGCCGACCTGCGTGCGGTGCAGGAGTTGCTTGGTCATGCCAATCTCTCGACGACTCAGATATACACAAGTTTAGACTTCCAACATCTGGCAAAAGTGTACGACGGGGCTCATCCAAGGGCCAGTAGAGCCAAGAAGCTCAATAGCACGAAAAGGGAGGAAAGCTGATGGCGCAGATATATCTCAGGCCTAGAGCCTATCAAGCGATTAGCTTCGACCTCGATGACACCTTATATGATAATGGTCCTGTGATCGGGGCTGCTGAAGCTTCACTGCTACAATTTTTACATCAGAATTATAGCGAGACTCGTCGTTGGCAAAGGGATGACTGGATAAAGCTCAAAACAAGTATTATCCACAATCAGCCTGAGCTTGGCCATGATACGACTGCCGCAAGATTGAGCATGTTGGAACAAGGCCTGCTTATGCTGGGTTATTCCCGAGAGCGTGCCAAATCCGGTGCCATGGCCGGTTTGAATTGCTTCTTACACAAGCGCTCTGATTTTACCGTTGCAAGACCTGTAGTAAACTTGCTTCGAGACTTGAGTGTTAAATATCCATTAATCGGCATCACCAACGGCAATGTCGATGCCGATAGAATCGGTCTGGGTGATGTGCTGGATTTTGTACTTCATCCTGGCGCAGGCACACGTATGAAGCCTTACCCGGATATGTTCTATAACGCCTGTCGTCGACTCGATATTCCACTACCTAGTTTACTGCACGTCGGAGATAGTCATGCAGCCGATGTTATGGGAGCCAGGATGGCAGGCTGTCAGTCTGCTTGGCTCAATCCAAGCTTCGGCCGAGATAAACCACACAGATTCGGTCAGCTGTTACCCCATGTAGAAATCCAAGACATACATGAGTTACAAGGATTAATTGGGTAAATTATCCATCATCACGAAAAAGGCCAGCACTGTTACAGTGCTGGCCTTTTTACTGTCTATTTTTAGTTTATGTCGTCTGATTTATTATGCAGACTGCGCCAGAGCCTTGGGGAACAATATATTGTTTTCCAGATGAATATGCTGTTTCAAGTCAGCCTCAAACTCCGCCAGAGTGGCATAGCAGACACGCCAGGTGGTACAAGCATGCTCAGGTGGTTGGAAGTGATTAGTGAGCTCATGGAGCTTTTCGAACATCTGTATAGCCTCATCATGCTCATGTTCCATGGCGTTGATAGGATTGCCAATATGACCGAAGCAGGCGTCAACGGTTTCTCCGGCGGCCATGGCCCTGATTGCGGGGAATAAAATCTTCTCCTCCTTCATCAAGTGAGGCACCAGATCTGCGATTAATGCCTGAACCAAGCCGGCAAAAGGTTTTATCTCCGGATGATTTTCGCCATGGGCGCGTACCATCTTCTGGCTGTATTCGAGCAGGAGTGGGGCTTTCTCTCTCACGTAGGTATGATGGGTATCTTCGATATAGTCGATCAGTTTATCGATGGCTAGTTGATTGAGTGTATCTTCCTTAGGGCCCGAAGTATCTATGGCGACCAGCGCGGCTTCTACCTCGGCTAAGTCTGCAGCAGATTTGTTACAGGCCGAGGCGAGTGAACGTCCGCCACCGCAACAGAAATCGATATCGAATTGACTGAATACATGCGCGGCGCGAAAATCATCGGCTACCAATTTTCCGACGCGTTGCTGGGATAGTTTAAGATCCGATTGAGAAATTGTGCTCATACCTGCTCCAAAGCTGTAAATTATATATACCTTTAGTGAGGATGTTATTTGGCACTCAGCTTATGGACAAGTAAAACTTGACTAATTTAGTCAGGAATAGACCTTTTTATGATGTAGATTAAACTTAGGTGAAAAATTAGCCATAAAAAACCAGCCGAAGCTGGTTTTTTTATTTAGTAAGGAAAGAACGACTAGTTCATGCCGTACTTTTTCAATTTTTTGCGCAGAGTACCACGGTTGATACCCAGCATGTTCGCAGCGCGAGTCTGGTTACCACGAGTGTGCTGCATGATGATATCTAGCAGAGGAGCTTCAACTTCGCTCAACACCATTTCATATACTTCTTCAGCTTCTTGTCCGTCCATCTGAGCGAAAAAGTTTGTTACAGCGCGCTTTACAGCGTCACGTAGTAACTGAGGCTTAATAGTACCGTTAGCTGTTTCGATTTTGCCAACTGTAAGCTGATGAGTTTCTGTGTTAGTAGTCTGATCAAACATTCGTATTCTGCTCTTTAATTAATTCTGTGCAATTTCATCAAAATAGCGTTCCACCATGGAACATTGTTTTTCAACAGTTTCCAGCCGATTAAACTCGGCACGGAATGGACGCTGTTCTTCCTGGTCCAAATACCATCCAACATGCTTTCTAGCAAAACGGATGCCCTTATACTCACCATACAGTTCATATAAGTTTTCAAGATGTTCCAGCATCACAAGGCGCTTTTCATCCATCTCAACAGGCGCTAGCTTGTTACCCGTATCCAGGTAATGTTGGATTTCTCGGAAAATCCAAGGCCGTCCTTGGGCACCTCGTCCTATCATGAGAGCATCGGCACCCGTATGGTCAAGCACGTAGCGTGCCTTCTCTGGGGTGACAATATCTCCATTCGCAATAACTGGGATCGAGATATTCTGTTTAATAGCCTTAATCGTGTCGTATTCGGCGTCGCCTTTATACATGCACTGTCTAGTTCGGCCGTGAACGGCTAATGAGGCAATACCACAATCTTCGGCTATCTGGGCGATTTGAACACCATTCCTGTGCTCTGGGGCCCAACCGGTTCGAATCTTCAGTGTCACTGGTACATCGACTGCGGCTACCACGGCCTGTAAAATTGCTTTTACCTGCTCTGGGTTTTGCAGCAGAGCTGAACCCGCTAGCTTCTTATTCACTTTCTTAGCAGGACAACCCATATTGATATCGATGATCTGTGCTCCCTGTTGTACGTTGACAACAGCGGCATTGGCCATCAATTCAGGATCGGCGCCTGCGATTTGCACGGAGCGTATCCCGTTTTCACCAGCATGACTCATGCGCTTGCGGCTCTTATCTGTGTCCCAAACATCGGGATTAGATGAAAGCATCTCTGAAACCGCCATGGCAGCGCCATAACGAACACAAAGATTTCTAAAGGGTTGGTCTGTGACACCTGCCATTGGTGCCACGATCAGCTGATTTTTCAGTTGATAGGGTCCAATCTGCATTCTCATCATACCTACGCTTCAAAGGGGCGCCATAGTACGTCTTTTTTGAGTCGGTGAAAAGGTCAATAAATGACCTGAGTGAAACTTTTCTTCTTGACTTTTGCAAGCTGAGAATAGTTAGGCGGAACAAGGTGTACCTCCCTTTACAGCTATTTACGTATCCCTGTCAAGCGGCTCCAATCTTCTTTGTGAACTGGCGCATCCATATCGAACCATTGTGTGTAAAATTCGGCAACTTCATCGGCTTGTTCTTTTAACAGCCCCGATAGGGCTAATTGACCACCGGATTTTACTTTTTCAGCAATTAATGGGGCTAATTCACGTAGTGGTCCCGCAAGAATGTTGGCAACTAAGATATCGGCCTTAAGATCCTGCGGTTGCTCTTCCGGAAGGTAGAGACTGAGTCGATCTTGTACATCATTGCGCTCGGCATTGGCTTTAGATGCTTCGATTGCCTGATAATCAATGTCGATTCCAGTGACTTTTTTAGCACCTAATTTTAGCGCCGCGACGGCTAAGATGCCTGAGCCGCAACCGAAGTCGATGACTTCTTTATCGGTTAACTCCAGTCCATCTAACCATTCGAGACATAAAGCGGTAGTCGGGTGAGTACCGGTACCGAATGCTAAGCCGGGATCTAATATCACGTTAACCGCTTGCGGATCTGGGATTTCACGCCAACTAGGGCAGATCCACAGTCGCTTGCCGAATTGAATCGGGTGGAAGTTATCCATCCATTCGCGTTCCCAATCTTTGTCTTCGACCTGTTCGATCTTATAACGAAAATCGGTACCTAAATAAGGCAATGATTTTAGTTGCTCAACAAGGATGGCAAGATCTCTATCGGCTTCGAATAACGCAGTCAGTACGGTGTTATTCCAAAGTGGTGTTTCACCCAAGGTTGGTTCGTAAATAGGGGTATCTTTACCATCTTCGAAGGTAATAGACAGTGAACCTTCTTCCATCAGCAGATCGCTTAATGCATCTGCGTGTTGGCTATCGGTATCAATTTTCAGTTGGATCCAAGGCATGGAATCGTCTCGTTACTTGTAAAATTGCGACTATTGTATACCCAAGCCTGCATGTATTGCGAGTTTCAAAGCAATGTATGGCCTGAGTTAGACTAGGTAAACATACAAACCGATCACCAGTGATTAATCTAGGTGTTTATGGGTGAAAATAAGTTGTGCTATTACTTATCTTGCTGAAATAAATATAAATATATCATCGATTATCTCGTTTGAATGCTGTTATTAACCAATTGAATTAAATTGGTTAATTGGTCTTACCTCTGCCGGCTAACTTAGCCATTGTTTGTGACAGGCTTCAAATACTCAGACTTAATCTAGTGAGTTAAATCACGAAATGTATAGGGCACATCTTCCATCAATGATCTTCCTGCTAGAGTGTAAATCCCGACAATAGGCAGATAAGAATATGACAGTGAGAACTCTATTACCCGCATCCGCTACCCCAGATATCGGCGGACATCCTTGGTCTGCGAAAGCCGATAAAATTCAAAGTGCCACAGGTATCTTGTTGGGCTGTTTCTTATTAGCACACCTACACTTCGAATCGAGTATTTTGCTCGGTAAACAAGCGTTTTATCAGGTGGTGCAAATACTGGAAGGCGGCATGTTCAGCGAAACAGGCCATGGTTTTCCTATTGTGACTCAAATCTTTTCAATGTTAATTTTGCTGGTTGTGATCCTACATGCGGCGGTCGCGCTGCGTCGTTTCCCGGTGCAAATTGGCCAGTGGCGAGCACTTCGCAGGCACATGAATGTCATCAAGCATAAAGATAGTCATGCCTGGTTCTGGCAACTTGTTACCGGCTTTATTTTGTTTTTCTTAGCACCAGTACACATATTTACCATGATCACTAATCCTGAAATTGGTCCTCACCTGTCTGCGGAACGTGTTTATCACGCCAATGCCTGGTTGCTCTATGCCTTGCTGCTTCCAGCTGTGGTTATCCATGCCATGATAGGTTTGTACCGTGTTGCAGTGAAGTGGGGGATAACCGCTAACCGATCAGGTTTAAGAAAGCTGGCTAAAGTCATGATTATTTACCTTATTACTATCGGTGTATTTAGCTTAGTTTCATATATTTACATAGGTCACGGTTTATCTTTGCCTATTGAGCCTTATGTTCCAACTGGCCATTAGTCATGATTAGATAAGGATATCCTTGATTATTTAGAGCTGAATTGATCTACCTCACTAACATTGAGTGATTTGTGGGCGACATTATCATTATCCTTTATAAGGTTTTTAGATCATGTAGCAAGTCAACACTCAGTGAGGACATATGACTATTAATGATTCTGCAATCGCAGAAAGTACGACAAATACAATAACGACAACAAGTACAAAGATTAAGGCGCGAGGAAGACGCTGGATTGCCTGGCTTGATATCAGTCAGAGTCTCTCTGGTGTGATTTTAGCGCTGTTCTTATGGACGCATTTAGTCTTGGTTTCATCAATCTTACTCGGTGGCGATGCGATGAGCTGGGTTGCCGGCTTGATGGAGCTGAGTTTTCTGAGCAGCGACGGCCATGGCTATCCTTGGATAGTTTCGCTTATTGCCATGGGGATAGGCACGTTAGCTTTCATTCATGCCTTGGTAGCAATGCAAAAATTACCATTGAGTCTAAAGCAGCAGCTAGCACTTAGAAAGCAGATGAGCGCCATCAAGCATGGTGATACTCAGCTTTGGGTTACCGGTGTCATTATCTTTGTTTTACTGCCAGTGCACCTTTGGCTTATCGGCTCGGCGCCAGAAACCATAGGCCCTTCGGGTTCGGCGAGCAGGATCTGGAATGATGGGGTGTGGCTGTTATATCTGCCGCTGTTGTTGAGTGTTGAATTACATGCCGCAATTGGCATTTACCGGGTGGCGATAAAATGGGGCGCGGCCAGAGACTTAAATACCCGCGCCCGTATGAAAAAGATAAAAAATATCATAAGTGTCGTCTTCGTTTTGATTGGATTAGCGTCGCTATTGGCTTTCCTTCCATATGCATAACGGGTGAGTTGTAGGACCGGCTTTAGCCGGGAGGGAATCAATTCATTGAACATCGGGGCTAAAGCCCCTCCTACAGGAAAGATTGGGGCCTAGCCCTTCGAATAGGCGCAGCCGTCCGCGTAGCGACAGACCAAAGGTCACCATCTTAGCTTTAACCTTCAGCTGTTATTACTTTGAACTTACGGCTTAAAGCTTAGAACTTAGAACTTAGAACTAAAAAACCAGAACCCTAGGCTTTAAAAGGAGCAAGTGTGAAACTGATATATACCGATTCTTTAGTGGTTGGAGCCGGATTGGCTGGCTTACGAGTTGCCATCGCCTCCAAGGAACGCGGACTCGATACACTAGTGCTTTCTCTTACTCCTGCCAAGCGGTCACATTCCGCTGCGGCGCAAGGGGGCATGCAAGCGAGTCTGGGCAATACCGTGAAAGGAATGGGTGATGATGAAGATATTCATTTTCAGGATACGGTAAAGGGTTCCGACTGGGGTTGCGATCAAGATGTCGCACGTATGTTTGCTCACTGTGCCCCAAAGGCTGTAAGAGAGCTGGCAAACTGGGGCGTCCCCTGGACTCGGGTGACAGAAGGTCCAAGACAAATCGTGGTGAATGCCGAAAAGGTCACCATAGAAGAGGCTAAAGAAGCCCATGGTTTGATCAACGCCCGTGATTTCGGTGGCACTAAGAAGTGGCGCACCTGTTATACCGCAGATGGTACCGGACATTCCTTGCTTTATGCGGTCGATAACAAGGCTATCTCTATGGATATTCCTGTCCATGAACGCGTCGAAGCCTTGGCAATCATTCATGATGGTAAGCGTTGTCAAGGTGTGGTAGCGCGCTGCCTGATAACCGGAGAGCTAAGGGCTTATATCGGCAAGTCGACCACGATTGCTACTGGCGGTTATGGTAGGATTTATGAAGTATCGACCAATGCCATTATTTGCGAAGGTATCGGTCAGGCGCTCGCCCTAGAAACTGGCGTTGCCAAGCTGGGCAATATGGAAGCGGTGCAGTTTCATCCGACTGCCATCGTGCCTGTGGGCATTCTGACGACCGAAGGCTGTCGCGGTGACGGTGGCTTGCTAAGAGATAAAGACGGCCATAGATTCATGCCGGATTACGAGCCGGAGAAGAAAGAACTGGCTTCCCGTGATGTGGTTTCTCGTCGTATGACAGAACATATGCGTAAGGGCAAGGGGGTTGATAGTCCCTATGGCCCGCATTTGTGGCTCGATATTACCTTGCTTGGTCGTAAACATATTGAAACTAATTTGCGTGAAGTGAAAGAGATCTGTGAGAACTTCCTGGGGATTGACCCTGCTAAGGAGTGGATCCCGGTTCGTCCCACTCAACATTATTCTATGGGGGGGATCCGCACCGATAAAACGGGTCAAAATCCGCAACTGAAAGGCTTGTTTAGTGTCGGTGAAGCTGCGTGCTGGGACATGCATGGCTTCAATCGACTCGGTGGTAACTCGCTGGCGGAAACCGTGGTCGGTGGCATGATTATCGGTAAATATGTTGCCGATTTCTGTGAAGAAAACACCTTAGAGATAGACACAGGACTTGCCGAATCATTTATCGATAAGGTGCGCAGCGAAATTGACGATTTAGTGGAGGGTGAAGGTACAGAGAGTCCGTTTGTGATAAGAAAAGAGATGCAAAGGATCATGATGGATTATGTGGGTATTTTCCGCAATGGTATCGAACTCGATAAAGCGGTTTCTGAGCTGCAAGGGCTACTGAAACGCTCGCGTGATATTGGCCTTAAATGTAACAAGCGCCATGCAAATCCTGAATTGGTCGCAGCGCTACGTGTTAAGCGCATGATTAAAGTCGCACTCACAGTGGCATGCGGCGCGGCCGCACGTACAGAAAGCCGTGGTGCCCACGCTCGAGAAGACTTCCCCCAAAGAAACGATAAAGACTGGTTGAATAGAACGCTTTCGAGCTGGCCTGATGAGAATGCCCTCTCTCCAGAGCTGAGTTATGAGCCGCTGGATGTGATGAAGATGGAGCTGCCGCCTGGGTATCGAGGTTACGGTATCGACAATGCTATCGCTCATCCTGATACAGAGAAGCGGGAGCAGGAGATCGCCAATATCATCAGTGAGCTTGGAGAAGATGCCGACCGACATCAGCGGCAAAATGCAATTATGCCCTTCGAAGTCCCCGAGGCTCTGCAGCCTAAAAATGAACGTTTAAGTGATAAGCTGACCGAAAGCGGTGAGCCTGCGGCAGTGAGGAAAATAGCCAAATGAACCTAATAGAGACTAAAGGGCGTAGCTTAACCTTCAATATCTTCAGATATGACCCACAAGAGGCGGGTGATAAGCCTAAGATGGTGAAGTATCAAATTGAAGAAACGCCGGGCATGACAGTATTTATCGCGTTGAACATGCTACGTGAGCATCAAGATACCTCTCTGCAGTTCGATTTTGTCTGCCGTGCGGGCATTTGTGGTAGTTGCGCCATGGTGATAAATGGCTTGCCAACGCTGGCATGCCGAACGCTGACCAAGAATTACCCCAAAGGGGAAATAACCTTGATGCCACTACCTGGCTTTGAGCTGATAGGCGATCTCTCGGTGAACACCGGCAAGTTTATGCGTGAACTGGCTGAGCGACTCAAGCTATGGTTACACCCAATGAGTGAAGATGCCGACGTTCATAGACTCGAGACACCTATGTCTCCGCAAGAGGCGGCTAAACTCTATGAGTTGGATCGCTGCGTCGAATGTGGTGTCTGTGTATCGGCTTGTGCCACTAAACAGATGCGAGAGTCCTTTGTCGGCGCTGTGGGCATGATGAAGCTGGCCAGATTCGAGCTCGATAGCCGAGATAGTCGCACTACAGAAGATTTTTATCATGTCATAGGTAACCAGGATGGTGTGTTTGGCTGCATGACCCTACTCGGTTGTCAGGATAATTGTCCCAAGGACTTACCCCATATGCAGCAGATCGCGTATTTGCGCCGTAAGATGGCAATGGCTCAGTTTTAGCTTTCTGCATACCCTGTCTAGCCCCAATGCCTGCTTGAAGCAGGCATTCTTTTTTGTTCGGGTTGCCGACTGCGGTAGCATTACCACCACAGAGGTTAGGGAAGCAACTTGAAACCAGTTTGTTTATTCGAAGTACGCCGAGCTCGAGGCTCACTGTTTCGTCTAACTTAAAGTTTCATTCTGTCGTTAGCAATTATTTATTAATTGGACTGGCTGATTTTTATCCGCGTAACGACATAGAGTTAGATTCCTTTATATTCAATATTCCCCAGAGTGATTTGTTAATAATTTACTTAAATTCTGATTTACGGTGTTAATGATTGGTTGCGCCTCTGTGTTGTTGATTTTTATTTGTGATATTGTTCAAGATTATTAAATTATTTGGCAATAAATCTATCTTATTACTATTGATTATTCTCAGTTTAAGAGTCTATTATTAAATAAGTGTATCAATTCGTATCCTCCTTTATTAATTCGTTATCAGCGAAATTGAATGTGTGTAAATTATTTTTAAATTGATTGATTGTTATGCTTAGAATAATATTTATTGTCTGCGTTAGTTAATAAGGTGATGCTTATGTTTAATTTGACCTTATTATTCCGAGATAAACTTCCCTTTTAAATTAGCATGTTGTCATGTATTGATAGAGCTTGCATGTGGCTTTTTCTCAGAGTGGATTTGGTCTTACTGTTGGCGGGTGAAATATGTAAGTTCAACTCTTCTATTGAGTGGTTAACTGGTTAAGTGTTTTGCCAATATATTGTCAGCATTCTTATTGTGACGCTTGAACTGTTATTTTGTTTTTATGTGAAATAACGAAAAGAAAATTGATGATTAACTTAGGTTGAAAACATGGAACCAACGAAAAAAAAGTGCCTTGCGTCGAACGATTACCAAAATAAATTTGGCATAACTGCTTGTCTGGGATTATTGATATTTATTTGCTCATCTATCGTGCCTGCTCATGCCGTGATTGAATATGATATTAAGCCTGATAAAGAAGTCAGTAGATGGTCAGGTTATGTTAGTGCGGGTTATACGCGAAACGTCTATGGTGCCGAAAGTTACCATGCTTATGAGGCTTTTAACATAGATGGCAGGGTGAGTTATCGGACTGACTGGGGCAATTTGATGTTGACCCTTGGTGGGGAGCAGGAAACGCTTCATGGTAAGGAGTCGAGCTTCTATGATCCCTTTCTCGAGTACCGCACACCAATTTATCACTTATCCGCTACCGTAACCATTAAAGGTAGTGCAGGTGTCTATCTGCCTGCCAGTCGATATTCTAAGCGGGATAACTTGCAATATGCACCACGTGTTGGGGCCTACGTTTTCTGGAGCCCGCTTGAAAAGCTGCAATTCTATGTGTCCCCCCGTTATCGTTACAACGCCTATCAGTACAAGACTGCCGGTGAGCGGGTGTTGATCGAGCATCAATTCGATACTCTGGTCGATGCATTCTGGATGATCGACTCGAACCTTTATCTTGAAATGAATGGTCGTTATCGGATATCGAAAAATTATTACGGTAGACGCATGGATGACAGCTTTACGTTCGCCCAAGAGCTAGGGTGGCAGTTTAATGAAGACTGGGTCCTGGCACTGGGACACAACAACAGCGGTGGTTTTTATCACCCTGAAATCGGCTCTTCCAAGGGGTTCGATATCTACAATAAGAAGAGCTCAACTTTTTATCTGTCGGTTACAAAATATCTATAAAAATGCATTTATAAAAACATATCTATGAGGTTTTAATGAAGAAGTCAATGCTAGGCCTTGCCATCACTAGTGCTATCGCACTCAGTGGTTGTGGTGCCGGAGAGGAGCCCTATAAGGAGCTTCCCAAGGATGAGAAACAGCTCACTACGGCTGCTATCGATAAGGCGAGTGAGCGTCAGTATCTGTATATTCGTAGCGTGGGCAAGGCACCGCGTTACGCTGCAGCTATTCGCGGTTTCTCCCAGGGCGATCCCAAACTCGTGACTCTACGCAGGACTGAGAATGGTATTCAGGTGCGACAAATCGATCGTGATGCCATCGGCTTGGGTCATGATAGTCGTTATAGTGATGATTATAACCAGGCTCCAGTATTAACCATACCTGGTAAGTATATCGACTATAGATGTACCGAAGACAAGTGGCGTGAGTGTATCAATGTCGAACAAGAAAATACCGACGCCGATCTGAAGTGGCAGGACAAAAAATACTTTGTGCCTGATTTCGCCCAGGCGAAGATCGCCGAAATGAGCTATACCGATCTGGTCACCTTTGGCCAATGTGTGACCGAGACCGAAGCTCCGCGTCTGGTTAATTCAGGTGATTGGAAAGGCTACGAGATTGATCTTGCCAAGGGCGTGATCAACTTCGAGATTGAACACACCTATCAGGCTGACTCAAGTTGCCTCTATGATTTTTATCGCGGTAGCTTCGATAACTTGTCTTTCACCACTACAGAGTATATCTCGATTGTGGCGATCGATGAGCTGGCGAGCCAAGATTACCAGACAATACCTTACAGCGAAGATGAGAACGGCAGCTACGGTTTCTTCAGAACGACTCACTCCTATCGTGATGCGACCGATAGCTCGGGTGTAGATGGTTATGTTCGCAGCTATTTGAACCGTTTCAATCCGGCCAAGGAGTCGATTACATATTACCTGAGTAATAACTTCTTCCTGCCGCAGAATAAGCCATATCTGGATGCAGCCAATCAAACCATCACGGCGCTGAATATCGAGAATAAGCTGTTTAATACCGGCTTCCCCGAGCTCAAGCTTGAGCAGGCGCTCGACAAACGTCATGGTGACTTGCGTTACAGCAACATCACCCTGTTCGATGAGCCCCTGGACAATGGTCTGGCGGGTTACGGCCCTTCTGCGGCTAACCCGCTTACCGGTGAGATTGTCAGCGGCCGGGTAAACCAATACAGCTCTAACCTGAAGCAAGGTTCGGTACGCTACTACCGCCAGGTGCGTCTCGATTATAACCGTGGCAAGCTAGATGCGGCTTCGGCGACCGAGCTGACCGGTGTGCCTTACGGCGATATTGATACTGGCATAGTCACAGAGCCTAAAGTAACCATACCGGCGACGGATGACGGCATGTTGGCCAGGTCGGTCGAACATCTGGCTTCACTCGCCCCGGTTTCACCATTTAAATCCATGGATAACAGCTTCGATGGGCTTGCCAGCTTAGATGCCGATACTCAGGCCTTCTGGTCAGAGAACTCCATGATGCATGTGGACACAGTCTTTGCCGAAGGTGGTAAGAATCGTGAACTGCCACGGGGTATCAAGGGCCATAGAATTGACTGGACCAATGCTCAGATGTGGGTCGATGGCGATGTTGGCGGTAAGCTGATTGCCTTCGAGAAGATGCCTGTCTCTTTGCAGGACACCTTGACGACTCAGCTGGCTGCCCAGGGGTTTGCCGGCACGCTGAGCCATGAGTTAGGCCATAACTTCGGTCTGCGTCATAACTTCGCCGGTAGCCGCGATACGGCTAACCTCTTCACTCAGGCCCAGCTGGATGAGTTGAGTACCGCCTTGACAGCCGCGGGTTATCCGACCCTGAACGCCAAGGCTGAATTTTCCAGCCAGATGGACTATAACGTCAACCGTTTCGCGACCTTGCTGCAGCCCTATGATTTGGCGGCACTGCGTTTCGGTTATGCCCGTGAGGTTGAGCTCAACCCGGCAGCAGACATGGTCGCCGAGGTTGCTCAGGCTAAACTTGATGGCACCTTGATCAAGCGTGATTTTGTGTCGCTCAAAGCAGGAGATGAGCAGCGTCGTCAGGAGCTGGCCGCAGGCATAGTCAACGGCGAGACCCAATTTGGTTCCCTCTACAGCGTGGCGCAGAACAATGATCTGCGTTATTACGCCTACTGCACCGACGGTCATGTGAGCCTGAACAGTAACTGTAACCGCAGCGATGCCGGCGAGACTCTGGATGAGATCACCGAGTTCTATATCGACAGATATCAGGACAGCTACGAGACCAGTAACCTGCGTCATAACCGTCAGACCCTGTTCGAAGATAATAGCCTGAGCTACACGGTGCGCCGTAAGCATCAGTTCGATGAAATTCGTCAGTTTATCGAAGATGTCACAGGTATCGAAGACAGAAATGGTTTAGCTGAAAACTCCATTGCTACTTGGTGTGAGAGCAATCCTAGCGCCTGGTATTGCAGCTACCAACGCTCGGTAGATATGTCTGCTGACTTCTTCCTTAACTTGGTCGGTGAGAATGATGCTACGGTCAATGTCACCTTTAATTGGGTTAAAGATGGTACGCCAGCTTTTACACAAAGCTATAATTTCGCCACATTGTTGGAGCAGTATCGCTCCAAGAGTGCTGATATGACTAACTCGTTAGCACTGGGTGAGGTGATCAGTAAGTTCTCTGACTCACCTGAAGCCTTGAAGGAGTTGATTCTCAAGTACGGCATCACGCCGGATTACCAGGATCAACTGACACCCGAAGTGGTGTTTTCAGGTCGCCTGCTTAACGGTATCAAGGCGCCGGCTTCCTCGCCTAACCACCCCTATGTCAACGAGCGTGACGTGTTGGGTGTTTGGCCCGACAAACTGTTAGCGGTCCGAGCCTTAGTGTCGCGCACCACAGCGCGTAGCACTACCGGCCGTGGACATAGAGCCTTGGTGGATATGCCTGCCGTTGAGCCTGTGTTTAAGGGCATGCTATGCAAGATGGTGATGGGTGACGGGACTGGCTATACCATGATCACCGAGCAATGCGATCTAGACGAAAAAATCACTCAATACCTGCCTGAGTTTACCGATTTTGCCGAGCAGAGTATCGAGCCATTGCCTAACTATGATCGCTCGGTATCGCGCTACTTTGGTTTCGACACCGTTAACGGTCAGCCAAAAGGCAGAAGCAACCTGTTAGAGATGATGTTGCGTCAGGTGGTATTAGCCTCCGTTGATAGCGATTATCAAGGTGAGCAGAAAGCCCGAGTATGGCGCGAGTATGTAGGAATTCACCTGGATGGTCCTTCAATAGATAAGCAGGCCGAGGTGACGCTGAATGGCCGTATCTATGTGGCAACGTCAGAGAATACGCTTGCCCTGGCATTGATAAATCGTATTGACGAGCTCGAGGCTGCAATAGAGCAGTTTAAAGACATTGATGTTGATAATGTTAAAACTGCCGTGGCTAAATTTAAAATACAGCTCGATAGAGATCGTCTGGTACTGACCTATCTGCCGGTACTGGACTAAACGCTAAGTTATACCGATTACTTTCGGATGAGGCTCACGCGCCGTGAGCTATCATAAAATAAGTGACTCAAAATGCCGTTGTGGAGATGATCCTCAGTGGCATTTTTTTGGTTGGAGCTATGTGAGTTTGCATGTTATCACAGTGGCTAAATGGATTTACTCGGATAATGCTATTAGATACAAAGCTGCTTATTCGAAGTATCAGCAGCCAGTGGCTCACCTATGCCGGAGAACGTGATCTGAGCCACTGCCGCGGAGCCCAGGTAGAATCTGTGCTGGATCAGGTCTGAAGGATATGATGTGAATGAAACAAGCTCATAAAAAAAGCCGCAACGAGTGCGGCTTTGTTATAGCGAGTGCTAATCACTATGTTTCACAAGGAATAGAGGCAAAGGCTTTAGGCTTTACTACCGCCTCTCATTGCGTTGAAGAATTCTTCGTTCGTCTTGGTTAAGGCTAACTTGTCGATAAGGAATTCCATGCCTGAGACTTCATCCATAGGATGAAGGATCTTACGCAAGATCCACATCTTCTGCAGCTCATCAGGCGTCGTGAGCTTCTCTTCACGACGAGTACCAGAGCGGTTGAAATCGATAGCTGGGAAGACACGCTTCTCGGCTGCTTTACGGGATAGGTGTAACTCTTGGTTGCCAGTACCTTTAAACTCTTCGTAGATAACTTCATCCATCTTAGAGCCAGTATCGACCAGGGCGGTTGCAATAATAGTTAAGCTACCGCCATGTTCGATATTACGTGCCGCACCGAAGAAGCGCTTAGGACGGTGTAGTGCATTTGCATCGATACCACCGGTAAGAACTTTACCCGACGATGGAATCACTGTGTTGTATGCACGAGCAAGACGAGTGATCGAATCCAACAGTATGACCACGTCTTTCTTATGCTCAACCAGACGTTTAGCTTTTTCGATAACCATCTCGGCTACCTGTACGTGACGGCTGGCTGGCTCATCGAAGGTTGAAGCTATGACTTCACCTTTAACCATGCGCTGCATCTCGGTAACTTCTTCCGGACGCTCATCGATAAGCAGCACCATCAATACCACATCCGGGTTATTGTGGGTGATGCTTTGAGCCATGTTCTGTAGCAGTAATGTCTTACCAGCCTTTGGCGGCGCAACAATCAGGCCACGTTGACCCTTACCGATAGGTGAACATAGATCGAGAATTCTTGAAGTAATATCTTCGGTCGAACCATTACCACGTTCCATACGCAGGCGCTCTTCGGCATGCAGTGGGGTAAGGTTTTCGAATAAGATTTTGTTGCGGGAGTTTTCAGGTTTATCATAGTTGACTTCAGATACCTTTAGCAGCGCAAAATAACGCTCGCCCTCTTTTGGTGGCCTGATCTTGCCGAAGATAGTATCACCGGTTCGCATGCTGAAGCGACGGATCTGACTCGGAGACACATAAATGTCATCTGGGCCAGCAAGGTAAGAAGCATCTCCGCTACGAAGGAAACCAAATCCATCCTGCAGAATTTCGAGTACACCACCACCGAAGATATCTTCACCGCTTTTGGCGTGGGCTTTTAGGATTGAAAATATGATGTCCTGCTTACGAGCACGGGCGGTATTTTCAACTTTCATCTCTTGCGCTAGCTTTACTAAGTCTGAAATCGACGTGTCTTTTAATTCTGATAAATTCATCTTGGAGGGTCTTTTTATGCGAGGTAATGCTATTTTTGATCAAGCGATCATAGAGTGTGTAAGTACAATGTGAATGTTGAACGAATAGCTAGATGTGGGTTAATAGAAAGAGTCTGGTTATTAAAGTAGCACTATAGCGACTGTGCGTCTAGGGTTTTAGTATAACCTGACACAATTTAACAAATAACCTGTGTCAGGTATCACTATATTCCCAGTATCTGCAGTAATTTCACGCTTATCGTATGATTTTTAGGATAAACAGCATGCAGCTGGGCTGTCTATATTTTGGTTATAGGTTTTACGCAATTATAGTTGAGCGTCGATAAACTCTTTTAATTGAGTCTTAGACAGTGCGCCAACTTTAGTGCCTGCCAATTCGCCGTTCTTAAAAATAAGTAGAGTCGGGATACCACGAACACCATACTTAGCTGGAATCACGCTGTTTTGATCGACATTGAGTTTAGCGATAGTCACTTTACCTGCATAGTCTTCGGCAACGTCATCTAAGAACGGCGCAATCATTTTACAAGGGCCACACCACTCAGCCCAAAAATCAACAACTACGGGGAGTGCTGATTTTATTACGTCATTTTCGAAGCTGTCGTCACTTAAATGTACTATCTTGTCGCTCATGATGTTCTCCAGTTAGGGTGCCATCGCTGGTTTGTTAATGGCTTAACCTGTATATTGGGTCTGAAAAATAACTTTTCAAGGCGATTTTAATAACCTTTAAAGGTACTTTTTATAATTAGTCGCTATTTCAAACGATTGAGTTTCTTATTGCAACCCCAACTGGTATGCTGCCGCTATGAGCGAAACACATTTATCTAATCAGAAGTTTGCCGACTTTTCCCTTCATGAAGGGATAAAAACAGCACTTAACGAGAGCGGCTTTGAATTTTGTACGCCTATTCAAGCAGCATCATTACCGATCCTTTTGCAGAAAAAAGATATCGCGGGTCAAGCACAGACCGGAACAGGAAAGACTTTGGCTTTCCTTGTGGCGACTTTTGAACATCTGCTATCTAGTCCTATTCCTGAAGGTCGTCAGCTAAATCAGCCGCGCGCTATGATCATGGCGCCGACTCGTGAGCTGGCTATCCAAATCGCTAGAGATGCGACGCTATTGGCAAAACATACCGGTTTGAAAGTCGGTATTGTCTATGGTGGTGAAAGCTATGAAGTTCAGCGTAAGGTACTAGATAAAGGTATCGATATACTTATCGGTACCACGGGACGTATTATCGATTACGTTCGTCAGGGCATCATAAATCTGAGTGCAATTCAAGTTGTAGTGCTCGATGAAGCCGATCGTATGTTCGATCTTGGCTTTATTAAAGATATACGCTTCCTATTTAGACGTATGCCAGATGCCAAGTTGCGTCTGAACATGCTGTTCTCTGCGACCCTTTCTATGAAGGTGCAGGAGCTGGCTTATGATCATATGAATGAGCCAGAGAAAGTTGTTATCGCGCCGAACGAAAAAACCTCCAAGAACATCAAGGAAGAGATTTTTTATCCATCTATGGATGAGAAAATGCGCCTGCTATTGTCACTTATTGAGGAAGACTGGCCAGAGAAGGCGATTATTTTCTCTAATACCAAGCACAGCTGTGAAAATGTCTGGTCTTGGTTATCGGGTGATGGTCATCGTGTCGGTCTGCTAACCGGTGATGTGCCACAGAAGAAGCGCATTCGTATTCTTGAGCAGTTCACCACGGGTGAGCTGGATTTCTTAGTCGCTACCGATGTCGCGGCTCGTGGTCTGCATATCTCTGATGTATCACATGTATACAACTATGATCTTCCCGATGACTGCGAAGATTATGTGCATCGTATTGGTCGTACCGGCCGTGTGGGTAAGAAAGGTGTGTCCATTAGTTTCGCCTGTGAAGAATACGCCATGAACCTGCCAGCGATTGAGGAGTTTATTGCTCACTCGATTCCAGTGTCTAACTATGATAATACTGCGCTACTGGAAGATATTCCGGCACCGATCAGAGTTCATAGAAAGCACAATAGTCGTCCTCAAGGACGTGGTGGTTCGGGTCGTTCGAGTGGCAGTCGAAGTGGTAATCGTAACAGCGCACCTCGCCGTCACGATAAGACCCGTAGACATTCATAAAAACTCGTATTAGAAGATGATAGCACCTCGCTATGCCGCTATTACCTTAGGTTCTAATAGTTTTAATATGCTGGTCGCCGAAACAGTGGTAGGCCAGCCAAAAATTATTGCCAAGTACAAGCGTAAAGTGCGTCTCGCCGAAGGGATTCAGGACAATGGCTCCCTGAGTGAAGAGGTGTTATTGCGTGGACTGGACTGCTTGTCCATGTTTGCCGAGATGCTCGAGAAAGAGGGCGTCAATAGCGAGAATATCGCGGTTATTGCGACTGCGACTCTGCGTAATATTGCCAACTCCGATGATTTTTGTCACCGAGCCTTATCTATTTTAGGTCATCCCATTGAAATTATTACCGGCATGCGTGAAGCCGAGTTGATCTATCAAGGCATGGTGGCCACGACTCGTGGCGAGGGTCGCCGCCTTGTTATCGATATTGGCGGCGCGAGTACCGAGTTTATTATCGGTGATGGTGATAAAGTGTTATTGAAAAACAGTCTAGCTATGGGCTGTGTCACCTTCAACGAGCACTTCTTTAATTCAATGCCACTGCAAGAGCTAGATTTCGAAGATGCTAAATCCCAGGTTAAAAATATACTGGGTGCGCATTTAACCGAACTAAAAACTTTAGGCTGGCACTGTGTCGTCGGTGCGTCCGGCAGTGTGCAATCTGTTGTCGAGCTTTTGAGCCATAGAAATCAATCTACTAGCATTACTCCCGATGTGCTTTACAAGCTAAAACAAGAAGTACTGGCGCAGTCAGATCTGTCGATGACTGAGATTGCTGGTTTAAATCATGAGAGAGCGCCAACCTTCGCCGCAGGGATCTCTATTTTGCTTGCCTTATTTGAACTACTTAATATAGATAAACTAAACCTCTCTGGCGGTGCATTGCGTGAAGGCGTGCTGCAAACCTTAGCTAATCGACTCTAGATAAAACCTTGCTAGGGTATCTTGCCTAATTTACCTTTCTTCCTGATTGATTGATTGATTCTGCTTATCTGTCAGGCTGTATATCTGTCGTGCCACACTTCCTTTGTTCTATTGATATCGATTGGTATGACTCCCATTCTTTTTAAACAAAACAGAAACAAATTAGTTAAAAAACCATAGCGGATATAAAAACATGCTTATGTACCTCACTCAGTACGAATGTACAGGCGCATGAATTATTGCCAGATTTAACCGCCTATTAGGGATTTCTTTTTCCATTTTTCTTCGGTTAAACCGATAACAGAACTCACTAAGGTATTCGTGAAGGTATTTTCCCGAAACTCCATGAAATGTGCCGAGTAAAAAGGCTTTTAAGTTACCTATTGCAATATGAACCCAAGGCAACCATTCATCGACCAACTCACTCGGTGTAACCCTAGCTTCATGCTGTTGAGTGTTATCTATGATATTCAAAGCGGCTAGTCCGTCAGTATGAACTTCTTGCTGTGCATTTAAGTGCCTAGCAACAAAATCGTTAACGGCTTCACGACAAATACTGTCGACGGCCTGCATAGCGATAAATCCCGCGCGTTTCACTTTGCTTTCAACAGCAATTAACACAGGCGTTTACCCTGCGGCTCCACGTCCGCGTTTACCTTTTCTCTTTCCCCCAACGAAGGCATCATCAATTTCAATGAGACCTGAAAGCCTATATAGACTGTCTCTATGACCCATTGCCGTTCTCAACTTACTCAATATTAAGCGTGCCGTTCGCCAATTAACCTCAATGAGTTTACTGAGCCTCAATGCTGAAATGCTGCCTTTATCTGAGCCGAGAAAGTAGATGGCCCAAAACCACTTCGCTAAGGGAATACGGCTACCATGGAATACAGTATCTGCGGTGACAGATGTTTGTTTATGACACTGACTACATTCATAGACATCACGAGTAGTGAGCTGATAACTATGCTCACAACTGCACCTAGGACAAATAAAACCAGTAGGCCATCTGATGTGCTTTAGGTGGTTTAAACAATCAATTTCAGAACCAAACTGGCGTTGCCATTCAAAAAAACCAGCTTCAGGCGTTTTCATCGTCAATCTCACTTCTAGTCGTGATTTATACAATAAGAATAGACTGAAACTGACTCATATGCAGAGGCATGTATAAAAAAGCGTACTTCCCACCAAGTTGTTATATTTATTAACAATTATCCTCTTCTAAAACTCTAACAAGCTAGATCTATCACTGAAATTGATCTTCAAATGACCTTAGTCTTGGGGTTTTTGTGTATATTACAGATTGTATAAAGCATGTAATTAATGTTATTGTTTTGTTGCGCTTGGTTCGTTTTGTACTCAAATCAACTAATAATATTTTGCTAAGCGCGTACTCAGAGAAGGTTTAAGGGAGAATAAATTATGTCTGGAAGTAACGCGTTTAAGCGATTTACACCAAGAAAAACACTGGCAGCAATCGCTGTAGGTTCAGTATTAATGATGTCGGCACCGGCTGCCATGGCTGCCGATACCAGTATTGTTAAGGGCCACATCGTTAATAGTGACGGTGCAAAGGTTTCAAATGCTACTATCACTTTGAAGCATAAGACTAAAGGTCTTGTGTATACCGTAGAAACTAACGCAAAGGGTGATTACTTCTTACGTAATGTCCCGGTTGGTGAATATGACGTCAGCATCACTAAAGATGGTTTTGTTAAGACTCAAGAGTCAGGTGTCAGGGTTCGTATTGGTCAGCCAGTAATTCTAGATGGACAAATAACTGCTGTCGGTCTTGATAACGTCGAACGTATAGCTGTCACAGGCAGTATGATCCGCCGTGTCGATATGGGCTCTTCCACATCCGGTGTGACGTTCAGCCAAGATGAGCTCAATACCATGCCTGTCGATTCAGGTTTTGAAAATATAGCCTTACTTGCTCCAGGTACGTCAGCTCCAGGTGGTGACAGTTTTAACGGGGCTTCAAGTTTCGGCGGCGCGTCATCTGCAGAGAATGCGTATTATTTGAATGGTCTGAATATTACTAATATCAGAACTGGTCTTGGTTCCCTTAGCTTACCTTGGGAGGCTATTGCTCAAACTCAGGTCAAAACAGGGGCTATCACTCCTGAATTTGGTAGTGCCATTGGTGGTGTTATTAATGCCGTATCTAAGTCTGGTGATAACGAATTTCATTTTGGTGTTGAAGGTCGATGGGATCCAGCATCATTAAGATCGTCACATGATTCTATCTATCAAGCAGATGGAACTATAGATACTAATACTCAGCAAACGACTGAAGATTTCAAGCAGGCCAGAATTTGGGCGAGTGGTGCAATCATAGAAGATAAACTGTTTTACTATGGCTTGTATGAGCCTAGTCAAAATGATTTTGAGTGGGCCTCTCAAACGGTTTATAAGGAAAAAGATCGAGAGTCTAATCGCTGGTTTGTTAAGCTTGATTGGTATATGACAGAAGATCATTCTTTTGGTTTTATGGCGATGAATAACAAGCGTACATGGACCACAACCACTTACGCCTATGATTGGGAAACCAATCAAATTGGAGAGCAACAAGGCGTTGAGGCTCCAGGGGAAGATGGCGGTAAACTATATAGTTTGAATTATAATGGTTATCTAACTGATGACTTCTCAGTTTCTGCCGTGGTTGGTCGAGTTGAGGAAAATGTAGAAAACCGTGTTGCCTCATCAAACCCTGGTGTATGGGATGAGAGAAATGGTTCATTTGTTACTTTGAGCCAGCATACTAACTCCACAGTTGTTGAGCAGCATTACGTGCGTGATCAGGCTCGTATCGATTTCAACTGGGATCTTGAAGACCATGCCATCAGCTTTGGTGTCGACTATAGTAGCGTATCGGTTGATTATTCAGAGGACCAGAACGGTATTGGTGAAGCGCAAGGTTGGTGGACCATAGCAACTGCAGGTGCCAATGATATCTCTGGTGCCGCTGAAGGCGAAGACTATATTGAGCGCCGCCGTCGTTCGACATTTGCTAATAACGATTCAGAAGTGAGTTCATTCGCTTACTATATCAATGATTCGTGGCAGGCAACTGATAATCTTGTTATTAATGCTGGGGTTAGAGTCAACAGCTATAAAAATACTGTTTCAGATGGTCGAGCTTATGTGGATCTCGATAATCAGATAGCGCCTAGATTACAGGCTATTTATGATCTGCATGGCGATGGTACTTCTAAGATATTTGCCACATATGGTCGCTATTTTCAGCCTGTATCTGTCAACATGAATATCAAACAAGGTGGTTCTCAGCGAGAAGTATTCGATTATTATGAGCTGGATCAGCTCGATAGTGATGGTCACCCAATTATTACCGCCGATGGATCTCCAAGCCGCGGTGTCAATATTCGTGATACACGTGTAAGACAGCAAGGCATTACTGAACCTGGTTTAATCGCTTCATCTTCACTCGACTCAATGTTTTCTGATGAATTTACTCTTGGTTATCAGCAAGAAGTATTTGAGACAATGTCTGCTGGTGTAAGAGTTATCTGGCGTGATCTTGGTCGCGGCATCGAAGATACCGATGTTGGGCCGATACTCAGTAAGAAACTCGCAGAGCTTGGTATCGAAGATAATGTAGGCCAAGGTTCTTATTATGTTCTGCATAATCCAGGTGATGCAGTTAACCTGAGTTATGATTTTGATGGTGATGGTCAAGTCGATAACATTACTCTTTCGCCAGAAGAGATGGCGTTAGATTCGATGCAGCGTCATTATCTGGCACTGGAATTAACACTCGACGGTAGTATCACTGATGACTTCCGTATTAACTCTTCTTACACCTTGTCTAATAACTGGGGTAATACCGAAGGGCTAGTTAAAACAGATAATGATCAGGCAGATCCGGGTTGGACTACTTCATATGATTATGGCGATCTGATGGACCATGCTTATGGTGACCTGCCAAACGATCACACACATGTGTTTAAGTTTAATGGTAGCTACGATATTACCGAAGAGTTTATATTGGGTTTCGTCACTAGTATCAGCTCTGGTCGTCCACAAAACAAATTCTCGGTTCACCCTGAAGGTGTAGATAGCTGTGCACCGGGTAATCCATGGGATGCTTGTATCAGTCGTTATTATGGTCATGCGAGTCACTATGATGAAGATGGTAACCCATCTTCACGCGGTACTGCTGGTACCTTACCTTGGGTAGCCAAAATCGACTTATCGTTAATGTACAGAACCGAACTGTTTGATGGTGATTTTAGTGTTAAAGGCACTGTTTATAATGTGTTGAATTCTGATACTGCTACCAACATTAATGAAGAGCGTACGGCTTATGGCGAAGATGGTTTGATGCTAAATCCAAACTATGGAATGACAACTGGACGCCAAGAAGAAAGATACTTCTCTCTTGTCGCTCGTTATCAATTCTAAGGACATCAAATAATAAAAAAAGGCCGCATTCGCGGCCTTTTTTATTATCACAATTGTTAAATGTTTCCCTTCATTTTAGTCTTTATTTCATTTAGACATATTTAGATACTTTTATACCTATTGCATTTCTAGTTACTGTTAGCCACTTACAGGTGATTTATTTAGCGCTAGCTGGTGGTAAAAGGTTAGGCTATTTTTGTTCAGCAAAGCCAATAATTCACTGCTTTAAAGTGATTAACCCTTCCGCCATTAGTCACTTCTTATCAGAATATCCCAAGTTTTAGTGAGCTGCATAAATACTCTAAAACTCTGCATTAATCCAATTGTTGTGTGGGGGTGGTATATTGCATACAAAATACATTGTGTGATGCAGATGTTGTCGCTATGTTTTGTTGTTGTTTTCTTTTTGGTTTCTACCATCAAAGTTGACTGAGCATAGGACCTATAAAAAATATATTCTTGGGAGATGGAAGTATGAGATTTAATAAAGTCGCTAAGCTAGTCAGCTTGGCCTGTGGTGGAGTCGTCGCACTTTCAGTACCCGTCAATGCAGCAGAAAATGATGAAGATACTGTAGAGCGTATCGAAGTTACCGGTTCACGCATCAAACGTGTCGATATGGAAGGTGCGAGCCCGGTAACCACCATTACCGCCGAAGATATGGCCAATGCAGGTTTCTCAACTGTAGGTGATGCTTTGCGCGCTTCAACATTGAACTCATTTGGTTCTTACGGTGGAACATCAAACAACAGCTGGTCTTCTCAGGCGACTATTGCGTTAAAAGGTGCGGATCCTAGTCACACACTTATCTTGCTTGATGGTAAGCGTATGGCTAAGTCTCCAGTCTTAGGCGGCGGTGCAACTAACATCAACACTATTCCAACGGACGCTGTTGAGCGTATCGAAATTCTATCTGACGGTGCCTCAGCTATTTACGGTACTGATGTGATAGCGGGTGTTATCAACATCATCTTGAAGAAAGATTTTGAAGGTATCGAAGTAAAAGTACGCGCCGAAGAGCCGGATGCCGAGGGTGGTGGCGATAACCATTCAGCCTCGTTCACCGGTGGCCTAAGCTCAGATAAAGGCAACTTGATGTTCACTATTGAGCATTTTAAGAAGTCAGGAATTACCTTTGCTGAACGTCCATATACCGCTGCACATGTGAAAAATGGACAAGATCCAAGTGATTACAGAAGTTGGATAGGCTTGAGTCAAACAGGTCGTACACTTGATATGGGACCAAATGGTGGCTGGGAATACCAGACTCCGTTTACCAATTCTGATTTAAACTGTGCCGATGTTTATGGCAGTAATTTCACTGGATCCTTGAGTGACAGAGCTTATCCTGGCGAGACATCTTGTGCCTACGACTACACAAAAGCTGCCTATAATGATGTCGACCAAGAACGTACATCAACGCTAATAAATTACACATATAGCCTCAGTGACGATATTGAGTTAACAGCACGCGCCTACTGGGCATCGAATAAAACCACTGATGTTTCTGCGCCAATTCCGGGCTATATCCAATTTCCGCAGGCTATGCCAGCTTATACCACTGCTGAAGGGCTAGACTTACGTGCAGTACCAGAAGGCGGCGCTATGCTTTATCGTTTCGATACCGCTGGTAACCGTGTTCGAGAAAGTACCGATAACATCTATGACTTCCTCATTGGCCTCGATGGCACAACTGATAGCTTCGACTGGAATGCGTCAGTGTCATACAACAAGTATGACGTCTTTAAGTGGGGAACTGGCTATCAATTGATTGGTGCAACGACCGATCTCGTTGGTGCCTGGGATGATGATACTAATTCGTTTGAAGGTTGGGATCCACGCGATCCAAACTCAGAAATGCCTGGTGGCGCAACCGCAAACTCAGATGCACGCCTAACCAGTAGTGCATTAGAGATTGATGGTGGCTTAAGCTTCGAATTGTTCGAACTCGCTGGTGGCTCAACAGGCTTGTATGTTGGTGCATCTTACCGTGAAGAGAAACTCGACTCACAAGTTGATGCTCTCGATGAAGCGGGTTTAATTGCCGGTGGTAGTGGTGAGCGTGATGTGAAAGCAATATTTATGGAGATGGCTTTCCCTGTTCTGGATAACCTAGAGCTAAATATTGCGGCTCGTTATGATGAGTACTCTGACTTTGGCGGCACGTTTAACCCACAAGTATCAGTGCGTTATAATGTGCTAGAGCCCTTGTTAATTCGTGCATCATGGGGAGCTGGCTTCAGAGCACCAACCTTGGAAGATTTGAATCAATCTACCAGTGTTGGCTATAACAATGTGACTAACTATCTTAAGTGTTATGAAGATGGAATGGGCATCGATGGTTGTGATATTGTAGATAATATACCCGTTTCTATCGGTCGTAATGAAAATTTAGGCCCTGAAGAATCTGAAAGCTATAACTTAGGTATGGTTTGGGATATTACCGATAACTTCAACATGTCAGTGGATTACTGGTCACTTGAAACTGAAGGGCTAATTGGTTCACTGAATAATAGTGAGATCACGCGAACTCAAGCTGAACTTTGGGCTGCTGATGCCGCTGGGCAACCTCGTCCCGATGTCAGTGCTATCTATCCAGGCACATCAATTAGCCAGAATGGTGCGGGTAAGTTGACCAGGATGGATAACGTGCTACAGAATATTGGCCTGAGTGAGCGCCAAGGTGTTGATACTAAATTTGCGTCAACCTTTGAAACTGAAGTGGGTGACTTTAAGCTAGGTCTTGCCTGATCTCATTACATTAAGTATACAGATTCAAGTCCAGAAGGTGGCGTACAAACCATTTCTCGTAACTGGAGTGGTACCGAAGATTACCCGGATGATCGCGTAAACTTTACCGCTAACTACTTAGTGGGCGATCATAGCTTGTTCTATCAAGCTGACTATGTCGATCATCAATCTACAACAGATACGCACGATAATGGTTCTAGCTATCAGATTGATTCGATCGTATACCACACTGTAAGTTATTCATACACTATGCCGTGGAACAATACGATTTCGGCGGGTATTAATAACCTGACTGATGAAGACCCAAGATTTGATGCTAGCGGTGATTATGAGAGCAGTATTTATGACATTATCGGTCGTTCTTACTGGGTGTCTTTCACTCAAGCTTTCTAAATTTGTGAAGCTAAAAAACAGATCTAAAAAAGGCACTTATAGAGTGCCTTTTTTTATCTGTTACTGGGTTGACTAGTTCAATATTTTTGCTAAATCGATCTCTAATGAGACTTCAGGACGTTCTACTATGCGGCCAATCTCTTCGCCTTTTTGCATCACGATGAAAGTAGGGATACGGCTAAACTCATATTGGGCGGCTAAGCCTTCAGGATCGGTTTTCTGGCGATCAACACCAATATAGGTCACCTTGATATTTGGGTTGTTAACTTCTTCCATGATGCGGATGAAACGCGGTGTCTCACGGTGACAATCAGGACACCAGGTGCCGATGATCACAATGATCTCGGTAAGCTCTTTGAGAGACTTGAGCGGAGTTATCGCCGCGGTATCTACCTGATATTCTTTATAGCCTGCAGTAAAGTCATCGAGTTCGGTGACTAAGGCTTGTGCTTGTACTAATCCGGTTAATATCACTTCTTGTTTCTCCTCGCTACAGGTAGCGATAAAGCCATCTTGCTCATCTTCGAATGCACAGCCAGTGTTTGCCAGAGTTTGGCAGCTAAAAAAGAGGGCTGTAGTGGCAAGTAATGCCTTGACGTTATTGTTCATAATAATACCTCAGGCTCGGGGGAATGACAGGTGCTGCTTGGGTGGATCTACGAACATATTTAAGCATTTAGCGCTAGTGAGGAAAAGCGTAAGGTTAGGTAAATCTTGGTTGGATCACAGAGAAATGTTGAATTTAGTTGTGTATGTCACAATTTTTATAAAGACGCTCATTGGTTGCAGATAAACTGGAAGTAGTGCGAGCCGAGTGAGGTAATACCAATTACCAAAGCTTTATCGTCGACACATAAAAAAGCCGCAATAAATGCGGCTAAAATATACTAACATTGAGACTAAATTACTTAATTTGATCTTCTTTTAACCACTGAGCCGCGCGCTTAGCAAAGTAAGTCAGTACGCCGTTGGCTCCGGCACGTTTGAAGCAAAGGAGTGACTCCATCACTATGGCTTTCTCGGCTAGCCAACCATTCTCAATGGCAGCCATGTGCATGGCATATTCACCACTGACTTGATAGGCGAAGGTAGGCACGGCCAATTCACGTTTTACCCGAGTGACTATGTCAAGGTAAGGCATGCCTGGTTTGACCATGACCATGTCGGCACCTTCCTGAATATCCAGTGCGACTTCATGAAGCGCCTCATCACTATTGGCTGGATCCATCTGGTAGCTATGCTTGTTGCCACTCTTGAGGTTACCGGCAGAGCCGACAGCGTCGCGGAAAGGGCCATAGTAGTTAGAAGAGTACTTAGCAGAGTAGGCCATGATCTGCGTGTTAACGTGACCCGCCGCTTCTAATGCTTGGCGTATGGCACCGATACGACCATCCATCATGTCCGACGGCGCGACAATATCGGCTCCGGCTTCGGCATGGGACAGGGCTTGCTTGACTAAGATCTCAGTGGTGATGTCGTTAACAATATAGCCGTCTTCATCTATGATGCCGTCTTGGCCATGGGTGGTAAATGGATCCAGTGCCACATCTGTCATCACGCCTAGTTCGGGAAAGGCTTCTTTGAGCGCACGTACGGCGCGCTGTACTAATGCGTCGGCATTGTAAGCTTCTTCCGCTAACAGTGTCTTCTTCTCTGCAGGTGTAACCGGGAAGAGGGCGATTAATGGAATACCTAATTCGACTAGCTCTGCCGCTTCTTTAAGCAAGAGGTCTATGGAATAACGCTCGATACCTGGCATAGAGGCGATAGTCTCGGTGCGATTATTTCCTTCGAGCACAAACATGGGGTAGATTAAATCATTTACCGAGAGCGTATTTTCGGCCATCAAGCGGCGGCTGAAATCATGTTTACGCATGCGGCGCATTCTGCGCTGAGGAAAAGCACTGGTAATTATATTCACTTTCGACTCCTAACTAATACTCAGATAATCTTCTGTGTGGAATAGCCACTAATGGGTTTTCTGAGTGTTGCTGATTATATGACTTAAAGAGATTCGGTATAAACCATGACTCGGTTTCTTCCCTCGTTCTTAGCGCGATAGAGGGCCTTGTCGGCTTGATCGAGTAGCTGAGTTGGATCTTGCTCCGTGTCGATGATTTCGGCACTGACACCGATACTTATCGTCAGTGATATTGAGCTTTCTTTCCAACGTATGGACAGTTCAGAAATCGTTTGCCTGATCAGCTCAGCGACCTGCATAGCTCCCTCTTCGCCTGTATTGGGCAGTATGATAGCAAACTCTTCTCCGCCAAAACGTGATACCAGATCTCCCGGCCGCTTTAATTGCTCTTTGAGTATTTGCGCGATTAACCTGAGAGTCTGATCCCCTGCAAGGTGGCCATAATTATCATTGATGGACTTGAAGTTATCTATGTCTAACATCAATAGCGCCATAGGTGTTTGCTGTCTTCGGCTGAGGCGTCCCTCTGCGAGTAGACGTTTATCGAATGCCGCTCGATTCTTAACGCCGGTCAGGCCATCTATGGTGGCCTTCTCGGTGAGCTTCTGGTTGGCCTCGTTGAGTTCGCGTAGGGCAACCTCCAGCTCGAGCGTTCTCTCCTGCACCATCTGCTCAAGATTCTCATTGCTCTGGGCTTCGATTCTCAGGGCATGTACCCGAGTCTCACGGGAACGTTGCGCCTGAATCACGGCTTCTTGCTGGGTCTTTAACTTAGCTATGCGCTCATCGTTGTATCTGATGGCCAGTACAGCAGCCATAAAGATAATTTCGAATAACAGTCCCAACATGAGAGGAGTTAAATAGGAGACAGGTAGCTCGATTAAACCTAGATACATGGCACTGGTGACAAACGAGCCAATTAACATGCCGCTCCAGGCTAAGGTGTACAGTTTTGCGAGTTTGTGGCCTTTAAACGCTTGAATAATGGCCATGACCATCAAGAGAGTGGTCACAATCAATACGGTAATGATATTGATATACAGGCTTAAAGAGTAATTTAAAAAGGGAGTGACTAACGCCAGAATGACGGCAAAAGCTGCGCCATATCGACAAAGCCTGAGCATACCCAGGTTATGGTACTTAAGCTGTAATACTTTCTCGGTAAACAGCAGGACAAAAAATATCGCCGAGGGTATGAGGAATGGGATCATGTATTTCTGTAGCAAGGGCCATTGTGGCCAGAGAAATCTAAATGCAAAGCCGTGCAGGGTCGCGACTAATAGGGTCACGGACAATACGTATCCTGAATAATAACTATAACTAAATGAACGTGAGCTTATGGCGATAAACAGACTAAATAATCCGATCGCGGTGAGGGCGCCTAGCTGAAAACCGTTAGTCAGTGAGCTGGACTCGATATTTTTAGCAAATGTTTTTGGTGATGACAGACTCAGGGGCAGAGACGCACTGCCTTCGGTCTCTATCTTTAAATAAAACGTATGTAAGTCACCAGGTTCAAGCTGGAATGGGTAGATAAAGTGGTTATTTATTATGGGCCTTTGGCTAAATGGCAGACTCTCACCCATGATGACCCGATCGTTCATCTCACCGTTCACCATATGGTAGAGATGAATGAGATCGATATGGGGATTGGCTAACGACAGTATGCGGTCTATCGGTATTTTTTTAGCGTTATAAATGCTGAACTTAACCCAAAAGGCTTCTACACCTATCCGATTGTTATAGGCTGGGGTTAAACGTTGCCACGACCTTGAGTGCAGATCCTTAACTGAGTCTATACTATCAGCCTTTTTTGCCGGCGTGTAATACAGCCAATGTGCCAGTTCCAGGGCCCCATTATCATCGCCAACGGCGAGTATGGTTTCAGCGCGAGACTGAGCACAGAAGATGAGGGTGAAGCAGATGAAAATAATGCTAAGATGCTTCATGGGGTTCACCTCTCTCTATGCTGAAATCTTCTCGTTTCTTAAGAGCAAAGAAGTCGACACTATTTTCATAGACTCGTTGGGCAAACTCCTGGTGATTTTGGCCTCTGAGATCGGCGATATATGCCGAGATATAGGGCAGGTATTGTGGCTTATTTTTACTCGACTTAGGCTTAGGCCGCATGCTGCGGGGCAGCAAGTATGGGCTATCGGTCTCGATGAGAATTCGATTGTCGGGAATGTCTGTGACTAATTCGGCGAGTTCCTGACCTCGGCGTTCATCGCACACCCAACCAGTGATCCCCAGATGAAGATCTAACTCCAGATAGGCTTGCATACTCTGTCTGTTGCCAGTGAAGCAGTGTAGTAAGGCTGCGGGCAGAGAGGGCCGATACTCTTTTAAAATCGCCAAAAAGTCTTCATGAGCATCGCGCTCATGCATAAGAACCGGCATTTGTAGCTCAATGGCGAGTGCGAGCTGTGCTTCGAAGGCTTTTCTCTGCATGGGTCTGGGGGAAAAGTCACGATTGTAGTCTAAGCCACACTCGCCGATGGCGACCACTTGGGGGAACGCGGTGAGTCGTTTGATTTGTTCAGCACTATCGGCTTGCCATTCGCTGGCATGATGTGGGTGTATACCAGCGGTGCAGAAGAGCTGTTGAGGGTATTGCTGGCAACGCTTTATCGCTTGCTCGCTCTCATCGAGATCGCTACCGATAACAATCAGCGGCGATACCCCTTGGGCCGCCGCATCTTGAATAATTTTATCAATATTTTTTTCAAGTGCGCTGCCAATGAGATTGACAGCGATATCTATATATTTAGACATTACTTGAGGCGTTTAACTCTGATAGTAGAGTTACGCTCATCTGTGCCTAAGATGAAAGAGCCCAGTGCCGCTTTTTCAATAAACACATTTTGACCCTCTTTAACCTTATAGCGGCGGCTGTCACTCTGTTTCCAGACCTGACCATTGCTAAAGCTGATTTTAAGGGCGCCATAGGCATCTTTAGAGATAGAAACTATCTCCATATAGATTTTAGTTATTTCTTTCTGGGCTTCTTCTTTGGTTTGCTTAAGGTTTCTTTTGCCAAACTCATCTTCGATATTAGCGGGAAGCGTGGTAGGAATAGCCGTTACAGATTGGGCCTGAGATGCTGGGGCCACACTCGTTGCTGTAATCGCTGTCGTGGCTGCTGCAGTACTCGTCGATGTGATACTGGTGACTTTTGGCGCACTTTTTACGCTTGCAGCGACCTGGTCATAACAGATCAAGCGATCTAACTTATCCGCCTTGGCACTACAGGACAGCAGGTCTTGTTCGAGGCCTGCTGTAGCTTGTGTCGATACGAGTATCGCGACTGCGGTAATCCAACTTATGCGCATTAATATGTTCCCTTATGATATTTGAGCGCGCCATGTTTAACTAATTGGCTAGTGCTTATTTAGTTTCCTGGCCAGGTTCATCCTGTTTTTCTTGCTCATCGTCTTCTTCATCTTCCTTTTTACTGTAGAAACGCGCAGCAATCAATCCCACTTCAAATAATATCAGCATAGGCACGGCCAACATAGTCTGAGAAATGATGTCTGGTGGCGTCAGTAGCATGCCAAAAACGAAGGCGCCGACAACAATATAAGGCCGCTTAGACTTGAGCTCATCTGGCGTGGTAACACCGGCCCAACAGAGTAAGACCACAGCGATGGGGATCTCGAAGGCTAAACCGAAGGCAAAGAAAAGTTTAAGTACGAAGCTCAGATAACTGCTGATATCCGTCGCAACCTGAACGCCTTCAGGTGCAGCACCGGCAAAAAAACCAAATACCACAGGAAAAACAAAATAATATGAGAAGGCTATTCCAAGGTAAAACAGCAGTGTGCTACTGGTGAGCAGGGGCATCATCAAGCGTTTCTCATGCTTATATAGACCTGGTGCAATAAACGACCAGATTTGATATAAAACATAAGGAATGGCGATGAAGAAAGATAACACCAGAGTCAGCTTAAAGGGCGCAAAGAATGGCGCCGCCACATCGGTTGCAATCATGCTACTGGATTCAGGCAGTGCCTGCATCAGAGGTATTGCCATGAAGTGGTAAATATCATTTGACCAATAGGCCAGACAGGAAAAAATGAAGAGCACGCTGCCGATTGCGTGAAGCAGGCGGGTGCGTAGCTCGAGTAGATGGCTGATAAGAGGCTGCTGTTGCGACATGGACTACCCGTTAGGTTTTTCAGTATTTGAGCTAGTTGAGCTAGTCTCAGTTGTGCTGGCCGTCGAAGGTGTAGGTTCTGCGACCACATTGGCGCTAGCCGAAGGTGTATCTTCTACCTTATAGGGACGATTAACTGATTGAGCTGCGTCTTTTAATTGATCGATGGACTCCTGTAACTCAGGAGAAAGATTCTTTAAACCCAGGTTTTCAGCCTTTTTTAGGTCTGAGTGCAGTTGCTCAATTTTAAGCTCCTGCTCGAGTTCATCTTTTACCGAGTTCGCCATGCTTTTCATGGCGCGGATCCAACCTGTAATTGAGCGGATTGCTAGCGGTAATCTTTCAGGGCCGAGTACGATAAGCCCTAAAATACCGATCAACAATAGCTCCATAAAGCCTATACCGTCGAACATAAGAAATTACGCCTGTTCTTTGTCCTTAGACTCCGACTTCTTTTCAGGAGCCGCTGCAGAAGTTTTCGCTAGGTCTGAGCTATTCTCTTCGATTGCCTTCTTGTCATCTTCGCTAGACATGGCGCTCTTAAATCCTTTGATCGCGCCGCCTAAGTCTCCACCAAGTGAACGTAATTTCTTGGTTCCAAATAATAAAATCACGATCACGGCGATGATCAGAAGTTGCCAAATACCCATGTTACCCATGACGATTACCTCGTAAAAATGTGCATAGTTCTATTATGAACTTATCGTTAATTAGTGCTAGCTAAAATTTGTGATTCTTTGGTCGGGATCGCCAACCGAGCAACCATAATAAGGTGCCCATGGTAAAACAGATGTAAGAGGCCCATAGTGTAGCGTTTTGATTAAACAAAATAGTGCCGCAGATCACTAAAATTGCGGATGTTAGCAAAAGATAGTTACTTTTATGGGCCTTTTGTTGCTGTTTAAGGTAGCGATCCAGCATCTTGTTCTGTGATTTAACAAAATTTTTGCCCACCTTGAGGTTGTCGTACACCAATTCTGGGAGCTCTGGGAGTTTATCGACCCAGTATGGCATCTCTTGCTTGATCTTCTTCGCCATCGCCTTGGGACCGACTTGTTCCGACATCCAATTTTCGAGGAAAGGTTTGGCGGTTTGCCAAAGGTCCAGCTGAGGATAGAGCTGACGTCCTAATCCTTCGATATAGAGCAGTGTCTTTTCCAGTAGCACCAGCTGAGGCTGAACCACCATATCGAAGCGTCTCGCAGTGCGAAATAGCTCAAGCAGTACATGACCAAAAGAGATCTCATCTAATGGCTTGTTGAACATGGGCTCACACACCACTTTGACGGCCTGCTCGAACGCGCCGATATCTGTATCGGGGGAGACCCAACCAGACTCGATATAGAGTTGGGCAATTCTGCGGTAGTCGCGATTGAAGAAGGCGAGGAAGTTTTCCGCCAGATAGCGTTTATCTTCATCGGTCAAGGTGCCCATGATGCCGCAATCTAATCCGATATAGTAAGGGTCGTCTGGATGCTCGCGGCTGACAAATATATTGCCTGGGTGCATATCGGCGTGGAAGAAATTATCTCTGAATACCTGAGTGAAAAATAGCTCTACACCACGCTCGGCCAATTTTTTTAGGTTAGTGCCTTGGGCCTTCAATGCCGCCATATCCGAGACTGGGATACCATCGACTCGCTCCATCACGATTAAGCGTCTAAAACAGAGATCTTCATACATGTAGGGAATGTATAAGGACCCTGAGTCGAGGAAGTTGTTTCTGAGCCTGATGGCATTGAGGGCTTCTAACTTGAGATTCAGCTCTCCCTCTATGGTTGTGCGGTAGTCTTCAATCACTTCGGCTGGGCGCAAACGGTTACCCTGGCCCAGCAATGCCTCGAGACACTTGGCGGTCTGTGACATGAGGAGAATATCGGCTTGGATCTGGGCTTCTACATTTGGGCGTAGGACCTTAAGCACCACAGCCTTGCCGTTGGATTTTAGCGTCGCCGTGTGAACCTGTGAAATAGAAGCCGATGCCAATGGAATGTCATCGAAATCTTCGAAGTAAGTATCGATTGTGTTGCCTAGCTCAGTTTCGATCATCTCTCTGGCGATGGCTGAGTCGAAGGGGGGCACTCTGTCTTGCAACATGGCAAGTTCTTCGGCCCACTCGTCACTGAGTAGATCGCGTCTGGTCGAAAGCATCTGGCCAAGCTTGATATAAACAGGCCCCAGTTCTTGCATGGCGAGCTTTAAGCGCTCACCGCCTATCTTGTCTTTGTGCTGGTTTCTAATCCAGAACAGACCACAACGCAGGAGTCTGAAATACCAGGGAGTCATTTTGGCAGGAATTAACTCATCGAGCCCATAGTGAAGGGATATCTTGATAACTTGATAAGCTCGTCTGATACTTTTTAGCGTCATGTCTTAACGTTCGCCTTGTTTAGGAGAGTGACTTTGTAGGTGTTTGATTCGTTGTTCTATGGCGTCAACATCTGCCACCAGATCATCGATTCTATCACTGAAATGAATAAATTCGATTTTATGGGGGGCTAACTTATATTCTTCGGTGGTTAATTGACCTATATGGGAGCGACTCTTGTGAAATACGTTAGCGAGATTGGATTTGATTTGCTTAATCCCTCTCATTAAAAAATGGGTTGGAGCATCGCCAATATAGCGGGATATAGGCTCGGCGAAATCGAATTCCACCTGATGCATATAATGACTGAAGGTCTGCAGCAGGCTGAGATCGCCTTCGATACTGAGCTTGTCTTGCTTTATCAGCTCGGTGAGGTTAGCCCCTTCGGTTAATTGATATAAGGTGGTTATATCGGCATTGACCTTAGTGGTGATTTTACCTTCATATTTGCTTAACACCTGAATTTCACTGGCAAAAACCAGATAGATTGGCCAGCTGAGCTGGCTCAATTGAATACAAAGGACCTTACCATGTAGCGTACGCAATTTGGCATACTCTTCGGGAGACTGAGCGAGGACTTGCTTGAAAGCTGTCTCAAGCCCGGCGCTGAGTAGCAATGCCATTTCACGTTTCATAAGTTATCCAATGACTGAATTCAGGCTCGTATTCGGACTGTTTTTGTTGAGTCTAATGGCTCATCAAATGCGAGAATTAAAACTTGTAGCCTTTATGGAGAGCAACTATGCCGTCTGTCATGTTGGTGTAGTCTACCTGCTCAAAACCAGCTTCGACCATCATACCTTTTAAGGTTTCTTGATCTGGGTGCATACGAATAGATTCAGCCAGATATGCATAACTGTCGGCATCTTGGGTAATGAGCGCGCCCATTTTTGGCATTATTTTGAAGCTGTAAAGATCATAAATCTTGCGCATTATGTCATGTTTTGGCTTGGAAAATTCAAGAATTAATAGCTTTCCACCAGGCTTAAGTACGCGCAGCATTGAGCGGATAGCCGCATCTTTGTCGGTGACATTCCTCAAGCCAAAGGCGATGGTGATAATATCGAAATGATTATCTGGGAATGGCAGGGCTTCGGCATTGGCCTGAACATAGTTAACGTTGCCAACAATGCCCTTATTTCTGAGTTTTTCACGACCGACCTTGAGCATAGAATCGTTGATGTCGGCAAGAGTCACCTGACCTCTGTCACCCACTAGGTGAGAGAATTTCGCGGTCAAGTCGCCTGTACCACCGGCAAGATCTAACACCTTCATGCCCGGTCGTGCACCTGAGCTTTCGATGGTAAAACGTTTCCATATGCGGTGAATACCGAAAGACATGACATCATTCATGATGTCATATTTGGCTGCAACAGAATGAAATACGCCAGCGACCATATCGGCCTTCTGATCCGCCTCAACTGTTTTATAACCGAAATGGGTACTTTTTTCTGCGCCCTGTGACATCTGGTTGTTCCTATCTATGCAATTGTTATCAGCGAGTGTAAGCCATTCATTCACGTCGCAGAATGTCCCATCTAGCACATTGTGATCGATGTTAGTTATCTGAACTCGGAATTGTTGAAAATGCGCGTTGGCGCAGGCTTTCGTAAATTTGACTGCGCATTACATCATAATATTAGCCAATGGTGAATAGTAGCGGGTAAAAATAGGCATCTTTGACTCATTTGAAGGATGCGCAGGCGCTTACATACTATCTCCACAAGACGTTAGCCAATGGTGAATAGTATGAGAGAAATAGCCTAGAACCTAGAACCTAGAATATAGTTCCTAGGCACTAGTACCTAGGAACGAGGAACGAGGTCCTAGATCTAACCTATCTGTTGCGACTGCATTCTTCCTTGGATATACGCATACATTAGCTCGCTGATACTCTGGCCAGTTTCGCGATAACCGGCCGCTATGCCTGCAACATGACAGCTAGGTGCAGCTTCCGCTAAGTGCAGATAGGCACAGGGGGTATTCCTGGCTATGGTGCTCACATAATGTAGGGCGTCCAGCAGTGGAATTCCCGCAGCCGTCGAGGCACTACTGGGCATATTAATGATGGCATCGAGATCCAGCTCCAGAGCTACTGGTAGTTGGCTGTCGTTGAGGCGCGTGACTATCTCATCTAATGCCGACTTCAAGGTGATTTCTCGGCGTACCCAGATCGCTTGCAAGGTATGCCAGTGGCCACCGAAAGTGCTGAGCTGCTCCAGTGTTTCTTCACTATTTTTGAGTTCATGCATACCAAGTACATGGTAGTAACCCAATGCACCACTGGCCGCCGCATAGCTAAAACCATTGCCGCTATGGCGACCTTCACGTGGGCGAAAATCGGAATGGGGATCTAAGTTTACCGCCGCAACTTTCTTGTTATGGGTGTTTTTCACCGACATCAATAAGCCATAAGCATTGTTATGGCCGCCGCCGATAACGATAGGCTCAAGGCCTGCCGCAATTATCTGGCTGGCTACCGAGATCACTCTTTCATCAAGCAGCTCAACATTTGTTCTCAGTGAATCCGCATCGGCACCTTCGGCCAGTTGCAGATCGTCTGTCTGTATCTGGCCCAGAACCAGGCACTCGTTGCCACTGAAGAAGCGATTAGATTGTAGGTTGAGAAATTGTGCCATGGCCGATTCGAAGGCATCGGTTGCGCCGCCGCGGCCTAGGTTGGCGCGTGGACCTATGTCTTCGCCTATGCCTATGATGGCGAAACGCACGCCATTGGCTTTAGCGTTATCGAGTGTGTCGCTGAAAGGGTTTGCGCTATCGCAAAAGTGAACCGTCTGGGCAAGTTTGGTTTCACCGTCACGAATTGCAACGAGTTGTCGACACACTTGTGTTGTAAAAGGAATGAGATATTGCATGTCTGCTTAGTTCTTATTGTGATGCTTAATCGATATCTAAAGGCTCTGGCGACAGTATGATACCTGTGTTGTCGGCGTAGACATGATCTAGGGGTAAGAAAGTGACACCACCGAAGTTTACCGGGATCTCCAGTTCTCCTACTGAATGGCCATCTGCAGCGACCGGAATAGAGGCCAGTGCCTGAATGCCAAGATCGAGATCTTCCAGCGCATCGACATCTCTCACCGAGCCATAGATGATGATGCCTTCCCATTTATTCTCTACCGCGATCTGGGCAATAGAGGAATCGAGCAGTGCGCGTCTTAAAGAGCCGCCACCATCTACAAGTAGAACCCTACCTTCACCATCTTGTTGAAGCGCTTCAGCGATAAGGCCGTTGTCTTCGAAACATTTAATCGTGCTGATTGAGCCACCAAATGAGTTACAACCACCATAGTTACTGAACATGGGCTCGACAACATCGACGACATCGATGTAAGTGTCACAAAGTTCTGAGGTGTTGTATTCCATAGTCATACTCCTGTAGATCGATATTGTGCTGAGTGGTGCACAATTTGACGAGATAAGGCCAGTATATAAGGGATTATTAAAAAGAAAAGTGTTATCAATCACGCAATTGTTGATATATGCGTCTATTTACAGCTTTGTTGTAAAGTTTCTTTGTCTGCGCAATAAACCAGCTGAGAACGTGATATAGGTCGTTAAATGACGTATTTTTATTACATGTATGGCGTAAGTTTGTTAGCATATGCTTAGATTAGATTAACTTAACTTTAACTTGCTTTAGGGGCACGGACCCCCCAATTCGCTTATGGATGGCAGAAGGCCTTAAAAGGTACCTTCATGGAAGCTTCAACGATTGAAATTATTGGTTATTTTGCGTCAGTAATGGTAGCTATTTCATTGATGATGAAAGATATCATCTGGCTTAGATGTTTAAACTTTGCCGGTTGTTCCCTGTTCGTTGTCTACGGGATCTATATTTCGGCTTGGCCAGTGGCTGGTATGAATGCATTTGTTGCCTGTATCAACATCTACCACCTGATAAAAATCTATCGTGCAAAACCACAGCAACTAGCTACAGCATAAGAATATGCTAACAGGCATTTTCGAGTGTCATAAAAACTTAGACTAGTTGTCATCTCGCCGTCATGGCACCTTTTTAGGCTCTAAATCAGTATACCGCTGATGAGGAGCCTTTTTATGTTTGGCACTATTGCAAAATTAGACAAACAAGCATTTCAATACATCTTTGCGCTTAGCGAGCACAGAGAGTGGCTTCTGCTCGCCAGAAAAATATCAAAAATCGAAGATGGCCCATTCTACTGCATATTTTCACTGACCTTACTGGTGAGCCACGCCAGAGGAGGGGAGCTGTTTAGTCTGGCTTTAGCCGCGTTTATTCTCGAACTGCCACTTTCATTTTGAAGAACGCTATCGGGCTGTCACGTATTGCGCTTGGGGTGCACTATCCCTTGGATATTGTGGCTGGTGCGGTACTGGGCTCAAGTTCTGTTGCGGCTATTTTGTACATAGGTGGGTATTAACTTGCGTCATTTCATGGAGACAATATGAGAATACTTTATGGCGTCCAGGGAACGGGTAATGGCCATTTGAGTCGTGCACGGGTGATGGCTAAGTCTCTGCAAAAATATGGAGTGGATGTCGACTTCTTCTTTTCCGGACGTGCTCCTGAGCAGTTTTTCGATATGCAGTGCTTTGGCGAATACCAGGTTGAGACTGGGCTGACATTCGCGACCAATAATGGTCGGGTGAGTATGGCAAGAACCGCATGGAAAAATTCAGTGCCTTCTCTGTTGCATGAGACTAACTCATTAGACTTGAGTCGCTACGATCTGGTGTTAAATGACTTTGAACCTGTTTCAGCTTGGGCCGCGAAGCGTCAAGGAGTCACTTCGATTAGTGTGAGTCACCAAGCGGCGCTTAAATATGCAGTGCCTAAGGTGGGAGAGAGCTGGTTTAACGAGAAGCTATTGAATTACTTTGCCCCTGTAGATATCGCATTGGGTTGTCACTGGCATCATTTCGGCTTTCCCATATTGCCTCCTTTCGTCGAAGTCGACCCTGTTATAGCCGTCAATAGCCATGAAATCTTAGTGTATCTGCCGTTTGAGGGTAACCGTTCACCAGCCCCTTATTGACACGATCAATTGATGATCAATAAGGTTTGGTCATATCGCTATTGAACGATCTCTTTGCCGTGTCAAAATAGCTTCATGAAAAAGAAAAAACAATTCGCAACAGAGCCGCCTACGGTTGCTGAACTCGGTGAAAAAAAAGCAAACTTACTCATTCAAGAACTGTGGGAAAAGTTACGTGAATATGAAGACCGCCTAGCATTGAGCTCTAGAAACTCATCCAAATCACCATCCTCTGACTCCCCTGCGGATAAGGCTGAGCGAAAAAAGCTCAAACGCCTCGTAGTGGAAATAAGGTTGGCGCTCAACCTGGACATACGGGGCATAAAAGACCATTAGCGGAACTCAGCGCAACCGATGAGCAAGTCGCTTGCTTACCCGATTCATGTTGTTCTGATTGTGGTGGCGAGGTCATTGCCAACCCGACTCCAAGCTATCGTCATCAGGTATTTGAATTACCTAAACCTGCACTTGATATAACTGAATACCAGTTATTTCACGGGCGTTGTCAGCAGTGCAACACCGTGAGCAAAGGAGCCTTGCCTGAAGAGGCTCCCGATGGTCAGATGGGGCCACGATTGCTCAGTTACGTGGCTGTGCTCAGTGGCTTGTATCACCTGAGCGTACGTAAAATTCAACGTTTACTGCAAGACCAATACGGGACTCATTTCTCTATCGGTCTGATTTCTGAAGCGCAAGGGCGAGTCAGTAGTATGCTGACGCCGACACACCAAGCTCTGCATCAACACATAAAAAAAGCGTCATTAGTGCATGTTGACGAGACGACGCACAATCGTAATGGTGAAGAGCATACCCGCTGGGTCTGGTTGTTATCGAGTGAGGATGCCGTATTCCAACAGGTGAAATATTTTCGTAATAAGGATGCAGCCAAATCGATATTAGGCGAGCATACCCAAGCGATTGTCGTGAGTGACCAATGTCCCAGCTACAACTGGATTGAGCCCGAACGGCATCAATTTTGCCTTGCCCATGTGCAGCGTAATTTACAACAAATGGCCGATTATTCAGGTAAGGGGCTTACCGCGAGTATCGGCAATCGACTGGTATTGCTATTCAAGTCCGTATTTCGCACTCAACATAGATATGAAGCCGGTGACGTTGACGAAATAATGTGGCGTCGGCGAATGGTAAGCATTCACCAGAGGGGGATTGACTAAGCTGAGGTTAGTCCAAATACGTCTGGGTAGTCGCATTTACCCACCACGCCCGCAATGATAGTGCTGATCACTGTTATCGGGGATAACTTGCGCTTCTTGCACGTTTCAACGACTGAGAGGATCCGAGATCGAAACTTCTCACCCCTATCTGAACTGGTGCCATAGCAGATCTTGCGCATGATCACGCTGCCACGCAAACAACGCTCGGCTTCGTTATTGGTCAAAGGTGTCCCTGGGTGATTGAGAAAAACCCATAAACCTTGCTCATATTGAGAATATGTCGGCATCGCC
>NZ_ABIC01000001.1 GCF_000172075.1 Shewanella benthica KT99
TGATGATTAACCCGGCGCGCCCTTTAGTCATCTATGAGAGCATGTCTTTCGACTTGACTACCCTGGATTTCGAACAAGTGACTCTATCATTGGTTGATCAAGCGCTTAAGATTGACGGTAAACGAGGAGATGTGACCCTTAAGTTTGAGCTGCATAGTGGTGATAAACTTGTAGGAACCGGCATTAAGACACTCGTGATGAGCGGTTTACGTCCCTATGATGCCGAGTTAGTCAAAGGCATGGTCGACAATTACGAGAGCTATCGTACCGAGTTCGAGCAAGCTTAATTTTTAGCTATAATTATTCTAGCTATAACTCTGCTAGTCATTATTTTAGAGTGCGGGTATCCAGTATTCGCACTTTCTATTCAATCAATCATCACATCTTCTCGGCTGGTCAAGAAATCTACGTTCAACTTGTGGATGATAAAAGTGTGATCTGGTTGCTTGTCTGCTTTATTTCATTAATGCATGCTGTGCCACCGCTAAAATAGCAGATGGCATCAATCTCTATTTTGGCAATCCGTTCGGATGAAGGTAGCAGGAGAGTGGGGAATAGCCCCCACACCGACGAGGCAAGTTTAGCTAATTGAAACATGGCTGAACCACTCTTTCAGGTGCCAATTACGATTGGCGTGGACTGTTACTGGACGAGCCTCTGGAGAGATCGCAAATGGCTTTTATTTTATTGAGCTATTATGCGGCGCCGAAGGCGAAAGTGCCTAAGTTATCTACCCATTTAGACGCGAAACGCTCAGGCAAAAGGACAGGGGAGAGGATGACTGCATAGCCCTGTCGTTTGTCTCTATGACAGTTAATTAGCATGTGCTAATTAACTGTCAGTATTGCGTCCGGCTGCGGCGCGTTACAGCCATTTCTTGTTCACTTCCGTTTATCCGTTTTTTTAATGATAATCGAGAACGGCAATGAATTTTGAATCACTCCTAGTTGAAATTAATGCCCTGGTTTGGGGGCCTGTTACCTAGTGGTTACTCGTCGGTACCGGTTTATACCTCACCATTAGACTGAGAATTATCCAAGTACTCTATCTGCCTCTTGCGTTGAAGCTGCTGTTTAAGCCTGCCAGCGGAAAAGGAGACCTCCCCCTCCTTCGCCGCACTCTGCACCGCGTTATCAGACTATAGGTACTGGGAATATTGTTGGGTCGCCACCGCGATTAAGATTGGTGGTCCCTGAGCCCTGTTTTGGATGTGGTTAGCGGCATTTTTCGGCATGGCAACCAAGTATGCTGAATGTATGCTAGCGGTGAAGTATCGCACCACAGATGCTAGAGGTCGGATTACTGGCGGCCCTATGTACTATATTGAGCGCGGTTAAGGGCTTAGCTGGCTGGCAAAAAATTCCGCCATCTTCGGTGTGGCAGTAGCCTTTTTTGGTATAGGAACATTCGCCCAAGTTAACGCCATTAGTGATGCCATGACCATCGCCTTCGATGTACCTACTTGGGTGACAGCCCTGGTATTAACCTTGTTGGTGGCTGCTGTGACATTAGGTGGTGTGACTCGTATTGCCAATGTGGCTAAAAGTTTGGTGCCTAGCATGGCGCTGGCTTATATCATCGCCTGTTTGGGGATTTTGTTTAGTTTTAGCGATCAGATCTTACCGACATTTGATCTGGTTATCACCTCGGCATTTACTCCTATCTCTGCCGCCGGAGGTTTTCTGGGGGCTACCGTGGCGCAAGCGCTGCAAATTGGTATTACCTCGTGGGCGACAGAGGACTTAGACTCTATCAGGGGCTATTTCTATTGCTGATCGCCCTTGGTGCCTTTATCAAGCTGGATCTTATCTTGCTGCTCGCCGATACCGTCAATGGATTAATGGCGATACCTAACTTGATCGCGCTATTAGGTCTCAGACAGGTGATTTATGCTGAGATCATGGGGTACTTTAAGCGATTATCAGCTCCTGTAGTCTCTCAGTAAGGTTAATTATCGATATTTTATATTGAGTATTTGGAGCTTTTCTCTAGTTGAGGAGTTCCTGGAGCCTATTTTGCTGAAAACATGTGTAAGAGCACGGTATTAAGTCGATTAGTATCGACAAAATGTTTGATTCCTTATAAATTATCACTCCTTCTCAGTTGGTATTACTTCTGTTTGAAAACCGTTCATATAAGGATCTAGCATGGCTCAACAAGGCTATTCACTACTGCGTATTATTATTATCGACAGTTTCTGGAAGGGTCAGGTCAATGAGCTGGACTTATCGGGGCATACGCAGCTTGAAGGGACTAATGGTGCGGGTAAAACCTCATTAATGCGACTACTGCCGTTATTTTATGGCATGCGGCCGAGCGACATCGTCAGTAAGGTCGATCAGGCGCGTAATTTTGTTGATTACTACCTGCCACGTGCTTCAAGTATGTTGATCTATGAATATCAGCGTCCCCATGGGCAAATTTGTATGGTGCTTGTTTGCAGCGATGGACGTGGAGCCCAGTATAAATTTATTGATGCACCCTACAACAGCGAGCACTTCATTGGCGACAACCATCAACGTCGTTCAATGAAAGAGATTGAAGGCTTCTATCGGCAGGTAGGTCGCGACTCGAGTTGCTATCTAGCCGTTGAAAAATATCGGCAAGTGATTCAAAACTTGCGTAGCGGCCGTAAATTAAAAGATGTCCGCCAACTGCAAAGTCGCTACAGTTTCTGTGAGCAGCCCAGCCCGCATATCGACAAAGTTATTAACGGCACTATAGAAAAAAACCTTGATTTTGAAGCCGTTAAACGCATGTTAGTGGCTATTGCGAGTGATTACCTTGCCCGCAGCTCGGTGGAAGAGAAAGAACAGATAAGCCTTAATAAAGAGGACATCAGCAACTGGATCGCGGATATTCGAGCCAGCCGCGCAGTACAGCAAGTCGCGGATAAAATTGACCTATGGCAGGGTGATTTCAATAGCTTAGACAGCCTATTGAGCAAGCTGCAGCATCTGCATTTTGAAATGCTGGCTCACCAAGAAAGTCTAAATGAACAGCAAGCATTGGCTGCTGAAAAGAAGCAGCAAATACAACAACAGCTATCAGGTTTGATCAATGAGCTAGAAACAACTAAGCAATCATTAAGCAAACAGGTGTCTAACTTAAAAGCGGATATCGAGGGCGATCAGAGTCGAATAGATTTACTCGATACCGACAAAATGAACTATGATGACGATGATGCCCCAAGCTATCAGTTACAAGCCGACAAAGCCCCGCATTATCAAGACCAGCTTAATGAAATCAACGCCATTATTAATGCCTTCGAAGGCAATATTAATAAGCTACAGCAAAAGTTTGCCGATCTCATTCAAACGCTCAAGTTTCTACATCTGCAAGATAAAAGTAATAACCAAACTAAAATGACGGATATTCGTGAGCGAGCCACTGTGCAGCTCACTAAAATTACCGACACTGATAGGTTGCAAAACCGCGAACTAGAGCAACAGTTGCATGCACGAAATATAGCTCTGCAGCTGAAGAAACAACGGTTAGAAAGTGATGTTCAAACCGAGCAGCAAAAGCTCTCTCAAGTTAAGCTAAATCAAGTTCAACTCGCGCCAGAGCTACAACAAAACATTGCCCAAAATACCCAAGCTTTAAGTGATGCTAAAGATAAGCAAAATAGCTTGTATCAAGCGCACTCCCAAGCGTTACAGCAGCACAATGACCTAATAAAGCGCCGAGATAAGCAGTTAGAGCAATACAATCAAGAAAAGCGTCTGTTAGAGGGGCTTTCTGCTGACTATGAACAAGTTAGAGCGCAGCTTATTCCTGCAGAAGGCTCATTACAGTATTTTCTTGATAATGAAGCGCAAGCAAAAAACTGGCAGAACAATATTGGACGACTACTCACCAGTGAGCAGCTCACTCGTTGTGATTTAGCGCCTACATGGGTTGGCGGTGACAGCTTTTATGGGCTTGCACTCGATTTGGAGCCTTTACAGAGCAATGACTCACTGTTTCTTGATGAGATCCAGTTGCGTGAAAAATATGAAGCACTGGGCGAAAAGATCAACCTGCAGACTGAGAAAATAGAGCAGCTTGATGAACATATTGGCTTATTAACTAAAGAGATTTCAGCCGCTGACGCCAACTGTTCAGCCGCGACGCAGCAACTTGCTAAAAATAAACTCAATTTGCAGCAACTAAACACGCAAAAAGAGAATTTTGAAGTTAAAAAACGTATCGCGATTAAAGAGTACACCGATGCGGTTAATCAACAGCTTAAAACGCTAGAGTCTGAACAAAGACGCCTAACCAAACAGCAGCAAGAGTACACCGAAGATGCAGAAGAGCAGCGCCATGAGCTACATAACCAGCTACTTGAAAAACGCATGGTGGTTGAAGGTGACCGTGACAGCCAATTGTCACTCTTGATGGCTGAAAATACCGAACTAGAAACCAACTACAAGCAACGCTTAAAAGATTTGAAAAAGCAGCAAAATACCGACTTGGCCAAATTGGATCCAGACGGAGAAGTGGATAAGCGCACCACCGAACGTAAGGTGATAGAGCAGGCATTGAAACAATGTGCTGTATTTGAGGCAAAGGCACATCACTATCTGCACTTTATGACCGATCGCTACTGCCATCGTGATGGCCTGGTTGAGCTGAACCAGAATAGATTAGTTCAGCAGCGTGGTTTTGAGACTCAGCTTGAAGATGCCACTATCAAGCTCAATAGCGACATCACTGCACTGCGCCGTGATATTAAGAAATTAAACGATAAGAAAACCTATGTTGAGGAGTTACTCAATCAACTAAGGGACAGCCAGCGTCAGTGTGAAAAGCAGGGCATTGAAGTATTAGGATCAGCAGAACAACCTCATAACCAAGCGGATCTGAGTGTGAGTTTTTGCGCCGATTGGCTCCATCAATTTAAAGTGATTGAAAAACGTTTAGGCGAGCAGCTTAATAAGTTTAACGATGGCTTTAAAAAGAAACACGCTAGCAGCGACCTGTACGATAACTGGCAAAAACTAGTGGCTGAACATGATAACTTTAGTGCCGCAAAAAGTTTATTTAAATACCGAGAGCCGATAGTCGAGCTATTAAGCAGTGCTCAACAGAAGCAAAAAAACACTTACCAGTTGGTGTCGGTTAACGCCACCATGATCAATGAGTTTTATCAACATGTAGAGAACTTTGCGAGACAAATTAAAACGATAGGTAAGCAGCTGTCGACTAAGGTGACAGAGCTTGCCCATTTTGATGCGTTAGCAGAGATCAGCGTTACCACAGTGATGAAGCAAGAAGAGTTGGAATACTGGGGATCGTTAAAAGAGTTTTCCAAGGCCTATGACCTATGTCGCGACCAATTAAGCGATGGTGTTGGAGAGATCCCTGACGATCTTGTTTATGCGATGCAAAAATTGGCGACTTACTTGCCCAGTGAAGGTTTTGTATTGAACCATTGCAATCTCTTCGATATTGAATTTACTATCATAGAAAAAGGCCAAGTTAAACATGCGCGTAATGCTCGTCAACTCAAAAAAGTGAGTTCGACGGGTTTATCGTATCTGGCTATGTTGTCCTTGTTTACTGGCCTGCTTGGTATGCTGCGTGGTGAAAGCCAATTTAGCAGTCAGATCATTTTACCTGTGGATGAGCTGGGTGAATTAGCGGCTGAAAATATAGAGCTGTTATTGAAAATGTTCAGTGACAATGACATTCATATTTTGTCGGCTTCGCCGTCTACTGACCGCCATATCTTGTCCCTATACGACAGACACTATAAGTTGAAGGATAATAAAATTTATCATGCTGAAATCCCCAAGTCTCGCCTCGATGAACTTCTGGCGAACAGAGTCAGTCAGCAACTAACGGCTACCGCTAAGCAGGAGTTATAATGTTTAAACAGACGATTCAAAAGCTGCTCACTGGGGAAGTGATTTGCGAAACCGCTTTTGCAGAAGAATTTACCTACCTTAAAGTCGAAAGTGAGTTTGAGCGAGTTAGTGATTTTTTGTCGAATCTCGATCGTAATTTAACCTACCTCGATAGTGCGGATGCCTATTACTGCACCTTTCAGCAAGTGGATCAAAGTAATTCAGCTGAGTTGTCGGCTCTGTTTAACGAAATGCGTAGTGTGTTTAGGCCGTTAGTCGAATTCTTAGATTTACTGCTTACTGCTACGCAAGCTGATCTGCCCTTGCATGGCAAATCAGTCATTAATATTAACGCGTTATTCGAACCCTTCGAACAAGATCAAACCTTACGCGATCAACTTAGACACTTGACGTCGATTAAGCCATTTAAAACCAATAAAGAAGAAACCAGAGAGCAGCTGGCGACCTTGTTTAATAAGCTCGAAGATATGCACTATTTCGTGCGTAAAAACCCTGGTAGTAGTCGTTATTTCGCTACGGCGCGGTTCGATCTCATTTACTGTCTAATTGAGTTTTTAAATGATTCTGAGCAAGTCGATTTGCCGGATGAGCAGACCGAACAACAAGATGAGTTATTGTTCTAATGGCAGGTTTTGATGCAGGACAGGTTTCAGCACTGCTGAGAAAAATTGGCGCTAACGATGAGCTATTGGCTAACGCTTATGTCTATGGCTCTATAGCGGCAGACAGCCAAGATAACAAAACTATTTCTACCTTACACAAGGCGGGTTTACTGCGCCCAGATGATGAGGTCGGTGAGTTTAGGGTAACGACAGACTTTAAGCGTATGCTCAATCGCTTGATGCGCAAGCAAAGTAGTTATCGTCAATTAACCGATATGGGCAAGGTGATTGAAGCGCTGGACGAAACGGTTAAAGACTATCAACTTTCGGTACAGGCAGAACAGTCGGAAGATGCGGAGCTGTTTTTAGAGCAACTTGATGATCTTTTGTATGAAACTAAAGACGGTTTAAACAATAACCTCGATAATATGCATTACGGCATTGTGAGCCAGTTTGGATTTGTCAGTAGCCTAGCGAACAAGATAAGACAAAACGAGCGCTACTTGAATCATGCACAGAATCTATTGACCGAGCTGCAACAAATTGATCCTGAAGCCTGTTATGAGTGGATTAACTGGCCGTGTCCAAATGAGTTTGCCCGTAAAATTACCGGTTTTGTATATTGGTTTAACAAAGTACTGCCAAGGCTACGTTTCATTATCGATAATATGCGTCTGAGCCTGTTTCGCTTACGTCGTGATGAGAAAAAAGCCAATCAATTGCGCAGTATGACTCGTTTTTTACGCCAACACCCTGAGTTTGAGCTGAGCGATAACCTGTATGAACACCCAGAATTGCCAGAAGGATTAAAGCTAGCTCCTGCAATGGCACTTAAATCTTATGTGGATACGCGTAATACTGCGCTAGAAACACCTCTTATTCAGTTAGTTCAAGCCTTGAGAAAGCAATCAATCGCTCAGGATGTGAAGGAGCGAGAGACTGCAGAAATAGAGGTTAATCCGATAGAGCGGGTGAGCTATCAAAGTGACTTTTTTGATCTGCAAGCCGAATTGCTGTTTGAGCAAGCCATTACGTCGAATGTTGCTATCTCTGCCTTAGTCTTTTGGCAACACTCGCAAGATGATTGGCAAGTCAATGAACATAGCATCAAGCCAAAAGCCTGGATTGAATTGGTGTTTAGCTGCTATTGCAAGCTTACCAATGAACAACAAGCAGCGTTTAGTCTTAATCTGAAGGGGGTCCAAGTAGCTGGGACATCAGATAACTTCAGCTACCATGATGTGGTGATCGGCTTAAATGAGTATTAGAAATAATATTCTACACCGTTTTTGGATAAGGTATGTATGCAAAAAGGCTTGTTTAACGATAGCAAAAAAATGTTGCGTAAATATTCCGCAGGCGACAAGATTCCGAGTAAAGCATATTTAAAACGTTTAAAGGCGGACTATGATTTTGGTGCGTTTTCAGCTGGCTATTTCACTTATGCCCTAGCTGATAAGATACGGCTCATTAATAAAGTTAAACAGCAGTTGGGTGTTCATCTCGAGTTTGACCCATATCCAGAACAACAAAGTCGCAATGAAAATTCAAAGACGAATAGAGCAGAGAAGTTAAATAGCTACCCTGTTAGCCGTGATTTTATTTTAATTAACAGCATTAATGGCTTGAAAATTAACAAACAGCTGATAGCCACATCGCCACTGTCTTCACTCGGGCTTTCAGTCAAGGCCGACGAAATTGACACGGTTGAACACCCATATATTGTGCTGGTTGAAAACCTGACATTAATGGCTAACTTAGCGAGCTTAATCCTGCCAGATCCTTTAAAAGATGCGCTGTGGTTGTACCGTGGTGATGTAAAACCCAGTCAGCAAACCGGTATGGCCTATCAATTTTTTAGGCGTTGGAAAGATAACCCTTGCTATAAATTAGTGTGTTTTAGCGATTTAGATCCAAAAGGCATTGAGATTGCTTATACCTGCGAAGCGGATTACTGGCTGTCACCTGCTGATTGTGAAGCTGCGATGGCAATCGACTTGCAAGGAATTGAACAAGAGTGGCATAAGCAAACAGCATCGCGCCTTTATTTGCACCGTCAGCAGTTACCTGCACAATGTCAGTTAGCTTTTTCCCTAATGAATGAGCAACATATAACATTGAAGCAGGAGCATATGCTGAGCCATAATTTGAAGTTGCAATTATTTTCTTTGAAGAAGAAAGGAAGCGTTAACGGCGGTTATGCTGACCAAAGTTAGCAGGTAATTCACCTTGATCTTACACTTGTGTAGTTTTTGCTTCTAAATTTCCACTCCTTTGTAGCGTTTAACGCTTTTAGTTTTGCATGTGCAGTTGTTTAATCTGCTTGCGTGCGTATCGTATCAGGTTTCATGTTGCTTATTTGATAATTATGTAAATATTATCCTTACCGCCTAATCTAGAGTTTCCCTTTGGCTCCAGCAGCAATGGCGGTCAAGTCATATGTTGCTTCTATGTGACTTTTGTTCTTGAGCTGAATTCGGTTGAAATTGTATCCAGCATGATTCACTATCTGTCTCCACCAGTGGGATATAACCCCAAAAATATAAGCATCGGCATAGGTGCAAATTAATAAAAGCATACATAAAAGATATGCTGAATCGAAGGCAGGTATATGACTAAATCACTTTCATCACGGATCTTTATCGGTCTGTTTTCCGGATTGATTTTCGGTTCAATCATTCAATATTTTCTTGGGGATGTGAGTTTCTTCTCTGGCACTGTGGTCGAGATATCTTCTGGCGTGGGAACCATGTTCGTCAGCATGATCATGATGCTCGTTGTTCCTTTAGTGTTCGTCAGCATAGTATGTGGCGTCCTTGAGCTAAGCGACCTGAAAAGCTTCGGCCGTTTGGGAGGCAAGACATTTGGTTTCTATATCATCAACACCTTAGTCGCTATTTTTGCCGCGTTAGCCGTGGCGCTACTGATACAGCCTGGCTTAGGTGTCGACATGTCCGGTGGCTCTGGCGCGACAATCACAGCCAGCGAATTGCCAAATTTGGTTGAGCTAATCGTTAATATTGTGCCGAGTAACCCGGTTGCCGCGTTTAGTTCGGGTAACATGTTACAAGTGATCTTCATGGCCTTGCTTGTGGGCGGTGTACTCAAGTCTTTGGGTAATGCCGTTCCCTTATTGGTTCAAGGGTTCCAGGAAGGCAATAAGTTGATGATGAAGCTCATCACGATAGTGATGCAGCTGGCTCCAATCGGTGTCTTTGCCTTGATGCTTAAACTTGGAGCCACCTTAGATGCGCATGTTTTTCTCAGTGTTCTAGAGTATCTGGTTGTCATAATAAGCTTGTTGTTGTTGTGGATTTTCGTGGTTTACCCTATGGCCGTAGGTGCGTTCACTTCGGTCTCGGCTAAAGAATTTCGCGCTAAGACGCGTGAGCAGATCTTGTTCTCACTCTCTACGGCGAGTTCGAATGCCACTATCCCTGTGACCATGCGTACCTTGACTGAGAAGCTAGGCGTTAAACCTTCCATCGCTGGGTTTGGTGTGCCGCTCGGAGCCACCATGAACATGGGCGGTGTGTCTATCTATATCACCATCGCAATCTTCTTTGTGGCGAATGCTTTTGGTGCGCCAATAGCGATGGAGCAGCTACCTGCGTTGTTATTCAGTATATTTCTGCTCTCTGTCGGCGCCGGCGGCGTCCCAGGCGGCGGTATGGTGATGATAGGTGTGTTAATTCATCAGATGGGCTTGCCAGTCGAGGCTTTTGCCATCGTTGCCGCGTTAGACCGTTTAATCGATATGGTGCTGACCTCGTGTAACGTAGTGGGTGATGCTGCGGTATTAACCATAGTCGATGCGACCGAACAGGGTTATGACACAGTCGAGCCAGCCGCCTTTGTTTCTGAGCCTCAGGTACAAGAGACCAAGCAGGTTTAATCGATATAGCTTAATAGACCTCGCTAGCCAAGCAGGTCTATGGGCTTTTTTATTGGGCTTAAAGGGGGGGGGGGACAGATGCAACCCGATTATTGGGTAAACATGCCTGTGGTTGAGTTGTGATTTTTGGCGCACTCCCTGTTACCTTAATGGCTACTGAGTTAATAAATCAGCTGAGGATGACCGATGAAAATTACTGTTTTTATACTCTGTGTATTGTTAATTTCCGCATGCTCTTCCAATGATTTATCTTATGCCAGCTGCGATTTTGTTTCAGGGGCTGCGGAAAACGAGCGACAGCGTGAACAGAGCCTAGCTAGTCCTGGGGCGCGTGATATGCAGACTGATAGTAATAAACGAACTCAAGATACCAGTGTAGGCATTTTCAACATACTGGCCGGGGCACTTAGCAGGGCATTATCGAGTGACGATGCCGATACACCTTGTTTATAGGCCGGTAGTTATTCTATTTTTACGAGTCGCAATTAATCTATTAAAGATCATTTTTTTGTAGCTAATGCTTTCAGTGCACCAATTGCGATGGAGCCATTCCATGCACTGCTATTCAGTATCTTCCTGCTTTCATCACTTGTCGGTTTTCATTCGTCTGCTCAATGCACTTTGGCTAATACCCAGCATTCTTGCTGCTGCGGTTTGGTTGTTGGCGGTGCGGCTCATGGCTTCATCTATTAAGGCTTGACTCATTTCTGCTAATGTCGGTAACTCTTTTGGGTAGCTGATTGAATCCTTCGGTTTAATGACACCGTTATTTCGCTCGTTCATTGCCTCCATAAAGGGGGTGATATTAAGCTGTATACCGTCACTGCGGCTGACTCCGTCAAATACCATGCCCTTAAGTTCATGCAGGTTTCCGGGAAATTCATAATCTGCTAGTTGGCTGGCTAAATTTCTCGGCTGCTGTGGTGCCTCTAATCCCATTTTATTTGCTGCTAAGTTGATGAAGTGATTGATCAGCATAGACAGGTCGAGTTTACGTTCCCTCAATGGTGGCAGTTTTATCTTGTGACTTGTGAGTCTGTAAAGCAGGTCGCTACGAAATTTCCCCTCTCGATTGAGGGTGAGAAGATCATGTTGAGTCGAGGCGATTATCTTACAATTGACCGGGTAGGGGCGGTCACTCCCCACCGGATAGTATTGTTTGTGTTCGATGACATCGACCAGCTTTGCCTGAGCCTCTAAGGGGAGGTCGCCAATCTCATTGAGATAGAGTAAGCCGGTGTGGACATGATGCAGCGCTCCAGCCTGAGCACTGACCTGACCATCTGCATGACTGGTGATCTTTCCGAATAGTTGCAGCTCAAAGGCATCATAGTTTACTCCTGCCAGTTTGATATTAATAAAGGGTTCATCGGGGCAGGTGAGCTGATGGCAGGATTTAGCAAATTCATCTTTGCCTGTGCCGCTTTCACCACAAATAAGAATGGGTTCAGGGCTCATGGCAACAGCTTCGAGATAACTGAATTGATCCAGCAGTGCAGGTTCACAGGTGAGAATGTTATTGAATGCTTGGGGGTGAGCTAAGGTACGGCTGAGAAAGCGCTCTTTTATCATCAGGTAGTTACGTTCGAGCCCGACGACTTCTAATGCCCTACGTACGGTACGGGCGAGATTATCGACATTATCTGTTTTGATAAAATAGTCATAGGCGCCGTGTTTAATACAGCGAACGGCAGTATCGACCTCATTGACCCCTGTGACTATGATCACCCGAGTCTTGGGGGACTTACTACGGATCATTTCCAATAGGTTTTCACCCGAGTGAAACGGCATGGTTAAGTCGAGGAGTACCAGGGCATAATCATTGAGTGCCAGCCTGTTATCCACTTGTCGGCTGTCGATGCAAGTGTCTATCTGGGCTTCGGGGACCAGGCGATTGAGTGTGATGGCTAAGCTTCTGAGCCAGGAAGGCTCATCATCGACCAAGAGGATATTTCTGGCTAATTTCACGTGTCTTGCTCCAGTGAGGGTAACTTGAGCGCCTTGATTGAATCAGAGACGGATAAAAATTGAATCTTGATACTGGTTCCCTGGCCGAGGCGAGAGCTGAACTGCATCTCCGTCATGTGCTCCTTGATAATACGGCTGCAAACAGATAGACCCAATCCGCTGCCACCACCGGAGCGACGAGTGGTAAAGAATGGTTCTGTGATGCGCTGCAGCGTGGCGCTATCCATGCCAGTTCCCGTATCTCTGATGGTTAAGCTGACCCCATCTGCCGATGTACTGGTTTCAATTGAGATGGTGTCACTGTCGGCGTCATCTCCTGTGGCAGGCTTACATGCGTGACAGGCATTTTGGATCAAGTTGATTAATACTTGATGTAGCTGCTGGGCATCGCCCATGATCATAGGCGCGGGCTCATTTAACTGAGTGATGAGCCTGAATATCTTGGTCTGATTAGCCGTTAATCTCAGGGAGACCTTAACCACTTCGTTTAGGTTTAATAGCTGATGCTCTGTGGTGACCGTCGGTAAGGCATAGCGCTTGAGATCGTTAACGATACGACTTATCCGCTTAGCCCCTTCTTCTATGGTCAAGCTACTGACTTGTAGTTCAGTCATGGCGCGGTTTGGGTCTAGGCCGGCAATTAACCAGAATGGATTCTGTTTCTGATAAGCATCTGCAGCCTGTTGTAGATCTTTAAGGGCATGATTAAAAAAGGCAATGGAGTGGATGATGATCCCCGTTGGGTTGTTGATCTCGTGTGCGATCCCGGCAGATAACTCTCCCAACGAGGCGAGTCGGCTGGCTTCATCATTGGCTTGTCTGAGGTTATGCCGCTCGGTGGCTTCTTCTAGGAGGATAACGGCTTGATCGTTTCCTATGGGGTGGAGCTGTAACTGCCAAAATTGATCTCGATATATCATATCGGCAATAAGAGACTTTTGGCTTTCAAGCACAGTGACTAAGCTTGAGTTGAGGTTAAAGGTGTCGCCATGCATAAAGTGGAACTCGGTACTGGTCAGCAGTTCGTTGTTGTTATCGTTGCTCCATAACCTCTCACATTGCCGATTAAGCAGTGTGACGCCGTGTGGGATACCATCGAGTACCGATTGAAACTGCTGAGAAAGGCTGGATATCTGCTGCTCTGCGCGCTTTCGTTGAGCCAGCTCAAGGTTGAGCGCTTGGGTCCTTTTATGCAGGCTGCGACTGATATAGCCAGTAAGCAGCATGCCTAATGCCGAGATGATGCTGATTAATATAGCTAACCAGAACATTCTTTGCTGGGCATTGGACAGGTCGACTTTTTCACGGCCGGTGCCGAACCACTTATTCACTAAGCGATCGTATTCCCCGGACAGTTTAAGCTGCCTGAGAGCATCGTTTATCTCGGCCATGAGCTGGGCATTCTTGTGGTTGCTAACGAAATTAAATGCACCATATATCAAGGGGGCACTGGAGCTTCTTATAGACGGATAGTGCGGCATTAAACGTCTGGCGACAAAGTTTTCAGCCAGCACTATATCGACATCTCCTGAGATTAACTGCTGAAAACCGGTTTCGTAGAGATCGACATCGACTCGAATAAACTCCTGAGCTTGCCCCGTTATATATACGTCGACGAAGGCGCCTTTTTTTATTGCTACACGTTTACCAGCAAGGTCATGCCATCCATGAATAAATTCTTTTCCTTGCAAGGTATATGCTTTGGCATGTGTGGCATAGATGGGATCGGATTGGCTGAGTTGTCTGTCTATGGTTACCGGGCTTACGACCGCGATCACATCGATGGGACTGGTGTCGTCATGAACATCTGCTAGCAGTTGTTGAAATGTCTTACGCCTGACAACAATGCGCTTATCTGTCATCTGGCCGATGCGGCTCATTAATTCTAAATGAAACCCCATGTCTACGCCGTTATTGCGCCACTCCAATGGCGCTGTCTTAGAGTGGACACCAAAAATGATATTCTCATCTGTCTGCCAAGCCTCAACGGCAGTGCTACACACAGAGCATAGTAGGCAAAGTAGGCCTGTTATAGGGCATAGGTATTTCATCGGCCGAGATTAGCATGGCAAGCTTTGATGGAACTGTGTCGTCAGCCTAGATTCCTGACATTGGTGACTCACTATTATCACCTATTTCGAGTCTAATTTAGCTTAGTGTCACTTACATCAATAATGTGTGATCTCTGTATCTATCGGCCATGCAAAATTGCATAACAGGCTGTGAATTTATGCATCCTTGCATGGCCCATAGACTGCCCTGTGAAGCGGGTTATATTTCTGCATCCTCGTTAAGGCTTTCGCTTGAGTGCCAGTAAGTTAAGGCGGAATATTGGCATGAATTAGTGAGTTAATGATATATGTATTCAACACGTGTTGGATTCAGAAACTATAGAGATGAGCTGTTAGCCAGGGCAACAAAGATTGCTAGGTTTAACGGTGAGGAGACGTGATGAAAAAATTTAAAAGTGCTATTTGCCTAGCCACATTACTAGGCACTGCGGGTTTCACTGTTAATACTATGGCGGCGGATACGCTTGCGGATTTCCATGGTGAAAGCCAAGAGTGTGAAAGCTGTCATACTCCGGATGGTGAGCTATCTAACGATAGTCTGACTTACGAGAACGCCCAGTGTGTATCTTGTCATGGCAGCATGGATGAAGTCGCTCAAGAGACTAAGCATGAGCACTATAATGCCCATGACTCCCACTTCCCTGGAGAAATAGCCTGTACGACCTGTCACAGTGCTCATGAACAATCTATGGTCTACTGTGACGCTTGCCACAGCTTCGATTTCGACATGCCGTACGGGGTGAAATGGCAGCGTCACGAGGCAAGCATTGCCGAGCTTGCTAAAGATAAGTCTGAGCGTGAAATGGCATTAGCCATGGCGCCACAGGATACCGTCAATGTCGTCGTAGTCGGCTCTGGTGGCGCGGGCTTCTCAGCTTCTGTATCGGCCCATGACAATGGCGCAACGGTTATCCTCATCGAAAAAGAGCCCGTCATCGGTGGTAATGCCAAGTTGGCTGCTGGTGGCATGAACGCCGCATGGACGGATCAACAAAAAGCCAAAGGTATCGAAGATAGCCTAGAGCTGATGACAGAGGACACCATGAAGGGGGGGCGTTATATAAACGATCCGGCTCTTGTAGATGTGCTGGTGTCTCACTCTAAGGCCTCGGTCGATTGGATGACGGCTATGGGTGCAGACTTGAGTGATGTTGGCCGCATGGGCGGCGCATCGGTTAACCGTACTCACCGTCCTTCCGGTGGTGCTGGTGTCGGTGCACATATTGTCCAGGTGCTTTATGATAACGCCGTTAAGCGTGATATCGATATGCGCATGAACACCCGCGGAGTCGAGATCCTCAAAGATGATTCAGGTAAGGTGACAGGCCTGCTGGTTAAAGGCATGTACAAGGGCTACTACTGGATCAAGGCCGATGCGGTTATTTTGGCAACGGGTGGCTTCGCCAAGAATAATGAGCGGGTCGCCAAGCTGGATCCCAAGTTGAAGGGCTTCGTGTCGACTAACCAACCCGGCGCTACAGGTGATGGTTTAGATGTCGCCGCTAATGCTGGCGCCGCGATGCAAGATCTGCAATACATTCAGGCCCATCCTACCTTGTCGGTTAAAGGTGGCGTGATGGTGACCGAAGCGGTGCGTGGTAATGGTGCCATCTTAGTTAACCGTGAAGGTAAGCGTTTCGTCAATGAGATCACCACTCGTGATAAAGCGGCGGCGGCTATTTTAGAGCAAACGGGTAAGACTGCCTTCTTGATTTTCGATGACTCGGTACGTAAGTCGCTGAAGAAGATCGAAAAATATATCGGCCTAGGTATCGTGTCAACGGCTGATTCGCTGGTGAAGTTAGGTAAACTTGAGAATATCGATGGTAAGGCCCTGACCGAAACTGTCGCTCGTTATAACAGCTTAGTGACCAGTGGTAAGGATACAGATTTTGGCCGTCCTAACTTGCCTCGTGCTCTGAACGAAGGTAACTACTATGCTGTCGAAGTGACTCCTGGCGTTCATCACACCATGGGTGGGGTGAAGATAGATACTAAGGCGGAAATCTTAGATGCCAAGAAGCAAGTCATTCCTGGCTTATATGGTGCCGGTGAAGTGACCGGTGGCTTACATGGCGCTAACCGTCTGGGTGGTAATGCCATCTCTGATATTATCACCTTCGGTAGACTCGCCGGCGAAGAGGCGGCTAAGTACTCTAAAAAGCAATAGCACTAAGACTCTTTATAAGAGCTGATTTTAAGAAGCAGAATAGTCAAAAATAGCTGACTGCTTTCATCCTCGCAGTCAGCGTTATCTCCGAAAATACCGCTACCCGATAAGGTAGCGGTATTTTTTTATCTTACCTTTAGCGAAATAAAGCCAATCTCATGGCAAACTCATAAAAAAAGCCGCTTAAAGCGACTCTTAATATTTTTCTAGAACCTAGAACCTTCAGTTAAACCTCTGGCTCTTCACTGTAATCGACGTCATGATACTCAAGACAAGCATCGACTTCGTTAGCCGAGCCTAAAATAACGGCTACGCGCTGGTGAATTTCACTTGGCTCTATATCCATGATGGTTTCATAGCCGGTGGATGCCTTGCCACCCGCTTGCTCGACTAAGAATGCCATAGGGTTTGCTTCATACATCAATCTAAGCTTGTATGGCTTCTCTGGGTTCTTGTTGTCGCTAGGGTAAATGAAAATGCCACCGCGTGACAGTACACGATGCACGTCGCCGACCATGGCTGCTATCCAGCGCATGTTGAAGGCCTTCTCTCTCGGACCTATGGTACCAAGCAATAGATCGGCAATATAAGTCTGCATCGGGGCTTCCCAGAAACGCTGGTTAGACATGTTGATGGCAAACTCAGATGTGTCTTTACTGATTGACATGGCTTCTGTGGTTAACAGGTATTCGTTAGTTTCCGGGTTTAAGGTAAATAACTGCACACCTTTACCTGTGGTGAGAGCCAACATAGTCGAAGGACCATATAAGACATAACCAGCAGCGACTTGTTTGCGACCGGCTTGCAAGAAGCTTTGCTCACTGAGTTCGCCTTCGGGGGCGGGAAGTATCGAGAAGATGGTACCCACCAGCGAGTTAATGTCGATATTCGATGAGCCATCTAATGGATCGAAACAGACCAGATAGTCACCCTTAGCACCGGCTTCGACGATAAAATCTTCCTCTTCTGATGCCAGACCACGGACAGTATCATCCTTATCCAGCGCATCTTTGAGCATATCGTTAGTAATAACATCCAGCTTCTTTTGGGTTTCACCCTGAACATTTTCATGTTCTGTGGTTCCGAGTACGCCGGAAAGAGCACCGTGACGAACGGCATGGCTTATCTCTTTAGAGGTGTTCGCTAAGGTGTGAATAAGCTGAGTCAGAGAGGCATTGATGCCTTGTGATTTCAGGTTTTGGGCCAAAGTCTGCATGTTATTTCCTATACAAGTTCGAGTTTGAGATCGGGTCTAATGTGAGTGTTCTTATTTGGCGCGATCATACCTGAGATTGAACTTTTTTTCAGCGTAGGATAACGGCAAGTTATAACTTGGGCAGTGTGTTTCAGTTTCTGCGGACTTTAGTGCACAATGTCAGCGATATTTATATCGTTTGTGAGTGATACCAATCTCACTAAATAAGTGCTCAGTTCAGAGCCATTCAGGCTTTTCAATTCAAGGCGCATTGATGAGGAAATGGTTATTCCCTTTTAAGTTAATGCAAAGCAGAAGTGGAATGCCTGAGAGGCTCCCGAAGGGCGAGTTTCAAAGCACTTTATGCTGCGTTAGATGCTTTCGATATAGAATAACTATTAGCTTCAAGCATTCGTCTTGCCTACAGCGCTTTGAATTCCCGCTGAAAGATCACAATATTAGTGGGATTGGTATTAGTCGGCATGCGGTAATTACATTCAGGTCCAGGACATAATAATGACAATAAAATGGATGACATCAGCGCTATTGGCGGTTCCTATGATTCTATCAAATACGGCTTGCTCGACAATCACCAGTACGACTAATGCAGAAAAAGAGCGCTCATTCGAGGGAGGGGCTACGCCTCTGAGCATCGAAAGGCTATACGCTTCCCCCGCATTGGCTGGCACGAGTCCCAGGGGGCTTAAGCTTTCACCCGACGGTAAAAGAGTGACCTATCTTGCCGGACGTAAAGATGATCAGTATTTCTATGACTTGTGGCAGATGGATGTGGCCAGTGGTAAGAAGTCGATACTAGTCGATGCGGATAAGCTCACCATAGGCGAGCTTTCTGATGAAGAGAAGGCAAGACGAGAGCGCCAACGCATATATGGTCAGGGGATCATGGAGTATTTCTGGTCTGATGATAGCCAGGCCATACTCATTCCAGCCTCTGGCGTGCTTTACTATTTTTCAGTTGATGATGGTGAAGTAAACTTGCTACCTACGGGTGACGGCTTTGTCACCGATGCTCGTTTATCTCCTAAGGGAAATTATGTCTCTTTTGTACGAGATCAAAATCTGTTCGTGTTAGAGCTGAAAACCAGCAAGCTCACCGCCATGACTACTGATGGCGGTGGGGCGATAAAAAATGCCATGGCCGAGTTCGTCGCGCAAGAAGAGATGGGCCGCATGACTGGCTACTGGTGGTCACCGGATGAGTCGGCCATCGCCTATACCCGTATCGATGAGTCTGGCGTTGAGTTGGTGACTCGCAATGAGATCTATGCCGATGGCATCAAATTAACCGAGCAAAGGTATCCCTATGCGGGTAAGAATAATGTCACGATTAAATTAGCCGTGGTGACACTCGCCGAGCAGAAGGAAATCTGGGTCGACCTTGGCAAAGAACAAGATATTTACCTGCCCAGAGTTAACTGGTTGCCCGATAGTAAGCGATTATCCTATCAATGGCAGAGCCGAGATCAGCAAAGCTTAGATCTCAGAGTGGTGTCTCTGGCTCAGATCGATAAATCTAGAGTTTTAGTCGAAGAGCGCAGTGATGCCTGGGTGAATCTAAATAATGATCTGCATTTCTTAAAGCAGCAAGAGAGCTTCATTTGGGCCTCGGAGCGTGATGGCTTCAAGCACCTGTATCTGATTGGGCTGGATGGCAAGGTGAAGCAACAGCTGACATCGGGAGGCTGGACCGTCGATGAAGTCGAGCTGGTGGATGAGAAAACGGGATGGATCTACTTTACTGGCCGTAAAACTCTGGTTACCGAGAAACATCTTTATCGCGTGCCTTTAAACGGTGGCAAAGTCGAGAATATCAGTCAGCGAAGCGGTATGCACTCACCTGTGTTTGCCGAGAATGAAGCCGTTTATCTGGACTATTTTAGCAGCTTATCACAACCGCCGCAGATCAGCCTACATGGTGATAAGGGTCAGCAACTCGCTTGGGTAGAAGAGAACGAGGTGGATAAGACACATCCTCTCTATCCCTTCTTCGGCTTGTGGCAGTTACCTGAGTTTGGCCAGATTAAAGCGGAAGATGGCCAAGCGCTGCAGTATCGTCTGTTTAAACCGACAAATTTTAGCGCCGACAAGCAATATCCTGTAGTCGTTCGAGTCTACGGTGGCCCCCACGCTCAGTTGGTGGTTAACAGTTGGAGCGATCAAGATTACTTCACTCAGTATTTACTCCAGCAAGGTTATATCGTGTTCCAGCTCGATAACCGAGGTTCGGCGCACCGCGGCACTCAATTTGAACATGTGATCTATCAGCACTTAGGCGAAGCGGAAGTCAACGACCAGAAAACGGGTGTCGATTACCTGCGTACACTTGCCTATGTTGACAGCGCTAACATCGCCTTGTACGGCCACAGCTATGGTGGTTATATGGCTTTGATGGGCATATTTAAGGCGCCGGATTACTTTAAGGCCGCCATCTCTGGTGCGCCAGTGACTGACTGGGCCTTATATGACACCCATTACACCGAGCGTTATCTTGGCCATCCGCAACAGAATGCCGAAGGCTATGAGGCCAACAGCGTACTGCCATATGTGAAAGGCTATCAATCTGGCTTGCTGATGTATCACGGCATGGCCGATGACAATGTACTTTTTGAGAACAGTACCAAGGTGTATAAAGCGTTGCAGGATGAGGGTAAGCTATTTCAAATGATAGATTATCCGGGGTCAAAGCACTCGATGCGCGGCGAAAAAGTAAGAACGCACTTGTATCGCTCACTGGCCGATTTTCTCGAGAAAGAATTGAAATAAACCACGAGTCTGCGAGTGGTAAGTTTTAAGTCGTAAGTCGTAAGTAAGAGCTGAGTCTTTAGGCTTGAGGGCTTGGGCCTTACAGCTTAAAGCTTTCTTAGCTTTTAAAAACTTTCTTCGCCTTTAGAAGCTTCCCAGCTTTATTCCAGACATAAACCCCCTCATTGGCCACCGGGGATAACTTTTTAGTTATAGGAAGTCCATATACAAAAAAACCAGCCCTTAGGCTGGTTTTTATTTAAGAAGCATAAAGCGTTCGCTTTATGCTTCTTCTAAGTTAGCGCAGAAACGATAACCTTCACCGTGAATCGTGGCGATGATTTCTGGCGTATCTGGCAAGCTTTCGAAGTGCTTACGGATACGACGAATCGTTACGTCAACGGTACGGTCATGTGGCTTAAGCTCGCGGCCCGTCATCTTCATTAGAAGGTCGGCACGGCTAAGGATCTTGCCTGGGTTCTCAACAAAGTGCAGCATAGCGCGGAATTCACTACGTGGTAGCTTGTATGGCTCACCTTGTGGGCTGACCAAAGAACGACTGTTGATTTCAAGACTCCAACCGTTGAAACGGTAGAACTCAACACTGCTCTTATCTTCGGCTTCCGTACCTGTGCTATTGACACGGTTCAATAGGTTGCGAGCACGAATAGTCAGTTCACGTGGGTTGAATGGCTTGGTGATATAATCATCTGCACCAATCTCAAGGCCCAAAATTTTGTCAACTTCGTTATCTCGGCCCGTTAGGAAGATTAGACCGATATTGTTTATTTCACGAAGTTCACGTGCTAACAGAAGACCGTTTTTGCCAGGAAGGTTGATATCCATAACAACCAAGTTGATCTTATTTTCCTGCATGGCTTTATGCATTTCTGCGCCATCATTGGCTTCAGTTACCACATATCCTTCAGCTTCAAAAATACTTCTTAGCGTGTTACGGGTACGGCTTCATCTTCAACAATCAGAATGTGCGGGTTTTGCATATTAATTTACCTAATTTGTTCAAATCAATTCTAACTATGAGCGCGTGTTATCAGTGCTAAATACGCTCGAACTTGTCATGCTAATGCTTACTGATCTACGATAGGTGCAGTTTCAAACTGCCTGAAACAGCAACACACCTCCATGATTAGGTATGCGTATATCAATAAAGGGGAACGCGAACTGTATTCACTTCGAGTAACAATATTAGGGTTAGTTCCCTATATTAATAAATATTTATGAAGTTTAAATGCGAAACTAAGCACTGGTCGCATTTTATACAGAAATCTGGCTGGCTGTAAATTCTATGTCAGCTCCACTTGTAACAAAATGCATCATAGTAATAAATGATGCAGAACCAACCGACTGGTCTATTGTACTCGTTTTAGGCAATTGTTAACAAATGAAATGTTAACAAAATTACTTGTGGTTTTGACCTGCGTCACACTTTGCCAGGTAAGTTATTGATAAATGAGGGTGTTAAAAATGCTTTTAGTGACCTTTATCACGCCAATATGCGGATATACTAAATTTGCTATAATAAATTCAATCAAATTGAGGATATGGTCAAGATGATAGAGTCAAATAAGCGATTGTGGCAGCATTACCAAGAAACTGAATTTCTGTTTACCCAAACGTTATCTTCTCAGTTATCTTTTGCAATCATTACGGCCCACAATCCCCAGGGCCAGATCCTCTCATCTTGTCAAAATCGACTCCTTGATAGACAACTACTGCTCGCGATAGAGAAATTTAACCGACCCTATCGTGCCGTAGTGGGGACATCCCGTGACCGAACTCATATGGAAAAAAGCTGGGCAGTCGCTATCGATAAGCTCAGTGCGGCATATCTGGGATTGAAATTTAAGCAGAATGCGATCTATTTTGTTGATAATAACCAGTTAGCCTTAGTTCCTTGCCTGTTCTCTCAAGCTGAGCATCAACAAGAGCTCATCATCGGCGACTTTTCTGATCGGGTTAACTTGGTGAGCGAGCTGCCGGATTTTGATTATTAGCTTAAATCTTTCTGCAATAGTTGAGATTTATCATTGCTTGGTCAGCCAAAATTTGATAATTTCTACTTCCTCGCTCTCTTTTTGAGCAATGGCGACAGAGTGCGAGGTACAGAAGAGGAGCGTTAGCTAGGTAGCAAGTCTGAAGGATCCAAACTCTGATAATGACTTATGAGGGAGATTAGCGCCGAGATATCTGAGTATTTGGAATTACTCTATGTCGGTCGAAAGGGCTGAATTCCTTAGGTTGTCACCTGTTTATTGGTGGAGAGCTTCTGGTGGTGATCGCTGTTTCCCATCTCTGGGGTGCGTAATCTTTGCATCGGGCTCTTCGAACAAAGTCAGTTCGGAGTGTAATCATGTTTGTTTTATATCCATATTTATTTTCAAATGAACCATATCAGTGTCTGCATTTTGTGGAGGCTGTATAATGTCGCTTATTGTCGCTAAGTTTGGCGGTACTTCTCTTGCCGATTATGCCGCCATGAGTCGTTGTGCAGATATTATTCTCGCTAATCCTAATACCCGTGTGGTGGTGGTGAGTGCTTCGAGTGGTGTCACCAATTTGCTGGTGGAGTTGACCCAAGAGCACATAGGTGAAGAGCGAAGAATGCAGCTCATTAAGCAGATAGCCTATATTCAATATCAAATTTTAGATTCCCTTGGTAGCCCGCAAGAGGTTGCCGCAAGACTCGATACCGTATTAAGCCGTATCTCTGTATTGGGTGAAGAGCTGAGTAAAAATAGAAATAAGGCAAGGATGGATGAGCTGCTTGCTCAAGGTGAGCAATGTTCATCGGCTTTGTTTGCCGCAGTGCTAAGGGGGAAAGGGGCGGCGGCCAGTGCATTCGATGTGCGTCAGGTGATGCGTACCGATAGTCATTTTGGACGAGCCGAACCACAAATAAAGACCATATCTCTGTTAGCCGCTGAGTATTTAGCTCCACTGTTATCCTCGCAGCGCATCGTGACTCAGGGCTTTATTGGCGCCGATGCTGCTGGCGCTACGACGACGCTGGGCCGTGGGGGGAGTGATTACTCCGCGGCCTTGTTAGCCGAGGCCCTGAAGGCGACTACCGTTGAGATCTGGACGGATGTGGCCGGCATCTATACCACAGATCCTCGCATCGCACCTAAAGCCCGCCCTATTGCGGAGATTAGCTTCAATGAAGCTGCTGAGATGGCGACATTTGGTGCTAAGGTGCTTCATCCTGCCACCATTCTTCCTGCTGTCAGGCAAAAAATTCAAGTTTTTGTGGGGTCTAGCCGAGAGCCCGAGCGAGGTGGCACCTGGATCCGCCACCAAGTTGAAGATGCTCCGGTTTATCGAGCGGTTACAGTGCGCCGGAATCAAACATTACTCAATCTGCATAGCCTGAAGATGCTCCACGCCCAAGGTTTTCTAGCCGAAATTTTTGCGACTTTAGCCCGGCATAAGATCAGTGTCGACCTGATCACAACCTCTGAGGTCAATGTATCACTGACCTTAGATAAGACGGGATCCGATTCTGGCAGAAATGGCCTACTCAGTGAGTCTTTGTTGCAGGAGTTATCTCAGCATTGCCGAGTACGAGTCGAAGACGGTCTGGCGCTGGTTGCCATCGTTGGCAATAAGATTGCGTCCACTCCGGGTGTTTGTCGTCGCGTTTTTGAAGTGCTGGAACCCCATAACGTGCGCATGATCTGTCAGGGCGCTAGCCCGCACAATCTGTGTGTTTTAGTCGCCGAGTCGGAAGCCGCACAGGTGGTCAGAGCGCTGCATCAGAATTTGTTTGAGTGATGAAAAGCCTGGATTCTCAGTTTTAGGACTGAGAGGCTAGGAAGTGAAGGATGGAATATGAGTTTTACCCAGTTATTATTGAAGATAGGTGAATTGGCCACTGGCCAAGATCTCACCATTCCCATATTTAACTATGAGTGCGAAAGCGCTACGGCTCCCAGCGTCTATATTCAGGCGAATGTACATGGCGCCGAGGTGCAGGGCAATGCAGTCATCTATCAGCTGATGAAATTGCTGGAGCAATGCACCGTATGTGGCGACATCACCTTGGTGCCTCTGGCTAATCCGCTGGGGATTAATCAAAAAAGTGGCGAGTTCACTCTAGGCCGTTTCGATCCTATCACAGGTGTGAATTGGAATAGAGAATACCTAGATCATGGAGTCGATGTGGCAGCTTGGTATCAGGCGCATGATTCTCTGAGTGATGCAGACTTGATCGCTCAATACAGGGCTATGTTGGTTGCAGGGTGCTACACACGCTTAAACAGCGAGTGGGGTATCACTACCGGGCACCAGCAGGCGGTCAATTTGCAAGTGATGGCGCATCAAGCTGATATTGTGTTAGATCTCCATACTGGACCTAAGTCTTGTAAACATCTCTATTGTCCTGAATACGATGCTAAGGCGGCATCTTTCTTCTCCATCCCTTATACCTTGTACATTCCCAACGATTTTGGTGGTGCCATGGATGAATCGATCTTCTGCCCTTGGTGGCAGCTCACCGAGCATATGAAATCAGCGGGAAGGGATTTGAAGGTACCAGTTGCCGCCTTTACCTTAGAGCTAGGCTCTCAAGAGAAGATTAATCTCGAAGACGCTCTGGTCGATGCTAAAGGTATCTTGGCTTACCTGAGCGATCGCGGCGTGATCGAGCAGAATCTTGTTCCGGTTAAGATGAAAAGATATGCCTGTTACCTCAAAGACTATAAGAAGTATCATTCGCCTCTCGGTGGCATGGTCGAGTATCTTGCGAAAGTGGGTGAGCCACTGAAAGCGGGGGCGCCATTAGCTAATATTCTACGGCTCGATCTTTATGACACAGATAAGGCTTTAACACTCCTTAGCTTAAGCCAAGATTGCGTACCGATTCTGCACTTTGCCTCGGCGTCGGTTTATCAAGGCACCGAGCTGTATAAGGTGATGACTAAGGTATTTGAGATATAACTCATTCATTCAATAGTGGATAAAAGAAGGGAGCCGATTTGGCTCCCTTCTCATTTATAGCTTGTTAAACCATTGCTTAGCGCTTACGACGACGTAGGCCTGCAAATGGAAGTAAAAGCATAGTTAACCAACCTAGAGAACCAGCAGAAGAAGTATCTTCAGGAGTTGCATTCACTGTAATCGTCGCAGAGCCAGCTGCACTATCAAGCTCGCCGTCAGATGCTACTACAGAGAAGACTAACTCATTATCACCTGCTGGAGCTGTAAAGCTGATGCTCTCATTGCCATTGTTAAACTCGACTGGGGTACCCGCTGTCTGAGTCCAAGTATAGGTTAAAGTATCACCATCAATATCATTGCCGTGGGCAGATGCTTTAACGGCGAAACCTTCGGTACTTGTCATACCTGTAGGAGACACAGTCGGTGCATCATTGACATTGTTTACTGTAATAAATACATCTGTAGCTTCACCAGTATTCCCGTCAGCATCTGCAGAAGTGTAGCTGAATTTGTCAGTACCGAAGAAATCATCTTCTGGTGTATATTCGACACTTCCATCTTCTTTTATGGATACTTCACCGTTGGAAGGTTCGTCAACAAGCATCACTTTGCCTAGAGAGCCAGATGGTGCAATGTCAATAATGCGTTGAGCATCTGCGGTCATGCCGTCACCTGAGATAGACACTCGGGCGACTTTCTGATCTTTGATGTCGTTATCCAGCACGTTAAACTTCAGAGTCTTCTCTTCATCTACGGAAACATTGTCAGTTTGACCCGAGTTAAATTCGGTCGTCTTCACCATGTAGTCGATCTCCAGGCTACCTGGGGTGGTCGCTTGAAGGACAACGGCGTCACCAGTTGTTACTGTGCCGCCTTGGCCATTGTAATGGAAGGTGGTGCCTACCGAACCACCGATGTTTTCAGCACCAATAGTTAAGTTTTCAGGCATGTTAGGCACATCTATGTAATTGAATATAACCTGCTCTTCATCACCCGTTTTAATCCAGATGCTGAAGGTGTACTTAGTCTCGGAAGCATCATTCCAAAGTTGTGCATCTTTCCACTCGAGTGCCAGCCAAACTGTACCGTCACCACCATCAAATATTCCGATAGCCATATCGCCGCCGCCGGTGTCAGTACCTGAGGTATCCGATAGATCGAAATCAGACCAGAAGGGTGCGAGGATGTTGTTTGGACTGGCCGAGTCTGGTAGCTCTTTATTATTCCAAGTACCACCGGTAGAGCCGCCGCCAACCAGAGCGATACCGTTATCACTCATGGTGATACTGTCATAACTGACGCCATTGTATTTAAAGCTGACAGGGAGAGCATCAAACGTTAGTGCTGTTTCGTCACATCCGTCTTCACATGGTTGAGGCAACACGCCTAAGTCTATGATGCTCGGGAAACCACCTTCATCCTTGAAAGAGTTCATTTCAGCAAGGTCTAACTTTCCAACCCAGGTGATACGTCCCAGGTCTTCATCGACCTCAAAGCCATTCTGTTGCGCGCCATCCATGGAGACCATGACGTCGTCCGCGGAGGTAAGTTCAGTACCTTCAGGAGCATAAGCCGTGAACGTCACGGTATTTTCGAAAATTGAGTTATTCACCACAGCCTTGACAGGGAATTCGTCACTCGCTTCGATATCTGTCGCGGTGGTGACGACCGAAATCAAAGATGAATCACTCGACTCTTTCGCCATAACTGCGAGAGGCAGGTGGGCGTCTTGCATGCCCTGGCTGCTCTTGATCATCACGTTGCCGAAGATCCAAGAGCCATATTCACTAAACGTCGAGTCTACTGTTACTGTGAACTGTGCAGATGCACCCGCTTCTAGTTCAAGACTAGTGGGTGATACGCTGATACCTGCACTGTCAGCAGAGGCTGACAGAGACCAAGATGTTGTTTCATCACTTTTGTTATAGACGGTACGCGTGAAAGTACATGGGCCTACACAAGAGTCTGAAGCAACTGCTGGCTTATCAAATGTTAATACCGCTTTAGCCGCAGCATCAAGATCCATACGGCCTGCGCCCATAGCAAAAGGTGAAGCAGGAGTTTCGGCATCATCATCTAAAATTCCGCCCATATGGGCAGTAGACGTTAATGCTGTCTTGATATCATTGGCACTCCACTCTGGATGCAGCTGGCTCATCAGAGCCGCAGCACCAGCAACATGTGGGCTCGCCATACTGGTTCCAGTCATAGTGGTAAAGTCAGTTCCATCTTCATCAGGAGATGTGGCAGATAGAATAGATGTGCCTGGAGCCGCTAAATCAGGCTTAAGGATATTTTGATTGCCATTGGGACCACGAGAGCTAGATGAATTAATTAAATCGGCAAATGCACTATTTGCAATGCGCTTCACTTCAGCACCTATGGTACCTGTCGTTTCATCACCAAGTCCTTCAATGAGCGTCTCGCCATCGTCCTTGGAAATCATCACAGCAGGTAAGGTGGCATCAGGCATATGCATGCTGATAGGGGCACCTGGTTTGCTATTGTATACGACCATAGCTTTAGCGCCTGCAGCTTCTGCATTAGCGGCTTTATCTGAGAATGCACATAAACCACGAGAAATTAGCGCAATACCGTCTTTAAAAGAATCCGCAGGGAATGCAGTACAGCCTTCAAAGTTTTCTGCATCTATATTAACTGCAGCGATAACTGGCAGAGTGATATCTTCAGTTAGTAATTCATTGCTGCCTTCAATCGCAAGAAGTTCATCGCCACCTGCTGTAAAACCATTGGCGAAGAAGCGGCCTGTGGTGCTGTTGGCAACTGTGATGCCAGACTCTACACAGGCAGGACAACCTATGGTTTGTGCGCCATTACCGTCATTACCAGCGGCAGTAACAACCACGACACCAGCTGCTTCGGCAGCTTCATACATGGTGTTGTATGGGCTGTTAGCTGGATCGCCACCCGCACCGCCACCCCAAGAGTTGTTGATGACATCGGCGCCATCATTTACCGCATGCTCTAGTGCTTCCATTAACATGATGTTAGAACCACTACCACCAGAACAATCTGCCTTGGTGAAAAGTGCCTTATAGACCATAAGGTAGGCTGCTGGTGCTACGCCAGAAATATCGACGTCGACTTCTTTGTAGGTGATGCTGATCTTGTTACCGACCGAGGTACCGGCGACGTGTGAACCATGGCCACCATAGCCAAGCGGGCTCATGTGCTCATCAGAGCAAACTTCAAATGTAGGCTGAGACCAACGAGCGACAATCAGCTTGTCATTACAGAAGCTGGTGTCTACCGTAGAACAGTAGTCATCTGCAGGCATATTAGCTGTAGGTTTAGTAAAGCCTTCACCGTAGAACATAGGGTTTTCAGGGCGAATACCAGTATCAATAATAGCTACACGAATGCCTTTACCCGCATTTTCCATGCCTGACACGGCAGCCCACATGGCTGCGCTATTGATGATCTCATGTGATGCATCCATGTTGGTTTCATACATGGTCTCAGGGTAAACAGATTTTACACCTGGCATCGCTGCAAGTTGCTCGAGTGATAATCCTTGTCCCACAAGGGTTACACCGTTAAATAGAGTCTTAAAACTGCGTTCAATTTTAGCATTTGGGGCTATTTTGGACAGAGAGGACTTAAAGGCTTGTTGTTGATTTTGTAGATGACTCGCATAACTTATAGCTGGTGCAGACTGGGTATCAACACGTTGACCTTTTTTAGCTGGTGCTGTTGCTGCAAAACTTTGTATACCACCTTGATATTTAGCTATCGCTGGTGATTCTAGTTCAATGATAAACCGTTGTGGTGATGAAATTGCCGAATTAGATACCTGAGATTTTTTATAATTATCTACAGAAGTTAATTCTGGAGAAAACTGATTTGCAGTATATGAACCTGAACCGCTTGCCATGACAGCACTCGATACGAGTGCTGCTGTTATTGCTATCGATTGTTGGAGCTGTGTACTTTGTAACACAAGAGTTACATATTATTAACACGAATGGAGGGAAAAGTTGCAATTTACATTGTTTAGTCTACTAAATAGGCGGAATAACTTATTTATATTTAATCTATGGTTTAACAGCCCTTGTAATGGGGTTTTGCAAACTAATTAATGTTTCGGTAGACTGAATTTCATCTATGGATTGAATGCGATTAATGAGCACATGCTGTAATTCGTCGATGGATTGGCACATAACCTTTACAAAAATGCTGTAATTTCCTGTGGTGTAATAGGCTTCTACCACCTCTTCTAGTTCGTTTAACTTAGATATGGCAGCTGGGTAATCACCAGCACTCTTTAAGTTGATGCCAATAAAGCAGCAGACATCGTAGCCAAGCGCTTTAGGATTGACAGTTATCTGTGCGCCTGTGATGATCCCGGCTTGTTTCATCTTTTCGACGCGAACGTGAATGGTACCTGCGCTGACGTTAAAACGTTTAGCCAGCTCTGCAAATGGCGTCCTAGCCTCTTTCATCAATGCAGATAAGATTTGATTATCGAGTTTGTCTCGTTGAAATGATGTTTCCATAATAAAATTCTTAAAGTAATAACTAATGATAAGTAACTTACCTTTAATTATGATGAAATTCTATTAATAAGGTGTGATTGATATCAAATCAGTAAATATAGCGGTAGGTAGCGAGTGACAATGGATGAAAAGTGAGTCTGGTTGTCATTTGCCACTGTAAGTGAAGTCTGAGATGTGAAAGGGGGAGGCCCCTATACTCTTTGAGCTTATGCCCTACTGGTTGTTTTCAGCAGTCACAAAAGGCACTTCGCAGTTAAAAGTAAGCACACGACCTGAATATGGCTGTTTGATAGTGAGCTCTTGTGCGTGCAGTAGTAATCGACTTGCTAAGCGCTTAGCTAAAGGATCTGCATAGAAGTTATCACCGAGTATAGGGTGGCCTATGGCCATCATATGTACTCTTAACTGATGAGAGCGACCCGTTATAGGGGTCAGTTTGACCAGTGTAGAGCGTTTTGCATAGCTGATCACTTCAAAATGAGTCAAAGATGGCTTGCCAATTTCATGATCTACTTTTTGTTTAGGTCGGTTGGGCCAGTCACAGATTAAGGGCAGATCTACACTGCCTTTTTGTTGCTTTATATGTCCCGCAACTCGCGCGTAATATGTCTTTTTAGTCTCTCTCTCTCTGAACTGTCTCTTTAACTCTTTTTCAGCATTTCTCCTCAGCGCAACAAGGATCACCCCCGATGTTGCCATGTCTAATCTGTGGACTACTTGGGCATTGGGATACTCGGCTAAGACACGACTATAGACGCTATCTTGATGTTCAGGTGCTCTACCCGGTACAGAAAGTAGTCCTGAATGTTTATTTACTACCAAAATATCTTTATCTTGATAGATGATTTCGAGCCAAGGATCGGTTGGTGGAGAGTAAATAAAGTCTGACATTGAAAGCGCCTAAATGAGAAAACGAGGCAAAGATAACTGTTAGTAGATGGGCTAGACAAGTGAAAAGTTCAAATTGAAGGAATTTCTTTCAATCTAGCTTACGGATATTGCTTGACTAGTATTGATTTAGCTTCCCTCAAGAGAAGCTGTTGCCGTTAACGTGCATTAACGAAAAAGTCCAAACCACGAATGAGAGTAGTGAGTGAATCAAGGCGTAGACGGCTTGATCTAGTCGATCCATTCCTCGAGCCTGCCAGATCAAGTGTCCATGAAGTATCACAACCGCTGGAAATAATAATAACACGGGGTAGAAGCTGACGGCGTGACTGAGTGCAAAATGCGTGTCGCTGAAAAGGAGTCGGCTCAAGAGAGCCCACAAGACCATGAGTCCGGTAAGCATGGGCGGAGCGATATGTCGTGACTGTTCTGAATTTAGCACCATATTCTATCTTCCTTGTAATATTGAGCTTAGGTTTTTCTGGCTGTTTATTCTTCTTGTTTTTTTCTAGCCATATCTAATTTAGTGGCTTAATTTCCATTCTAACTTAAATAATCTGTTAACTTCCATTTTTACTCAACTTGCATTCTAGCTTAACAATCAGGCTTGCGGGCGATCAATTGTGCCTTGTAGCTGAGGTTTGAACCATTCATCACCTTCCCTTCAAAATAATGCACAAGAGCCCATTTCTCAAATTCATTTTTGAGTTCATTAGTTTTCAACAGAAACTTTGGGTTTCTCGGTCGCCCGATTTCAGCCTGTTTATCTATGAAGGTTTCATAAACGATCAAGCCGCCAGGTTTTACTGTGGCAGCAATCTGTGGGAAAAGTGGCCTATGTAAATAGTTGAACACTAAGACGAGGTCATACTTATTTTGCACCAGTTCTGGCGCAGAGCCATCTTCTAGATCCCATGCCAGACAGGTGTGTCCTGTTGGAATCGAACCTGTGTGTGGTTCTGAAGGCACACTGAGATTAGCCAGTGACTTGTCAATAAAGGTGACTCTATGGCCCTTATCGGCAAACCAGAGCCCATTACGGCCACTGCCACAGGCGAGATCTAACACCTCACTCTTATCTAACAGGCTTAACTCTAGACTCTCGGTGATGAGTCTAGAGGCCATTTCAGCCTTTAACTTCTTTTCTTGCATCGATTCTTCGTCCATGTATAACTGAAAAATGCCTTAAACCTGCCGGGCCATGCGAGACGACAACAGAAAGGAGTAACACTGTGATTAACAGCTCAGGCTTGTAGCTTGCGAAAGGAATGAAAAGGGTCAATAGACCTAGTTTTACTAAGGTTAGTACGCCTTTTAATTGGATTAACCAGCGCCAATCCCTGACTATTTCCCATAACATGAGCAGTGAGCCTGTCGTCATGGCCATACACCAATAGACGAGCCAATCTTCTTGGGCCACGCCCAACAGAATACCACCCCCGGCTCCTGTTATTCCCAAAATGTGTATCGCTCTAAGAGCTGTTTTTCCAAGTCTTTGCAACCAAAATTGCCTTTCAGATAACTTAGTGTTTTTCATATGAGAGCGGATACTGGCTAGGTGTTGGAGAGCCATTAGCTTATCAGGAAATAACCGACTGTGAAGTGGTATTGGGAGAAATTCACTAATGCCTTTCTTAGATGCTAGGTTCCATGCTGTCGATATACGACAGCATGGCCTATTTTTTTAGATACTAAATAAGGTATTTAATGATTTATGCGGTTGCCCTTATAAGTTAGCTAGCTCAAAAAAACTTACACAGCTTAATGAAAGCAGGTGTACCTTAGTAGGAAGACAAGAGGTAAACTTTGATGATTGAATATTTTTAGGAAAATAGAATGAAGATAGGATTTTTTAGTGCCAAGCACTATGACATGGAACACTTCGATAAGACCAACGAGGCTTTTGGTGCTGCCATCGAGTATTTTGATTATCGGCTGTGCATGCAGTCAGTTAAGTTGGCCCATGGTTTCGAAGTAATCTGCGCTTTCGTCAATGATTCCCTCTGTGAGGAGGTGCTAGTCGAGCTGGCTAAGAATGGCACTAAGATAATCGCCATGCGTTGTGCGGGCTTTAATAATGTGGATCTGGTCACGGCAGAAAGATTGGGACTCAAAGTCGTTAATGTGCCGGCTTATTCTCCCGAGTCAGTGGCCGAACATACCATAGCCTTGATGCTGACGCTGAACCGTAAGGTACATAAGGCTTATCAACGCACCCGAGATGCCAATTTCTCCTTAGAGGGCTTGGTTGGCTTTAACATGCATGGTCGCACTGTCGGTGTGATTGGCACAGGTAAGATAGGTTTAGCGACAATTAAAATCTTGCTGGGGTTCGGCTGTACTGTTATCGCTCATGACCCCTATCCAAATCAGTCAGTGCTAGATCTCGGTGTAGACTATGTGTCCCTCGATGAGATGTATCCCGTCTGTGACATCATTACATTACACTGTCCTCTCACGGACGATAACCATCATCTATTATCTAAATCTAGCTTCAATAAGATGAAAATGGGGGTCATGGTGATCAATACCAGTCGAGGTGGTTTGCTCGATGCCTTAGATGCTATAGAGGCATTAAAAACCGGGCAACTCGGTGCGTTAGGATTAGATGTATATGAAAATGAGAAAGAACTCTTTTTTGAAGATAAATCGAATCAGATCATTCAGGACGATATTTTCAGGAGACTATCGGCTTGTCACAATGTCATCTTTACCGGGCATCAGGCTTTCTTAACCGCCGAAGCCCTCGGCGCTATCGCATTGACCAGTCTCACCAATGTTCGCCAGTTACTCGATGATGAACCATGTCCCAACGAGCTATTTTAAGTCCAGATAATAATTTTAAGCTTCAAAAATATTAATATCCCATGACAGCATGTTTATTGGCCGATAAGTTTTGCCAATGATAGCAAAAGGAAACTAACACCATGATGGTAAAACAAGAAGTTCATGATATTCCAACCAGTACAGGTTTGATGCGGACTTACCTTTATCGCCCGAAAGCGGAAGGGGTGTTTGCTACTATTATTTTTTATTCAGAAATTTTTCAGCAAACGGCTCCCATTGCCAGAGCCGCGACTATCATGGCCGGTCATGGCTTCGTGGTACTGGTGCCTGAGGTATTTCATGAGCTGAATCCTATTGGTTCTGTGCTGGCTTATGATGATGCAGGTAAAGATAAAGGTAATGAAGACAAGTTTGCTAAGCCGCTTGAGTCTCATGACTCAGATGTCGACGCCCTGGTTACCTTTGCCAGAAGCCAGGAGTTCTGCACCAGTCAGGTTGGAAGTATGGGGGTCTGTATCGGCGGACATTTGGCCTACCGCGCCGCGCTTAACCCTGATGTCTCGGCCGCATTCTGCCTCTATGCTACAGATATTCACTCCAACACGCTTCCTTGTAAGCCTGGGAATGACTCCCTGAGCCGCACTGAAGATATTCAGGGCGAGCTGGTTATGGTGTGGGGCAAACAAGACCCCCATGTATCCAGCGAAGGGCGCAAGTTGATCTACACTAAACTGGAAGAGACAGAGCGAAATTTCACCTGGTTAGAAGTCAATGCCGAACACGCCTTCATGCGCGATGGTGCCGATAGACACGACCCGGCGCTTGCCATGCAGATGTATGGTCAAGCAGTCGACTTTTTTCACCGTTTATTAAGGTAATAATCTCCCTCTCAATCTAAATAGCAGCGTTAACGGGCACTTCATCTCAAGCATATGAGTGAAGTGCTGGCTCGACTTGGCGCTTTTAAGATTTCCTTTCATGACCCGCTATTTGTATAATGCTCGGCCAATTCCCCTCCAAATCATAAATAGATGCAAGACGAACAGATTCTCCACCAAAGCCAAGATGAGCTAGGCCCACTCATCGTCTTAGATGATAAATATATGCGCGTGCTTTCATTCGGCGATAATGATGAGCAGAGTAAGTTACTCAAGTCTGAGCCACATATTCCTCAGCATACTTATATTCAGGCCATGCTATTAGTTCTGCTCTTTATCAAGCCAAAGCGGGTCATCATCTTAGGTTTAGGCGGCGGCGGGCTGATCCATGCCCTGCGTAGATTTGACCCCGGCATTAAAGTGACAGCGGTTGAGCTAAGAGCCCAAGTCATTGAGTTAGCTAAACGTTACTTTCAACTGCCCATAGGTAAAAAGCTGTTGATTATCCATCAAGATGCCAATTTGTTTCTCGAGCAAGGCGATCATAAGAAAGCCGATGTTATTTTTGCCGATATCTATGGTGCAGATGGTGTCGATGAGAATCAGTTATCTGAGACGTTTATTGCCAATGCAGCTGCTTTGATTAAAACCGACGGCTATCTGGTATTAAATTGCTGGAAAGAACATAGCCAAAACCGAGTGCTATTGAGTCATCTGCAACGACATTTTAGCGAGGTCAGGGCTTGCCTGACTGGAGGCGGTAATTGGGTGGTGTTCGCCGGAAAAACAAAGCGAGAAATCACTAGCGCCGGATTGAAGTCCAAGGCTCACTCCTTGTCGCAACAGCTCGATTTTACTTTAGGGCGTTCCCTGACGCGATTCGCCCTGTGGGAATAGGATTTGCTCTGGTTATCTGCCCATGATCTTCGTGCCAGGAAAAACCGATTAGGATGATAGGTTTTATCCGTTATATTTAATTTGTCTGCTTGGTTAATATCTTCACATCGAAAACGAACTGACGAATCAATTGAGCGTCAGGACAACTATTTTATTAGCATTTACGGAGCATTCAATGAACCAATCTATCATCAACACTGTAATCAAGCCTTTCTCTGCAACCGCTTTCCATAAGGGCGAGTTTGTAACCGTTACAGAGAAAGACCTATTGGGCAAGTGGTCAGTGGTATTCTTCTACCCAGCCGATTTCACTTTCGTCTGTCCAACAGAGCTTGGTGACATGGCAGACCATTACACTAAGCTGCAAGAGATGGGCGTTGAAGTCTACTCGGTGTCTACCGATACTCATTTCACCCACAAAGCATGGCACGATACATCCGATACTATCAAGAAGATCCAGTACCCAATGATCGGTGACCCAACCGGCGCTATCACACGTAACTTCGGTGTGATGATTGAAGAAGATGGCTTGGCACTACGTGGCACATTCGTCATCAACCCTGAAGGTCAAATCAAGGTTAGCGAAGTTCATGATCTGGGAATAGGCCGTAGTGCTGCTGAGCTGGTGCGTAAGATCCAAGCCGCTCAATATGTAGCGACTCATGATGGAGAAGTATGTCCGGCTGCTTGGCAGCCTGGTGCCGATACTCTTGCCCCATCTCTAGATCTAGTCGGTAAAATCTAAACTGACTTAAATCCGCTGGTCTAGATTTTTCTCTAGGCTAGCGGGACTTAAGTGAAAGCTTAGCTTAAGCCGAATTTTATCTCCTTTGCTGGTTCGAGCCGCCCCCTTTCAGGTTCGGGTTAGCAAACTCTCAATTTTTATAAAACCAATTATTTATAAAACCAACTTTTTATATAACAAATGGTATTTCTCTAGGAGTCATCATGCTGGATACGGATCTTAAAAATCAACTGAAAACCTATCTGCAAAACCTCAAGCGTCCAGTTGAACTTGTCGTGTCTGCAGATGATAGCCCTAAGGCACTAGAACTTAAGTCACTGGCGCAAGATATCGATAGCTTATCTGAATTAGTCTCAGTGTCAGAAGTTCAAGGTGAGCGTATGCCATCGATGAAGGTGACAAGTGCAGAAACTGATACCAGCATTACGTTCGCAGGTTTACCCATGGGTCATGAATTTACCTCGTTAGTATTGGCATTGTTGCATACTGGCGGGCACCCACTGAAGCTAGATGATGCTGTTATCGCGCAGATCAAAGCGCTACCAGGCGAATACCATTTCGAGACTTATGTTTCTCTAAGCTGTCAAAATTGTCCCGATGTGGTTCAGGCATTGAATATGATGGCTGCAGTCAATCCTAAAATCACCAACGTGATGATAGACGGCGCCCTGTTTCAGACAGAAGTGTTTGATCGAGACATTCTGGCGGTTCCTTCCGTGTACCTTAATGGCAAGCTTTTTTCCCAAGGGCGCATCAGTTTAGCTGAGATCTTAAATAAGTTAGATACAGGTGCGGCGACTCGTCAGGCCGAGCAATTAGCTCAGAAAGACGTGTTCGACATGTTGGTGGTTGGCGGCGGCCCTGCAGGTGCATCTGCCGCGATCTACTCGGCGAGAAAAGGCCTCAATACTGGCGTCGTTGCCGATAAGTTTGGTGGCCAAGTGGCTGAAACTGTGGCGATTGAGAATTTTATCTCAGTCAAGGCGACCGAAGGGCCCAAGTTGGTTGCTAATCTTGAGTCCCATGTACGTGAGTACGATGTTGATGTGATGGACAATCAACTTGGCGTTAAGTTGACCCCAAGCCAAGGCCCAAACCCCTATCACGAATTAACCCTTGAAAATGGTGCAACACTAAAAAGCCAAACCTTGCTGCTCGCCACTGGTGCGCGCTGGCGTGAGATGAATGTCCCTGGCGAGCAAGAGTATCGTGGTAAAGGTGTGGCTTACTGTCCACACTGTGATGGTCCCTTGTTTAAAGGTAAGCGCGTTGCCGTCATCGGCGGCGGTAATTCGGGAATAGAAGCGGCAATCGACTTGGCCAATATCGTTGAGCATGTGACCGTATTAGAGTTCGATACTCAGCTAAGAGCCGACGATGTGCTACAGCGCAAGGCTGCATCTATGAATAATATCACTATCATTACTCAAGCCATGACCACCGAAGTACTTGGTGATGGCTCACGAGTCAAGGGGCTTAACTACACAGATAGAGCCACGGGTGAGCAACATAGTGTTGAGCTAGCCGGTATCTTCGTGCAGATTGGACTAGTGCCTAACACCGAATGGCTTAAAGGTGTGGTAGATCTAACGCCGAGAGGCGAGATAATAGTGGATGAGCGTGGTCAAACATCTGTTGCTGGCATCTTTGCTGCGGGGGATGTGACCAATACTCCTTATAAACAGATCATCATAGCCATGGGCAGTGGCGCTACCGCCTCATTAGGTGCCTTCGATTACTTAATGCGACATAGCGTACCCGAGCAAGCTAATGCCGCTTAACGGCTTAACTTAGTCTTAATGAAAACAGTCAGGATTAAATACTGGCTGTTTTTTGACTGTTTATAATCTTATTATTTTAAAAACTTACGCGCCATGGTTATGATGAAACTCAATAGAATAGAGCCTGCAATCAGCATGATAGCCACAAGGGGACTCTGCAGCGAAACGGGATCTATAGCCAGCATAATGCCCATACCTAGCATCATAATTCCTGACATCAACTTAAGTGTCTGACCCTCTTTCTCTGTGAGTTTACGTTTTCCCATTGTGGCACTAAAGACGCCGACAATAATGGCCAGAGGAATCACATAAACCACATTATAGAAGATAAGGTATAGATAACGCTCTATCTCTGGAAGATCGTGCATAGAAAGTACGCTGGTGTAGATCATCGGGAAGCCTGCGGTACAGAGTAGCTCATAGGCGTTAGCTAAAATTGCTAACACGACCGTCCCACCTATCATCGCCGCCATGGAGCTTGCATTGGTCAGTTTGCCCATGCGTTTTATTAAACCTGTACGGTTTTCTGCGGACATAGATAAGGAGACCTCTCCCTTAGTGAAGAAGTAGTCCTTGATATTAATGACCCCCGCAATGAAGGCTATAATACCCGCGCCTAAGATGATCAAACTTCCATCACTGCCTGCGCCGAGAAGGGTGAATATATTGAGCCAGGCAATCATAAATAGGAAGTAGATAAAGCCTGAGAAGAAGACAAATATACCGCCGACTATCAGCATGCGGGTCCTGCTCTTAGCATTAACCATGATGGATAGTAGAAAGAGTAAAACGAAGAATGCACAGGGGTTAAAGGCATCGACACCGGCAAGTACTATGGTGAGGAGTGGTAAAGAGAGATTTTCTGGTGCTACGACTCCAATTAAAGGGAGTTCTATGGGTTGAACTTGGCTTTTTGGAGCCAGATCATATGCAGAACTTAAATCGCATGTTGCTTCACTTTCTGAGTCTCCACTCGCGTCGCTGCAAGTACCAAATAGAGGTGAAGGATTCTGTTCATCGGTCGTTGGGATAGGGTCGTTATCGATAACTGTGCCACCTAAGCTGCGATAGCAAGCTTTCAAGTTATCGAGTAGATACTTACCTGTGACAGCTTCACTGCTATAGCCAACGGTTGCCAGTTCACAAGCCGCTATATAGGGAACGGAGCGAGCTTCAACTTGAGTCTTCTTAGCGATCCCTTGCCAAATATCCATGGTGTCAGGATCTGACACTAGGTGTGTTTCAAGATCGATCCAAGGGTAACGTTCAGGCAATGAGTCTATGAAAGGGTGAGCCTCTGCGCAGTGAGGACATGTCTTGGACCAAAAAAAATAAAGTTTAATTTTGAGTTCACCATCTTGATTAACGTAATGCCAGCTCGAATCTTGACTGCTGTCCTGGGGGGGGGCCGATATATTCGCTAAGGTTGAAAATGAACTGAGGCAGAAAATCATAAGTACGAATAATGCTTTAGTCATGTACCCTCCTGTGGGATGCGCTAGATTTTATCGCTGATACAGATACTGCAATAAATATCTTACTTATCTTTGTCTTGGAGGATATATGCGCATGTAAGACTTGCGACAGAACTCTCGAATTATAAAAAAATGGGAGCTGAGGCCGATTAGCTATATAAGGTTTAACCCTATGGTCACAGTGAGACCATAGGTTGAGAACAGCTAAATTAGCTCCATTAATTCCATTCACTGAGTTTGTTGCAGAAGTCAGTTCATCAAGATCACTGGATAGTAAACCTCAACGTCTAGCGAGAACCTGAGAAAGTGCCTGCATGAGTATCATCACTATTGATTGAAGCATCATCTTCTGAGTTAATGGAGGGTAAGCTGATATCTTTAACTGGGGGGGGCTTATCAGCTGCAGCGAGGGCTACAGCTGAACTCGATTGAGCGCCATTACACCAACTTACACTGACATCTCTGAGATCTTCGTTACTGGCGGTTAAGATACGGCTGATGACAGGAGCCGGGTAATGTGAATTGCTCAGGTATTGTTTTATTCTATCTATACGTCGATTTGCCAGCCACATATTGTACTTGCGGACATCATCACTTGCTTGCAGCTTTAATATCTGAAACTCGAGCAGTAAATAGCCCGGTTTACTTGATGTACTTTCAATTAATTCATCCAACTGCTTGGCATACTTACTGGGGAAGTAAGAGCTGTTTTTAGCATAGGGTATTTCAGTGAGGTGTATATATTGTTTACACTCTGCTATAGCGCTTCCTGCAAACAGTAAACAGATAATAGATATGATTGCTTTCATTTAGAACTCCTTCGAAGCAATGCCCAGTAGACCTGCTGGAGACAGCAAGATTTATGGTCTAGGTAGATAATTTAGCTGCAAATCTATGCTAATACAGGATGAAAATCAATCCGTGTATTTTGCCTCTTTTATTAAAAAGTCGATTTATGCCCTATATGCAAGTATATTGTGCACAATATAACAACTGTGGTTTTGCTAATATGCCTAACGTAAAAGATACCAATCCTCTCTCACTCGATAGCCAAGTTTGTTTTTCCCTGTACAGTGCCAGCAATGCCATGGTGAGAGCATACCGTCCGTTATTGAATGAGTTGGACCTGACCTATCCTCAGTATTTAGCCATGTTGGTATTGTGGCAGCACCCAGGTATCAGCGTGAAAACATTAGGAGATAAACTGCATCTGGATTCGGGCACCTTGACACCTCTGCTTAAGCGTTTGGAGGTGAAAGGTTTGGTCAGCCGTGGTCGTAGTGAGCAAGATGAGAGAGTCAGAGTGCTGCATATTACTCGTTCCGGGAAGCAATTAGAGGCCGAAGCTGCAAAAATCCCCGAGCAGATGCGCTGTAAACTTGGGGGGGATCCGCAAGTATTTATTGAATTAAAACGTCTATGTGATCAAGCCTACCTATTACTCAGTTCAGCCAAATGAGCGAGTCTCATTTATAGAGGGAATTCATAGCAAAGCTAGGTCTGAACTTTGGTTAAATAATTGTGCTATCTTGGTTTTATTCGAGTAAATAGAGAAAACCATGGATACAATAGATGTGGTCATCATAGGGGGTGGGATCAATGGGGCTGGCATTGCGCAATGTGCATCGGCCGCAGGTTACAGCGTCTTATTACTCGAGAAAGGCGCTATCGGCGGGCAAACCTCCGCAAACTCAAGCAAACTCATTCATGGTGGTCTACGTTACCTAGAGACCGGACAGATATCTCTGGTCAGAAACTCCTTATCTGAGCGCCGAGCCTTGCTTCGGCTGGCGCCCCATCTAGTGAAAGCCGTGCCTTTCTATATCCCTGTCTATGACACGAGTCAGCGCAACCAATGGGCGATACGTGCCGGATTAATGGCATATTCAGTACTGAGCGAATTCGATCCTTTAGGGCGTTTCACCAGCTTGCCTGCGGTGGAGTGGTCGAAAATTAGCGGATTAAAGCTACAGGGACTAAAAGCCGTGTTCAGGTATTGGGACGCTCAGACCGATGATAAAGCGCTGACCCAAGCTGTGATGAGAAGTGCCCAAGACCTGGGGGCACAAGTGCTCAAGTATGCTGAGTGTGACGCGATAGTCCATACGCCAGATCACTGTGAAGTGAGCTACCTTTATCAGGATGATCTCGTGGTACAAAGAGCATCCTGTGTCATCAATGCCGCTGGTCCTTGGGTCAATGATGTGATAGAGAGCTTAGTTCCTCCCATGGCTAAAGAGCATGTCGATTTAGTACAGGGCTCTCATCTCCTATTGGACATTCCTGCACCCAGTGGGATCTTGTATCTGGAATCTTGCTTCGATAACAGGGTGGTGTTTGTGATGCCCTGGAAGGGGAAAACCTTACTCGGGACCACAGAAACGATTCTGGATAAGTTAGCTGGCAAACCCGAGTCGACGCGAGAAGAGATTTCTTACTTGCTTGGGATATATAAACATTACTTCCCGACCCTAGGGAGCGTTGAACAGCTGGAGGCTTTAATCATAGACACTTTTTGCGGGGTCAGGGTGCTGCCTAAGCTCAATGGCAGTTCATTCGATCGTCCAAGAGAGATATTACTTAAAACCAGTATTACTCATCCCAGGCTGATGACGCTCTATGGTGGTAAGTTAACCACCTTCAGAATAACGTCTAAAGAGGTGGTTCGCTGGGTGGCGTCTAAGTTAGGAAAACGAACTTCCATCGCTGATGTTGATATCACTCCTCTCTTGTGACTGGTCAGTTTCTGTGGTCCCGCCGTACATATGGGTTATTTCAGGCAGACTTTTGTCAGTGAGCTGAAATGGCTCGACGATAAACATTACACGAGTTCGGGTATCTCGGCGGGAGTCATCGAGGAGAAAATTGGCCAGCAGCTTAAGCCACTAAAATGGGAAGCTCTCGCTTCCCATTTTTTTAGCGGGCTTTTATCTAGACCGTCTCAGTTTCCAGCTTCTCCACCTTGACGGCGCAGACCTTAAACTCGGGGATCTTGGCCACAGGATCCAGCGCATTGATGGTGAGTTTGTTGGCCGCGGCCTCGGCAAAATGGAAGGGCAGGAACACGACTCCGGCTTGGGCACGCTTGGTGACGAATGCCTTTATCTCAATCTCACCACGGCGGGTCGTCAGCCTGAGCATATCGCCATTGCCAATCGCCAACTGGTCGGCATCGTAGACAGATATCATCACCTTAGGTGAGCCGAGCTCATCCAGTCCGGGGGTCTTTCTGGTGAGGGTGCCGGTATGAAATTGCTCCAGTAAACGTCCGGTCGACAGGATGAGCGGGTACTCTTTACATGGCACCTCCGCCGGCAATCTGTAACCTACTGGGAACATTCTTGCCCGGCCTCGGGTAAATTCATCTGTGTGCAGAATGGGGGTGCCGGGATGATTCTCGCTCGGGCAGGGCCACTGCAGTCCCTGATAGCCGTTTGCGCCATCGATATCTATGGCCTGCCAGCTGATGCCGCGATACTGAGGCGTCACTTCAGTGATCTCCTGCCAGATCTGTCGCTCATCCTGGTATTGCCAGTCGGCGCCCAAGCGATTGGCCAGCAGCTGCAGAATTTTCCAATCCTCCAGCGCATCTCCCGGCGGTGTTACCGCCACCTGCAACTGCTGTACCCTGCGTTCCGTGTTGGTGAAGTGGCCCTGTTTCTCGGCGAAGCTCAGTGCTGGCAGCACCACATCGGCGAGCTGCGCGGTTTCGGTCAGGAAGATATCCTGCACTATCAGCAGCTCGGCCGCGTTCAAGGCCTGAATAACATGGGCCTGATCGGGATCGCTCAGGGCTGGATTTTCACCCATAACAAACAGAGCCTTGAGATCTCCCTTGAGAATTGCCTGCATCATCTCGGTGGCGGCAATGCCAATCTGGCGGGGAAGATCATCCTTGCCCCAGGCCTGGCTGAATTTCTGCTGCACTCGTGCATCGTCGACTCTCTGGTAGCCGCTGAAGTAATTTGGCAGCGCGCCCATGTCGCAGGCCCCTTGCACATTGCTCTGGCCCCGAAGCGGATTGATGCCGGCCCCTTTTATCCCTATGTTGCCACACAGCAACTGGAGATTGGCGATGGCGGTGACATTGTCATGCCCTGAGGTGTGCTGGGTGATCCCCATGGCGTAATAGACCGCGGTTTTTTCTGCCGTGCCTATCATACGCGCCATGGTCATGATATCAGCGCCATTCACCTGGGTGATGACCTCGGCATTATCCAGGTTGTACTCGGTCTTCATCACCTCGTCATAGAGCGCGTCGAAGCCATCGACCCGGGCATGAATATAGTCGAGATCATGCCAGTCGTTGATGATGATCTGTTGCATGATGGCATTGAGTAGCATGACATCGGTGCCGGGCTTCTGGCTAACATACAGTTCGGCGTGATCGGCGATGTCGATCCGTTTGGGATCGGCGACCATCAACCTGGCATCGTGATCCCGAATCGCCGCCTTGATCTTCGAGGCTATGATGGGATGGGTGTTACTGGTGTCGGATCCCAAGATGAAGATCAGATCCGACTCCTTGATCCCGGAAATATCGTTGGTCATGGCGCCACTGCCTAGGCTTTCATTCAGGGCGGTGACTGTGGGAGCGTGACAGAGACGGGCGCAGTGGTCGATATTATTGGTGCCTATGACGCTTCTGAACAACTTCTGGAACAGGTAGTTATCTTCGTTGGTCGCCTTCGCCGACGCCAGTCCGGCGACGGCATCACTGCCATGGGTTGCGATGATCTGTGACAATTTAGCCCCGATAAAGTCGATGGCTTCATCCCAGGATACGGCAACCAGCTGTCCCCCCTTGCGTAGCAGTGGCTGAGTCAGGCGCTGTTCGCTGGCGATGAAGTCGAAGCCAAAGCGGCCCTTGACACACAACATGCCTTCGTTGACGGGAGAGTGAGTGTTGCCGCTGATGCGCTTAATGGTGTTGCTGGCCACATCGACATGCATATCGATCCTGCAGCCTACGCCGCAGTAAGTACATATGCTTGACACTTGCTTCAATGGAGCCGTCAGCCCCTGAGTCTTGTCACGCGCGTCGACGAGTGCACCCGTCGGACAGACCTGAACGCAACCACCACATTGGACGCAATTACTGTCATTCATCGAGGCGCTAAAGCCGGCTCTCGGTGCGCGCCGGCTCAGTTGGCCTGTCACCTCGGTTGGCAGCGCCTGATAGTTATCGGCCGCGAAACTGATGGCATGATGACCGGCCTGCTGCTGACAGATGTCGACGCAGGCGCCGCAGTTGATGCAGCGGTTGGCATCGAAGGTGATAAACGGGCTGCTGCTATCGACACTAAATTGTCTCGGTGCATGTTCCGGTTTGTCGGCAATCAGTGCCGCGTTATCAACCCGATAACGGGAGGCATAATCGCGCAAGTCACAACGCGTATTGGCCTGGCAGGCGCACTCCAGGCAGCGCGCCGCCTCCTGCATGGCCAAATCCGCGTCGAAACCCAGCTCGATTTCCTTGAAATTGAAGTTACGCAGCTGGAGGCTGAGCTCGGGCATCTTGACCTTAGGTTGGCGCTCTATATCTGGATAGAGGCGCGCCGACAGGCTGGCGGTCTTCTCGGCCTTGGTGGCATTAAATTGCTTGGGGATGAGGTCACATGTCAGGCCCTGGGTGAGTAACTTCTCGATGGCGATTGCCGCCTTGCGACCATCGGCCACCGCCGCTACCGCTGTCGCCGGACCGGTTCTGCAGTCTCCCAATACAAACAGCTTGTCGATACCGGTAGACAGGCCCGCCGACATGGTATGGTCGCAGCCTTCGAAGGTATTCCAGCGACTGAGGGCCAGCTCCCCGGTTACCAGTTGATCCTGTGGTTGTTGCAGAAACTCCATGTCTGGCATCTGTGACACGGCCGGGATCACGGTATCGAAGGCGTCGGTGAAGGTCTCTCCCGTTGCCACCGGCCTGCGTCTCCCGGATGCGTCGGGCTCACCGAGCGCCATCCTCTCGAACGTGATCGCGTTAACCCGGCCATGGTCATCGCTGTGATTTTCAATCGGATTGGTGAGAAAGAAAAATTCGACCCCTTCATGTTCGGCCTCCTCGATCTCATAGGCTTCGGCAGGCATCTCGTCGCGGGTACGACGGTAGATGAGGGTGACCTTAGCGCCATCTCGAAGGGCGGTACGGGCACAGTCGATGGCGGTATTGCCGCCGCCGATGACGGCGACTCTCTTTCCTGTCTTATAGCGTTTGTCGCTGCAGTAGTCTCTGAGGTAATCGACGCCCAGATAACAACCGTCGAGATCTGTACCGGGATAATTCATCGGCACCGCTTTCTGGGCGCCGATGGCGAGACAAACGGCATCGAAATCTTCGACCAGTTGCTGCAGATGTATGTCCTGTCCCAGCCTGATATTGGTCTCGATATTCAAGCCATTCTTGCATAGCAAGGCAATCTCTTTATCTAGGATATCTTTTGGCAAACGGTATTCGGGAATACCGTAGCGCAACCAGCCGCCGGCCTTGGGCATAGACTCATAGATGGTGACCTCGTGACCCGAGTTTGACAGGTAAAAACCTGCGGTGATTCCAGCCGGGCCACTGCCAATGATAGCCACTTTTTTCCCAGTCGCCGGCGCTCGCTCAGGCACATAGCTGTCGCTGTCGTCGATATCTAGATCCGCCGCGTGGCGCTTGAGCTGCCTTATCGCCACAGGTTCATCGACTAAGCCACGCCGACACTCGGCCTCACAAAATGCCGGACAGACCCGACCAATCGATAATGGTAGCGGCAGCGTCTGCTTGATCACCTTGACCGCTTCTCTATGATTGCCCTGGGCAATATGAAACAGGTAGGACTGCACATCGACGCCGGCGGGGCAGGCTTGCTGACATGGCGCCTCACAATCGGCAAAGTGATCACTCAATATCTCGGTCAATGCCGACTTGCGCAGCCGACTCAGGTGAGCCGATTGGGTAATGATAGTGACCTGAGAGCCTGCCGAGTCCATCAGGCTAGCGAGTTTGGTTTCACAGGCTTTAACCGTCCGCTTGCGTGCCTCCGTCTGCGGCGTCGAGTGATAGACCTCAACCACACAGAGATCGCAGTGGTTTTTATGCTTAAGCTGGGAGCCATGGTCAGTGGCTAAGATATTGACAAGTGGCGACTGACACAGGCTGGGGATGGTGATGCCAGCCTCGGTGGCTATGGTCAATATGCTTGTATCCGGGCTAGCCGATACTTGCTTGCCGTCGATTATCAGGTTTTTCATCGTGTCTGCCTTTGGCTATATTCGAGCTAAGCTGAGATCCTTTCGAGTCAGCTAATTGAAATCCAATAGAGAGCCTGCCGATATACGTAAATTAGGGGACTGAGGCTAAGCGCTATCTATAAAGGGATAATATGCTGTCATCGAGTATACCCAGACTCTTTTTCACAACAGGTCTCAGCAGCGCATTTAATGTGCGGTTTTGCGGCGGCGTGCACAAATCGTCCGATAGTGTGCTTTGGCGCAGAGGCTGGCTGAATCAGATTCAGATCTCGGTCGGTCACTCCAGGCTTGAATGCTTGAATGCTTGAATGCTTGAATGCTTGAATGCTTGAATGCTTGAATGCTTGAATGCTTGAATCTCGAGCTCGCCGTTCAGAAATCGCAACTTTCTCGGCTCTGTCTTGAGCCTCTTCTTCAATTCTACCTTGTCATCTTTTTTACAAAAACCACCACGAACAGGGCGATGGTGAAACTGCCTGTGAAGGCTTCTATTGCCGCAATGGCTCTTGAAAAACCTATGGGGGTAAAGTCGCCATAACCTAAGGTGGTAAAGGTCACCACCGAATAATAAATGCAGTTAAAAAATAGAAAAAGGTTGGTGGTGAAGTCATTTTCCGTGTCATATATATGTATATGACTGTCGTAACTCAGACCGGTGAAAAGGAAAAGTATGGCACAGACTAAGATCAGTCCCATAGAGAAGCCGATAACGCGCATCGGTGCTTCACCGTAGCCGCAAAAGATATCGATTGTCTTAGAAACGAAGCGTTTGAAGCTATGTTTAGGCATCTGATAACGGCGCATGGTGAGCTCTTTGCGGATATACTCACCCGACATGGCAAATAAACCTTCGCGTTCGGCGGCTTTTCTCAGGTCTCGGTAGATCTCTTCGGCTTGTTCGAAGTAATCTATGGCAATCTCCTTTTCGCCAAGTCTGGTCGCTTCTAATGCGAGCTTCTCTTGTTTTATTCTCTTGCCAATGGAGATGTTCTCAATTTTGGCGCCATTCCACTTGATGCCAAGCAAGTTTGTGCCGATTAAATTGGCGCAGTGGACGTTGGACTCCCTCAGATCGGCTTTCATCAGGCTGGCATTGTGCAGATTTAGATTGAACAAGTGAGCCTCTTGCAGATCGGCATGGTAGAGTTCGGCATTGGTCATATCGAAGCCAGTCTTCTGATGATGACGAACCAGATCTATGCCATGGAGCTTGGCATACTTGAGACATATTCCTCTGAGCATGCCTCCATCACGGGCAAATTGCTCTAAATTGGCGATGTCTTCCGGTTTATCTTTGATGATCTTTGGGTCATGCCAGTAACACAATCCTGAAGGCTGGGCCGGTTCTGAGCAGGAGTAACCTTCATCTTCGTAGTAGCAACATGTTGGGGTTTTATCTGTCATGCTGAAAGTATAGACAGGAGATTTCTGCTTTGTATGCAGCGCAGATATTAAATATTTGATACGTCATTAGTTTAGCTGAGTTTTCCATTCTGGCTGCAATCCTGGTTTCAATTCCTGGGTGTTAGCTGACAGTTGCAAGACCTAGTCTTCAATCCTAAGCGTATTAAGCACAATTCATCTCCTCGAACTACTAGTGGTATGCTTCCGATTAAGTTAAAATATTGGGTTTGCAGTTACTGCCTAATCTATTTTGAGTAGAAAGAGATATGTTTGAAGTAAATCCGGTAAAATTTAAAATCAAAGATCTTGCAGAACGCACCCTTAGCCTTCGGGGGTATCTTTGACTACGATGCTAAGAAAGAGCGTCTAGAAGAAGTTAGCCGAGAGCTAGAGAGTAGTGATATTTGGAATGACCCGGATAATGCCCAAGCCTTAGGTAAAGAGCGTGCAGCATTAGAATTAATTGTTAAGACCATCGACGATATGGATACGGGTCTCGAAGATGTCGAAGGCTTGGTCGAGCTGGCTATCGAAGAGGCTGATGAAGAGACCTTTAATGATGCCAGTGCCGAGCTCGATGGGTTAGATAAACGCTTGGCGGATCTTGAGTTTCGCCGCATGTTCTCCGGTCCCCATGATATTGCCAATAGTTATCTGGATATTCAGTCTGGCTCAGGTGGTACAGAGGCTCAGGATTGGGCCAATATGGTGCTGCGTATGTATTTGCGTTGGGGCGATGCACACGATTTTAAGCCTGAGCTTATCGAAGTGACCGCGGGCGATGTTGCCGGCATCAAGGGCGCAACTATAAAGTTCACCGGTGAGTATGCATTTGGCTCCTTGAGAACCGAAACCGGTGTTCATCGCCTGGTGCGTAAGTCACCTTTCGATTCATCGGGTAAGCGCCATACCTCTTTCTGTTCGGTATTTGTCTATCCTGAAATAGATGACACCATAGAGATCGATATCAACCCATCGGATCTGCGCATCGATACTTATCGTGCCTCTGGCGCCGGTGGTCAGCACATCAACAAGACCGAGTCTGCTATCCGTATTACCCATCTGCCGACCAATACTGTGGTGCAGTGTCAGAATGACAGATCTCAACATAAGAACCGTGATGCTGCCATGAAACAGCTCAAGGCTAAGTTGTATGAGCTAGAGATGCTCAAACAAAACGAAGAGAAGCAGGCGGCGGAAGATGCCAAGTCTGATATCGGTTGGGGCAGCCAGATCCGCTCTTATGTGCTCGATGATGCGCGTATTAAAGACCTGCGTACTGGGGTTGAGAGTCGAAATACCCAGAGCGTTTTAGATGGCGGACTCGACATGTTTATCGAAGCCAGCCTTAAATCAGGTTTGTAACACTGACAAATTTTTACCCGATTTATGTATAACGGCTCAGTAGACCTGAGCCAATTGAACGAATTTATTTTAACCTGTGATCTGTAACATTTACGAGAGAAGAAGATGACTGAACAAGTACAAGACGAAAACAAGTTAATTGCAGAGCGTCGTGCCAAGCTTGACCACATACGCGCTAACTGCCCTGCAAATGGTCACCCAAACAACTTCGATCGTAAACACAAAGCGGCAGATATTCAGGCTGAATATGGTCAGTATACCAAGGTAGACCTTGAAGGCATGGCGATCCAATGCAGTATAGCCGGTCGTATCATGGCTAAGCGTGGTCCATTTCTGGTTATCCAGGACGTCAGCGGTCGCATCCAGGCCTACGCCAGTAAAGACGTGCAGAAAGATCTTAAGGAAAAATTTCTGGGCTTAGATATTGGTGACATTATTGGTGTTACCGGTCAGCTACACCTGTCAGGCAAGGGCGACCTCTATGTGAACATGGAAGAGTACCAGTTGCTGACTAAAGCATTGCGTCCACTGCCAGAGAAATTTCATGGCCTGACGGATCAAGAGACAAGATATCGCCAGCGTTATGTCGACTTGATCGTCAACGAAGAGTCACGCAACGCCTTCATCATGCGCTCAAAGGTAGTAGCTGCCATTCGTAACTTCATGATCAAAAAAGAGTTCATGGAAGTTGAAACCCCTATGATGCACACCATCCCAGGTGGTGCTACGGCGCGTCCGTTTATCACTCACCACAACGCACTGGATATCGAGATGTATCTGCGTGTGGCACCTGAGCTTTATCTTAAGCGCTTGGTTGTCGGTGGCTTCGAGCGTGTATTCGAGATCAACCGTAACTTCCGTAACGAAGGTCTATCTCCGCGCCATAACCCAGAATTCACTATGATGGAATTCTATATGGCCTATGCAGATTATAAAGATCTGATGGACTTGACCGAAGAGATGCTCAGCTCTATCGCCACCGAGCTTTGTGGTTCTCCAAAGCTTCCATATGGCGAGCACACGGTAGATTTTGGCGGCCCATATGTGCGTTTGAGCATGTTGGATGCCATTAAGAAGTACAATCCTGACAATGAAACTATTCAGTCTATGACCTATGAAGAGGTTAAAGATGTCGAGTTTATGCGTGATCTGGCTAAGAGCATCGGCATGACAATCGAGAAGTTCTGGACCTGTGGTCAACTACTCGAAGAGATCTTCGGTGAAACAGCAGAGCCTCAATTGATACAGCCTACCTTCATCACAGGTTATCCTGTAGATATTTCACCATTGGCACGTCGTAACGATGAAAACCATTTCATCACCGACCGTTTCGAATTTTTCATCGGCGGCCGTGAAGTGGCTAACGGCTTCTCTGAGCTTAACGATGCCGAAGATCAAGACCAACGTTTCAAGGCCCAGGTTGCCGCGAAAGATGCAGGTGATGACGAAGCCATGTTCTATGATGCAGATTATATCAGGGCTCTTGAGCACGGCTTACCACCCACTGCCGGCCAAGGTATCGGCATCGATCGTTTGGTGATGTTGTTTACCAACACGCATACGATTCGTGACGTGATCTTGTTCCCAGCCATGCGCCCTCAAGCTCAAGGCTAAGTTTTGACTTGGATTGGCTTTGGATTGACTTGGGTGTTGTTTACCAACACCCGGCTCATATCAATCCGTGAGGTGATCTTGTTTCCAGCCATGCGTCCTCAAGCTCAAGGTTAACTTTCATCAAGAAAGTCAAAAAATGATAAAGGCAGCAGGGTTATTTACTCCGCTGCTTTTTTTATGATTAAAGCTGAATAAGCATAAGCACCTGCTTATTCATTTGGCTGCCAAAAGTCACTCTGAGTAGACCACTTTTCCATATTGATTAGTATAATATAATCAATGTTTAAGATGTTCCTCTAGCGGGTACATTTAAATTCGACAGATGTTCTGTTTTCATATAACTTTAATTTTATATTGAAATTTCCCTCTGATTTTTATAGTTTAAGCGGTAGGTTGTAAAATGCTGAATAAAGGTAAACTTGTTAGATGTATAGGCGGAGTAAGCTAATGTTTGAGTTTATGGCACTATGATAGATATTTCTATTTCATCGAAGTATTGGCAAAATTGGCAACACTCTGTCGATCTACTTTCGAGCTTTTCTCAATGTGCTGTCGTAGTAAGGGTCGTAAACGCTTCGGGACAATACTGTCCCAAATTAAGTTCTGCTTCCCTCGAAAATCATCAGGTTTTAGAAGAAAACTGCATTGCAGATTTGGCCAACAATTCCCATATTATAAAGTGGCCATCAAGGGCTGTATTTGGTTACTTATCTTTATGTATCGATTCTCAAATAATAGAGATAAACCCACTCAATCATTCTGAAGATAGAGATATTGTGCCGCTCAAACTCGAGTCTTTAATCGCATTGTGTATTAAAAATATTGAGTTGGAATTAAGCGAGATTTATCGTGAGCATCAACACCAAATCAAACTAGAACGCGGACCTATAGCGTCATTAGAAGATGTAAGTTTGCAACTTTTTATAGACAGTTTAAAAGAGCATATTTGGATAAAAGATACCTCTGGCCGTTACATGGTGTGTAATCAAAGTGTTGAAAGAGCATGGGGGAAAACTCGCGAAGAAATTATCAACAAAACTGATGAAGAGATTTTTGTTGCCGATTTAGCTAACGAATTTATTCAATCTGATCGTGATGCCATTCATAAAGGCATACAGATAACCACTGAGGAATGTAAGGGGCTGATTGAAGACGTTGATAAATATTGGTTAGAAACGTCTAAAGTACCATTGCTGACGGAAGATGGTGAACTTTTAGGTGTGGTTGGTGTTGCCAGAAATATCTCTCAGCATAAAGCGGTCCAAGAAGAGTTAGAGATAACTGGAAGGATATTTGAGAATTCTGTCGAAGGTGTGTTGATCACCGATAGAAAAGGTGAAATTCTTGAGACTTATGGGGCTTTCTCGGAAATAACGGGTTACTCAAAAGATGAAGTCGTGGGAAAAAACCCTCGTATGTTTAGCTCGGGGCGCCACGATAAAGCTTTCTTTACCGAATTATGGAGTCGATTAATCCATAAAGGCAAGTGGCATGGTGAGATATGGAACAGGCGTAAAAATGGCGCTGTATTTCCGCAAATGCTCACCGTCAGTTCTGTGTCTGGTGAGGATAGTGAAGTGCGTTACTTTGTCGCTGTTTTTTCCGATATCACCCTGCAAAAGAAAAGTGAAGCTGAGCTCGCACATCAGGCTTATCATGATCCTTTAACTCAATTACCCAATAGAATGGCGTTGATCTCACTGATTGAACAGGACATTCGTCACGCCGAAGTTCAACAAGGACAACTGGCGACGGTATTTATCGATGTAGATTTTTTCAAACATATCAATGATAGTTTTGGTCATCTGGCTGGCGATAAGATTTTAGTGGAGTTAGCTGGCCGTTTAACTAGCCTGAAAGGGGCTGAAGACACCTTGGCGCGAATCGGTGGCGATGAATTTGTGGTACTACTACCACAGGTAGAAGGAAATGAAGAGCTGACATTAGCCTTAAGTAAACTCAGAAAGGCATTTGAGCAACCATTTATTATTGATGACAATGAGCCAATAAGGTTGACCGCTAGCATGGGGGTGTCGGTGTTCCCCCATGATGGTAAGGACAGTTATACCTTGCTGAGAAATGCAGACTCTGCAAAGCATAGAGCTAAATTGGATGGCCGTAATAGCTACGCCTTTTATACGGAGTCTTTAACCCAAGAATCTAGAGAGCATTTGAAGCTACAGAGTGCTTTACATGCTGCGTTAGACAAGCAAAATTTCCATCTGGTTTATCAACCTAAGCTTGATTTTGTGACCATGGAAACGACGGGGTTTGAAGCATTATTACGTTGGTGTGATCCTGTGCTCGGCAATGTCTCTCCGGCTAAGTTTATTCCAATCGCAGAGAAAATTGGCTTAATTAATGAAATCGGCTTATGGGTATTGAAACAGGCGTGTCAGCAAGGCGTTAAATGGATTTCTCAAGGGAAAAAATTCGGTCGGATTGCGGTTAATGTCGCGGGCCAACAATTACAGCGAACGTCTTTTGTTGATGAAGTTAAACAGGTGTTGCAAGAAACTGGTTTTCCAGCGAGTGCATTAGAACTTGAAGTTACAGAGAGCTTTATGATGTCAGATCCTGAGGTTGTTATCCGGGACCTACAACGATTAGGTGAAATGGGAATTGAACTCTCTATTGATGACTTCGGCACCGGCTATTCGTCGCTAAGCTACTTAAAAAAATTGCCTATTCATAAGCTGAAATTAGATCAATCCTTCGTTAAGGATCTGCCTCTGGATCTAGACAATGCCGCGATAGCGAAAGCTGTGATCGCGTTAGGGCAGGCCTTGAACCTCAAGGTGATAGCCGAGGGGGTCGAGAATGAAGCCCAAGCGACATTTTTAAGAGATAACGGATGTGATGAAGCACAAGGTTATCTTTATAGTAAACCCATGTTACCTGAAGCCTTAAATGACTTTCTATACTAACGATAGATAACATTGACCTCATTTTGATTTATTACGAGTAGTTAGATGAAAAATATTTTGTGTTTCGGTGATTCAAATACTTGGGGTTATGAACCTGTGGTATGTACACGTTATGCCTACGATGTTAGGTGGACAGGTGCGCTGCAAAAGAGGCTTGGTAGCCAGTATCGCGTCATCGAGGAGGGGTTAAACGGTCGAACATCTGGTTTTGATGAACCCGGGCGCGACTTTAGCAATGCTGCTCGTTACTTCCCTATGCTGCTTGAATGCCATAGACCATTGGATCTGGTCGTGATCATGCTAGGTACCAATGATCTCAAGTCTCAATTTCAGCTTACGTCATCGGCTATTGCCCAAAGTGTAAAAGGACTCTGTGAGATGGTGCTCAATGGCGAATATATTGACAATACTCATACTCAATTACTGCTCATTGCACCGCCCCATGTGGCTAATCTTCCCGCCGAAGATGTGCAGATTTTTTCTGGCGCCAGAGACAAGTCTCTGCAATTAGCGACAGAGTATAACAAGGTCGCGGATGAACTAGGAATCTTGTTTATGGATGCTAGTGAGGTTGTTGAAACAACCGATGCCGATGGATTGCATTGGACGGCGCAGCAGCATCAGGATTTCGCTGCTGTATTAAGTGACAAGGTATTGAGTATTTTTGTCGATTAATGTTCTTTCCTAATATCTATTAATCAGATTTATGCTCTTATTTTAACTATAAAACACGAGTTATTTCAGTAAGCTCAATGACTTTTCCTGGCTGCATGTTATCTAGCATGATATTGCCAATACGTACTCTGACTAGCCTCATGGTAGGGAAGTCTGCGGCTGCGGTCATCTTACGAATTTGACGGTTCTTGCCTTCGCTGATGGTGATAGAGATCCAACTCATGGGCCCATGTCTGGGGTCTCTTATTTTTCTGCCATTGCTAGGAAGTTCTGGCTCTCCATCTAGCTTGAAAACCTTGCAAGGGAGTGTGAGATATTTCTCCCCCTTGATGCCTATCTCGACTCCCAGTCGAAGACGGATTATCGCCTCATCATCAATATCACCATCGACCTGGACATAGTATTCTTTCTCTACCTTCTTACTACGGACTCGATGACTGACCATGCCATCGGTTGTCAGTAGCAGTAGGCCTTCAGAGTCATGATCTAAACGCCCAATCGCCATGATCCCCGTAGGGAAAAGGGCCAATTCACCGAGCAATTTCTTACTCTTTCTGGTTTCGGGGACAAATTGGCTAAGAAATCCATGTGGCTTAAATATCTTGAAGTGGCGATGGGGCTCACTTGGATCTGGGCTATTGACTGGGTTGGAGTCAAGTTGAGAAGAGCTATCATGCATCGCTGTGTGTCATAGATGGGTCAAAGATGTGTGTCATTATACCCGTTAAGCGGCATCACAGCAGCTAATAGCAGATTATTAGTAGACGCGGAGATGCTGCAGTATCAAGCCTCATACAATAATAAATGACAGCGCTGTCATTTGGCGTTGTAGTAATGTTAACTTAACAGGCGACAGGCGAGAAAAAGGCCGATGCGATTCTGGCGACGGTGGAGGGGGCGTTGACTGCAGCATGCCCGGCATCCGCTTTACAGTTACACAAGAATGCAGTGCTTGTGATTGATGAAGCAGCAGCCTCTAAGCTGTCAGATCGTGATTTCTACAAGCATATAGAAGTAGAAAATCAAAAGTTATTGGCGCGACTAGCCAAGTTCTGAGCCATATTTTTTAAGAGATCACAGCTGGCTTTGAACAAGTAGTAAACAACTTGTATGTTATAACGATTGGTATTAATTTTTAAGCCAATCAGTTAAGGAGAACATCATGCTGCGGAAAATGACGATTTTAGTCGCTGCCATCATAGCCATTCCCTTCATCTTGGCGCTTTTTGTGCAGAACCTGATTGAGAATGATCTCAGCCAGGGATTAGGCAATCTCAAATTATTGCTTGAATCGGATAAGGCTATAAATACAGACGTTATAAAGTCTCTTGATGAAGCTTCCATCTAGCTTTTCATTTTGTAGTGCTAGCTGGCCAAGTGGCGCAGAAGGTGGGTTAAAGGTTCGAGATTCCTAGAATCTAGGTTTTAGTTCCTAGGATCTAGGAACTAAAAATTTCTATTTCATCAAGCTGAAACTGATAAATCCAATCCAGCTGATAACGAGTAAGCCCCAAGGTAGCAGGTGGGCATTGGACTGACTGGCTACTGCAGATGTCTCACTCTCTGCTGTCTTAGCCGTTCTAGCCTTGGCCTTGATATCTTGCTTGCGGGCCTTGTCTCGGTCGCGGGCCTTGTTCTTGTGCTGTTTCTTATATTCTGCGATACCTTTCTCGATACCTGCGGCAATCAGTTTAGTCTGCTCTTTGGTTTGCCTTGGCTTTTGAGTGGCCTTGGCCACCTTTATCGCTTCATTTTTTGTTTCGTCGGAGATATTTTTCGCCGCAACCATCTATAGAATCTCAAGGTGTTTTATTGGCTGCGACTATAGCACATGACTCGAAGGGATTCTGTTTCAGGTAGGCAAACAAGCCTGTTTGCAGATTCACATTCCAGAAGCGTCCCGCCAGGGTTTGGGTCATGATTTTTCCGCTAATCTTGACCAGCCCATGAGTCTTCCAGGCGGAAAAAAGGGGCATTAAGTGACTGACAAGTTCAGTATCAAAGTTAGCTAAGGCTAGCACTCCACTGTCTAATCCAGCCTTAAACTGACTATCTAGGGCGGCCGACGGGTTAGGTGACATTATCATGCCAGGTACCTGTGACGGCAGCGTGTCTGTAGCAATACTAGTGTCTGTAGCTTGTGACTGAGCTTGGTGCCAATGTGACAGGTCGCGAGCATTCATGATGCCGTGGCCATGAATATTCCCGCCAGCGCCTGCGCCAAAGGGAAGAATCTCTATGCCACTCTTGGCTAAGGAGTTATAGATGCTACGTTCCCGCTTATCTTGGCGCCAATGGCAACTGGACAGGCGTTGCCAGTTTGATGACTCTAATAGGCTGGCACCGGCGGCGTACATACTTGCACGAGTCTGGCTATCAACGGCGGGGGCGAGTGTTTGCTGCTTTTGTTTGTTCGTTGCCTTCTTCTCGGCCTGCTGACTCAACCTTGTGCCCTGTAGGCCGATGAGCTGATAGAGATCCACTCCGTGGACGCCGGACTGGATGACATCTTGCAGATCTTGTTGCCATATCTCCATGGTTTGACCCGGTAGGCCAAAGATAAGATCGGCAACGATCGTGGCACTCGGGTGCTCGCTCAATTCTTGCAAGCGCTCGATCAGGGTTTCTCTGTCATCGAAGCGGCCTGCGGCGAGTCGAACCTGAGTGTCGAAGCTCTGTACTCCGAAGGAGAAGCGGTTAAAGCCGGAGCATAGTGCCGCATTGAATTTAGCATGGGTGAAGCCATTGATGCGTCCCTCCAAGGTGATTTCAGCGTCTTTAGCTAAGGGAAAGGCTTGAATCGCCTCGCCTATTATGGCTATTTCGCTGGCTTGCATGTCCGTCGGCGTGCCGCCTCCCACATAGACGGTATCGAACGTACCACTTTGGACGAATGGGGTTTTAGAGGCGATATAAAGCTGTTTCGACAGCTCATCGACATAGTGGCTAATACGGGCCGGGTTGGAGCCATTCTCGAAGAAGTTACAGAAGCTGCAGCGTTTGCGGCAGAAGGGAAGGTGTATATACAAGGCTCGTTGTGTTGCCGATGTCGGGCTTGTCCACCAGGTTTGCCATTGCTGTGGCGTTAAATTTAGCGGATGACTCCCACCTCGCCCGGCATGGGGGGCACTCTTGACTGTGAAGGCAAATTTAAGGGGGTCGGGACTGGATATCCCAGTCATCAAGGGGGTTAAAATAGGGCTGTTTACGTCATTGTTTAGAGAGTTATGGATGTTATTCACTGGGCATTCTCTTCTGTGAGGGCGACTCGACAAGGATCACTTGTTGATAATGATAATTACTATCATGTTGAGGTTTGTTGCTTTCGATCAAAATATGATGAAGTGAATTGTAAAGATTGCCTGGCAGACTCGATGATTGCCAGGCAGTTAGTTCTGCAGCAAGGGCCTAAAAAAGCAGGGGGATATCGCTGTCCGGAGCTTTGACCACGAGAGGGTCGTATTTCCACACCTGACGGATAGTCTCGGGCGACAGAGCCACTCCGGGAGGGCCTTGGCTGACAATCTGTCCTTGCTCCAAAACCACTAAGTTGTCGGCATAGCGTGATGCATGGTTGAGATCGTGCAGCACCACAATGACGGCATAGTTTTGCTCGTGAGCCAAGTTTTTGGCTAAGGCTAACACCCTGTGTTGCTGAGCGAGATCCAGTGCCGAAGTGGGCTCGTCCAGCAGTAAGATAGGTGGGCGACTCGCCTGCTGTAGCTGAGTCAATACTCTCGCGAGTTGTACTCGTTGTTTCTCTCCGCCAGACAGGGTTGGGTAACTGCGATGCTTAAGTGACAGCAGATCTAGCCTGTGTAACTGTTGTTCTACAATTTCCGCTCCTTGGCTACGGCTAACACTCAAGGGATATAACCCCATGGCGACGACCTCACTCACCTTGAAGGGGAAGGTGAGGCTGGCGTGTTGGGGCAGAACGGCCAGAGTCTTGGCCAATTCTAATCTATTCCACTCATGTATCGGCCGATTACCGAGCAAAATCTTACCGGCATCGATGTCTGTTTCCTGACAGAGACTCTTGAGCAGTGTCGACTTACCCGCGCCATTTGGGCCCAGCAGGGCGGTGACCTTGCCGGCTGCGATGGTGAGGTTAATGTCAGTCAATACCGGCTTATTATCTATGCGGACCGACAGATGTTTAATTTCAATCATATGTCTGTCACCTAGATAAATTTCGACCGCTGTTTTAACAGCAGGAAGATAAAGAATGGAGCACCAAGCAGCGCCGTCACTAAGCCAACGGGTAGCTCAGATGGCGCCACCAGAGAGCGGGCGCCTATGTCGGCCAGGGCCAATATTACCGCACCTAGCAGGGCGCTCAGTGGCAATAGTTGCTTGTGGTCAGGGCCGATGAGAATCCGCACCAGATGGGGAATAACCAGACCGATAAAGCCTATGATGCCGGTTGCAGCCACAGAGATCCCCACACCTAACGCACAGAGTATGATGAGTTTAAATTTAAGCTTATCTACGTCTATGCCCAAGTGACGGGCTTCAGACTCCCCAAGCAGTAGCGCATTGAGCGCCCTGGCGCTGCGATTGAAGTGCCAGCTAAGTAACACCAGAGCGACTAAGGCGAGAATGACATATTGCCATTGAGCACCGGCAATAGAGCCCATCTGCCACAGGGTGAGATCTCTCAGGGCCATATCGTTGGCCATGTAAGTCAACACGCCTATTCCTGCCCCTGCTAAGGCTGCGACGGCTACGCCGGAAAGCAGCAGTAACATCACAGAGGTTCCTGTCGGGCTGGTGGCTAAGCGGTATACCAGAAGAGTGGTGATTAAGCCTGCGAGAAAAGCACTGAAGGCGATCCAATATTGGGCAGCCGCAGGAAACATGACTATGCATATCGCTGCACCCAGAGCAGCCCCGGAAGAGACTCCTATGATGCCGGGATCGGCCAAGGGATTACGAAACAGGCCCTGCATCACGGCGCCACATTGTGCCAAAATTGCGCCCACGGCCATGGCCAGAAGCGTTCTTGGCAGGCGAACATTGTTGATCACCAGCTGCTCATGGGGAGCGACACTGACGATTTCATAATGAGTCGCCCAGGAGATCACCGCGCTGAGACTGGTAGACGGGCTGATATTCAGCGGTCCCGTGCTTATCGACAATACACTGGTGATGACCAGCAAGGCGATAAGTCCAGGCCAGAGCCAAGGTTGGCTATTCATAATGTTATCCAAGGTGTGAGCATGTGATTAATATCGATTAATTTCAATTAGAACGCTGGCGAGTTTATCGGCCGCTTCGATGGCACTTAGGCCTAACCCGCCTAACAAGGCTTGGGGTTTGATTGAGCGTATTTGCTTGTTTTTCCCTGCTGGAGTGTAGGCCAGCAGTGGCATGGCTTTAAGCACTTTTGCGGTGTCGCTAGCAGCCTTGTCCGCATCACTCATTGATGTTTCAGTTTGAGCGTGTGAGCGATTAGAGATCAGGATAAGATCCGGTTGCAGGGATAAAATGCCCTCCTGAGACAGGCTCTTATAACCGGAGAAGTCGGCGATGTTGTTGCCGCCGGCTAGCTTGATGATGATATCGGCTGCAGTGCCCTCACCGCCGACCCGTGCTGGTCTGTCGGCTTGCAACAACATAAACAAGATCTTAGGTGCCTGTTCAGATCTGCCAACTTGCTGCTTCTTTGCGGCGATGGCATCCAGAGAGGCTTGAAGCTTAAGCTTCAACTGTTTGGCTTGCGCCTGACGATTCAGTAACTTGCCCATCGTATCGATATTGCTCAGCAACTGAGGTCGATCATTGGCCGTAGGCAGTTTGACAACTTCGACATCGGCGCTTCTGAGCACCTCCAGGGTCGTTTCCGGGCCCATGGCATCGGTGCCCAGAACCAGCGTCGGGGTTAAGGCTAAAATACCTTCTGCCGACAGCATTCTGTGATAGCCCAATTTCTCTATGTTTGTCATAGATGGAGGCAGTATGCTGGTGGAGTCCACCGCCACTAACTCGTCTCCGGCCTCGAGTGCCAATACCAACTCGGTCACCCCGGCGCCCGCACTCACCAAGCGTGGCTGTACTTGCTCATGAGAATGAACGCCTTCATGGGCCGATACATTGAATGTCAGTAACAGGCTGGCAGATAACAGCAGGCACTTCGAGCTAACTTGTCTATTAAAAACGTGTGATAGATTGAACATATGCGGCTCCGAAAATAGGCTAATGGTTAATTATTCTTGTCTCAATAAATGTCTATGGTTCCATCAGTATCTGGGTATTGCTGATCTGCTGCCTCTGCAAGAGTGCAAGTAAGGTCATCAAGGGCTGAACTTGTGCCTCTTTATCGGCTGCAATAATCACCTTGGCGTCTGGTTTTTTCTTGAAGCTGCTGATGAAGGCCTGTTCAAATTGTTTGAAATGCTGATATTCCTTACCATCCAGTGCCCAAAAAGGCGGTGAAGCCATCACATTGATGGTGAGGTGCTTATCCTGAGACAGAGCCTGCAACTCAGATGTCGATTCCGTTGGGACTTCGATGGCGAGACTCAGTAACTGGGTATTAGCGGTCAGCAAGAGAAATACTAAGACGATGAAGATGATGTCGAGCAAAGGTGTCAGGTCTATCCCGGATATGCTGGAGCCTGCATCATCTTGCTCCAGCCCAATCATATGCCCACCTGAGCTTCATTTGTCAGTGTTTCATTAGTGGCTTGAGATTTTTTAGGCTGAGTCATACTGGTATTGGCCTTATTGGCCTGAGTGCAAAAGGCGCTGGCTTGTTGATCACTGCCTAAGGTCATGGCCTGCTCCAATCCTTCGAGCCATAAGTTGATCTGATTGAGGGCATAGGCAATGTTGCTGCAACGCTGATCCGCCCAAATGCCAAACAGATGGGCCATGGTGATAGCTGGGACGGCTATGATGAGACCTGCTGCTGTGGTATTCATCGCCAGACCCAAGCCGGATGCCAACTGGGAAGGAGTCACAGGACCATCGGAAGCGCCGAGTTGATTAAACATCTCGATTAAGCCAAGTACGGTTCCTAGTAGACCAAGCAGCGGGGTGATGATGCCGATCACTTGCAATACCTTGAGGCCGGATCGCAATACTTGTTTCTGTTTAGTTAACCAGAGATTGATGATCTCCTCTCGCATGGTTCGGTTTTGCTCTGCATGAGTTAGCAGCAGATACGTCCCTTTAGACAGCATGCTTCGTCCGGTGGTTAATTGAGCTATCAAGGCTTTGACTTGTTCGGGATCTGACGTTCTGCTCTGTTTACGCAGGTCTGTTAACCAAGTATCACGTTTAGGCAACTCGAATATCACCAGCGCGAGTCGCTCTAAGATGATCATCAGGGCGATAAAGGCGCAGATGAACATGGGCCAGGTGAGGGGGCCGAGTTGCTCGCTTAAAGAGGTAAACAAATTAACAGACATCTGGAGTCCTTATTATTGAACACTCATTGGTGAACACCTATAGCTCAACGGGTCTAATGGCTTGTAGGTGTTGTACTCATCTAGTTCTCGGGGAAAATTAAACGCTAATTAAGGGCAAACTTGATCGGCACTTTAACCGTATAAGCGAAGGCCGTTTGCGGTGAAGGCGGAGAAAATTGCCACTGCTTAACCGCTGTGATTGCCGCCCTGTCGAGTAATGAAAACCCTGAGCTATTGATGAGTGTGAGAGACAGTTGCTCACCAATATGATTAAATATCACCTCTATCATTGCCGTGCCCTCGAAACCTCGCTTGCGGGCAAGCTTAGGGTATCTAGGTTGGGCTGGTGGAGATGAAAATGTTGGCCTACTCAGGGTGATGGCCTCTTGACTGACGCCTTGCTTGGCGGTGACTTCGGCTTGATCCTGCGACGGTGACTGTACAAGGACATCGGCTGGTGCTGTGGGCATCGCCTCCTTGTCTGCATCTTTAATCGCTTGCTCGACTGTCTTTTTAACCTGCTTCTTCGTCTCTGTTTTGGCCAGTTTGGTGGGCTTTGGCTTAGTGCTTGGTTTAGTTATCGGTTGAGCCATTGCTTTAGCGACTGCGGTTGCTGTCTCGATGGGCTCTGGCTGTTGAACTTTCGCTATCTCTTGCTTAGGCTCGGGCTCTTTCTGCGGTGTTTGCTTTGCTTCGACGCTGGATCGCATCGCGATCGACAGATTGATCGCCTGGGCTTGGCCCATGGCACTGCCTGAGTTCATTTGGAACTTTTCGACATTAACTGGCAGCATATCCTGGGCAGCAATAAGCCCACCCTGGATTAATAGGGTGATACAGCCGAATGCTAAATATCGTTTAGGTGTCATTGTCTTTACGCTTCTCTTTCTCGAAGGTACATTGAGTCCTGTTAATATAACTGGCTGCTGGTAAACAATTTTCAACCATCAACTTTAAACGTAAATCCATATTACCCACATAAGATATACGAACGCTAACAAGATCGCAAATGATAATGATTAGCATTTGATCTAAGTCTTTTACTCATGTACAGTGCCAAAAATACCCATTGAGTCTGTTGAAACTTTAAGCTGCTAACGATCGCTATTTGATCTTGTTGGTGATTTTGGCTGTAAGCAGATTAATAATAAGACCAGAGGAAATGATCGATGACAAAGAAGCCGTTAGTGATAGCTATGGCGATAGCACTGAGTTCTACGGCCATATCGGCTGAAACTTTTGCTCAACAAGCTGAGTCTGTAGCTGAGTTTGATGAGGTTTTAGTTACTGCAACCCGTATCAGCGAGAAAGCGTCGGACACCAGCCGAAGCCTAGTCGTTATTGGTGAAGAGGAACTTCAGCAGTTACAACCTGCATCGGTTGCTCAGGCACTTAAAAATGAAGCCAATATCAATGTCTCGAATGGTCCTCGGGCCTCTTCTCAGGGGATCGAGATCCGTGGTTTGGGCGGCCAACGTGTACTGCAGACCATAGATGGTGCGCGTCAAAGCACCACCTCGGGTCACCGTGGTACCTATTTCATGGATCCTGAACTGCTCAAATCTGTTGAAGTGATTCGTGGACCAGCGAGTAGCTTATGGGGAAGCGGCGCGATTGGCGGAGTGGTGGCACTGAACACTAAGTCGGCAAGAGACATGCTCGACGAGGGGGACACCTTCGGTGGTTATCTTAAGCAAGGCTTCGAGACGAATGGCGATAAAATTAAGACCAGCGGCGCCATTTATGGCGTTGCCGATAAATTTGATTGGTTGATCAACGGCAGCTACAACGACAGCAATAACATCAAGATGGGTAACGATCAAACCTTGGAGAACAGTGGCTCCGAGAGAACCAGTGGCCTGATGAAATTTGGCTGGGAGCCAAGTGAAGGTCAGCGACTGCAATTCTCTGGACGTTTCTCCGATACCGATGAATTGGTGCCGAGCAATCCAGCTGCAGAGGTGGGCAGGTCAGTGCCTCTGATCCAGCGTAAGACTCAAGATAAAAATCTCACCTTAGATTACGGCCTGAATCCAACTCAGAATGCCTATCTGGATCTCAATGGCACCCTTTACTGGAACGGTACCGATTACGACGAAGACAGGGTCACTAAGGGGCAGATCGACAGCACTGAATATGAAACCATAGGTTTCAGCGTCAATAACAGCTCAATCTTCGGTGCGACAAGGCTCGTTTATGGTATCGATGGCTATCAGGACACCATCAAAACTGTACGTGATGACTCGGGACAAGCGGGTCAACGTCCCGAAGATATCGATGGTAAGACAACAGTTTGGGGCGCCTTCGCTAAGGCTGAGATTGGCCTTAGCGATACCTTGTCTCTCGAAGTTGCGGCGCGTTACGATACGTTCGAGAATGAGAGTATTAACTTAGGTGAGTCATCAGACGATAACGCACTGTCTCCCTCGTTAGGTCTAGTTTGGAAAACCACAGATTGGCTGACCCTGAGTGCCAGATACGATGAAGCCTTTAGAGCGCCGAGTATCGAAGAGATGTACTCGACCGGTACCCATTACTGTATCCCACCGATCCCGGGTTTCTTACCTAATGGCTTGTGCAACACCTTCGAGATCACCCCAGATCTGCAAGCGGAAAAAGCCAAGAACAAAGAGATTAAGGTGGATATGCGCTTTAGCAACTTGGCGGGTAACGATGAGTTGGCTATCACATTGAACGTGTTTCGTAACGATGTGGATGACTTCATCGAGCAATCGGTTTCTAACCCGTTAATGGGGATCCCGGGTCTTGAGCAGACCACTTCTTGGGACAACGTGGATGAAGCCAAGTTGACCGGTTTCGAGTTCAGTACCCGCTACCGCTATGAGCAGACCCGTTTAATGCTCAACTATGGTCAGACAGAAGGTAAAAACAACAGCGGCGAGTATCTGACTAACATTCCGGCTAAGAAACTGGTTGCCGATCTGTCTCAGGCTGTGATGCAAGGGGATGTTAAGTTCGGTACCCGTATCACCTATGTCGCCGATCAAGAGCAGATGCCTGAATCTTATGGCGAAGTATATGATAGCTACAAACTCTGGGATGTGTATATGGCTTGGGAACCTGCCATGGGGACATTTGAGGGCTTACGTGTCGATTTCGCCATCGAAAATATCGGTGATGAAGAGTACCGCCAAGCGTGGCAGAACTTGTATGACCAGGGGCGTAACTTCAAATTGTCGGCCAGATATAATTTCTAATTTTTCTCGCTAGCACTAAAAATGTAACACGCTATTTTTAAATGGATTTAAACGTTTGCTACTCACAGGGGAAGGACTGGGTTCAACTAAGTGCTCGAGCTAAAGTGCTTGAGTCAGTAGCTTAGTTCGACACCTTCCTCTTTAAGCCAGCCTAAGAGGGTTTCGAATGGGCGTCAGCATGGTAGTTAAATTGTACCCAAAGCATTCGAAACTAAAAGAACACATTTATTGATGGGAAACTCGATGGAAAAAATAATCGCAGAGAAACTTACCGACGAGATCAAACTGGCTATTCGTTCCATGTTAAACGACAGACCCGAATTGATGGCAGGTCAAATTGCAGCCGAGCTGGCAGTCACGGAATTAGAAGTTGTATCTCAGCTTCCCGAGGGGCAGTTTGCCCTTTTGTCATTGAGTGAAAAAGACAGTTTATTGGAAGAGCTGCCGACTTGGGGGCCGATGACCACCATAATCTCGGTCTCGGGCAGTATCTTCGAGTTTAAAGGTGCTTTTCCTAAGGGAAAGTATGCCCACGGTTATTACAACCTGATCACTAAGGGCGATGGCCTGCATGGTCACCTCAAGCTGGATGATATCAGTGCTATAGCACTACTTAGCCGACCGTTCAGAGGCCAGGAGAGTCATGCAATCAACTTCTTCGGCGCCAAGGGCGAAGTGGTATTCAAGATTTATCTGGGCAGAGACAAGAAACGAGTACTGATCCCTGATCAGGTCAGTCGATTCAAAGCCTTGAAGCAGCTAGCTGCTGTTTGATATTGGCCTTAACATACAGAGTGTAGAGAGAATCATTATGTCAAAATCAAGAGCGTCAGAAGAAAAAAAAGTGTCAGCAGAAAAAATCTCACAGGTTAAAGAGCAGAGATTACGCGAAAAACTACTGCCTGAAATCGAAGAGTTTAAGGCGAGTCGCAGTTCATTACAGCTGGCCACTAAAAGTGCATCGGGTGTGCCTAATGCCAGTTACGCCCCATTCGCACTCGCCGATGATGGCTTTTATATCTTAGTCAGCGATCTTGCGAGACATGGCACTAACCTGAAAGAGTCATCCGAAGTCTCAGTCATGCTGGTTGAAGATGAGTCGCAAGCGAAAACCATCTTCGCCCGTAAACGCCTGACCTTCGATGCTCATGCGAGTATCGTAGACAGAGAGACAGAGGTATTTACCAAAGGGGTTGCGGCTCTGTCGGCTCGTTTCGGTGAGATGATAGACAATCTATCGGTATTGAAAGATTTTAACCTGTTTAAGCTGACACCTCATCATGGCCTCTATGTGAAAGGCTTCGGCCAGGCATTTAGCCTAACGGGCTCTGAACTGCTGGATGTGGATTGGAAGCGCGACGGCCATCATGGCGGCGCTCCCACAAGTGAAGCCAGTGTTGAAACCAGAGCCGAAGCTGAGATTGTCGAGCCTGCCTAGTTTGTCCTAACGGCCTTGCCTGCATTAGTGAGCATCAGTTTGACTAAATACCTCCTGATACAAACAAAGCCCGCGTTTTAACGCGAGTTTTGTTATTCTGATTTATTAAGTGAATAAAAGACGTTAATCTTTCGTTATTGCTTCTCCATTAAGACTACTTCTCCATTAAGGATGCCCCTTGAGTCAAGATGCTTCTTCAGCCTCGGCCATGAATACTGAGGCGAACAAACCGGTTACATCAGCCTCGGCGCCACAGAGTCCCCAGCCCCATGCTCACCGAAAGTCCGTGCTGCCCTGGATCGCGGGTTTTCTCAAACCCTATAAGACCAGAGTTATCGCGGCCATCGTCTTCTTGTTTATCGGCTCTCTGGCTTGGCTGTCTTTAGGCCAAGGTGTTCGTCTTATGGTGGACGAAGGCTTCTTACAGGAAAATGGCAATCGCCTCAACGAGATCATCATGCTGGTGATAGGCATCACAGCCTTAAGCAGCTCAGCCATCTTCTGCCGCTTCTATTTGATGACCTGGCTTGGAGAGCGGGTCAGCGCCGATATTCGTCTAAAAGTGTATGACCACCTGCTCAAGTTATCGCCGGGCTTCTATGCCAAGCTGCGCACGGGAGAGGTGATCTCTCGTTTTACCGCCGATACGACGCTGCTTCAGTCTGTCGTGGGCTCCAGTCTCTCCATGGCGCTGCGTGCCAGCGTGACTGTGATTGGTGGCATAATCATGATGGGGTTCACCAGCATCAAGATGACGGGCCTAGTCTTGTTGGCTGTGCCTATGGTATTGGTTCCTATCTTCTTCTTCGGCCGTAAGGTCAGAGAGTTATCCCGCAAGAGCCAGGACAGAGTCGGCGATCTGGGTGCCTATGTCGACGAAACGCTACACGAGATCCATACGGTGCAGGCCTATTCACATGAAGATCAGGACAGGGCCTTGTTCAGCAACAGAGTTGAAGCCGTTATGGATGCGGCAAGGGGCCGTATCTGGTATCGCTCGATTCTCATTGCCCTGGTGATGTTCCTCAGTATTTTTGCTATCGCCCTAGTGACTTGGGTCGGTGCTCATGATGTGATGTCCGGTGGCATGACGGGCGGTGAGTTGTCGGCATTTATGTTCTATGCCGTGATGGTCGCAGGCTCAGTCGCCACCATCAGTGAAGTGATAGGTGATATACAGAGGGCCGCCGGTGCTTCCGAGCGCTTGATTGAGCTTATCGAGGCTCCCATAGATATTCCCACCGTAAATAATCCGACCGAGCTTCCGGCAAAGGTCAGAGGTGAGATAAAGCTCACTGGGGTGCGTTTCAGTTATCAAGATATTCAGGACTCTCAGCTTAAGCAAACAGAGAAGACAGATGCTTCTGGCACGTCAGCACCCTCTATCGATACAGAGGTGATCAGAGGCCTGGATATTCATATCCAGGCGGGTGAGAGGGTCGCCCTGGTCGGTGCCAGTGGTGCGGGCAAGAGCACCTTGTTTGAGCTGTTACAACGTTTCTACTGTTTAAATGCCGGCACCATAGAGCTAGACGGTATCGATATCGCTCAACTTAAGCCGCAGACGCTACGCCAACAGTACGCCCTGGTGCCTCAGGAGTCGGTTATCTTCGCTACCAGTGTGCTAGAAAACGTGCGCTACGGTAGGTTAGATGCCAGCGAGGAGGAGGTATTTAAAGCCTGTGAGGCCGCTCGCGCCCATGAGTTTATCTCTGAGTTTAGGGATGGTTACCACACTTATCTGGGGGAGCGTGGAGTGAGGTTATCCGGCGGTCAGAAACAGAGAATCGCCATCGCCAGGGCTATCTTGGCCGACAGGCCGATACTCTTACTCGATGAAGCCACCAGTGCGCTCGATGCCATCAGTGAGCACAAGGTTAAACAGGCGTTGGATAGCTTAATGGTGGGTAAGACCACCTTGATCATTGCCCATAGATTAGCGACTGTGCTCAATGCCGATCGTATTCTGGTGATGGAGAAGGGCCGGTTAGTGGCGAGCGGCACCCATCAAGAATTGATGAAGAGCAGTGAGCTTTATCGGGAGTTTGCTAGTTTGCAGTTGATAACAGAAACGTAGAACTTGTCGGATAACAAATAGGCTTAACTTGTCTGATAACAAGTTTCAAATATCCTTTTAGAGTGGGTTCATTGGACTGGTTTGGTGTTTGCTTGGTTTGCTGAATACCTTATCTTCATTGGTATCTATAGCCGGAAGCTCGCAGCCGCGTTCACACTGACTATGATTTCGAGAAAGTAGCTGCTTCGATTTGAATTTTCCTGACTAAGAATACGTTTCTGGACCGAACTAGAGTGTAGAATACCGACTCAAATTCATGGGGTTTTAATTTAGTTTATTCGAAGTCTCTAATTCGCTCGACCCCTTTATCAAGGTTAGATACCACTATAGTGCGGAGAGCTTATTGATCACGAAAGAGTACTGTCTAACTTCTTTCCAGCCCTCGTTGCCGTTTGGCCACAGCGTATAAACCACTTCCGCTACTTCATTCAGAGTCCTAGGGTCATCTGCTGATACAAATGGTTCACTCAACAGCGGTGAGACAACACCATGCTTCTCTCGCGGTAACTTGTCTTGGTTACTAAGCAAGAACGATTTGATGTTTTTTATCTTGACCAGTGATCGCTCATTGGCAATGGCACACGCATCATTTATACGATTACTCGGGTAGGATTTTATTAAGTTGAGTAACCTTAAATACACGTGATAGGAGAGTTCTGGATGAGTTTTTAGGTCAAGTTGATCGGCGAACCAACATAATACATTGGGTCCGATATCTTTAGCCCAGTTCTTTAATCTGCCGTGACTCCATTGATGATGCTATGCATAGATTAAGCTCTGCCAATGAGAAGAACGTGTAATGACGCAACCGAGCTAATATCCAGCGTTCAATGATTTGTACGCCCACCTCAGCCTTGGCTTTATCTTTCGGTTTATATGGTCTGGCAGGGACAACCGCGACACCGTAGTGCTCAGCCAGCTTTGTGTATCTGGCACATCGAGCGCAGAACTGATAGTAACTCAAGTACCTATTTATCGCATGGCAAAACAAAAGTGCTAGAGGCCCGCATTAACATGGCATTAGTTAGATATATTTTTGATTAATATGGAGTCAATTGGTTGGTTTTAATAAGTAAGAATGGACATCCAAAGCCCTTGTTCAAAGTAGAAGCGCAGCTCGACGCTATGGATGTCCCGACTTAACGCCTTGTAGACAGGTGTCTATTACGCCTGTGGCGGTGTACCTTCACAGTTAGAAGCAACGGCATCAATTTGTACCAAAGCATCCATAGGGATAGCGGATACACCAACTACTGTTCTTGCTGGGAGATCGCCTTTAAAGAATGTGGTATAAACTTCGTTTACAACATCTATATCTGCAATATTTTTAACTTGGATATTTATTTTAACTATATCGTCCATAACGTGGTCGACACTTTCAATAATTTCCTTGATATTGTTTAGGCATTGTTCAGCCTGCGCTTTTAAACCACCAGCAACAATTTCATTAGTTTTTGGGTCTACAGGTAATTGACCTGAAATATGACTGTAATGAGAAAAAGCGACAATGTGTGCATATGCTGATTTTGGTGCATTTTCAGTATTGTTTGCTTCTAAAACGAGTAGGCGAGTGTCTTCAGGCAGTTGTGGAGGCGTGCCATCACCGTGCGACACCGCAGTATCAATCTGTACCAAAGCACCCATAGGTAAAGCGGCAGCATTAACCACTGTTCGTGTTGGAACATAGCTTGGGAAAAATGTAGCACAAACGTCGTTTACAGCTTCAGCATCCGAGATGTCTTTAAGGAAGATAGTTGTTTTAACAACATCGTCCATCACATGGTCGATACTTTCTAAAATTGCTTTAATGTTATTTAAGCACTGTTCAGTCTGTTCTTTCACACCACCAGTTACCACTTCGCCAGTTTTTGGATCGATAGGCAATTGAGAAGAAAGGTTATTGTAATGAGAAAAAGCGGCAGTTTGTGAGTGTAGACCCTTTGGTGCATTTTTCGTGTTTCTTGAAATTTTGATGAGTTCGCAAGGATCTTGTGGAGCTGTACCTTCACCGTTTGTAATAAGCGCATCCATTTGCACTAAGGCGTCACTCAAGGGTAAGGCTGCAACTGCGACTGTCGTCCGTGTAGGCAGAGCGCCTTGGAAGAATGATGCATAAATTTCGTCTATCACGTCAATATCGGAGATATTCTTAACGAATATATTGATTTTAACAACATCGTCCATAACGTGGTCGATGCTTTCTACAATGGCTTTAATATTTGCTAAGCACTGCTTTGCCTGAACTTTTACATCTCCAACGACAATCTCACCCGTTTTAGGGTCTACGGGTAATTGAGCCGAAATATTATTGTAATGAGAAAAAGCGACCGTTTGTGTCGATACAGAACTCTTTGGTGCATTTTCCGTGTTTCTTGAAACTTTTATGATATTGCCACTCATGTTGATATCTTTCCTTTATTTAGTAAGTGTTTAATTACGTGGCTTTTAAAATATTATTTTTACTTAATAAAATAATCTTGCTATCAATCCCCATATTTTAGACAATAGAAATATTCATCTTGTAGCTCAGGAATTACAATTGAAGAAATAAATTGTAGCACTGTAATAAACGCACAATTTTATTTCATGATTTAGAACGGTATCTTCAGACCGTTTAATGATTTGCTTATTTAGTGAAGTAAACTAAAATTGCCATTTGTGCTAGTCAGACTAGACATTAATTAAAGATACGTTTTTTACCATGATTTATTTTAAGGGTAAATAAGAATGTAATATGAAATTTAAATAGTGAACCACCCAATTAATATGACATGGAAACTAGCTGGTGCTCAATAGATAATCAGCTTAATTGTATTTATTGCGAGCTAGGTCACCTAATAATATCTAATTAGGGGTATTGAGCAAAATTAATGGTGCCAGCCACACTCGGTACACTAGATGAAAGTGGCGGTTATTCATCACCGCATAGGCACACACATCAATACAAAAAATAGCAGAGCAAGCTTGAACTTTATCGACAACCCAGCTGCATTTATGCTCATCGCTTTACCTGTTAACTTATATGTTTTACATAGAAAATCTCTTCTGACGCAACGATTTATAATGTGATAGAACGGAGTCGTTTCTGCATCGCTATCGCCCTAACAATCATGTGCGTCGAGCTCAAGTCATAATCGTTATCCTGAACCAAACTGAGTTGAGGTAACTTAAAGCTTGGTAGAGGATGTTCTAAATCACAAAATAGATATATTTTACTAAAAACTTGCTCTTGCTCCACTTAATTCCTTACTTTTCAGCCCAAAACACGACCTTAATTTCATTAATGTACCCGATATTCGCATACTATCAGCCTGGTGTTTTTACTCTAATTTGGGTGCCAACCTATATTGCAGGGTTTGCTCTGTTAGGTCGGGTTCAATATGCCAAGTGCATTAAGTCATATTTGACCAAGCGAATTAGATAAATCAAGTTCAATAAACCAAGTTAAATAAGCTCGGAAAGGGCAGGAGTCAAAGGGTACTAATCTATGAGAAAGGTGAGTCGGTGGAAAAAAACAATCATTATTGGCGCAACGCTATTATTACCACAACAGGCATACTGTGCTGGCTTTCAGCTAAATGTGCAATCGAGTGCTGGCCTAGGACGCGCATTTGCCGGGGACGCGGTGATTGCCGATAACGCTTCCTCTATGGCGCGAAATTCCGCCACCATGGCGCTGTTTAATGAGACCGCGTTGTCGGCGGGAATCGTCAGTATCACTTCGATGGTCGAAGTCAAGGATGCACTTTATACCCGCGAGGTTCATAGCCAGGGGGCGCTTGTCAAAACGTCTGTTCGATCTGCAAATTATGATGATGCCGGTGGCAACGCTATCGCGCCCAATATTTACCTTATCGTGCCTATTAATGACAAATTCGCCTGGGGCATTAGCGCGTATACAAACTTCGGTACCAAAACTCAATACAGTGATGATTACATTGCCAGTGAGTACGGTGGCCTGAGTAACGTTGAGAGTTACAACCTAGGTTTATCCGCTTCTTATCGAATGAGCGAGCATTTCAGCATAGGTGCTGGGCTGGATATCATTGCCAGTACAGGCAAGCTCAACAGAAGCCTACAGCCTACAGGCGCTAAGCTATTGACGATAGATGCCACTGGGTGGGGACTGGGGTTTAATCTGGGGGCCGTGTATGAGCTCGATGATAACAACCGCTTCGGTTTGTCCTACCATTACAGTCCAGAAATGGAGACCGAGGGGGAGGTCGACTTCGCTGGCTATTTAGCCGAATCCGGCCCCATAGACGATACCGTATTGATCCCCCTGCCGGATATGGTTGAATTTTCCGGTTTCCATCACCTCGAAAATAGCAAGATCGCGCTGCATTACAGTATCCAATGGATAGGTTGGAGCGTGTTTGATAGTCTGGATGCCGAGACCAGCGGCACCATTAATCCTTATGAGTGGCAAGATGGCTGGCATTACGCTATCGGCGCGACGTACTACCTGAACAACGCCTGGACACTTAGGGCGGGATATCTATACGATACCAGCGCGCAAGATAAACTCACCTCTATTTCGGTGCCGGACTCAGATCGACAGTTCTTCTCCACCGGCTTCACTTACCAGTTAACATCAAACTCCAATATGGATTTTGGTTTTACCTATGTATTAGGCGAGGATGTGAGTGTGGTCGAATCGAAACCTATGCTGCCGATAGACATTGCCAACGGCACCTACCTGGCCACCAAGATTAATGCCGTGAGTCATGCCAACGCCATGTTGATCGGATTGCAATACAATCGGACTTTTTAAGGTTATGGGCGGCATTTAACTGTGCGTCATGTTGAAGCGCTAGGCTACCCCAGTGTTAGACGTCTAGTGTTTAAAATGCCGGCTAAAATAATGCCAGTCAGGCTTCTGACTGGCGTTGTTTTTACGTGGTATAACAACATTTTATCATTAAAAATAAGCGTGTTATGAGTTCAGTGATACCCGCCAAATACCGTAAAATATTATGGATCGCAGCGTTATTTTTCTAGCTTTACTTATTCAAAGCTACTCTGATCATTAGCGCCCGGTGATCTACGTCTAGTTAAGTTTGACGTGCCAGGGTAAGAGGCTGTTGAGATCGCAGTTTGGGTGAGATAGTTGTTCTAGGCAATGTTCGATGTAATCGAACTGTGTTAGTCCATTCGCTTTGGCGGTTTCTATGATGCTGTTTAAATAAGCTTTCTTGTCGGTAGAGCGGCAACGCATATTGATATAAGCTGGCTCAATATGGGGATTGGGCTGACTGGAACAGGAGCTTGTTTGATGTAGGAGCGGCTTTAGTCGCGCAGACCTTTCCAAACTCCGTTTGGATTAATATTCCATTCTCGAATAAAGAGTAGGGCAAGGAGGACAGCTGTCTGATTGTAAATGGAATCACAAATCCATGCTTCTAGTTCATGACTTCATGAGCTTATGGCTATGCTGCACTGTGGGTTACCAATGTTGGTTTAAGTAAATTATCGTGAACAGGGCAGCGGTGACAAACAGTGTCTAAAAAAGCACTTTTTTGCTCTTGGTTAAGTTGAATATCATCAATCGTTGCATCCATAACGGCGATGATATCTATCACTTTAAAACCAACGGGGTCATCTGAAGACTTCCCTTGTAATCCTGCGGTATTAAGCTGTGCTTTCATCGAAAGATCAAACTTATGAAGATCAATTTTTTGCTCTCTAGCAACCATTTTAGCTATGCTCGAGATACATCCGGCCAGTGAGAATATAAAGGTTTCCAGTGGATTAGCTCCTTCATTTCCAGCGGTAGGCTGATCAATCACCAGTAGGTGCTCTCGGATCTGTGCGCTAATTCTCCAGCCCTCTCCCATTCGAGTATTTACTTCTATAATTTTGTTCGCCATATCCATTCAGCTCCATTAGATTTATTTCAATGAGAGTATTCTAATGGATGTGTAATTTAAATCTAAGATTAATCTCACACATTGCTGAATTAATAAAAAGATCCGTCTTATATGATTGTAAATCAAGCCACTCACAGTAAATAGCGCAATAGATAGATGGGACACACTTTGATCCCATGCCTTAAAACCGACGCTGAGGTCTCTTTATCAAATAGACGCTGAGGTCTCTTTATCAAATAGACGCTGAGGGCTCTTTATCAAACAGCCTCTGACGGCTCTAGCTGCATCCAATCGACTTTAACGCCGGCTTGGTCGAGCATATCTTGGCTTATTTTAATTTTCTCTCCCCAGCGAGACAGGAAATCTTCGCTTGGTTGTGGGCTATGCACTGTGCTCAAACCCGTTTGGATTATCTTTGCAGCGCAGTTAGGGCAGGGGAAGTGGGTAACCCAGATCTCGCAGCCGCTGAGATCACGCTTAGCATAGAGAATGGCATTCTCTTCTGCGTGTAGGGTTTTTAGCAGCTTCATCTCACGGTTATCGGTTTCGGCACTATCGGAGATCCCGTGAGGATAGCCGTTGAACCCTAAAGAGACAATCCGGTTATCTTCGGTGATCACCGCCCCAACTTGAGTGGAGGGGTCTTTACTCCAAGATGCAACGAGCTCTGCCATCTGTAGAAAACGTGTCGCCCATTTTGTCATCATCTAATAAGAACTCCAATTTTATGCTACTGAATAAACTAGTCTAACTAAGTGCTATTCTCTATCGAGAACAGTGATAAATCAACCTCTAGCTAACTCGCTATAGAGATATGAATGGCTGGCCTATTAACAGCTGCTCATCTGGAGCTCATGAGGCGTAAATAATGTTGAGTTAGCGTGATAGAAACGGAGATTTTAGTGCTTCGAATTGGGGCGAAATAACCTGCGCCCTCATAATTTGTGTATCCTCGCTAGCCCCGTCACTCGTCCCTAGTGTGGTGCGGAAGTAACAGTATTTGCATTATGAAATATTGTAATATGTACTTTGCTATATGCATTGCAAATTACACTCTTCATCATTTCTTGAGAGCGCTTATAAACTGAACTTATCATCATTCAACATTGAAATTAGCCACTTTTATCTTTAGCCAACAGTGACTTCTAGTTCTTATTTGTTTTATCTTAACATCTTATTCATTCATGTTTTCCAGTTGGCTTAAACATTGCTATTTAGAATTTAAGATTGGTTTTCGTGAAGCTATAAACGCTGTGCTTACCGAGTATCAACTCAAATTTGCTAAAAGGATATCGAGCAATGGGTAATATAAGTCGATTAATAATATGCTGTTATGCAGTGTTGTTTATGATGCTCTTTATGGGGTGTTCTAACTCAGATGGAGAGGAAGATACTGAACCAGATGTAGAGGTACACACTGAACCTGAGCCTGTGTTAGGACCATCTTTTGATGAGGTTTTAATTGAGGATGGCTTTACGTTTGATATGCAGAGAACGGTGAATATTAATATTTCTTTCAGTCAGATGCAAGGGTTTACGGAAATTTCAGTTTATTCAGCAACTGATCCAGATACTCATGCGCCGATCAATCTGTTAGAAAAAGCTGAGATTTACAATGCGATGAAATATACCAGTTCGCTGCCTGTAGCCAGTTATATAGAATCAATGGTAGTCGTTATTAATGGCGATAGTTATGCAGAGCTTGAACTACCTATAGATAAAACAAATAATATTCATTATCTAGTTGAGTAAACGATTATGATTAATATAAAAAAATATTCAGACGTGTCTTTATTTATCTTATTGTTAATGGCGGGCTTATGGCATCTCTCTCTAAATGCTGAGCCTACGCTGCAGAGCCAGCTTGCTAATGATGCCAATAAATCATTTGCTAATTTTGGCACTTCAGTGGCTGTTACTGATTCTTTTGTCATTGTTGGAACGCCGGGAAAACAAAGTGATCAGGGTGAAGCATGTATTTTTTTGCGAAATCAATCCACTTGGGCAATGACGACATGTCTAGACCCTATCTCAGGTACTCTGACAGCAATTAAACAGTTTGGTAGTGCCGTGGCGATTTCAGATCGGAGTGTCATTATCAGTGCCAAGCTTCAAGGCGGGCAAAGTGGCGCAGCTTATATCTTTAATTACCAAAATGGTAACTGGAGTCTGCAGGGAGAAATGACGAAACCTGGGACAGCGAGTAATAATTTTTTCGGGCAGTCAGTCAGTATATCGGGCGATCTTGCGGTAATTGCTTCGCCAGGAGGCGCGAATGACGATGGTGCTGTTTATGTTTACAAACGTACTGGGTCTAATTGGGTCTTAAATACCACGATCACTCCAGACTCAGAGTTCAAGAGTAAACAATTTGGCGCCGCAGTCAGTATATTTGAAGGCTATTTGATCATTGGCGATGGAGAGTCAGGTAAGACTAAAGAAGGTTCTGCTTATATTTATAAATATGATGATTTTGATGATACTTGGACTAAACAAGCCGCACTAAAAGGTGGCTTAGTGACTCGTGCTGCCGATTACGCCTTCTCTGTCGCTATTTCTAAAGATTATGCGGTTATTGGTGCCAGGATGGAAAATGACCCTCATGGAAATAATGAGACAAAAAAGGGGGCCGTTTACGTATATAAACGCAAAGATGATGTATGGACCAATCAAGCCAAGTTGACTGCCAGTACTGGGGTTTCTGGCGATCAATTTGGTCATTCGGTAGCGATTGTTGGCGAACATATAGTGATTGGCGCTGAAAATATGAATTCATCATCAGGCGCCGTTGTTCTGTTCACTCTTGTTGGTGATATTTGGCTGGAGACATTTTCATTTATCGCCGCAGACGGTGCGTCTCAGGATAATTTTGGCCATGCTGTGGCTGTTTCTGCAAGCTATGTTAGCGTTGGCGCACATAATAAAAAGATCAAAAAAAGTTTATCTGGTGATGTATATGTTTACGCATTGAATGTGCAAACACAGCAGACACAAGCCGAAATAGATTTAGAAAATACCTTAGCAACATTGGATAACCCCATAGAGGAAGCGATTGTAAATCCAGATGATCTTGATGGAGATGGATTATCTAATAGTGATGAAACTGATATTTTACATACATCTCCGACAGATCCAGACACAGATAATGATGGCTTAACTGATTATGAAGAGGTGATTATTTACGGCTCTAATCCGCTTTTAAGTGATACAGATCAAGATACGCTGACCGATTTAGAGGAAATTATATTTTATAATTCAGACCCGACTTTATTAGATACGGATGGGGATGGGTTTTCAGATGACTATGAAGTGAACATCCTTAATACCGATCCGGGATTAATTGATACCGATGGTGATGGCTTATCTGATGCAGTCGAAGTGAATGAGTTAGCAACAGACCCGACACTGGCGGATACCGATGGTGATGGTTTGACCGATAATGAGGAAATTAATCTTCATCTTACAGACCCACTCAATGCTGATAGTGATAACGATAGTTTTAGTGATGGTCTGGAGGTTAATCTTTATAATACCTCTCCGTTAGAAGTAGCCGATGTACCTGTACCTTTAGTCACGAGTACTGCTTACTCCCCCGCGGAAAATCAGATGGGGACCATGGCTTTTGAAGATTATTGGCCCAGTAAAGGTGATTATGATTTTAATGATGTGGTGATTAATTATAATTCGATAGAGACAAAAGTTGATGGACAGATAAGTAAAATAATCCTTAAACTTCAACCCGTCGCGAGGGGAGCCTCATATAAAAATGCACTTAAGATAAGTATTAATACCCCGATTACTAATATAGCATCCGCAACCATGGGGCTAGCTTCTAATGCTGTACCATTAACGCCGATTGCAGATGGTAATCAGACGATGTTTGTTATTATCGATGATATTGAAGATGCTTTACCGGCACCAAACGGTTTTCAATTTGCTAATACGGAACCGAATAGTCCTAAAGTCATAGGTGCCATGTTTATTGTTACCATCAACTTAAAAAATCCAGTGGATGAGAATATATTTGGTTCGGCACCTTATAATACGTTTATTTCACGAAAACTGGATAATGGTGAAGTTATTGAGGTGCATTTCCCCGGTTATCGACCCACCAAGTATGCATCGAAAAGACAATTTGGTACGGGTCAAGATGATACAGATAAAAGCAGGGATAAGTATTATCAAACAGAAGGTAATTTACCTTGGGCGATGATCATTCCGCAAATATGGGAACATCCAAAAGAGAGAGTGGATTTATCGCATGATTATCCTGAAATTTTAGATTGGGCTTCAAGTCGTGGTAAGAGTAAAAAAGACTGGTACAAACATAAAAAGAATAAAGGAAAATAACTTCGCTGTCGGAGTGAACAACACCTGACTCTTCTACACAAATATTGAGAAAATTGAACTTTATTGAATCACCAGGATCTGATCATAAAATTCAATAACTTAAAGTCTTTAACAATGTCAATTTTCAATGCAGAAGAATGGGCTAAATCTCACTTTCAACATGCTAAATCAGGTGATATTCGCCGTGCTGAGCGGCAGCGAATGACGGAGCCACAAAATTTAGAACGCGCCGTTTCCATTTTGGCCTTTATTGGTGTGAGATTACTGCAACTGCGAGAAGTCATGACCTTAGCCCTCTACCTCAGAAAGAAAGGGCTTAGCGATGAAGCAACAAGCATAGAAAATCAGTGTTGTGACAGCGTATTAGAAACAGATGAATGGATGGTATTGCTGCAACATTACAAAATTAAAGGTCATGACGGAAAAACCGCTCCAGATATGAAATGGGCTTACAAATCATTAGCTAAGTTAGGTGGTTTTACTGACAGCAAAAGAACAGGTATGGCGAGTTGGGGGACTATTTGGGAAGGCTGGGACACATTGCAGGCACAAGTTTCAGGCTATCGTTTAGCTAAAGAAATGTTGGCTGCAGGTAAGGTGCTATGAGATGTGACTAAGAGACAGGCATATGGGCAACCAACATTTAGCCGATTACATGGCGGCAACTGAAGCTTGTGTCGATAAGTTTACTGTTAACGAAATGACAAAAATCACTTAGTTATACGTGTCTGACTGAGTTTCTTGTTATTATTAGGCTATTGAAAGGCTCTTGATATCAATATCGGCCGCTCTGAGTGAAATGTAGAGTGAGTCGTTAGAGCCTAGACACCCAAATTGCGTAAGTTGGATACCCATGATTGAACAGCAACAGAACAACCCATTACATGGCTTAGGCTTAGAAACTATGCTCACCGAGTTGGTGGCGTTTTACGATTGGAAGATTTTATACGCCTCCCTGCGTTTAGAGTGTTTCAATATTAATCCGAATATGGCGGCATGCCTTAAGTTTCTTAAGAAGACTGAGTGGGCGAGGGAGCGGGTAGAGAGCTTCTATCTTTATCGCTTCAAGCGTATGCCTAAGGGAAGCTCAGCTCAATTCGAGCTCAAGCCACGTGAGCGTGGTTTTGCCGATGGTATCGTGCCCCGTAAGCCAGAAGAATTAACCGTCGAGCTTATTGCCGAAATGCGCGCCAAGGCGACTGCAGATTATGAGGATATGAAGCGTAACGAAGGGCAGGGGCGTCCTCGCTATGGCAAGGATAAGCCAAGGGCTCAAGAAGGCTACGCGCAAAATAGGCGGTCTAAAGCGGATAGACCTGAACCTTCTCAAGACTCTGCCAATCCTTGGGGTAAGTAACCTAAGGTTAGTCGTGACCTCTTCCTTGTTAAGCTTGTGCTCGGTGAAATACATCATCAAAAAAACCCTATGTCGCTTGATAATTGACTTCTTATACTTATAGAAATTAAGGGTGGGCATGTCAATGAAGGACTTTTTAATACAACGAATTAGCGAGATTGACTGGAGTTATAGCCAGGGGCCATGATTGTCGATAGCTGGGTTACTGTTCTGGCTTTGGCTTATCTGGCCCACAGATGAACTCATCGCCCTAATAAAAGATAAGCAGAAGCAAACACAGGTATTGATCGCCGCTATTGCCCTTAATAGTTTATGGCTTATCAATGCTAGTTTAGTCCAAGGCATACATGTGCATTTTCTTGGGTTAGTGGTGCTGATGTTGATGTACGGCTGGCGCATGGCGACTGTGATCGCGATCTTGCCGGTGATATTTTTTTCCACCTTCATACTCAAGCAGCCGTTCGAATTTGGCATTTATGGCCTGCTGGCTATCGCTTTGCCTTTGTTCTTATGTTTTGTGGTTTATAGTCAGGTATTTAAATATCTTCCCCATCACTTTCTGGTTTACATCTTCTGCGGCGCATTCATCAACGCCTTCTTGTCGATCGTGTTTCATATCTTATCTTGGGCAACCTGGCTCTGGCTGACTACAGATTATGACTGGGCTTTTCTCAGTGATAACTACCTCTTACTGATCCCCTTGCTTGGCTTCCCTGAAGCATTACTCAACGGCATGGCTGTCACCTTGCTGGTGGTCTATCGACCTCAATGGCTTTACGACTACTCGGATAGGACTTATTTCAATCGCTAATACCTCAATAGATAATCTTGACTCATTTTTACCAGTAACGGCATAGAATTGGTGCCACCCATGCCAGCCTCCAAGAAAAGAGTGAACTGGTCGAAATGGAACTGGTATTTGAGTGTGGTGCTATTAATACGAGTTCAGGTTCGGGAGGGATGTAGGGCCTCATTCATCGTTTAGCTTATTTGTTTAAATAGGTATAAATCAAAGCTCAACGCCCGCTTCATCGGCATCGACAATATCAGTTTCCTTTAAGGCGTCGGCTATCCAGCGCTGCATTGTTGGGCACTCAGTTACATGGGCCATATATCGGCGTGAGGCATCAGAGACTATGATGCCGTAGGTACGAAAACGCATGACTACCGGGGCGAACATCATGTCGGCGATTGACCAGGTGCCGAACAACCAGCCACCGGTATCGGCAGTATCATATTCATGCATCTGTTGTGACCAAATTTCATCGATACGTTTAATGTCTTTTTTTGTCGCGTCACTGAGCTGAAGACAACGTGTGGCTCGAATATTCATCGGCAGCTCATTACGCAGAGCGTTAAAGCCAGAATGCATTTCATTGGCTATCGAACGGGCCTTGGCTTTTTGCTTAGGCTCGCTGGGCCATGCATCCCCCGCCAGATAGGTATCATTGAGATATTCACAGATGGCTAATGAGTCCCAGACTGTGACATCGCCATCAACCAAGCACGTAGTGACCAACTAGAGTAATTTTTATTGCCGATATAGAGTTGCATGCCATTTCCTTTTGGGATTTTATCTAGATTTCATACTATATGAGCTTGTGCTTATTTTAGCTGTTTTTATGTCCATTGATTTAAAATTGAACTAAGTAAGGTCTTGCAAACAATTGTTAATTAAGTATTGTTGAAAGCGGAGGGCAAAGCTGGCATTATTCAAAAAAAGGAATTTTTATGTCTACCAAAATAATAAAATCAGTGTTGATTTTTAATGAGAATCAAAAAATCGCCCCTAGATTCTTGCTCACCTATGTCTTGATCTGGTTATTCTGGCACAACCAATTAATCACCACTTTCTTCACTCGCGGCGGTGACCTTTTGGCAAGAGGCAATGCCGCGCTAGCTTCCGTTGCTGATAATCATTATATCCTGGTGTTCTTTCTCACTTGCCTCTTCTTCGGGTTGCGGCTTGGCTATCATTTTCTGAAGCAAAAAGCCGATGCCTTGATGGAAGAGGGCAAACCGACAGAGACTTATGTCGGTAGCGATCAAGGCTTAGCTAAAACTGAAGATATAAAAAGACTGATGACCATGATTAGCGAACTTAAAACTAAGTTGGTAACCTCTAAAGAGAGAGAAGAGAGGGCGATAAAAGAGAAAAACTCAACCATTAGCAAGTTCTTAAGCCTTCAAGCTGAGTTAGACGATATGCAAGCCGATAACACCCTGCTAGAAAAGTCTAATGAAGCGCTAAAGGCGCAATTGGTCAATGCTGACCATCTGGCTTTATAATCCGCAGCGGGTCATCTCATCTATCTGCTCCTTGTGAGATTCAATTCTCTGTTTTGAATGTTAGCTAAGCCTCTTTTTCTCTGGAAATTGAAGCAAGGTTACAGCATCTTATGACTCTAAGTATCGCGCTTAACGACATTAAGAATATTGAGTCCCTGGTGAATTTAATTAACATAGGGAACGATGAACAATCCGTAAATACTGGGGTCGTAAGCTAGTATAAAGGCAGCAAGTAGATATAAAAAAGTAAGTTAAAGGACGGTATGGGCCGCGCCAATTTTATGTCCGAGTCCTCCCACCACGCTACATCAAGCTTTGAGGCTGATCATGTTAGACCTTGGTATAACATGTTGTTACTTGACCTGATGTCTCAACTGGCAGACACTCTTAACCGTAAATGTACCCTATAAAAGTATGGATGATAAAAAATGCTTATATTTATTATTTGCATTACCTTGTTGGTACTCGCTTATAAGTTCTACAGTCCGTTTGTAGAACGTCAGGCGGGAATCGACAAGAATGTGAAGACCCCTCAAGCTCGCTTTGCCGATGGAGTCGATTATGTCGAAGTCCATCCGGTGAAAGCCTTCTTAATTCAGTTTCTCAATATTGCCGGTGTCGGCCCGATTTTCGGCCCCATCTTAGGTGCCATCTATGGTCCAATTGCTCTGGTGTGGATCGTTTTAGGTAACATCCTCGGCGGCGCAGTCCATGATTATTTCTCCGGTGTGCTCAGCATCAAAGAAGATGGTAAGAGTCTTCCCGAGATAGCCGGCCGCTATTTCAATGTGTACGCTAAAGGCGTGATGCTTATTTTTACCGCCATGTTGCTGTTCTTCGTCGGTGTGGTGTTCATCATGAGCCCTGCGGGATTATTGAGTAACTTAGATTACTTCAAAGGGACTATTCTCGCTAACAACACCTTCTGGGTATTGGTGATTTTGGCCTATTATTTCCTCGCAACCATGCTGCCTATCGATAAGATCATCACTAAGCTTTACCCGATATTTGGTCTCTTGATGATAGTCATGACTGTGTCTATCGGTGTGGCCTTATTGATCAGTGCCCCTCAGCTACCTGAGGTGGGAGACATCTTCGCCTACTTCGATCATAGCCATTATAACAATGACTTGTTGGAACCTAATCCAGATGGATTGCCGGTTTGGCCTCTGCTATTTGTGACCATTACCTGTGGTGCCATCAGTGGTTTCCACTCGACCCAGGCGCCGATAATAGCCCGTTGTCTGACCAATGAAAAATATGTCCGTCCTGTCTACTATGGTGCCATGATGTGTGAAGGCATTGTTGCTTGTGTATGGGCGCTGGCGGGTATCGCAGCATTCCCGGGCGGTTACATGGAGCTTAAATCAATACTGGATCTAGGTGGTCCGGGAATGGTGGTTAACCAAGTTGCGACCACTTACCTTGGTGTCGCTGGTGGCATAATGGCAATTATCGCTGTGGCTATTTTCCCGATCACTTCCGGGGATACGGCGTTTAGATCTCTGCGATTGACCATCATCGATGCCTTCAATATCCCGCAGAACGTTCGCAATCGTCTCTTGGTTGCCGTACCTATTTTGGTCATCGCCTACTTTATGACTAAGATCGATTTCACGCTTATCTGGCGCTATTTTGCCTTCTCGAATATGTTGCTGTCGACCAGTGTACTCTGGCTCGCCACTAAGTATCTATTCGACAGAGGCGCATTCCATTGGATCGTGAGTCTGCCTGCGATTGGTGGAACCAGTGTGACCGTGTCTTACATTATGACTGCTGGCATAGGGCTGGGCTTGCCTCAGCCGCTCAGTCAACCTGTGGGTATCGCCGTAGGCGCCATCTCTCTGATCGCACTGATCTTAGCGCACCAGAAGCGTAAGCCTGTAAAATCAGAGGCTGAGACAGAGTCTTAATTTAACGGTTTAACCTGATAAAAAAGGGCGGCACCATGTGCCGCCCTTTTTTGTACCTGGAGGTACTTAGCCATGATCGCAGGCATAGCGAAAGAGGGGATGACATTCGTACTACTCAGGGGCTTGATGCGAGACCGCCGTCACTGGTATGGATTTTCTCAACGGCTCGCGGTGGCCGGCGTCCGGGTTATCACGCCAGATCTGCCCGGCAATGGCACCTTGGCTGAGATTAACAGTCCCTTGAGTATCTCAGCCTATGCCGACTATGTCTGGGCGCAGATTGATGAGGTGTTAAGCGAGGGGGCAACAAGGGAAGTGCTCGATCCTGTCTGTCTGGTAGGGCTTTCTATGGGTGGTATGTTGGCGCTGGAAATGGCAAAACATAAACCAAACCGAGTGCAACAAGTGGTGCTAATCAACAGCAGCGCCGCCAATCTATCACCTTGGTATTGCCGTTTTCAGCTAAGATCTTTGGTCAAATCAGCCTGGGGGACCGGCAGACGCTGGCTTAACGGAGAACTTGCTGGTGTCAGTTTAATAGAAGCGACAGTTATCCAGCTCACCAGTGAATGCCGGGGCGATGATTTTAAGTTGATACAAGACTGGAGTCATTATCGCCAGCAAGGTCATACTTCTCTATTCAATGGTTTGCGGCAGCTAGCCGCATGCGCCTCGTTTGATGCCCCAGTTATTGACCATGGTCTTGTAAATGTCCCTGTAAATGTAATAGTAGCCAATCGAGATCGACTGGCTCACCCAAGTTGTGGACAAGCCTTATCCGATTTTTATCATACCCAAGTCATTTACCTGGATGATTGCGGTCATGATGCCAGCTTAGATAAGCCTGAGATTTTATTGCGCTTGCTACTGGGGATGGCGAGATAAAGTTAGATCGCTACGCTACGAGAACGGGAACAAGTTCCCTTCGAGAACGTTCGTAAGCTCACTACGAGAGCGCCAACACGTTGGCTGCGAGGAAAGAGCAAAAGCTTGTTCTCGTTTTTCGAAGCAACGGAGTTGCGTATTCCTAGTGACGAAGTCACGGACTCGCAGACCTAAGGTCGCTCTGTCCTTTAAGTTCGGTAAAGAACCTTAATCACATGCCAGCCAAACTTTGTTTTAACTAAATGCGGGGTGATTAACTCACCGGTAAAACAGACCTTATCAAACTGAGGCACCATCTGACCTTTCTTGAACTCGCCTAAGCTGCCGCCTTTCTTACCCGATGGACAAGACGAGTGTTTCTTGGCTAACACATCGAATTTAACGCCTTTTTTCAATTGCTTGATGATGTCTTCGGCTTGCTCTTTATGTTTGACTAATATGTGCAGTGCAGCAGCGGTTCTTGCCATGTTGTTAACTCTCAAAGGTATGTATTTATTAAGCTGGATTTTAGCTAAGCTTCTGCAGCGATTATATCGTGTATAAGGGGCAGAACCTATGTTTTGGCCGATATAAACCAGCTGATAGCCGTGCAGAATTACCAAATACTCTCACTATTTGGCCTGCAAGCTAGTATCGCTGAGTATCCAGATGCGCTAGTGCTCAGTGATACGGATCAGTTGCTGACAGCGCCAGCGTTGCCTTTGTGTGATGCCGAAAGCCCTGCGTATGGCTTTACCAATCCTTTTGATGCACACATAGAGCGAGTCACCATCAGTGATGACGGCCAAAGTATCTATTTAGAAAACAATATCGATAATCTTGGAGTAAGCAAATTCCAGTTTATCTTCACCAGCGAAGAGGGTGACTTGTTACTGGTGAGTCCTGATCCGCAGGTCGTCAATAGAGGTTCTGAATAATTTTTAGCCCTACTAAGGTGTTTTACCTTAGTTAGCCTTTCTTTTTACTAATCAAACTGCTATTTGATGTGACTCCCAGAGAAAAAATCATAGCCGCTAAAGGTGCTTGTACTGTCCTTATGTTTACATAAAGGGGCGGGCTAACAAGCGCTTGCTTATGCCCAGCCGCGCTCAACATACAAGTGCATCATTACTGCTAACTCTTTTTGTTACAAATGGAATGAAACTAAGCGCAATAAACCTAGCCCTCAGGCTTTCTATTTAACTATCACTATAATTATAACTATAACTATCAGTACGGCTAAGCCTCAATGTTTGAGGCAAATGTGCTCTGGTTATCTGTGATAGGGCGTGCTCCTACCCCATTTAGGCTGCGGGCGCAGGAGGCGGGCGATACCCTACCTTCGAAGAGTGGGCGTCCTCTTCTGGCGCCAATGATCTATAAGGATACAATAATGAAGATTCTCATGAGCAGTCTCATATACAAACGGTATCTATTGGTTGCTGTGTTAATTGCGTTGACCAGCACTTATGTCTCGGCCAGAGGCGGCGGGCAAGGTTTTGGCGGTTTTAATGCTATCAGTAAGGCTCAACTCGAGGCGACCTGGAATGGTCATGCCGGTCCGCAACATACGGCGGTAAGAGGTGTCAGGGTGCAGTGGTATGCCGATATTTGTGGCAATGCCAATGGACATGTGAAGGATGCAAAGGACTGTGTGAACAATACAAAGCAGAAGAAAGAGACGGAGGTTAGTGATACCCATTAACTCAGCGGTAAGGCTCAATATTTACTCGCTCTTTTTTTAAAGGGCGAGTGTTCCGCGGTTATTCCTATGTCACATTCAGCATCACTTTCTATACTTTCCTGATGACCGCTAAATGCAGCCCCTGATTGCTGTTGAATTACTCATGCAAAACAATACGTTAAGATGGAAGCTTACCGAAAGGTTCCAAGAAGAATAATTAGGTAGAGTATCCAGCAGTTAGACGCATTTGAAGCGTCAGGTTAGTAAATTCTGCTAAGGATACTCTAATGTTAACACTTCCTCCCAAGCCCTATGAAGACAATAGGCAAGTATCGATTGCTGAAAAAGGCTTATCTCCGGCTGATGAATTTGACGCGATGATGAAAAAGGCCAGGTCGAATACTTAAAGGGAAAATTCCGAGATGGCTCAGCAATTGACTATGCCTCTGGATGAGTTTTCATTGGCTAGGGTGCGAACAGGTGTTCAGGCTTTATCGCCAGAACCTGCCCCCGTATTTATACCAACACCTTTCAGTATTCCAGACGATGATATTTTATTCGATGATTGTTATCGTAGCGTACTCAATTTATTAGTTCAGCAGTTGATGGAAGCCGTGCTGGTGGTTGATGCCAGAGGCACAATTAAGATGATTAACGCTAAGGCTATTGAGCTACTTTCTGCTGGCGGGGCGGGGGCTGCTGGAAAGCTGGGAGCGAGTGATGGGCTGGGGGAGCCGGGGGATATTATTGGTAAAACCTGGCAAGAGTATTTAAGAGAGCCGCAAAGGACGCGCTATCAGCAGATGCTGGAAGAGCAGCTTGTCAGTCAGAGCTTGATCATACGCCCATCGAAGCATCGCTGATATTAGCGGAGGGTGGCAGCTTGGATGTGGAATTCTCAATCAGTTATCTATCATTGGGTTCGCCGATTTTTGCCATAGTGATACGAGACCTGACCAAGCATAAATCTGAATTCCAACAGCTCTATCAATGGGCATCGACAGACTGCCTGACCAAATTGGCGAACCGAAGGGTATTCGTGCCTCCTTGCGAACTCAGTGGCAAGCTTGTACAGCTTCAGCAAAGCCAATCAGTATGGTGATCATAGATGTCGATCATTTCAAGCTGTTCAACGACAAGTATGGCCATATTCAGGGGGGGACCATTGCCTGCAGAGGATAGCCAACGTGATTGCTCACTCACTGCCATCGGATGAATGTGTCGCAGCAAGATACGGCGGCTAGGAGTTTGCGCTAATCCTACCGGGGTTTGATGCCAAGCAAGCTGAGCTGATGGCCGAGTATATTCAGCTAGAGATCAATAGCCTTAAATATACTGACTTAGGCCTGGATGAACGTGTCACCGTGAGCGTGAGCCAGGGTATAGCAGCTGAAGTCGATGGTCAGTTCAGAACGGGAACAGCCCTGTTATGTGCAGCCGACACAGCACTTTACCGTGCCAAGGCCGATGGCAGGAATAGAATTAACTTAAGTTGTTGAGGGGTAAAGTCGCGAGTTAAGAATTTTCAGCTGCGAATTATTACTGTCATTCCGGCATGCTTATCCCTTCACTTTCCAATTCACTTCTTCGCCAGCGAAGAAAGGCACGATTGGCTTGCCGTTTGGTAGGATTATTTCGCTAGGTACTGTCCAGGTCTCTTTTATCAGTGTTAGTGTGCTGGTGTTTCGCGGCAAACCGTAGAAGTCCGGACCATGAGTACTGGCGAAACCTTCAAGCTTGTCAATAACGCCCAAGTCATCAAATACCTGAGCGTAAAGCTCGAGTGCACCCCAGGCACTGTAACAGCCGGCGCAACCACAAGCCGATTCTTTGCGGTGCTTCTCGTGTGGCGCAGAGTCAGTACCTAAGAAAAATTTATTAGAACCAGTAGCAACAGCTGCGCGCAATGCTTGTTGATGAATGTTGCGCTTAAGCACTGGCAGACAGAAGTTGTGTGGACGTATGCCGCCGACTAACAGGTCGTTACGGTTTAGCAGTAAGTGCTGTGGCGTGATGGTTGCGGCTACATTGTCAGAGGTGCTGGCGACAAACTCGGCGGCTTCTTTAGTGGTGATATGCTCGAACACCACTTTAAGGCTTGGGAAAACATCGACGATGCGAGTCAGGTTACGCTCGATAAATATAGCCTCACGGTCGAAGATATCGATATGTGACTCAGTGACTTCACCGTGAACCAGCAGTAACATGCCTATTTCAGCCATTTTTTCGAAGATAGGGAAGAGGCTATCGAGTGCCTTTACCGCAGCATCTGAGTTAGTGGTAGCACCTGCTGGGTACAGTTTAGCCGCCACAACGCCGGCCGCTTTTGCATCTATGATGTCTTGTTTAGTGGTGTCGTTAGTCAGGAAAAGCGTCATCAAGGGCTCGAAGCTTGAACCTTGTGGACGCGCCGCTAAAATGCGCTCACGGTAGGCATTGACCATCTTGGCATCTGTTACCGGTGGTAGCAGGTTGGGCATGACGATAGCACGTTGGAAGAGTCTGGCAGTAGCCGGGACAGTTTCTTGCAACATATCACCGTCACGGAAGTGAAGGTGCCAATCATCGGGAGTAAGTAGGGTGATCTGCGTCATTATTGGGTTCTCCTAAGCGTTACGACAAGCATTTACTCGCTTTTTCTGCGCAATATTATGCCATATTTTACCATTATTTACAGTTGAGATGCGCTGACTGGTCAAGGCACCCACGGCTAGCGCATTTTAATCCCTGACTCTAACAGGGTTGAGCGATACTCGTCGTCCAACCCTGCCATCTTCTTTTTAGCCACTATACTCGCGCGTTTTGTCTGGTCTTGCTTGAACAAGGTCATTGCTATTTTTCTCATCACATTAAAAGCAAGCGGACCTCGGCCTTTACGGAACCGTGATTCATCTTCTCTGAATGTCATATCTAACACCCAATGCATACTTTCTACTTGCCAGTGATTTCGCACAGAAGATAACGCCTGCTCTGCATTTAAATCTAATGAGCTAATGTACCAACGTGTTTCAGTGGTCTCTTTACCTGTCGTTTTTTCATGTACGTCTGATGTTACTTTGATAATGCTTTTTAAGCCAACCCACTGATATTTATTATTTAACCAACTTTTATTAACCAGCACTTGTGCCACCAAGCTTCTAATTCACCCTGTAGACCAGAATGATGACCTTTAAGCGCTAGAATATAATCAGCCTTTTGCTTAACGATTAGCTTTGCTATCTCTTTTTCATCCGCTTTTAATCGGCAGATAACACGGGCAATAGTGTCATGCCGAGGAATACCTGCTTTAAAAGGACGATACTGACGAAGCCAATCAAGCTTTAGATGTCCAAAGTTTTCAATGTCTTCCCATCCTTCAGAGCCTGACATAACCGCACTTATAGCGAGTAAAATAATATCTAATAAGTTATGTTTTTTACAACGCTCAATACGGGGATCCGCAATCGAATCAAAATGTTTTAAAAAAGTAGCAGTCATTAACATCACCAAAAAAGAGTATTTGGTGATCTGATCGCTACTTGAGCATAAAGTTCAATTTATAATGATCTTGCCGTGTCAAGGCACCGCTGTCTTCAACGCGTGCCCCTTGTTTCCGGCAGAGCAAGCCTAGGTTTCAAGGGCTGTATAAGTTTTGAAATCAATTTCTATACTTACTGAAATCGTTTCTTAGAGGTTATTTCGAATAGTCTGGCTGGATCCGCATCACATTTCTTCAAAATAATTAAAATAGATATTTTTGCTTTTCTCGGTGATTAAATGGTCGGATTGGAGAGAGATCCACTAGCTGTAGCCGTTTATCGTCATAATTCAAGCTAAAATCTGAGAGAAATGTTGTTTTGTTACATTAAAAATAATTGTCTTTATTTCAGAACATGCTTGCTTATGTGGTGGTAGGTGTTGTACGTGTGTTAATCATTTGTTTGTTGGTTTGCTTGTTGCCCATGCGTCTAATCTTAATGTTAGATGTTTTATTCCTTCCCATATTAAGAACAGGTTGAGTGTTTATTATTCTGTTTACTTACTGGTCAGTAGTAAAATTAGGTTAATGCCAAGGGTGTGCCGCTATATATGCGGTAAATAGCCTGCTTTTTCGTTGTAAAATTACATAAAGGCTAATCATGCTGCTTGCTTAGCTTGAATAGGTGTTAAGGTGCAATTAGGCCTAGCCATTCTATAGTTCACTGCTGTAAGCTCTTCGTTCGTGTACAAAGTGAGTATCTAAGCTGGTAATTTTGCAACAAACTAAGCTGGCTTAGGGGCATGAAAATACTGAAGTTAAAATTATAAAGTTACTGCCTATAATACAAACTTATATACATACCTATATACATATCTATATACATACTTATATACCTACAACGAGGACAATCATGAAGAAAATCCTAACAACTACTGCGGCAGCCGTGTCATTGGCACTGTGCTCTTTCGTCGCAAACGCTGCAGATTTCAAACCAGCCGTAGCCTATGATTCAGCGGGTAAGTTTGATAAATCTTTCAGCCAGGCGGTTTATCAGAACGGTGTGATGAAATTTACTGAACAAACCAAAATCGATGTACGTGAATTTGTACCGGCAAACGATGCACAGCGTGAACAGGGCCTTGAGCGTCTGGCACGTCGTGGCTTCAGTCCGATCGTTGTGGTTGGCTTCATGTACGGCTCTGCATTAAACAAGGTGGCTAAAAAGCACCCAGACACTCAGTTTGTGATTATCGATGCCGTTGTTGATCTACCTAATGTTAAGTCTCTGGTGTTTAAAGAGCATGAAGGTTCATTCCTTGTCGGCGCATTAGCCGCAATGAAGTCAAAAAGTCATAAAGTTGGCTTCGTTGGCGGTATGGATATTCCCCTGATCCGTAAGTTTGCCTGTGGTTATGAGCAGGGTGCTAAATACATCAGTAAAGATACTGAAGTATTTCAGAATATGACAGGTTCGACTCCCGCTGCATGGTCAGACCCTGCCCGTGGTACCGAGTTGGCTAAGAGTCAGTTCAGTAAAGGCGCTGACGTAGTCTTCGCCGCGGCCGGTGGTACCGGTATCGGTGTTTACCAGGCTGCGAAAGATGAAGGCAAATTTGCTATCGGTGTTGACTCCAATCAAAACTACCTGCATCCAGGCGTAATGCTGACCTCTATGGTTAAGCGTGTCGGCTTGGCGACATTTGATGTATTCACGGCTGCCCAAGGTGGTAGCTTCACTCCGGGTGTCGATGCCCGTGGTCTTAAAGAGAACGGTGTTGGCTGGACGCTCGATGAGTATAACCGTGACCTAGTGACCGCCGAAATGGAAACTAAGCTCGGTGAAATTTCAGCTAAGATCATAGCCGGAGAGATCAAGGTTCACGATTACATGGCTGATAACAGCTGTAAGTACTAATGCTAAGTCCCAATATAAGTCCCAATAATAGTGCTCTGCATTTGTAAAATGTGAAAGTTAGCTCTCCTGCCTCATGTAGGAGAGCTTTTTGAGAAGTACACATGGAGCTGCAAAGAGAAATATCATTTATGTCTATACTCCCTAGCGACAAACCTTTTGCACTCGAACTGCGTGGTATCGATAAACGATTCGGCGCGGTGCATGCTAACCGAAATATTAATTTTCAAGTTCCTCCCGGCACCATTCATGGCATTATCGGTGAAAACGGGGCAGGTAAATCGACCCTGATGAACATCATCTACGGGTTTTATAGCGCAGACGCCGGAGATATTCTGATTAACGGTGAGGTCCAGAAGCTTGCCAGTTCGAAAGAGGCAATCAGTCACGGCATCGGCATGGTTCACCAGCATTTCATGTTGGTTGATAACTTCACCGTGCTGGAAAATGTGATTTTGGGTGCCGAAAATGGCCCTCTGCTCAAGTCCAGTCTCCTTGATGCCCGCAAAGAGCTAGAGCGGTTAGCAAAAGATTACCAACTCGATGTGCCACTCGATGCCTTGATTGAAGACTTGCCTGTTGGTCTGCAACAGAGAGTCGAGATCTTAAAGGCCCTGTATCGGGGGGCTAAGATCCTAATTCTGGATGAACCCACGGGTGTACTGACCCCACAGGAAACTGAGCATCTGTTTCATATTTTCGATGCGCTGCGCGAGCAGGGCGTCACTATTTTACTGATCACTCACAAACTCAAAGAGATTCTGGCTGCCACAGATAACGTCTCGATCATGCGCCAAGGGACTATGGTTGCCCACAGAAAGACGGCCGAGACAAATAAAGAAGAGCTGGCCGAGCTCATGGTGGGGCGAAAAGTTCGCTTAAAAGTCGATAAGAGTGCGGCTAAGCCTGCCCAGATATTATTGTCGACTAAAGATCTGACCTATACCGATGGTATGGGCGTCGATCGTCTTAAAAAGGTTAACATAGAGATCAAGGCCGGTGAGGTTGTTGGTGTTGCCGGGGTCTCAGGTAATGGCCAGTCTCACTTGATTAATGCACTCGCAGGCTTACTCATACCAACCAGTGGCTCGATAACCATAGGCCAGACTCTTATCGATGCGGAGCATCCTTGTTCGCCGGATGGTGTTCGTCAGTTAAGTGTCGGCCATGTGCCGGAAGACCGACTGAACATGGGGCTAATAAAAGCCTTCAGCGCCGAAGAGTCTGCCATCTTAGGGCATCAGAATCGGTCTATATATAATGGCAAGGTTTTGAATAAGCCTAAGGTTATCACCCAGGAGTGTGCGCGCTTGATGGAGGAGTGGGACGTAAGACCACAAGATCCTAAGCTCAGAAGCTCGCTATTTTCCGGCGGCAATCAGCAGAAGCTAATCATAGCTCGCGAAGTGGACAAAAATCCAGATGTGCTGCTGATCGGTCAACCGACCCGGGGAGTGGACATAGGTGCCATCGAATTTATCCATAAACGCATCATCGAACTCAGAGATCAAGGCAAGGGTATTCTACTGGTGTCGGTGGAACTCGATGAGATCATGGCGTTGGCCGATAGGATCATCGTGATGTTCGATGGCCATATCGTCGGAGAAGTGAGCGGTGAACAGGCGAACGAGAAAATTCTTGGGATGATGATGGCCAACATATTACCCGATGAGCTGAGCAAGTCGGCTACAGGACAAAAGACTAACGGAGGTCAGGCGTGAACGACTCAAAAATTCCTATGTGGGTAAATGTCATCGGACTGCCCTTGATCAATATTTTCTTCGCCTTTGCATTTTCAGCATTTATTTTCATTGCCGTGGATGTGAATCCCATTGAGGCGGCGATGGTGATGGTGAAGGGAGCCTTAGGTTATCAGGAAGGTATCGGTTATACCCTCTATTATACGACTAACTTTATTTTTACTGGTTTGGCGGTGGCGGTGGCGTTCTCTGCCGGGCTGTTTAATATCGGTGGTGAAGGTCAAGCTTATCTCGGTGGCTTGGGGGTTGGACTCGCCTGTTTGGGCTTAGATCAGGCCTTGCCATTCTGGGCTCTTCTGCCTATCTCCATGGTTGCCAGTATGGCATTTGGTGCCCTGTGGGCACTCATCCCCGCGTATCTGCAGGCCTACCGTGGCAGCCATATCGTGATCACCACCATCATGTTTAACTTTATCGCCTCGGCGCTGATGGTCTATCTGATGGTTAACGTACTTAAGCTGGACGGTCAGATGGCGCCGGTTTCGCGGATGTTTGAACAAAGCGCTGTGATGCCGATGTTCCATGAAATAGCGGCTTGGTTCGGGCTATCTTTCTCTGAGTCGCCGATGAACCTGAGTTTCTTTATCGCCTTGGCTTGTTGTGTCTTCGTTTGGGTATTACTGTGGCGCACCCGTTGGGGCTATGCCATTCGCGCCATGGGCGCGAGTCCTACAGCGGCTGAGTATGGCGGCATTAACCATAAGAAATTGATCATCATAGTGATGCTTATATCCGGTGCTCTTTCCGGGATGTTAGGCCTGAATGAAGTACAAGGTTATGGTCAGCAGTTGAAACTGGATTTCGTGGCCGGCTATGGCTTCACCGGAATTGCCGTGTGTCTGATTGGTCGTAATCATCCTGTCGGTATCATATTGGCGAGTCTGCTCTTTGGTGTCCTGTATCAGGGTGGAGCTGAGTTGGCATTTGATTTTCCCAATATCGATCGTGAGATGATTCAAGTGGTGCAGGCCTTAGTGGTGCTGTTCAGTGGTGCGTTGGCACTGATGTTGGTGAAGCCAACCGAACATTTATTTGTGCTCTGGGATCGACGTAAAAAATCCCTCGGCAAAGCACAAACGGAGGCCTAAGCTATGTATGAGAATCTGATTTTAATCTTAGATGCGACCCTGAGAGTCTCGACCCCGCTGATTCTAGCGGCATTGGCAGGCCTATTCTCGGAGCGTTCTGGCATAGTGAACATCGCGCTGGAAGGCAAGATGCTGTCGGCGGCGTTTGCCGCCGCCGCGGCCGCTTCGGTAACTGGCTCTGTTTGGCTCGGCTTGCTCGCCGGCATCGGCATTTCGGTGTCTCTGTCGTTACTCCATGGCTTTGCCACAATCACCCACAGAGGCGATCAGATCGTCTCAGGTGTGGCGATTAATATGCTAGCCGTAGGTCTGACCGTAACGCTGGGACGCTTTTGGTTTGGTCTGGGCGGGCAGACTCCTGCTCTGTCTGACAGTGAGCGCTTTACTTCTATCACGCTGCCAGGAGCCGATGCGATTGCGGATGTTCCTGTCATTGGTCTGCTCTATAGTGAACTTATCTCTGGCCATAACATCTTGGTCTACCTGGCGCTGGCCATGGTGCCTACTGTCTGGTGGATAGTGTTTCGAACCCGTTTTGGATTACGTCTGCGCGCGGCGGGTGAAAACCCCCATGCGGTGGATACCGCGGGTATCTCGGTGGCCTGGATCCGCTATCGCGCCTTGATCTGTGCAGGCATATTGTGCGGTATTGCAGGTGCCTACCTGTCTACCGCGCACAGTGCCGGCTTCGTGGCGAACATGAGTGCCGGTAAGGGCTTCATCGCCTTGGCCGCGTTGATCTTCGGTAAGTGGAGGCCTGTGCCGGTATTGTTTGGTTGTCTGCTGTTTGGCTTCCTCGATGCAGTGGCGATTCGTCTGCAGGGTATCGAGTTGCCGGTAGTGGGTGTCATTCCGGTACAGGCAATCGAAGTCTTACCCTACATCCTGACAGTACTCCTGCTTGCCGGTTTTATTGGCCGCGCTGTCGGACCTAAGTCGATCGGTGTACCGTATGTGAAGACGCGTTAATCCTGCAGTGCATTCGCTACTCGATAGCGAGTGCACTGGTTAACTGCTTCAATGTAAAAAGTCGGCTATCAAGCCGACTTTTTCGTTTGATATGTATCGTATAGAGATAAGTTTTAAGCGGTAAGCGGTAATTTCAAGATAGCGCGAAGGGAGCTGCGAGTAACAAGTTCAGGCAAAGACAGAGCTGGATTCCGGCTAACAAGATGCCGGAATGACGTGTGATGATATGATATGCCTCGTTCTTAGCCCGTACATTCGCGGCTAAAGCCGCTCCTACATAAGAGCCTCGCACCTAGAACCATTAATCCACCCAGTGCAGTACATCTCTGATAATAGACCAGCGTGGTTTAATTTCTGTTGCCCCTTGGCCGAGCATCCAATAGTTGTAGATCCGTTCCTGATGGCCATCGACTTTACCCAGTTTCTGCCAGTTATTGACGTAATTCAGCAAGGCTTGGTTACTCTGAGCTTGAGGCATTTGTGGAACAGGGCAGCGGTCAAAATGGTCAGCGCAAATAGATTCATTACCGCGGCAATGGAGTTAAATTTTCCGGTAATAAAGCCTGACATCACGAACAGCTGGAACAGATCAGACGGCAGATGTACCAGATCTAACATGAAAGGAATCGCCACATACACACTGCCAAACAGGGATAACAGGCCACTGATAGACCGCGAGGGTATCGCACTTAAATCTACCGGCGTACCATTAAACCAGCCTGCGAAGTATACAAATAAGATGGCAGTCAGCAGCCAGAGCAGTAACATTATCATGCCGGCTCGGCTAAATATGAGTGTCGCGGTGCTCTTTTGTAGCTTGCCGATACCACCTATCAGCGAGACTAAAATATAGGGTAAAACCGTCATCTGCATCAGCAAGATAACCGCATTACCTATGGTGCTGAGCCAGCCTACAGATTCACCGAAAAAAAGCCCCACGCCGAAGCCAAGGAACATAGCGATCAACATCTGAGTTGAGCTGGTGATAGAAAGTATTTTTTAACCACGAATGACATCCATATACAAAACTGCCAGAGATGCTCGTTGATTCCAGTTTGTTGAAAATACGAGCGCAACAGAATGAGAATTTAACATTAACACCAAGAATTAGTTCAATATTCTAACATGTGTTCGATTGAATTTTCTTGTAAATGAGAGACTACTTTTTCGAGAGTTGCTCGACGGTTAAATCGATAAATGCCCTCACTTTAGGTGACAGATGTTTGCGACTGGGATACACCACAAACACATCAATTTCAGGGGCGGGGAGGTCTTCAAACAGGATCTCCAGCTTTCCTGATTTGATCTCTTCCTCCATATAAAACATAGGTAGTCGGCAGATCCCTAAGTCATCTAGAACCAAGGCTAGCTCCATTTCGGCGCTGTTACAGACTAATTTTTGCCTAACCTCTACGGAGTAAGGTTTGCCTTCTTTATCATTAAATTGCCATTTGTTCGGTGATTTAAGATTGCTGTAACAGAAGCAGTTATGACGGCTTAATTCTTGTGGGTGGTGGGGGCGACCATGTTTAGACAGGTATCCCGGACTGGCGACAATATAACCTTTACAGCTAAATATCTTACGGCAGATGAGGCTTGATTCCTCAAGCTGCAACGAGGCACGTATGGCCAGATCGTAACCTTCTGCTACAACGTCAACTTTTCGATCATTGAGGTCTAGATCTAAGGAGACATTGGGATAGAGGCGCATATATTCGGCTAAGATGGGCTGCAGGTAGTTATTGCCAAATCCGACTGGAGTGCTAAGTCTTAGGATGCCTTTAGGCGCAAGCTCGTGCAGAGTCAGCATGTTCACCGCTTGCTCTGCATCGGCGACTAACTGCTGGCACTCTTGATAGTATGCCTTTCCTTCAGGTGTCAGAGCTATGGAGCGCGTGGTGCGATTGAGTAAACGCACGCCAAGCCGCTCTTCGAGCTTATTGACTTCCTTACTGATATAAGACGTTGAATGACCCATCAGCTCGGCTGCCGCCGAAAAACCACCGGTTTTCACCACCTGAGTGAATACCATGACACCATCAAAAAGCTTATTCATAGTCATATGGAAATAGTCTTTATCAATTAAGGTTATTAATCTCGAATAACTATCAATATACACTTATCACTATTCAATGTAACAAGCTTTGTAATAAGCAGTTGTAACAAACAAATGCTACCTAGCCTTGCAGATCACTACAGCTTTGAGCGGCTGGTGAAGAAAGTCAGCCCAGAGCGGTTCTAAAAAAAGCCTTGAGCCGTGTTATTAAATTAAGAACAGCCTCGAGCCAAAATAAATCAAGACAGCCCCGTGCGGCTCCTAAAATTAAAGTTAAAGAGGAATTATTATGAAAATATTAGCATTCGCAGCCAGCAACAGCTCTAAATCGATTAACAAGCAACTGGCTACGTACGCCGCATCACTAGTGGAAGGTGCCGAAGTTGAGATACTCGATATCAATGATTATGAGATGCCTATTTTTAGCCAAGACAGGGAAGAGGAGCTAGGTCAGCCTGAGCTGGCGCAGAAATTCTTTGCCAAACTGGGTGAAGCCGATGGCATCATCATCTCATTTGCCGAGCATAATGGTTCATACACCGCAGCCTATAAGAACCTGTTCGATTGGACGTCACGCATAGATATGAAGGTGTTCCAGAATAAGCCTATGGTATTGCTCGCGACTTCTCCTGGGCCTGGTGGCGCTAAATCCGTATTAGCAGCCGCCGCAGGTTCTGCACCCTATTTTGCTGCCGATGTGAAGGCGAGTCTATCTATCCCTAGCTTCTTCGACAATTTCGACATGGAAAAGGGTGAGCTTAAAAATGATGAGCTCAAGCAGGCGCTGAAAGAAGCGGTATTTAAGTTACATCAAGCGAGTGCCTAGTTCTTAGTTCCTAGAAACAAGGCCCTAGACTTTAGGGTGTCACATCAGGGCCTTGTTTCACTCTTCTTTAAAGAAGGGCTGGCCTGGTTGCCAGTCGATGTAGACGCTGTCTTTTTCTGCGCTATAGGGCGCTTTGACGAAGACAGATTTAAAGTCTTTATCGCTCTCGTTTCTGAACAGATGAGACTCACCGGGCTCGCAGCGTAGATAGTCGCCTTGCTTGATTAGCACACGTTCACCATCCACATAAACGGCACATTCACCCTCGAGTACCAAGAATGATTCTTCCTGAGTCTTATGTTTATGGCAAGGGTGAGCCTCACCTGGGGTTATCACCACAATGCCGAAGTGAACTCTTGGACCCTTGGTCAGGTATTTAGGCCCATACTCGCCGAAGCGATAGTCATGCTCTGATTCATTGGTTAAGTACATAGGGGTTCCTGTGCTGTTTATTGCTTGTTTCATCTCTCCCGGCTAAAGCCTGTCCCACAAGGGTTAAACCGTCACCCCCTCTTCGTGGGGCACATATTCATTCGACAACATCATGGTTATCGCGCTGAGCAGGTTGAATACGCCGGCTTGCAGCTGCTCGCCATTGGTTTTTTGCACTAATGTTTTTGAGCCATTCAGTGAGGCTAATGTTGGGCTTGCGGAGCAGTTGAGCTGTAGTACCTTGATGATGTTATTGCTCATGACAGGTAAGGAACCTTGGTTGACGCACAATACCCTAGGGTTTATGCCATGCTCTAAAAAGGCTTCACAGGCTTTGAGTAACATCAGGTTAGATGGGTCATCCCCAAGGCAGATAACTATGTCTAAGCCACCATAATCTATGATGGCTGTTTCGGCCGCTTCCTGGCACTTATCTAAGGTATCAAATTCAAGGTGTTCGCCAAGCTCTACAAGGTTAGCGCCAAGCGCTTCCATATGAGCCACCACGGCTTGACCTACCTGTGTTGCGGCGGAGGTGACCATGGCGACCTTGCCTAACAAGGGTTTGTCGTTTGAGCTCGGGCCTTTGTTCAGCTTGGCCTGCTCAAGCTCCCAGTATTCCACTGCGAAGATATCTGCCGGGCTCAGAGCCTGATAACCACCAAGGGCTTCGGCAGTTAATATCGCCTCGAAGGTATGACTGGTGATGTCTTCGATGATCAAGGCCTGATTGACTGTCTTGCCGAAAGAGATGGCGGCTCTACCCTGCCAAATAGCATAGTTAGGTGCGTAGTTAAGCATGGTTTGACCGCGCTGATAGCGGTCAAAATATTCAATATAGTCTTGGGCATAATCGTTGAGGTCGGCTTCGAAATCATCAAGTAAAATAGCGGGAATACGTTTAGTGCGAATGACATGGTCCGGCGTAAGCGGACCGCGACTGGCGATACTTTTAAGCTCAGGGTGTGAGGCAATATGACATGAGGACATACCGCTATTTAACAGAGCCAGATGCGCAGCGCCTTTTTGCGCCGACACCAGCTTGCGTATCTTAGCGAGTTCAACCAGATCAATATCTGTGTTCTCATTAGGGTACTCAAGGCTCTTCTCATCCGCTTCTTCCCGCTCTTCGGCGTTGATGCACAGATTTGCTTCAATAAAATTTTCGGCTTCGCTCACCAGTTTAATGGTGTTCTCGTAAGCGGTCTTGGCATCGTCGCTAAAGGTAAACAGGCCGTGGTTCATCAGCACCAAGCCTTCTATCGACTGCCAGTCGATATATTGGGTCATCTCATAGACCCGCTTAGCCAGCGCAAAGCCGGGCATCACATAAGGGATCACCAAGACCCGCTTGCCATACAACTGCTCTATAAAGGCTTCACCGCTTGAAGTGTTAGTCAGGGTCACTATTGCGTCGGTATGGGTATGATCCACAAAGGCGAAAGGGATAATGGCGTGCAGTATCGCTTCAACCGAGGGATTGGGCGCATTGGGATCTATCAAGGCGGCGCGCTGATACTTGACCATGTCGCTGTCGGTCAGTTCGGCAAGCTTGGCCATCTTCAATAACACGTCCATCTTTACCGGAGCGAAACCTGCCGCTTCTATGGTCTCTAAATCCCAGCCGCTGCCTTTTACAAAGAGTATGTCTTCACGCTCACCGAATAGGTTTTCGACTTGGGTCTTTACTGAGGTATTGCCGCCACCGTGCAGCACCAGCGCCGGTTCCTGACCTAACAGACGTGATGTATAGACTCTCAATTCGAGAGGTGTAGTGAATTGACTGGCTGTTTGGGCATGCCACAAGCTTTGCATAGAAATTCCTTTCATTTTTAGGGAAGTTTCTAGGACCTAGAATCTAGACGCTAGGTAATTAACTTAAAACTTAGCACTTATTGTTTAACACTTCCCTAAGTTTTTAACGTCCCGTGAGGCCGTTTTGATGCATCAGGCGGGTATGAGTAATGCCGATATTTTAAAATCAGCCAGGGTCAAGGGCGCGGATTTGATTGGCATGTCAGACAAGTTAGGCACATTGGAAGTGGGTAAGTACGCCGATATTATCGCGACAGATACTCGCCCGCTAAAAGAGATTGAAGCCTTATTAGATGTGGATTTTGTGATGAAAGGCGGCAAGGTTTATAAGAATAAATAAGTGACGAGTTCCTAGGTTCTAGAATCAATAATCTAGATCCTAGGAACTATAATCTAGGGCCTTATTTAATAATAAAGCTGCCCTGCATGATTGCCCAGTGGCCTGGGAATGAGCAGAAGAATTTGTAGGCTTCAGAAGCACTCATGCCTTCGGTGCTGAAGGTGATGCTGCTTGAGCTACCGCCGCCAACGACATCGGTATGAGCGATAACACGAGTGTCGCCGTCTTTAACATAGTTTTTATCTACGCCTGCGCCCATGCCGTCGTTGGCTACCGCTTGCATGTCTGCAGCCTTGGTTAGCACCCAGTTGTGGCCCATGGCAGCTTTTGGTAGCTGACCTGAATGAGTCAGTGTCAGTGTGACCTCTTTACAGCTTGCTGGGACACTGAGTTCTTTGGTGTCGTACTGCATAGCGTCGTTAGCGCTGATGATTAATTCACATTCATTGGCATGGGCCATAGCACTAGACGACATACCGAATAGTGCACTGAAACCGAGTAAACCCACTGCGCTTATCGTCTTAAGACGATGTATTGAGATTTTCATTTGAAATCCTTTTTTTGATTCTTAGTGTATTGATACCAAGCTATCATAATGAAAATTAATGTTAATGAGAATTGTTATTGATTTTGTATAATGGGCATTTAGTGACATATCAGCCATGTTCCTTAATCTGAATAAGGCTAATTTCAATATATATTAATGACTTGTATAGTTATTTTATGCCATTGCGGTGGTTATAGATGTCACGTTAGGTACTATGATTTTTTTCAACTGTGCTGGCATTAGGTTTGTTTATACCGACGATTGCCATCTGTGCACGTCGCTTACATGATGCTGGGCGTTCTGGCTGGTGGCAGCTAATCGGTTTAATACCACTTATTGGTGCTATCGTTTTGTTGGTTTTCTATGTGCTGGACAGCATAGGAGAAAATGAATACGGTGCGAATCCAAAGGCTGTAGAAGCTTAATCGATTTGTAAATTGCGTGAGGGAGGATGAAATACTTATCCTTCCTTACCACTTACCACTTACCACTTACCACTTACCACTCAAGGCTGTTTACCTCTTATAACTTTCGATTTAACACTTCTCCTTTCTCGTCGATTTTCTCCAGATACAGAAAAAGAGCTGCGCGGCCCCTTTCCAAAATATTACCTATCAGCCTAAGTAGAGTGGCCCCGTGCTTAGATTTCTTATAAACCCACTGCTCTAGGCTTTTACTGCTGATTTGTCGAATACGCCTGTGGGTGATGACTTAATCACTTTAATGTTAGACACCATTCCAGACTTGTTGATATCAAACTTAAGCTGAACATAGCCATTTTGATTGGCTTTAACTGCGGCTGCTGGGTATTTTGGCTCAACATGTGTCAGTGGGTGAACACTGTGTGCTTGGCTCTTAGTCACCTTGGTCGATTCTTTCGACGAGGCTTAATGCTCCCTTGTTGATTGAGTATCAAGCTTGCGAATCCTAAGTCTAGTGTCATGGCTATTATGGTTAAAGTGCTCTTTCCATGTTGTTTTTTCATTTTGTTAGACTTCTTATTAGGGACTACTGATGAAGCAAGGGTTTATAATGTGTGATCTGCTCCACAAACCTGTTTGCTTAAAAATGATACACATTAGAATTGTTCAATGATCAGACGGCTTAGCTATTGTCTTAAAGTCGGTGATAATGATGGTTAAGTGAGTTTTATTATTTCTTCTCAGCGCTGTCAGTAACACTTTTGTAACAAGAGTCTGTCTCAGGAGAGTGATTAATGTTGAAGAAGGTGAATCGCCTGGATTATTTCACTTTGATGGTGTTGATTGGCTTAGTCGAGTTAAAAAATGGCTCTGCCGTCGCCACTAGGCTACACACCACCCAGTCTAAGGTGAGCAGGGCACTGAACTGTTTACGTGAAGTCTTAGATGATGAGCTTTTTATCCGTCAAAAATATGGGTTTGAACCTAATTCCATTGCGCTTCGTATCTACCCCATGGCGCAATCCATTCTCGAGCAATACGACAAGATGATCTTGACTACAAGTAATACCATAGTGGCACCCTATCAGCTGACGGTGGCCGCCCATGAACAGTGGTCTATGATGGTGCTCAATTGCGTGACTAATTCATGCAGCTGTGTCGAGGGCGGGGTCAATGTTAATGTGTTGCCCTGGTCCGATACCGTGAGTGAGCAACTGTGTCAGGGAAAAATTGATTGCAGTATTTCCATCGAACCCATCAGACATGAGATGGTTGATGATGTGAATATCGGCGATATTACCCATTTCTTCTTAGTCGCCAGAGTAGGCCATCCCATTCTTACCTCGGCCGCTCCCCTGACGGATATCTTTGACTATAAAATTGGTCTGGTTAATTCCAATTGGCACCATAATCATCCACATCGAATCGAAGAGTATGCCCATGAACAGGGAATTAAGATTTGTGTTGCGCTTAAGAGCCCGAGCCTGCGTATGGTCATCGATCATGCCAGTAAATCTGACGATGTCTGCGTGCTGTGCTCCGCCGTGTCCTATGAGTATTTTGAAGGACGAGAAGATGTTGGTTTTGTCGATGTATCGGCACAATGGCGAGATTCGATAGAGCTGCAGCCCGAGAGTTATTTCTTACACTGTCACCGCTCGGTGACCCCCTTGTTGGCACAATGTATGGCGAGACTACTTAGGGAAAAGCTAATTGAAATTCAACGCCACTATGATAATTCAAAGGGGGAGGTCCCCCGTCCGCTGGATCTGGCATAAATTCCAATTTTAAAAAAATGGAGTTTATTCATCCTATGGTTAATGAATACTGCGGTTGACGATATGGCCGACGGTGTCAACCAACCAGGATATATTTGACGATAATGGCCCTTTTTTAGTGACTAAATATAGGGTTGGACTGTTAATTGACCGGTAGAGCCGTTCGGTTTCTACCTCTGATAATCGACAAACATGTAAGTTAGGCATTTGATGACTCTGATCATAGATCTTGCTATAGGGCAGCAGTGCGACGGCATCGGTATCGGTTATATGTTGCTTGAGTGCCTCAATATTGAAATTATGATTAATCAGATCCCCATTCTTTAGCTGATATGCAAGCTGATGTTGGCTGCAGTAAAGTAAAAATGGATCCGATGTAGCTTGTTCGGGTTTGCCTAAAATGCTCACATAAGGATATTGAGCGATGGACTCTAAGGTGATCTCCTGTTTTAACAGCGGATGGTGTAGATCGCACACCAGATAGAGGTGAGATAGCCGTTTTAGTGCAACGACATCGACAAGGTTATCGATCTGTTTTAGATATTCATGGTTAGACTCGCTGATTAATCCGATATCGATTCGATGCTCACTAATATCTGTGATTAGCTTGTCCGAATTGGGGCTGATAGTGAACTTAAGAGCTAAGTGACTCTCCTTGATGGCATTCTTCAATAGTTGCGGAAATTGATCAACGATAAGATCGCTGACATGAATGGTGATAGGTGATTCTGCAGAACCGCTATCGTCGACATGAATTTGGTACAGGTGCTCAGAGCATTGCACTATCTCTTTAGCGATAGGGTAGAGTTGCTTGGCAAATTCGTTGGGAATGAAGCCGTGTTTTTTGCGGATAAAAAGTGGGTTATTAAAAATAACTCTGGAATGCTGTAGGCAACGACTTATTTTAGGTGCAGAAATATTCATCTTTTTAGCCACTAATGTGGCCGAATGATGTTCATATAAATTAACCAGAATATTAATGCTGAGTAGATCTAAAGTATCAAGTTTTAGATTTCGCATTCTTAACCCCCCACTACGAAACACACTTGCAAAACTGACAATATATTAATTTAATAATTAATATATACCCTTTATTAAATAAGTGACAACAAAATTATTAAAATAAAATAATGATTTTCACGCTCTATCATCACACTTGTGTGTTAGCTTATATCGCTGTATTAATTACTATTTATTTTTCCTGTGTTAGATATGCAATATGTGGAATTTTAATATTTAACTGCTGATAATCTGCAATAGATAATATCTTTACTTGATAATATGATCATGGTTTTATTTTTGTTATTAAGAAATTAAAGTAATTGCATATGTTTTTATTTGAGAGCAATACTTAATTGCAAACTAAATATAAATAGATTTTCTGGAGGTTTATCATGAATGCCACCGTCATACTCAGTTATACATTTATGTATTTTGTCCTGTTTGTTATCGTTCCATTCGTTATCGTGACGTTTGTGATGACTTGCATTAAGTTTTTCCAAACAAGCGACGTTCAAAAGGCTGCTACGGAAGTCAGCGTTAAGCCACACCTGCTCGATATGCAGTCCATGCAATTTTTGAAGACATTAAAAACCATAGCCAAAGGCCGTTACGATGTGCTCTATGATGCCTCTCTAGTGAATGTGGTTGATATTGATCAAGCAGTTAAGAATCATGAAGAGGTGCAGGAATATATGGAGCATTGTCATCTCGACTATGTGGTGGTGGATAATGAGTCATCATCAGTCAAGTTAGTGATGACCAATCCTGAAGATAGCACCAGCGATCAAGTCGAGTTTATCGAGAAGTGTCTGGCATACACAGGAATACAATTGATCAAGTTAGATAAAGATAAACACTGTGATGAAGCGCTCATCAGAAACGCGCTTGCTGCCTAGCCTATAGTGGTGCCGAACAACCCCGTTTGGTGCCACATTCCACCGAGATTTTAGCATTCATCTATCGATGTAAGGACGAGTCATGTGCAGATTATCCCGTTTTTGGCTGCTGTTGCCATCATTCATCTGCTTAGTCATGGTGGGAGCGAGTAGTCCCGTTCATGCACAGTCAACTGAGTCTTTGGCTATAAATCAAAATTCTTGCATGAAATGCCATAAACGTAACGGCGCCATGTTGGGGCTGCATGGCAATAGCGCACTTGCAATTCAATGTCAGTATTGCCATGGGCAGAGAGGCAAACATCCTAAGAAGGGGTCGAACATACGACGCTTTTCGAGCGATAGCACGACTTCGGTGACTGAACAATCGGGAGCCTGTCTCGAGTGTCATGATCATGAAACCTTAGCCATGGCTGATTGGACTCACAATGTCCATGCCGACAGGGTCAATTGTGCCAGTTGCCACCAGTTGCATGTGGAATACGATCCAATCATCAGGATTTCGGCGAAAGAGCGTAGCCAACTCTGCCGCGGGTGTCACCTCGATAAATAATGGGAGTATCAATTATGGATATTTCAAAAAGACATTTTCTTACCAGTTGCGGCACCTTGCTCGCGGGGATCTCAATTTACACGGTGGCGAAAGAGCTTGCACAAACTGAGGCGGAGCTTGGAGTCGACCAAACTCAAACAATCAAGTATGCCATGGTACATGATGAAAATCTCTGCATCGGCTGTAATGCTTGTGAGCAAGCCTGTCGAGAGGTGAATGATGTGCCTGTGGGAGTATCTAGGGTCGTGATCAAACGCACAGGTCCATTTGGCGAGTACCCGGATCAGAGTTACCGTTTCAGTCGTCTGTCTTGCCAGCATTGTGAAAACGCACCCTGCGTGACTGTGTGTCCCACGGGAGCCGCCTACATAGACTCAGAGACTGGGATTGTCGGTGTTAATGCTGATATGTGTGTCGGTTGCCAGTATTGCATTGCGGCTTGTCCCTATCAGGTAAGATTCATTAACCCTGTGACTAAAGCGGCCGATAAGTGTGATTTCTGTAAAGAGACTCGGCTGAAACAGGGTAAGCAACCGGCTTGTGTCGAGGCATGTCCGACTCATGCCCTGGTATTTGGCAATATAAGAGACCCGGACTCTGAGTTAGTCAAGACGTTAAAAACGAAACCAACGTATCGAGCTAAAATGGATTTAGGTACCCGGCCTAAGTTGTTCCATGTATCGACTATTAATAGGGAGATAGTGTTATGAGTGCATTTCATTTCGAAGGGTTAGTCTGGCATTGGCCTATCGCTATCTATCTTTTTCTGGCTGGTTTGTCGGCTGGGGCGGTATTTTTCGGCATCTTGTTGAAACATTTTAAGTTAGGTAAAAAAGCCTATCAGTCTCGATTTATTCAAGCCGCCGCCCTGATAGCACCCGTTACGGTTTGTGCCGGGCTAGGTATTTTAGTTCTCGACCTTACCAAGCCTTGGGATTTTTGGAAGATCTTGGTGTTTTATAACTCGACTTCGGTGATGTCTATGGGCGTGCTGATATTGATGGCCTATCAGGTGATGTTGTTTGCCTGGATAGGCGCCGTGTTCAGTGCGCCTGTTATTCAGTGGTGTGACGGGCGCTGGGGTCTACTCAAAAAGGGCTTGATTAAATTACAGCAATGGGAAGATGTGATCACTGGGATACTCGTCATATTATCGCTATCATTAGGCGCTTATACCGGATTCTTGCTGTCGGCCTTAATCGGATTCCCTCTGCTCAATAACCCTGTGTTGCCTGTCTTGTTCCTTATCTCGGGTCTCTCCTCCGGCGCTGCAGCTACCTTGCTGGTTGGTGTATTGCTCAAGGGTGATCCGAATGGGGTAGAGGTGCGTTTTATCCACGGGATCGAGATCCCCATGATATTAATTGAGATGGCGGTACTCTTTACCTTCTTCGCCGGCCTTATCTTATCGGGTGGGCAAAGCCAGGTCGCGGCGTTTAATGCGCTGGGTGAAGGTTTCTGGGGCTGGATATTCTGGGCCGGAGTGGTTGGCTTAGGTTTGACCCTGCCACTGGCGTTTAATTTATGGATGAAGGTCTCTGCCGATAGAAAATTTGCCTATGTCGCCGTGACGGCCTGCTTTAGTTTAGTGGGAGTGTTATTGCTGCGTAATTTTATTCTCTACACCGGACAGATGACGGCGACTTAATCGTTCGAAATCCGTTGGCAAATCGTTTCATCTTTGTGGGAGCGGTGGATTAATTTTTTCAGGGGAGTTTATCTTGCCAAACATTAGACATTTATACGTATAGACGTCTATAATGCGGCCAATCGTGATCCAGTTGTTAATCTGGAGACGTTTTTAAGCAAATCAATAACAAGATTTATGCTGTCAATCTTTTGTGGTGCCTGATCTGTCTTCTTGGGGCGATGCTATTTTTTGTGCAAACGCCTTGGGTGAGAGAGTGAAAGGATAATCGGGAAGCCTGTGAAAATCTGGCACTGCCCCCGCAACGGTGAAGGTGAAAGTGAGATGCACAGGTCTATTACAAGTCGAATAGACCCTTGTTGATAAAAATCTCTACTTGCTCGGGAAAAGGTCTGTTGATCTTACCTAATAACCTAAGTCCGGAGACCGGCCCATTAGATGATTTTGAGATTTCGGCGGGCAGATCTCAAGATGCGGCTTTCGGTCAACAGCATAAAGCTGAACTGCCTAATGATGTCGTGACATTTTTGCCCCGTTTTCCTTTTAGGAGTTAAAGGTAAAATGGGTACTTTCTCATTTAATGAGTCAAACAAACTTTCAAAAATAGCCATTCTAGTCAGCAGTGTACTTACTCTGTCAGTTGTCTCATCGAACACTATGGCGACTGAAGTCGCTAATACTGGTGAAAGCCAGGTAAATAGTGTCGATGAAGTGATCACTGTGATTGGCCGCAGCGTAAACACCCCTCTGAATATCGCGGCAAACGTGAACATTATCGATTCAGCTCAGATAGAGATGAGCGGCGCGACCACGCTAACCCAAGTGTTACGTGGCCAGAGTGGCATTCAAATTTCAGATTCAAACTCAGGCGCAGTTTTTTCGATGCGTGGCTTCTCAGCTAGCCAAGCTGCGAACAATACACTGATCTTGGTCGATGGTCGCCGTCTTAATAATATCGATATTGCGGCGCCTAGCATCAATGCGATCCCACTCAATCAAATCGAGCGCGTGGAGATCTTATCTGGCAGCGCAGGTGTACTTTATGGCGATCAGGCTGTCGGTGGTGTGATTAACATCATCACAAAGGCTCCTACGGGCACAGGTGGAAGTATTCAGTTGTCTGGCGGCAGTTTCAACACTTATGAAGGCAAGGCCGATGTGTCTGGTGCGATTAACGATACCTGGCGCTACTATGCGGCGGCAAGTTATAACCAAGGTGATAATTACCGCGACCATAATGCCAATAAGACATCATCAGTTTTAGCTCGCCTGCAGTATCAAACAGATTCAGATAACTTCTTCATCGAGACCAGTTACTACGATAACGATCGTGAAATGGCGGGTTCACTGAATGAAGATCAAATTAAGGAAGATCCAACACAAGCTAACCCGTCTAACTCTGATGATTATCAACATGAGATGACCACGGCTATTCGCAGTGGTTACCAACACCAGTTAAATGATGCCTGGTCTCTGGGCGCCGATATCAATTATACCGACAGTAAAGTTAACAGTATCAGCTGGGGAAAACCAGGCACCAACAAGCGCTCATTTCTTGAATTTACGCCTAAAGCCGTTGCGAATATTGCCACGGAAAAGGGCGACTTGAGTATTGTCACCGGTATCGATTTGAGCCGTGGTGAGTCTGAGTTCGATTTAGCTTTTACACAAAGAAGCAATGTGCAGAAGGTGGCTAGTGCCTATGTTCAGGCGAGTGTACCGTTAACTCAAAGCCTAAGTTATGTGGTGGGTGGTCGTTACTCCGAAGCGAAGGATGATCTTGTTGATGGCTCTGTGTATCCAGAAGGAATAGAGCTAGATCAAGATGCCCATGCCTTCGAGCTAGGCTTGAATTATCGTCCAACAGCGACACATAGACTTTATGTTCGCGTTGATGATAACTTCCGTTTCGCTAAAGTCGATGAGCAAGCTTATACCTCTCCTGGCGTGGTCGGTCTTAACCCGCAGACGGGCCGTTCATATGAAGCCGGTTGGGACTGGACACCTAAGTCACACACATTACGTTTGAGTGCTTATCGCTTAGATCTTGAAGATGAGATTGTATTTGACTCGAGTGCTGAGACCCCTATTGGTGGCGGTTTTCCTGGTGCCAACGTCAACGCCGATGCGTCACGTCGTTACGGTGTGAGTGCCGATTGGGACTGGCAGCTGACCGATAAGGTACAACTGGGCGCCGAGTATAACTATATCGATGCTGAATTTACCGCAGGCGTAAATGAAGGTAAGCAACTCTCTTGGGTTGCCGAGCACACTGGCCGCGGCTACTTCAGTATCGATGCCAATCAAAATTGGCAGGTGTTTACCGAAGTTGTTTATACCGGTGAACGTTTCATCGAAGGTGATAACGGCAATGTGGATCCTAAGCTAGATGCATACTGGTTGACTAACTTGGCGATTAACTACACCAAGGATGCCTGGCTTGCCAGCTTCCGTGTCGATAACTTGTTCGATGAAGAGTATGTCAGCTCAGGTTACTACAGCAGCTGGGGCAACGGTTATTACGTTGGTACTGGCCGAGCACTACGTCTAACCGGAAGTTATAGGTTTTAAAGAAGGAACTAGAACTTAGGGACGAGGACTTAGGATAGAAAGCTTAGGTTCGAGCGCCTTAGGTTTTTCTTCAAGCCAGACCTTAGGTCTGGCTTTTTTATGTGTTAAATTTGAGGTGCGGGTTATGAGATACGAACTTCGGTTTTTTCGCTGCTCGTTACTCGCGACTTTCTTTGCTCTATCTTTAACTTAAAACTTAAAACTTACCGCTCAGAACGTATGACCTGAATTAGGAGAGGGGATGAAATCAGCATTAGCCATATTGCTCTCGATAGGTTTATTTCTGCTGTCGGCTTGTTCTGGCCCTAAACTTGAACAACTTTCGGCGCGTGCCGAAATCATGGCCTTTGGTGATAGTCTTACTTATGGTAAGGGGGCGAGTGAAGGCGGTGATTATCCAGCGGTTTTGGCTGAATTAACTGGCCTCAGGGTGATCAATGCCGGAGTATCCGGAGAAACCACCACTCAGGGTCTACTTAGGTTAAAAGGCTTACTGGATCAAGGAACACCTGAGTTACTCATTTTACTCGAAGGTGGCAATGACTTTTTGCGGAACCATGATATAGCCAAGACCAAAGCTAATCTGGCGCAGATGATCGAGTTGGCTCAGGCTAAGTCGATTCCGATAGTCTTGATTGCCGTGCCTCAGAAGAGCATTTTTTTGTCATCGGCGACGCTCTATTCAGAGTTAGCTGAGACGTATGATGTTATGCTGCTAGAAGAGGTGTTAACGGACTTGCTCAACACCCGGTCGATGAAATCTGATACGATTCACCTTAATGATGCAGGTTATCTGACCTTTGGCAGATAATTACAGTTAAAGTATTCATTTAGACGAAATCAACTTGACCCAAGTGGCCTTTTTATGGGTAAATTCCCCTGATAACAATTGGTGTTGTGCCAAAATAATAAATGTAGGTTAAAACTTCCCATGACAGATCTTGAGCATAAGGTGTTCACTCAAGTACGCGCAATTATTAGTAATGAAGAGCAGGTGATTGGTCGCCGCGGAATATTGATCCCATTAAAGAAGGCGATCATCGCCGATGGTGATATCCGCAATGTCATCGATATTGTCTCTTCAGATCCCGCTTTAGCAGCTCATATGCTTTGGCGCAGCAATGCGGCGATTAGCGGTGCAGGTGTTACCACTAAGAACCGCTCGTTGAAAGATGCCCTAATTCGATTAGGGCAGGTGAACATATATCGTTATGCCTTTACCTTCTATCTGAAAGAGCGTCTCGATGAATTGCCTCAGCCATATAAGAAATTAGTGCATGGCTATTGGTCATTGACCGAAAGTATCGCTGCCGATGCCGTCGATAGTTTGCATCATATGGAAGGGGTTGATATCAGCCCGGATGAAGTGCAGACCTTAGCCTTGTTTAGTGTATTCGGTGAGATTATTGCCTTGACGGCATTTGCCTTCTTAAATGCCGAGTCGCAAGAGTCGTTTCCTCTGAGTATCATCAAGTCGCTTATCGATAACCAGAAGCAGGCCTTGACCATAGAAGCGTTTGAATCTTTGGGCTTAGATGAAGAGCTTAAAGATGAGTTTATGGTCGCCCATAACCTGCGTCAGACTCGCAATGCAAATTCGCCAGGCCTAGTGCTCAGACGCGTGCTTTCGATGAGAAATCAGCTGATTAAGCCGTTATAGAAGAAATTCTAAGTTGTAAGCTTAAAGCTGTAAGTAAAAGAAAAGCTAGAGTCTAATTTTAGAGTCTAGCTTTTTTAGTTTCTGAAGTTAGATTTTACTTACCACTTACCACTCGTTTTTAATTCAACTTATGTTGTTGCGCTAGTCCTTCTTTGGCGACTAACTTTAACCACTGCTGCGCCACTCGTGCGCTAGCGCTATCTTTGCGATATGCCCCAAACAATGGGCGTTTCAATCCCTCTGGCCCTAGTTTGATTGCGGTTAAGTTCAAGCCATAAGACTCGCTGATTGACCAAGTTGGCAGGGCTGACACACCATCTTTGCAGGCGATCCTTTGCAGTAGCATCATGGTGAGATCGCAGCTGATCTGCTCACCAGCTTCCACTCCTGCGGGCTCCAGAAAATGACGGTACAGATCCAGACGTTGCAGTGGCACAGGATAGCTGATGATGGCAAGTTTCTCGAGTTGCTTAGGCGTCACATATTCCAACTTGGCCAGAGGGTGATCCTTGGCGACAACCAGCTGAACTTCAAAATCGAACAGATGCTGATAGGCAATGGATTGTCCCGGAACAGGATCGGATGTGAGTACCACATCGAGTTCGCCAATCTCCAGTGCATTGAGTGAATCAAATAGGTGTCGGCTGGAAAGGTCCAAATTCACATTTGGATATGCCGTCCTAAACTGCTCCATCACTGGCATCAACCATCGAAAGCAGCTATGGCATTCGATGCCTACCGCAAGCTGATTAAGTTCGTCATTGAGCCCTTGCTTGAGGTCATATTCGGTTTCGATGACCTTAGGTAAGATCTCTTCGGCCAGATTGAGTAGCCTAGCGCCCTCTTGCGTAAAAGAGAGGGGCTTACTCTTTCTGATAAAAATTGATGAGTTAATCCGGGTCTCTAACTCTTTTATCTGATGAGAAAGTGCTGATTGAGTGACGAAGCGTTTTTTGGCTGCACCAGCGAGACTTCCCGTTTCTTTTAAGGCTACTAGTGTTCGTAAGTGTCTAAGCTCAATCATATTGTCCCTACTTTATCTCAACATGAATTTTGCTCATGTTGCGCTTGAAATCAATTCGTTTGTCAGAAGGTAGACTATCACAATAAACTTCTAGACGTCCAGACGCCCAAATGTGTTTTTACATCGAAAGATGTTACATCATCAGGAGTCACTGATAAGACTCTGGCGCGTTTACTCTGAATTCTGCTCATATTAAAGCAAAAGGTATACAATATGCAAACTTCGAAAGAGATACAGATAGCTAACCTAGGGTTTCCAAGAATTGGTCGTCAACGTGAGTTGAAGTTTGCTCAAGAGAAATATTGGCGTGGTGAGACCAGTCAGGCTGAGCTAAAACAAGTGGCTAAGGAGTTACGTCGTACTCATTGGGAGTGGCAGGCACAGGCCGGAGTTTCTTTGTTGCCCGTTGGCGATTTCGCCTTCTATGATCAGGTGCTGACGCTGAGTGCGACATTGAATGCCATTCCTGAGCGTCACAGAAACCAAGATGATGCTCATGTTGATCTCGATACCTTGTTTCGAGTCGCACGAGGCCGTGCACCATCGGGTAAAGATGCCCCCGCTGGCGAAATGACTAAATATTTCAATACTAACTATCACTATATAGTGCCTGAGCTGACTGTAGACCAAGAGTTCAGTGTCGCGTATGAGCAGTTTTTTGAAGAAGTTGAAGAAGCCAAATCACTGGGCTATGCCGCCAAACCAGTACTGCTAGGCCCGGTTTCTTACCTGTTTTTATCTAAGGCTGTTGGCAGTGATTTCGATAAACTTTCACTACTGCCTAAGCTCATTAACACCTATGCAGACATCTTGGCTCGTTTCAGTGAGCAAGGCGTAGACTGGGTACAACTCGAAGAGCCTATTCTAGCCCTTGAACTTGATGCCGATTGGCAAGCCGCTATTTCTTCTGCTTATGAGGAACTGAAGTCATCTGAGGTCAAGGTATTATTGGCGAGCTACTATGGCACCATAGCTCACCATCAAGCATTGGTTTCAGCCTTGCCTGTTGCTGGTCTGCATCTGGACTTAGTCACGGCTCCCGAGCAGCTTGCTGAATTTGCGGCAAACCTACAGCCTGAGCAGGTGCTCTCTTTAGGTGTGATTAACGGTCGTAACGTATGGGCAGCAGATATTGACCTGATTGCCGAGCGCATCGCCCCTGTGGTGAACGACCTTAAGGGACGAGTGTGGATCTCTCCTTCTTGTTCACTGCTTCATAGTCCGGTGGATCTCGATGTTGAGACCGAGTTAGCTCCGGCGCTGAAGCAACAAGTCTCATTTGCAAAACAGAAGCTCTCTGAGCTGACACAACTGCATGCGCTACTTAGCGCTCCCGCGGACAGTGCCGCTAAAGTTGCAATAGACACCATAGTGGCAAGGTGTGTGGCGCGCCGAGAGGCACGTGAAGAAGCCGCTGATCAGCAAGTTATCGACAGAGTCGCCGCGCTTAAAACTGATGATTATGAGCGTGATAGCGTGTTTGCTAACCGTCAATCTATACAGCAGCAGAAGTTTAATTTACCCCTGTTACCTACGACAACCATAGGCTCGTTCCCACAGACTCCTGCTATTCGTGGCCTGCGTAGTCGCTGGCGTAAAGGTGAGATAACCCAAGAGTTTTATAATGACCAACTACGCCAGGTGACCAGAGATACGATTGAGCGTCAGCTTAAGTTAGGTATCGATGTATTGGTTCACGGTGAGGCCGAGCGTAACGACATGGTCGAGTATTTCGGCGAGCAGTTACAAGGTTTCGCCTTCACTAAGTTTGGTTGGGTGCAGAGCTATGGCTCACGCTGTGTTAAGCCGCCACTTATCTATGGTGATGTCTCACGTCCTAAGGCTATGACAGTCGAGTGGGCGCAGTACGCTCAGTCTCTGACAGACAAGCCTGTGAAAGGCATGCTAACGGGGCCGGTTACTATTTTGCATTGGTCATTTGCCCGTGAAGACATCAGCCGTGAAGCGATAGCGACTCAAATCGGTCTGGCCATTCGTGATGAAGTCGTCGACCTGCAAAATGCGGGCATAGGCATCATTCAGATAGATGAGCCAGCCTTCCGTGAAGGCTTACCTTTGAAGAAGAGTGATTGGCAAGCTTACCTTAAGTGGGCGGTTGATTCATTTAAGCTGAGTGCCGCAGGTGTCACCGACGAGACGCAGATCCACACTCACATGTGTTATAGCGAGTTCAATGAAACCATCGCAGCGATAGCGGCCATGGACGCCGATGTGATCACTATCGAGACCTCGCGTTCTCGCATGGAGTTACTCACGGCCTTCGAAGATTTCGAATACCCCAATGAGATAGGTCCAGGCGTCTACGATATTCACACTCCAAACACGCCAACGGTGGATGAGATGGTTGAGCTTATCGAGAAAGCGGCCGACAAGATTGCCGTACGTCAGCTTTGGGTAAACCCGGATTGTGGCCTGAAAACCCGTACATGGGATGAAGTAGAGCCAGCCCTTAAGAACTTAGTTCAAGCGACTAAGTTGTTGAGAAGAAGGTTGGGTTAAATAAGCCATAAGTTCAATACAGGGCAGAGAAAGCTGTAAGCGATAAGGTCAAGCTAAGGCTGAGAAGTAACGAGTTCCTAGGTTCTAGATCCTAGGAACTCGTAGCCAGCGTCGAATAGGACGAAGTCCGTCAATTCTTTAATCTAATGGCGTCAATCCCGCGTAATGTATTCCCGAAAGATGTGCCATCTCTCTGTGCCAGGTGGCTAAGTCTTCTTGGTTAAAATCACTCAAACTATGGTGGCCGCAGGCGCGGGCCATGACCTGCATTAGCTCTACCGATGCATTGAAAAAGTTGGCGAGCTGCATCGATGCCTTATCGATATTGAGTTTCTTCCTCAGTTCCGGGTTCTGTGTGGCTATGCCTGAAGGGCAGTTGTTGGTGTGACACATGCGTGCGGCCACACAACCTATAGCCTGCATGGCGCTATTAGAGATGGCGACGCCGTCTGCGCCTAAGGCCATGGCTTTGACGAAATCCATGGGGACACGTATTCCGCCGGTGATGATTAAGGTGACTTTGCCACTGGCACCTTTTTCATCTAAATATCGACGTGCGCGCTAAGGCTGGGATAGTGGGTACGCTGATATGGTCGCGGAACATCTCCGGAGCCGCACCAGCTCCGCCGCCGCCATCTAATATGATGTAATCGGCGGTGGCGTTCAGGGCAAACTGGATGTCACGTTCGATATGGTTGGCACTGAGTTTAAACCCTATGGGTACGCCGCCACTGATCTCACGTACGCGCTCGGCGAAGCGCTTAAAGTCGCATGAATTATTGAGTTCCTTAAAGGTGGGTGGTGATATGGCTGGCTGACCTTCGGGAATGCCTCTTACTTGTGAAATCTTCCCCCGATTTTTTATTCCCGGTAGGTGACCTCCTGTGCCTGTCTTTGCCCCTTGTCCGCCTTTGAAGTGAAAGGCTTGAATAGAATGTAGTAGCTCTTCACTATAGCCAAACTTGGCGCTGGCGAGTTCATAGAAGTAGCGGGAGTTTTGTGCCTGTTCCTCGGGGAGCATGCCACCTTCGCCAGAGCATATTCCTGTGCCTACGAGCTCCGCACCTATAGCCAGGGCTGTTTTAGCTTCTTCGGAAAGCGCACCAAAACTCATGTCTGATACAAACAGTGGGATCTTGAGCTTAAGCGGCTTACGGGCTTCGGGCCCTATGATCAGTTCAGTCGATACTGCCTGGTCTTCCTGTAATGGCTTAGTCGCCATCTGAGCCGTCATTATCTGGATATCATCCCAGTGAGGCAGTAGATGACGGGGAACCCCCATGGAGGTAATGGGGCCATGATGGCCAAGTTTTGACAGACCATCTCGGGAGAGTTGGTGGATAAACTCCACCGTAGGTTCCTCTAGTGTGGCATGGCGTCGGATTTGAGACCGGGTCCCTCTTTGCCTACCTGTTTGACGGTGAACTGCTTATGAGTGCCGTCACAAAAGGGGGCATTAGCCGTGTGCTTGCAGACGCAAAGATATGCATCGCCATCTTGTTCTGCGGTGAAGGCCTTAGGCTTAAATGAAGTGCCTGCATGTGAGCCATCGCAGAAGGGTTGCTGCTTAGATTGGCCGCAGGCACAGAAGTAATACTCCTGACCCTTGGTGAGTTCGACTTTCTTAGGTTTATTGTCTGCAATAATCGGCTTTGCATCAGTAGAATCTGGCTTGCTCATACCTTCTCCTTGGCTATTTTCAACTTTATTAGATGAATTAGGCTTAAGTGACTATCACGGCTCTTATTGTGATTTCACTTACTTTTATAGAAATAGTCACCTGTAATCGCGGGGATAGTAAATGTACTGTGTTTAATCAATATCCTTATAAACATAACCTAAAATATGACCATGTGTTATGCAATAGCTTGTTTTTTATTCATTTAGTGAGAATGAAAATCGATTGAGAAAATAAAAATATTTTTTATGAACTATTTTTGCCGCCTCGACTGGCTGGCTCACTAACCCCCATCATCCGCCGGTGAAGGTACGCTTGATGTTGACCAGGGAGCTAGATCCAGTCACTAAGGCTATGCCTGCGGTACTGGAAGTTAAGCTTGATGGGGACTGGAAGACCTATTGGCGTAGCCCGGGAGAGGGGGGGGTGCCCCTAGTATTAAGTGGGACAAGTCCACGAATCTACAGGACGTGGATTGGTCATGGCCGGCACCGCAGCAGTTTTCCTTGTTAGGCATGCAGACTTTTGGTTATCAAGGGGAAGTCACTTTTCCCTTGCTGCTGATCTTAGATGATATTGAAGCAGATACTCGACTGCATGGCAAGTTCACCTTGTCTTCGTGTACCACCATTTGTGTGCTCACGGATTATGAGATCAACTTGGATATCGAGCCTGGTACTCTTAAGGCCGACACCGATGCCATGTTCGCCTATAACAGGGCGGTTTCTAGTGTGCCATTGAAGGTGACAGCACAAGACGCCGACTCCGCAATCAAGCTAGGTTGGGACAGTGGCAAGTCACAGCTGGAAGTGGTGCTCGACAGCACTCACTGGCGTCAGCCTAAGCTGATCATAGATGGCGAGCCGGATACGGTCTTCAAGCTAGTGAGTGTCAACAAGAGAGAAGCAAGTGATGTCGGTGAAGTCGAGAAAATCGTCGCTATCTTCGATGCTAGCAGCTGGCTGGGTGAGCCTGAATTACTGGGTAAAAGTTTGCGTGTCACTGTGGTCGATTCCCAGCGTGCGTTGGAATACTCATCTGAGGTGAAACCAACCCAAATCATCGCCCAGGGCTCATCTCTGCTTAAAATGATGCTTATTGCCTTGATTGGTGGCTTGATACTCAATGTGATGCCCTGTGTGTTACCCGTATTGGGCATGAAGTTAAGCTCAGTGATCGCGGCGCCGGATCTTGAACGTAATCAAATTCGTCAGCAATTTATCGCCTCGGCGCTGGGGATCTTGGTCTCTTTCTGGTTACTGGCGGGCTTTATCCTGATGCTCAAGTTTACCGGACAGGCCATAGGCTGGGGACTGCGGTAGCCTTTGCCCTTGGCGCAGATACCATCAGCCTGTTGGTGATCTTCACAGCTTTGGCTTTGGGCATGGCACTACCTTGGTTGTTGGTGGCGGCGTTCCCTCAGATCGCTAACTACTTCCCTAAACCCGGTCGCTGGATGAGTGTGGTTAAGGTCATCTTCTCGGTATTACTGCTGATCACTAGCTTGTGGCTCATCAGCTTATTGAGCAATTTCCTACCTACTGGCTATCTGTTTGTCACAGCAGCTGTCTTGTTGGTGACCTTCTTCATATTTATGGCAAAAACGATTGGCTCCGCCGCAGTCGTGGCGACGTTTAGTATCACGCTTATCTTTGCCGCCATAGGCGCCTTTATGACATCAGCGCAATGGGCGAAACCCTTGCCCACAGATCTGGTGTGGACTCCATTAAACGAAGAGGTGATAGCCGAGCAAGTGGCCGAGGGTAAGACGATTTTTGTCGATGTGACTGCCGACTGGTGTATCAGCTGTAAGGCCAATAAGGTGGGGGTGATATTGCAAGATCCTGTCTATAGCCAGCTCAAGCAAGACAATCTTCTGACCATGAAAGGAGATTGGACTAAGCCATCCGAGTACATCACTAACTATTTGCAGCGGCATAACCGTTTCGGTGTGCCATTTAATGTGGTTTACGGCCCTGGGGCACCCAATGGCATCCAGTTACCTGTGATCTTATCTACACAAGGGGTGTTAGCAGCGATTGAGCGTGCATCGATAGCACCTACGGCTGCGGCCGAGCAGAGAATTAAACAATAAGCTTGTGAGTATTCGTGTGTTTTACCTAAATTAGACACAGGTTAATCAAACGCATTTATGGCTCAAGGTGAGGCAGTTAGTCATCTTGAGCCAGCCAAAGTATTAGGAATATTAAGCTGATGAGAAACTTAGGCATAGGCGGTACCCCAAGCATGATTTTTAGCGACAAGGTTATTCCAGGACTGGTGTCTTATGGTGTGCTCAAAGAGCAGCTTGAAGAAGTAATAGAGGTGAAAGGATAATGAGTGACCAAGATAAGGACAATGATAAGAATAAGCTTGATACCGTGGCGCTCACTCCTCTGAGAAGGGCCTTCGGCTGGCTTAAGCAAATCGCCCTGTTTATGCTGTTTTCCATAGTGATCACCGGAGTGATGGACATCTGGCGTGGTAAGGATATTTCAAGGGATAACCTGCCAGATATCAAAGGCATGACCTTGAGCGGGACAGATATCGATATTGATGCCTTGAGCCAAGATCAGGCGGTATTGGTGTATTTCTGGGGGATCTGGTGTCCGGTGTGTAACTTTGTCAGTCCGGCTGTGGATACCATGGCCAGCATGTACCCAGTAGTCACAGTGGCGATGAACTCGGGACCCGATGACAAGATGGTTAAATACCTTCAGCATAAGGGCTATGAGTTTGAAACTATCAACGACAGTAATAATGACATTGCCCGTGATTGGTCGGTGCAGCTGACGCCGACCTTGATGGTGTTTAAAGATGGCGAGCTGAAATACTACACCACAGGTTTTACTAGCCTACCTGGGATGTGGTGGCGCATGCTCTTGTCATAGCTGCATCATTTTTGCCTGAATTAATTAGGGGCGATATCGCTTATCTATGATGAAGCTGAGCTTGGTGCCTAACTGAGATGAGCTGTCGTCAAATTGATATTTTATATGCCCTTGTGCCACCTGATCGCCATTAATTGCAATCAGTTGATAGGTGACTAGGCCTGTTTTCTCCTGAGGGGGGAAATAGATGGTTTGGCGGCTATTAGCCTTGATGGGCTCAAAGATGATCTGGCTTGTCGGCAGGTTAAAAATAACTTGGTAAAAGCTTCTGTCAGAGTGATTTCTGACAAAAATTTGCGGCGAGAGAAAGTGATAAGCGATACCGCTTACAATGATCATCAAACAAAAAGCTAACCCTAATCTTCTTTTCATATTGCGCAATCGTGCCCTTGCTAAGTGGGTGACTCTAGTCTTTGGCAACATCAGGTTAGCTTAAATCCCCCAGCGTAGCAAAATGTTGAAAATACCCATCTTTCGACCTGACTTTGAGCGCCTACTTCTAAGGATCGCTAGAAAATACTCAGTGCTTGATGGGGATACTTATTCCTTTTATAACGGAGAGCGAAAAGCTGATTAAAATAATGGGTAAAACTATAGTGAACTTAGCGGGAAGCGGTTGAATTATCAACAGCTAAAGGAATGATGAGTCAATATTTACTAAGGTAATATTTTAGGAAGGGAGGACGTTTTACTTTGTAATAGAAACGGCTGGATTCCGGCCACAAGCATGCCGGAATGACGTATGGTTTTTTGTTTTTTGTTTTGTTGCTTGTGGTTTAGTCGTCATCCTGAACTCGTTTCAGGATTCAGCTTGAATGCTTTCTCAGTTTGCACAGTCATTCTGAAGGGGTAATACCATTCCGAGTAAGTATCTGAGCATTCAGCGGGAGTTCAAAGCGCTGTAGGCAAGGTCTATATATTGCTCCTCGGTAACAGCTCCTGCGTTACTCTACCTCCTATATCCCTATAGTCGTGCAATATAGACATTCACCACATCCATGTGGCTTGCGAATATTTGAAGCTAATAGTTATTCTCGGCAACAAGCTCCTGCGTTGCTCTCGATAATTGCTCCGGCATTATTCTACCTTCACCCGTCCATGGGCTCGTACCTCCTGCATCTGACCTCCAGGGTCTTAAGCGTTCCATACGCTTTCAAGACATTTCCCATATCCCTATGGGTCAGGGAAATGTCATATTTTGTATGGAACAAAATAGACCATGCAGTCGTATATCGAGAACATTCAACCTAGCATAAAGGGCTTTGCCCTTTTCTTTAAACATCAGCCGCACTGCGTGAGGCTCTCAGCGTTTCCACTTCGGTGTTACATTGACTTAAAAGGGAATAACCATTTCCTCATCAATGCGCCTTGAATTGAAAAAACTGAGAGTCTCTGAACTGACCAGATACTTATATGGAATGGTATAAGAAGCTAGGTTCTGATAGCTCTCCTATACTGAGTTGGGCAGAGTGTTGTTTTGCTCTTGCTCTATTACCTGTAATAACCCGTACTCGCGCAATCACTGGATCACCCGGAGCTAGCCATGAGCCATACCTATAAAGTAATTGAACTAGTGGGATCTTCGCCTATCAGTTCGGATGAAGCGATCAAAAATGCCGTCACTGCTGCGGGGCAGAGCTTGAAGCATCTCAGGTGGTTTGAGGTGATTGAGACTCGGGGACATCTGGAGGCAGGCTTGATCGCGCATTGGCAGGTGACCATCAAGGTCGGATTTACGATAGAGGATAATTAGGCTCGAGTTGCGAGTTGCGAGTTTCTAGGAGCTAGAACCTAGGAACTTGCTCCTGCCTTTAAGCATCTCTTGGCAAGCCTTTCTCGATGCTGCGGATCACTCTCTGTGTCTTGCGACTGAGGGATGAGGTTTTCTGCACTCTATCTGACTGGCTCAAGACCCTTGCTACCGGGCTCAAGGCTGCTGTTTCCTGGCCTTTTGTTTCCAGGCTTTGTGCTTCCGGGCTTTGGGCTGCTGCTAGTCTGGCGTGTTGCTGAGTCAGTGCCCAGTCGATATGTTCTATGACCATCTCATCGGCCTCTTCCGAGGCTTTTCTCTGCTGGAGTCCTTGGACGATCTTTTCTGAAGCCGGGGCATTTCCCAGGGCGACGGCGATATTTCTTAGCCAGCGCTTATGTCCGATACGGCGAATGGGGCTGCCTTCGGTGATCTTGAGAAACTCGGCCTCAGTCCAGCCAAAGAGGGTAAGCAGCTCGGGTTGTTTGAGTGGGTCCCGGGTGTGAAAGTCACTTTCGAGTGTGATCGGCGCCTTGCTATTGACCGGGCACACCAGCTGGCAGTCATCACAGCCGTAGATGCGATTGCCTATGAGGGGGCGAAATTCCTCGGGAATGGCCCCTTGCAGTTCTATGGTCAGATAAGAGATGCAACGTCTGCCGTCGACGATATAAGGTTCGACTATGGCATTGGTTGGACATGACTTGATACAGGCTACACAGGTATTACAAGCCTCGGCGACGGGAATATCCACGGGCAGAGGCAGGTCGATCAGTAGCTCACCGAGAAAGAACCAGCTGCCCACCTCTTCATTGAGCAATAAACTGTGTTTGCCGGTCCAGCCCAGACCTGCTTTCTCGGCCAGGGGTCTTTCGAGTATCGGCGCCGAGTCCACAAAGGGGCGGAAGTTGGTCTTACCCGCGTTCATGATATCGAGTTCGGCCTGGATCATCTGGCCTAGCTTCTTGAGGCGATTACGGATCAATTTGTGATAGTCCCGGCCACCTGCGTAGCGGGAGATATAGGCAAGGTTGGGATCTTTGAGATTCGTTGCGAACCCAGCTTGCGGCGGCAGGTAGTTCATCCTAGCAGAGATGACCCTGATGGTGCCTGGGTGTAGCTCATGTGGACGGGCGCGCATCATGCCATGGGCTTGCATATACGCCATATCGCCATGATAACCCTTGTCCAGCCACTGCTGTAACTTGGGCTCTTCGCTGGTTAAGTCTGTGTCACAGATGCCTATTTGAGCAAACCCCAGCTCAATGCCCCACTGCTTGATTTTAGCTGTGAGTTCTCTTAGTTCTGCTGGCGAGAAAGGATGGGAATTTATTGGAGGTAGAGCTGTGTCAGACATAAACTTAAATAGGCAATGAAATACCTAAATATGATAGCAGTAATCCGCTAGCTTGGCTGCAGATTTGATACTAATGGATAGTCTTGCGGCTGGTATTTGAGTTAACCTGCTTTACCTCCACCTCTTTTATTCCTATCCATGGCGCCACATAATTAGCGAGTAACTTCACCCGTCTAGGTTTATCTGCTTAGGCTCTGGCTAAAGCCAATTGAGCGCCATCTCGTTATCTGAAATCTCCTCGATGAGCCAACAGATCTCGCAGGCGACATCGGAGCAGTTAACGGCAGGGGAGGACTCGGCTAAACGAATCATCAATATTTCCGCAACAGCCGAAAACACGGCATCAGTTTCCCACTCATCTCATGCGACCAGCGCCCAGATCCAGATGTTAACTAAGAATCTGCAGAAAGAGGTGCAGGAATTTTCTATCTAGTTCTCTTACGGTTAAGAGCCGGGGCTGATATGACGGAGCGGCCATGAAAAAAAGCCAACCTATACGAACGTATCAGCTGGCTTTTTTATGGACCGAGTTTAGACCGAGACGGCTCTAGATAGCCTGTGCTCTCGGCCTTGTATACTCAAAGACTGAGTGGCTGTTGAGTCTAGTCGGCGAAGCTCATCAGATGTTGTTTAACTTCATCTGAAGCGAACGCTTGCTCGATGCTGATCTTATAGATGTTGAAGTAATCTTCACGGCTCAGGCTGAACTCTTGCATCACCTTACGTACCTCGTCTGTCATAGTGGTATTCGAGACGGTGCGGTTATCTGTGTTGATTGTGATGGGCAGAGCATCTTCATAGAAGGCTTTTAGCGGATGTTCACTCAACTTATCCACCGCTTTAGTTTGAATATTACTGCTGGGGCAGGTCTCCAGGCCGATATTCTGCTGTTTCACTAAGTCATAGGCGCCCTGATGACCCGTAATATGAATCCCATGACCCACACGCTCGGCTTTTAGCATAGAGACTGCGTCGAATACGTTCTGACCCACGCCTTGCTCTCCGGCGTGTATGGTGATGCGGTAGCCTTTCTCGATGGCGTAATCCACATAGGGGATAAACTCACTGCAAAATCCGGGTAGCTCGGCGCCAGCCAGGTCGAAGGCAACCACGCCCTTGTTCAGGTAGGGAGCGCCCGCATCGATAACATCTCTGATGTTATCCTTGGGGAACGTTCTCAAGATAGAGAGAATATAGTTGCCCTTGATATCATACATGGATTCGGCGCGCTGCATGCCTTTGACGACTGAGCCTATGATCTGATCGAAGCTTAGACCTTGTAACTGATGCAGTTGCGGACCAAATCTGACCTCGAAATACTTAACGTTTTCCTTAGCCGCATCCTCGAAAAGCTCAAATGAGATACGTTCGATACCTGCTTGGGTCTGCATTACAGACAGAGGCAGATCGAAACGCATCAGATACTCATCGAGATTTTGACATGTCTCGGGAGCGATCATTAATGAAGTGATTTCGTTGATGTCTTGGCTGGGAATGGAGATGTTCTGTTCGTTAGCCAGATCGATAATCGTTTGTGGGCGAACGCTGCCATCTAAGTGACAATGTAGATCGATCTTGGGTAAGCTTGAATAATTCATGAGTCTCTACCTTTATTGGATAGTACCTATATGAATACCGATTAAAAGAGGGATCTATGGTGCTTATCGGACGCAGATCCTATCTATTAACAGATAGTCCATATTGGAGATAGTACTTAAAGTTACAGACTTCATAATCAAGAATTTAAGGCTCTTGGTAGAAACTCCCAAACCATATCATTGGGATTATACGAAGCGATTTTCGGACTATAACATTTTGATGTCTGGATTGCGATTCGTTGAACATGGTTCTGACTTGTTTGATTTTTTGGCCCTATTTTTACTCGCCATATGTATTCATCCTGCTTTGACACAATTTCTTCCACTGGATTTAGCCAGATACAAGCCTTTATCGGCCCGTTGTAGTAGGTCGGAGAAGCTTTTATCTTGTTCCCTAGCGGCGACTCCGGCGCTGATGGTCATGGTTAACTCCTCGGCTATATCACTCAAATCTGTCATGGCTATTGAGTCCACTAAACGCTCGGCAATCTCTGTGGCTTGTTCTAAGTTGGTATGAGGCAATATGACTAAGAACTCTTCGCCGCCAACCCGACCTACCAGATCAGATTTTCGCATCAGACTACTGGAAATATTGGCTAGTAAAGTCAGTGCTTTATCACCGACATCATGGCCAAAATTGTCATTGATCTTCTTGAAGTGATCAGCATCGAACAAGATTAAGGCCATCACATCATGATTCTCAGAGAAAGATTGTTCGCCGACGGCATAAGTGTGTCTGCGGTTTGCCAGTTGAGTCAAGTGATCTGTCAGGGCTAAGACACTAAATATCTTAGACTTCTGTGCCTGTTTATAGGCAAGGAAAGAGATGATTATGATGACTATTAAGGCGAGAAAGATGACGGTAAATTGTAAATAACGATTCTGCTGTAAAATCAGTAACTCATTATCCCTTATTTTTTGTGTCTCTAGCAGCAAGAGATTTTCAGTTTCAACTTGCTTAGTATTGAAGCGAGTCTGCATCTCTGTGGTTCTATAGGTTTGTAGCTTGATATCCAATTCGTTATGGAGTCGATTAAAATGCTCCAGTGAAAGGTATGCTTGTTGCCATTGGGAAAGCTCCGCGAATATCTGGCTTTCAAGCTTATAGAGTTGGGTGAGACCACGAGTATTCTTTACTCGCAGGAAGGCAGATTTAGCTTCTTCGATAAGGGGGATAGCCGCGCTGGGCTGGCCTTGTAATATTTGGAACTGGGCGCGAAATAGCATCATAAAACTATAGAAGGCTTCATCTGTAGGTAGAACATATTTCTGTGCTTCATCAAGATATTTTTGTACCTCACCCAACCTATCCAACTTGATGAGAATACCGGCTAAATTAATGGCGACAAAGCTTTGGGCCATTTCATCTTTTTCCTGCTGCAAGTATCGATAACTTTGCCGGTACTTTTCCAACGCCGCTTCATTTTCGCCTAATTCTTCCAGGGCGATGGCCATTTCTGTCGCCATGGCATTGGCGGATTCGAGATCGCCGATTTCGATAAACTTGGTTTCGAGTTTCGCATAATATTTATATGCCGTTTGAGGATCGCCAAACCGACGATAGCTAGTGGCTATGTCGGCTAAATTATATAGACTCCAGAAAGTCAGGTTCAGGTTATCGTAGAGCTGTTGAGCACTGAATAGGTCTTCCAGGGCTAGGGCATAATTCCCCTGAAATGAGTACATAGCGCCCCGCAAATTTCGTGCATCGGCGATAAGCCTAGGAGACTCGAGTTGATAGGCTCGAGCTATGACTTGATTGTATTCTGTTAAGGCCAGCTCGACTTCCCCCCCGATTTGATACAACCAGGCTCGGCATAGTGTTAAATCGGCATGGGTCTCAGGAGATTGCTTGATGATTTCAGCATTCAGTTGTTTTTGGGCAAACTCTAATCCCTTGGCTCTTTTATTGCTGTCATATGCATCTGTGCTCCAACATAGCACTCGCTGTAATCTGAGATAATTATCTAGATCGGCTAAGGTGATGTTGGCTTTTAGATACTCAAGTTTAGCCTTAAGAGCGTCACTGGATAAGATCACACCACTTTCCAATTCTTCGAAGGTGGCATTCAGATTCTTTGGCTCATCGGCCAAGACTTGGGGCGAGACTAATATGAGCCATAGCCAAGCCCAAGTTAGCTTGCCAGCCCCTCTAAGTTTGGGCGCTCGGCAAACTAGGGCCTGACATATTAAAGCAAGCTTGGATATGATTTGATGTCGTAAAAGCCGATAAACCATTATGGTCTGATGCATATTTTTGCTTGGCTCATGATGTTGGCGTACACAAATATTAGCCTAGTTCCCCCCATCATCATATATGTATTATGCAAAAAATTGACATAAGATATTGTATTTTTTGATGTTGCAAAATGAAGCCGCTATTTGTCTATTTATTAGTTATTTTGCTTTTATTCCGGGGGACAGGTATAAAGGCAGCCATTTTTTATTGAAAAATTATAGAGCAAAACCATGATTGAGATCACCCCAGAGTATAAGGCCCGCGTCGAGCAGGTGTCATTGAATGTATCTAGTGTCGTGCTTCCCATGGATAAGCTTCCTGAAAATCTGTTGGAAGCCTACGCTAACCTCTGTAACGAGTTGCTCGAAGACACTGATGAGAAGTTCATCAAGGGCTGGCAAGCGCTACCTAACAGCGCCAGGGCTCAGTTGCCACAGGCGGACTTTCATGGCTTCTATATTGCTAATGCCTGGATACACTTGAGTCGAGTGGCGCAAGACATCTCCGAGATGGCCGAGAGTGATGAGGCCATAGACGAGAAAGAGTACAACGGCATCTTCACCCGTATCTCAGATGATTCTTTCAAGGATTGTTCGAAGAAACTGAAAAAGTCGCGTACCGATAGGGCCCTGTTTAACAGCATCATGGCTGTTATCGACGGAAAATAGTGGTCTCATCATGGATGAAACATTAATCCTATTTACTGAGTGCTAGGCACTGACTATCGAGTGGATTGAATATGCTCAAAGGCTATGGGAAACCATGGCCTTTTTTGTATTTTTGTATTTTTGTTTTAGTCAGTGGCTTGCCGGATAACAAGTCTTAAGTATTGTTATCACTTCATCTGGCTTTATAGGAATTTATTCGGATTAGTGACTTCCAAAGCCCACAGCCGAGTTCACATCCGTTCTTGTTTCGAGAAAGTTGCTTCTTCGATTTTAGTTTTACTGACTAGTAACTCACTTTTGGACAATACTTTCTTACCAACACAGTTGTGATACCACTTTGAGACACTCTGCGTAAGGCGTACTCGGGTGATTTTTGCGCGTAAGGTAACAAGAAGTGTGCACTAGCGCTAAGTTACGAATGGGGTGATGAGTAGGTGACACGGCAAGTGATACAATGTTGTTTCAACAAACCTATACAATAAAGTGTAAGCGTCCGGGCAAGTACAACTTCAACAGATTTCATTGATCCGCCATATTAACTCCTGACTATTTATCAGGAGTTAATATGGCTAAACGTTCTCATCAAGATTGGGCTGCTTTGATAAAACAGCAGCCCGCCAGCGGCTTAACTATCACGGCTTTCTGTCGTCAGCATAAGTTCAGTATCAGTACCTTTTATGCCCGTAAAGCCAACAAGGCAAAAATAAAAACGGTCATGCCTTTTGCTAAAGTAACGCTGGCTCCGACAACAGCGGTAACGCCTCAAACTCAACTTTGTGATGCGCAACAGATGATACGTTTACAGCATCAAACAGGGGTATGGACCTTCCCAAGCTCGTTGCCAGTAAATTACTTACTTGAAATTATAAAAGGCCTGCAAGCATGTTGATGTTTCAGCAGCTTCCTAGTATTTATCTGCATAGAGAGCCCGTGGATTTTCGTAAGTCGATAAATGGCTTGGCCATCATCGTTGAGCAACAACTGTCGCTAGAGGCCACCGACGGCAGTGTGTTTGTTTTTTGCAATAAAAGCCGCGATAAATTAAAAATATTGTACTGGGATAACACAGGGTTTGATGTATTGGGACACCGTCAAGTTAAGGGCTTGAGTTACAGTTGATTGATCGCTATTACGTATGCGGTTTTCGATGATTAGATCACTGCATTAGCCTTATTCTGGATGACATTTGATATAATCACCCCATGAAATTAGCACCCGATAACCTACCCAATGATATTGATTTGCTTAAGCAATTATTGCTTGAGGCAAGTCAACTTGTGGCGTCACAATATTCGGAAATCGCCGAGCTTAAACAGTCTGTGCAGCGGTTATTGGAGCCATTTCGCTTAGCGCAACAGCAACGCTTCGGGGCCAGCAGTGAAAGCCATAATTATCAAGGTGAGTTATTTAACGAAGCTGAAGTCACCCTTGATGAGCCAGAAGAATCAACGGCAGATGATGTGTCTGTTTCCCCTAAGAAACGTGCCAAGCGTAAGCCTCTGCCTAAAGACCTGCCTCGTGAAATTATCACCCATGATATTAGCGAAGCGGATAAACAGTGTGCTTGTGGTCATCAGTTGACCTTGATGGAGCAAGATAGCAGCGAGAAACTTAAGTTTGTTCCCGCACAAATCAGTGTCATTGAGCATGTTAGGTTAAAATACAGCTGCAAGCATTGCGACACTAAAGGGACGCAAGCTAACATCAAACAAGCCCCCGTGCCTGCTAGTCCAATTCCAAAAGGTTTTGCCACGCCAAGCCTATTGAGCCAGCTCATCACCAGTAAATATCAGTACGCCTTACCGCTTTATCGACAAGAAACTTTATTTAAACAGTATGGTATCGAATTAAGTCGTCAAACGATGTCAGACTGGATGATGAAATCAGCCGCCTTGTTTAAACCCTTATATGATTTACTGCACCAACACCTATTAACGCAAGGTGTACTGCACGCCGATGAGACCACGCTCAAAGTGATTAACGATGAACGGGTGAAATCCTACATGTGGGTCTATTGCTCAGGTGCGGATAGGCCGAGTCTCGAGCCTAGATATAAAGGTGTAAACAGCATCGTTCTGTACGACTATCAAGACGGTAGCCGCGCGAGCACTTGCGTGAGTGGTTTTCTTGCCACTGAGCACACCGTGTTTAATGGCTATTTACAGGTCGATGGCTATGCGGCTTACCAACGGGCCAATGACAAACTTGTGGGTTGTTGGGCACATGCGCGGCGTAAATTCAAAGTTAAAGAACGGCTGTATTTTAGGCGTACGCATTCAAGCGCCCAACTGGCGACATTGAAGCAATGGCTGGATAAATCGGTGCAACAAGTGTCGAAGCAAAGTGCCTTGGGTCGAGCCATCCATTACACTATCAATCAATGGCCAAAGCTCAGCCGTTACCTAGAAGATGGTCGACTCAACATTGACAATAATCGCGCCGAACGCGCAGTAAAACCGTTTGTGATAGGGCGTAAAAACTCGGCAAGGCGTAGTTCGCCGGACGCTTACATAAATATCAGTGGGTTAGCTTAAAAAACATTATCAAAGTGACATCAGACGTACATGAAAAAACGACAGGTAAAGAGACCACTGAAACACGTTGGTACATTAGCTCATTAGATTTAAATGCAGAGCAGGCGTTATCTTCTGTGCGAAATCACTGGCAAGTAGAAAGTATGCATTGGGTGTTAGAGATGACATTCAGAGAAGATGAATCACGGATCCGTAAAGGCCGAGGTCCGCTTGCTTTTAATGTGATGAGAAAAATAGCAATGACCTTGTTCAAGCAAGAGCAGACAAAACGCGCGAGTATAGCTGCTAAAAAGAAGATGGCAGGGTTGGACGACGAGTATCGCTCAACCCTGTTAGAGTCAGGGATTAAAATGCGCTAGCCGTGCGCATCCCTCATTCCTGTATTGAAAGTATTAGGGCGTCCTGTCCTGTCTATCAAATGGCTAACAGGCCTTTTACATAGAACAAAGGGGTCGTAGCGAATTAGGTCGGTCTCATGATTTAAAATTGTTTACAGGTAAGGTTAAATAAATAACCTTCTGTTGAATAACCAAGTGTAGAAGATGCGGCTGCGAGCTTCCAAAACAGGGTGAGGTATCGCGAAGTGATACTCTCCGAACGAGAGGCAGGGTGAATATGGCAAAGCCATAAGCTCATGAACGAGAAGTATGGAAGCTGAACTGGCATTTGTATATGGACATATTTTGCCGAACTGGCCGTTAAACATGGACGTTGTTTGATTTGGCAGAGCCCACAAGGCCAATTCTGTTCCATACAGAATTTGGCATTTCCTCCTTGACCTACAGGGATGTAGGGAATGCCATAATGATACCGGGAGTATCATTGGCCCTTGGAGGTCAGATGTACTCTTATGAAATCAAGAGTCGGCGACTCGCAGAACCTTCTCAAAATAAAGAGTGCATATTCCTCGCCGGGCAGGCGATAGATTCCAATGAAGACTAAACCTCCAACACACTACCCAATATCAACTCAGCCAGAAGCTAAACACAGAAAATGTCATCAAGCTTCATTCGAAGCGAACCAAACTTGTGATTGAACTTGTCAGACTATGGCGACATTATGTATCTGTATACAGTCACTCTGACTTTCAGTTAACTCAAAGATAGAAGATTATGTCGAAAATATTAAAACGGATTTTTACTTCGCTGCTTATGTCTGGTTTCATTTATCTGGGTATAGCCTCCGGACTTACTTACTTTGGTGGGCCGATGCTGCCGAAGATGCGACCGCTATGAATGGGACTGTTATGAGTAAAGCGGGTTCTATAGAACAAGGGGATATTGTGGGTCGAGGTATCGATTTCTCCGAGATGATGCTCGATTATAGCGACATGCCAGCGCTGCAGAGTTATACCGCTCGCGATGGGACACAATTGGATTACCGCTACTATCCCAGTGATTCCAACAAGGTGTTGATTCTGCTCCATGGCTCAGGCTGGCACAGTCAGCAGTTTTTTCCTCTGGCCAAATATATCAGCGAGCAGGGGCTGGCTAAGGTGGTGACTCCGGATCTGCGGGGTCATGGCATGAGCCCTAAAAGGCGGGGAGATATCGATTACCTAGGTCAGTTCGAAGATGATCTGGTGGATCTTATTGGCCAGCTGAAACAAGATGCTGAATTAAAAGATGTTAAGAATAGTTCAATTATCATGGGCGGACATTCTTCCGGAGGCGAGTATGGAGATTTGGCCGATGCCTACCTGCTGCTGGCACCTTTCATCTATTATAATGCCCCACAACCAGGCCTAATGCTGGAGGTTGGGCCAAGCCTTATACCGCTAGGATCATAGGCTTGAGTATGCTCAATAGTATCGGCATTCATCGTTTTGATTATCTCACCAGTATCGAGTTCAATATGCCTGCAGCCGTTCGCAATGGCACTTCTTTTATTAGCCGGGAGTGCTGACGAAACCATGTTCGCCGATAAATACCAAGCGCTTATCTCAAACACGTTGCAGGATAATGACCAAACTGAGGTGAAGGTATTACCCGGAATCAGTCATATGGGCATAGTGGTTAACCCGGATGTCAGGCCGGCTATCAAGCAGTGGTTAGATAGCTTGTAGGCAGGAGCTTTGATATGTAGGAGCTGCTTTCAGTTGGAATTTCTAAGTGGTAAGTGGTAAGTCTTAAGTGGTAAGTAAAACATACAGATTTGATTAATGTTCGGGGTCAGCGAGTAAAAAGGGGCTAGATAGCCCCTGATTTTGTCTCAAGCTTATAGCTTTCTTTGCTTTGTCTCTGCTCCCGGCTAAAGCCGGGTCCTAGTTAGTTTTTCCTTAACTCTCTTCTTAAAATCTTACCTACCGTCGACTTTGGTAGGGCAGACATAAATACTATCTGTTTAGGCACCTTATAGGCGGTTAATTGCTCTCGGCAATAGGAGATGATGGCCGCTTTTGCGGCTTCTGGGTCACTATGTTGGTCTGCCAGTACAATAACGGCTTTGACTGCTTCGCCGGATCGCTCATCGGCTACGCCTATGACGGCACACTCGAGCACAGCTTCGTGGTTTGCCAGTACATTTTCCACTTCGTTAGGATAGACGTTGAAACCTGAGACGATAATCATATCTTTCTTACGGTCGACTATCTTGTGTAGACCATCTGGGGTGGCCAGAGCTATGTCGCCAGTCTTAAAGTAACCGTCATCTGTCATCACCAGAGCGGTCTCTTGCGGCTTGTTCCAGTAGCCACTCATCACCTGAGGGCCCTTCACTGCCAGTTCACCCGTCTCTCCCAGAGCGACTTCATTATCATCATTATCGAGAATCTTGACCTTAGTGCCTATGACGGGTTTACCGATTGTCCCCAGTTGTTCGAGACCCGGAGCATTGAGTGAGACGACGGGAGATGTTTCAGATAGACCGTAACCTTCTGATATGGTGCAGTGAGTTGTTTCTTTCCATATGCCTGCTGCGGCTTGGGTTAGGGCGGTGCCACCCGAGATGGTGACCTTGAGGTGACTAAAATCCAACGCCTTAAATTCGGGTTGATGACATAGGCCGACAAACAGGGTGTTGAGTCCGGCGAAACCGGTAAATTTATAGTCAGAGAGTGTCTTGATAAGAGAGGTGATATCTGTGGGGTTGGGTACTAATACAGAACAACAGCCGCGCTCGAAATAGAGCACCAGATTTATCATGAAGGCGTAGATATGATAGACGGGAAGCGGGGCGACAAAGATCTCTTCTCCTTCCACGAGTTTATCGCTTAAGCGTGACTTAATCTGCATGGCATTGGCGATGAGATTGCTGTGGCTGAGCATGGCACCCTTCGACAGACCTGTAGTACCACCTGTGTATTGCAGGGCGGCTAAGCTAGCTAAACTTGTGCTGAATCGCTCGAATGGCAGGTTTTGGCCCTGGGCCAGAACATCTAAGAATTTATGGGTCGTAAATGAGACTCGGGGCTGGGCCTGAGGTGCCAGTAGATCCGCCGCATGGGTCGAAATTACCGTGTCGATTGCTGTGTTGGCAATCACATTCTCCAGGCTTGGTAGCAGATCAGACAGCACCACTAACACCTTAGCGCCCGAATCATTATATTGATGGGTCAGCTCGCGCTCAGTATACATGGGGTTAGTGTTTACTAACACCATGCCGGCGCGAATGGCACCGTAAGCGGCGATAACATATTGGATAAGGTTGGGCAGCTGTATGGCAATACGATCGCCGGATTTAAGACCTGGGATACTCTGCAGGTAGGCGGCAAAATAGCGAGAGTCACGTTCAATTTCACTGAAACTCGCGTGATGACCTAAACAGGCATAAGCCGTTTTATCTGCATATTTCTCACTCGCCGTTTCTATCAGCTCTATGAGTGACGGGTATTGAGTGAGGTCGAGTGTTGAATCTGAATCGTATGGCATAGGTTGAGCCCTTATGAATTAAGCGAATGCTGCTGGCTATGATTGGCTAACCCCGGCAGCTTCAAAAATAAAACATGCGTTTAGATTAGTGCTAAAAATGGCCTCAGGTCAACAAAAAACGTGAAACCGATCACGTTTCCAACTTGGTTTGATAGCATGTTACATTTAGAGTTATAGCTCTATTGTGGTTTGTTGGCACTGGGTTTAGGCAGGGAGTCGGGGAGAAATAGAGGCAGGCATTATTAATTGTTCAAGCGCATCTAAGATATTAACTAGGCTCAATATTTCAGCAGATAACTAGATAAAACTGACCTCTGAATTTGGAAAACTATTCAATGGTTCAGTAGGAACCTTGTAAGAGCTCAACCATTTGAGGTAACAAGTCCTGCCTAAAAATCGCTATTTTGTGTTAAATCCCCTTATTGCTAGAGTTTCACAGATTCAATATGTGACGCTTTCGGCAATAGCCAACTTTTAATCTATGATGCTTGCTTCTCATTAAAGGAGATCGTAGAAAGAGTTGTTTGTCATTGAATTTTGTAGCCACTGAGTAATCTAATACCATTTGGTATTAGATTACTGGCTTGTAGTACATTAGGGTCGCGTTTGTGGAGTCATTAACGGCATCCGCGGGCACAGATAATAGAGGAATAGGAAGTGATATGAGTTTTACTGCTTGGCTGAGTTTAGTGGCCATCTGTTGTTTAGGCGCCATGTCGCCGGGCCCGAGTCTGGCCATGGTGGTCAGACACACCTTAGGTGGCGGCAGAGGCAAGGGTATTATCTGCGCCTGGGCTCACTCTATCGGTATAGGTATCTATGCCTTGGTGACCCTGTTAGGTCTGGCCGTGGTACTTAAGAAATCGCCCATGGTGTTTAACGGTATCGCCATCACCGGGGCCCTATATCTTGCCTGGATGGGCGTTCAGGCACTGAGATCTAAGGGAGGCATGTCAGATAAACTCGCGGGGGGGAAGTCGAGCGATTCATTCACGGCTGCCAGAGATGGTCTGGCTATCTCTTTGTTTAACCCGAAAATTTCACTCTTCTTTCTGGCGTTATTCAGTCAATTCGTCATGGCTGGCGATAGCCTATGGGGCAAGTCATTGATCGTATTTACGCCGCTCATTATCGACGGCCTCTGGTACACGATTATCGCCGTGGTGCTTTCCCATAAGTCAGTGCTGCCTAAGCTCAGAGAGAAGGCGGCATTGATAGATAAGCTATCGGGAGTCGTACTGATCCTATTAGCCGTGCGGGTGCTAGTGACGATTTAGGAGGGATCAGTTCCTAGGCTCTAGAACCTAGGAACTAGGAACTTCTTATTTAGAAAATATCTGCACCGCATCATCTTTAGCCGGCTCTTGCTCAGTCGCTCCCTGTTCCTTCGACTCTTGATCTTTAGACATGGAAGGGTTTTTAATATGATCATTTAGATTGTCTGTAAGCATTTCTTTGTATTCGTTAGTAAACCATTCAATGGCATTATCTCTTTCTGCAGACAAATCGGCAGATTTTAGAGATGCTTCGAAGGCATTGAAACGAGAGGCTGCAAAACGCATTGCTGTGCCGACTTTACTCACATCTTGTTCTCTAGCGTTTATCTCGTTGGCAAGTGCAATGAATTGATCGGCTAATTGAAAGATTGTGGTCTCTTTTTTTGCTTCTGACATGGTGCTCTCACTCTCGAATAAGAAGTTAATATGAATTTAATAAGAATAAAATCGTAATTTTAGTGGCCGAATACTAACGTAAATTAGCCATTAATAAAGCTCTCTTATCATCTATATGGGATCTTGGTCAGGATCAGCTAGGTGCTTTCATGTAGGAGCTGCTTTAGCTGCGATGTTTTATTGGTACCAGCTCTCCCAGCTAAAGCCGGTCCTACAGATGTTTTTTTTGCTCGAAGCTTTCTTTGATTTCTAGCTTTGTGGATCCGAATCGATAACTACACTACCGTCGAGTGAGTCATAGGTGATACTGAGATTGGTATTGGCTGAATATGTATAGGTGCATGAGTTATCAGAATTATAAGTCACCACATAATCAGTTTCATTACTGATGTTATTTGAAACACTGGGCTCATCGCCCGCAAAAAGAGTCACCCAAACAGAGATGCAGTCATCTGTGTTATCCAGTTGAGGTGCGCCCCCAGGGAGTCTGGTGTTCTCCAATGCTGCGCCGGCCAGCCATTATCGTTAAAGTCCATCTCACCAGATTCTGCATCGCCGAAGGTGTGCAGATCATCGGCGGGGCCTGAACCTACCCGCACGGCCCATACACTTCTTGCCAGATTAATTCCCGACTTGAATGCACCACCAGTCCCCTTTACCGTAGACACATGGGCATCTACAGATAGATTGAGAAATTTAGGCAGGGCGACCACTGCGAGTATACCGAGTATAATGATCACCACCACGAGCTCAATCAAGGTAAAACCTGCGGCTTAAGACTGGCCCTTAAGCTTTAGAGTTGCACACGCTGAGGACACTATGACTGTACACTTCAATTGGAACACCTTTATTGAAGCCGAGAAGCGCTTAGATTATTACCAAAAACTTCAACAATTTGTTCAGGGTGAGCGTAATACTGGTAAGGCGATATTTCCCCCTCAGGAAGAGGTGTTCACCGCATTCGAGAAGACACCTTTAGACAAGGTGAGAGTGGTGATCATTGGGCAAGATCCTTACCACGGACCGAACCAAGCCCACGGCCTGTGTTTTTCGGTTAAGCATGGTGTGAAAACTCCGCCTTCTCTGGTGAACATGTATAAGGAATTGCTGACTGATATTGCTGGTTTTCAAACACCCGATCATGGGCATCTCTCCAGTTGGGCGGAACAAGGAGTATTGATGCTCAATACAGTATTGACTGTCGAACAGGGTAAGGCGCACTCCCATGCTAAATCGGGTTGGGAAACCTTTACCGCCCATGTACTCAAGCAGCTAAACGAGCAAGAAATGCCCATGGTATTTATCCTCTGGGGAGCGCATGCGATCAAGAAGGGTAAGGTGATCACATCCGAGCATCACCATATTCTATCAGGCCCACATCCCTCACCACTATCCGCATACCGTGGCTTCTTCGGCTGCCAACATTTCTCCAAGACCAATGCGCTGCTAGCATCACTCGGCACCAAGCCGATCGATTGGCAGGTATAGATGCAATTTGTAGGACTGGCTTCAGCCGGGAGAGATTATATCAATAAACCCTCGCGGCTAAAGCAGCTCCTACACAAAATCTTAATCTTGTTGCTGTTCTAAATGTGAGTCTTGCTTAGCTAAACGATAGAGTTCGGCTAATGAACCTGTGATGCGATTGCCTTGCATATCCAGCATTAACAGCTGGTTTTCACCAACCTGATATTGCTCGGGGTCATCTTTTCTACTGGCATCGCCCAGCAGGCTAATCTTGTTGCCTTCGCTGTTCCACTCGAATAAACCGGCTTCGGTAAATACTTTTTTAGCCTCATTCTCATCGCCTAGGTAGCGAGTCTCTAACACATAGGTATTATCCAGTTTCAGAGTGAGAGTCGTGTCTATGCCTGAGCAACTGGCGCAGGGGGTCACACCTGAATAGGTACCGTTCCAGTCCAATGAAGTTCGGCTGGTATCACCTACTGGTAGAGTTTCTTGAGTTTGTTGCACGCTATCTTGTGTTGGTGTCTCTTGCTCAGAGCAAGCGCTAAGGGTAAGGGCGAGTAGAGATACGGTGATGATTTGTAGTTTCATCATAATCCTTATGAGTCTTTGAAAAAGTGCAGCCGCCAATGTTAGCATAATAAACCTGCAAATTAGTCCCTTGCATTAGGCTTTTACATTATAGTGTGAGCCAGCTCGGTATGGTGTAACGCCTAAATAATCAAAGGGTAAATGGCTTGTTAATCGCTAATTTGAGATGGAACTCGACGCCAGCGTTCAGCGTATCTTGACGCTACAGGGCTTCGAGACTCATGCCTATTGGTGACAAGAGTTAAAAGAAGATCCTAGGAACTAGAACCTAGGTATCTAGGATGTAGAGTCAAAAGTCAGGACTTGTGTCGGTGTCACCAGCATAGGCAGAGGCACATCCCAGTGTTCACAGGGTAGGCTTTCGACCTGCTGGCAATCATGAGCAAAACCTATGGGATAAGGTTTACCGGTTAATGACCAGTTAGCCAAGGTCCGGTCGTAAAAACCGCCGCCCATGCCCATACGATTACCCGATAAATCGAAGGCCACCAGAGGCGTCACCACCACATCTAATCGGTGCGGTAAGATCATCTGAGTGATATCCAGTTTAGGCTCCCATATGTTCAATGAGTTCTGCACCAGAAGTGTTGAGGGCATGTAAGCGAGAAAGACTAGATTGCCTTTGCAAAAAGGATGAAGCCGTGGCAAGTAGATCTGAACATCTAGCTTCCACAAAGCGTCAATCAAGACACGAGTATCCAGCTCACCGTCATTTGTGAGGTAAAGCGCCACATGTTTTGCTTCTAGCTTGATGATTTCAGCCAGCATCAATTGCGCCGAGCTAGCTGCGAAACCTTGTTGCTCGCTTTCGTTAATACTTCGGCGGGCACTACGAACCCGAGCCCGGATCTGAGTGCGAGTCGATTTGCCGCGCGCCTGTGCAATTGAGTTAGATGTGAAGTCTTGTTTCAATATAGTCTCCAGCTCCTAACCTTGATAAGATAGATTCAGTGTACCGCTGAGACTCCTATCTAATCAAGGTTAGGAGCTGCTTTAGCTGCGATGGCTCATAGGGGGCGTCTTTCCCGGCTGAAGCCGGTCCTACAATTGCACGCTACAAGCTAGATTCCGGCCACAAGCATGCCTGAATGACGGGAGGGGCAGACATAAAAAAACCATCACTTTTCAGCAATGGTTCTCTTATTTCAACTTTACGTCGAATTTAAATTGCTCCCCAAAATACCGTTGCCGGCGTTGACCTATGAACCGTAGGTTCAAGGCGGGTAAATGATTAACTCCTAAGGCTTCTCGGTACGAGCCGAGCCTGCTCAATGTCATCAAAGCATTCATCCTGGGTATGTAAATATCGGCACAGGGACATTGCCGACTGACGCGTATACCAGGGAGCAAAACTGGTTATCTGAAATGCTTAGCTTCATCTGCTATTGCGATGATAAGCCTTTCAGATTTAAATCTGGGTACTGACTAATTTTGGCTAGCGAGTAAAAGTAACAAGACTCGTTTAACCATGTGTCATATGATCTTTGTACAGTTTAATCTTCTTTTACCGAACGCTCAATGAGTGCGTTCTCTAAAGTTGCCTGCAGCAGGCCAATTTTTTCATCCATCTGCTTATTATAATCTTGATTCTTTTGCTGTTCTTCCAGCAATTCATAACCAGTATTTAATGCCGCCATGATGGCTATCTCTTCGCGACTCAGGCAGTTAGTCCGTGCTTTCAGCGAAATCAACTGTATTTCGAGCTGCTGCGCCACGTGCTGCAATGCTTTCTCTTGTCCTTGCGGGCAAGCGATGGAGTATGTACGGCCTAGCAAGCTAATTTCAATAGCATGGCTGCTCATGTGGCTAAGGGTCCTGATTATTGGCTCTTGAGCGGACTATATCGGTCTAAATCGAAAAGTGCAACATGAGTAAGCGCTAAGGTGAGCAATATTGGATTAAATGTTGTTTAGATAGACAGGCTTGAGTGATTTGTAAGCATTTAGTTGGATTTTTAAGCTGCGAGTTTCTAGGCCCTTGTTCCTTGGTTCTGGATTTCAGCATCTGGCTCTTTGCCCTTACTTATTACTTATTACTTATTACTTATTACTTATCGCTTAAAACTTATCACTTTCCTATCCTTCCCTGCTCCAAGGTTCTAGGAACTCGTTTCTAGAACCTTGTTTAATTTGGCCGAGCGTCCCACTTCTGCTAGCATGGGCTGAGTATTTTCAGCCTGTGGAAACAGTTATGGCAACTCCTCCTTCTCTACGTATAGATAATTTATTAGCAGCTTTAGATGCAGCCGAAATTGGTCAGACACCGGTAGAAGTTCATGGTGCCTTAGTGGGAATTATTTGTGGTGGTGTCGAGCAGTCGAAAGATACCTGGTGTAAACCTCTGCTTGAGCTGATGAATGATGGTCATCCTCTACCAGATCCACTGCACCTGCTGATCGAGGAGCTCTACCAAGATACCTTGAGCAGAATCTCGGATATCGAATTTGGTTTCTCGCCCATGTTGCCGGAAGAGGAAGAGCCTCTTACTCAGCGCGTCGAGGCTCTGTCGTTATGGGTACAGAGCTTCTTAACCGGTATTGCCATGGTGCAGCCTAAAATTGACAAGGCTTCTGCCGACGTACAGGAAGTCATCAAAGATCTGGCGGATATCGCCCTGATCGAGTTCGATGTGGCCGAAGATGAGGAGTCGGAATTGGCCTATATGGAGCTGATGGAGTTTGCCAAGGTGGCGGCGTTACTCTGCTATTCTGAGTTTGGCCCAGATTTGACAGATCTAAATCAAAAAGAAGCCAACGTAATTCATTAAAATAGTTCCTCATTATTGTATCTAGACTTGCCGCAGCCCCTATACGACTCGCGGCAAATTAGAGAAGACCAATGACAGCTGATATAGAAACAAACAGCAATACAACAAACTCCCATACCCTGGAAACTCAGGACGTCAAACTGGTCGATGTTGCCATTGTTGGCGGCGCTATGACTGGTGCTACCTTAGCCTTAAGCTTAAAGAAGTTGAGCGAAAAGTTAAACAGGCCCCTCAAGATAGCCCTTATAGAGGCACACAAACCCGGCAGTGAACACCCAGGTTTCGATGCGCGCTCCATCGCCATCGCCCACGGTTCTATCTTCGAGCTTAAACGCCTTGGACTCTGGTCTAAGCTTGCTCATCTTGGCACGCCCATTGAGAACATACATATCTCAGACCGCGGACACTTTGGCATGACAGAGCTCAATGCTGAAGACTTTCATCTGCAGAGTTTAGGTCAGGTTGTGGAGTTAGAGCGGGTCGGTCAAGTGCTGTTTAAGCAGCTCGAAGCCAGTGATGTCCAGCTTCATTGTCCAGAGACGCTCGCCCATGTCGAGGCTCAAGTCGATTGCCAGCTGCTCACGCTCAATGATGGCACTCAGATCAAAACGGCCTTGCTGGTGGCCGCCGACGGAGTAAATTCCAAAGTCAGGCAAGCCTTCAACTTACCCTTAGAACAGGTGGACTTCGAGCAAGTCGCACTAGTCGCTAACGTCGAGACCGATAAGCCTCACAATAATTGGGCCTTCGAGCGTTTCACCAATACAGGTCCCTTAGCCGTATTACCTATGGCGCCGCTCAAGGGGGATCCGCGGGTGTCTCTGGTGTGGGCACTTACCCCCAGTGAAGCCGAGCGTTTACAGTCGGTTGCCAAAGACGAGTTCTTAGCCGAATTGCAGCAGGCCTTTGGTTTTCGCGCCGGACGATTTACCCAAGTGGGTGAGCGTTTCTCCTACCCCTTGTTAATGTCACACATGCCCAGACCCATCTATCACAGAACCGTGTTTATCGGTAATGCGGCGCAGACTCTACATCCCATTGCCGGTCAGGGTTTTAACTTAGGCCTGCGGGACTTAGTCAGCTTGCTTGACGTGGTTAAGCAGCGCTTACTCGCTGAAGGTGAGGCGGTGGATCTTGGCTCAGCCAAGCTGACCCACACTTACCTTAAGAGCCGCGAAAAAGACAGATTCAGCACCATGACCAATGTCGAATTTTTGGTGCGCGGCTTTTCTAATGACCACTGGCCATTAGTGGTCGGGCGTAGCCTGGGCTTAAGGCTACTCTCTTGGCTGCCGCCACTGAAAGTGCCGGTAGCCAGGGCCGCCATGGGCTGGAAGTCGGTAAGCTAATTCTTAATAAGGGATGTTTAAAAGGCTCTGGTAAAAGATTGCTCTTGCTCTAAGGGCTATTTAAAAGATTTATACGAATTTACATATAACGCTCTAGATCTTAAGTGAAGGAAGTGAGATGCACATAAATTCAAGTGCAATGCAAACCTATGATGTCGCGATTATTGGCGGCGGTATGGTGGGATTAGCTACCGCTATCGGACTGGCGATGGATGAACTGCGCGTGGTGGTTATCGACGCGGGAGAGGCTCGCGCCGTCTCCGGCGTAGCCAAACTCAGGGTCAGCGCCATCAACAAAGCTAGTCAGCGCTTACTGCAAAACTTAGGTGCCTGGAGTTATCTGGACGATGGGCGCGTCAGCCCCTACCAGAAGATGGAAGTCTGGGACAAGGACAGCCTAGGCAAGATTGGCTTCGACGCTCACTCTCTCAGTGAAGAGTATCTCGGCAGCATCATCGAAAATGACAACATACGTTTTGCCCTGTCTAAGCGGGCTGCTGAGTTCGATGAAATAACTTATCTTGAGAACCATAGACTCGATAAAATCGCTTTCGGTGAACGTGAAGCCTGGTTGACTTTAGACAATGGGGACAATATCAGCGCCGCCTTGGTTATCGGCGCCGATGGCGCCAATTCTTGGGTGCGTGAGCAGTGTAAAATCCCTATGACCTTCTGGGATTATGGCCATCATGCCGTGGTGGCCAGCATTCGCACCGAAATTCCACATCAAGATACCGCCCGTCAGGTGTTTCTCAAAGACGGACCCTTGGCATTCTTGCCCCTGTATGAACATAATTTATGTTCCATCGTCTGGTCGGTACCGCCGGCCAAGGCGCAGCAATTGCTGGCGGCGAGCAAGCAGGAGTTTGAGCGCACCCTCACCGCCGAGTTCGATGGCCGCATGGGCATGTGTCACCTCGAGTGTGAGCCTCAGGCTTTTCCGTTGCGTATGCGTTACGCCCGTCATTTTGCCCGCCATCGCATGTTACTGGCAGGCGACGCGGCGCATACCATACACCCGTTAGCGGGGCAGGGGGTCAACCTTGGCTTTTTAGACGCGGCGGCGATTATCGAGACCATAACCGAGCTTAAGTTAGACGGCAAAGATATCGGTGATTACAGTAATTTACGTGCACTTGAACGTTGGCGAAAGGCTGATGCGCTGGAGATGATTGCCGCGATGGAAGGTTTCAAGCGTTTATTCGAAGGTAGCAATCCTGTTAAGAAAGCATTACGGAATTTCGGCTTGAATTTAGTCGATAACCTTTCTCCTGTGAAAACACTGTTTATACAGCAGGCCATGGGTAACAAAAACAACCTGCCAAAGCTATGCAAACTAGACTAGGCACTTGAGTCAACTAAGGCTATTAAGTCTAGTATTTCAGTGAGTTAATCTCAGTGAATGTGTAAACAATATTCAGGTGTTAAAAAGCGACATGTTCAGCATGAGAAAAAGTAATGACGAAAGGATTCGGATTAGAAAATTCTCTTGTATACAAAATGGTGTTGCGAGGTATAATTTCGCCGCATTTTAGTATCGATGAGATTTTGTTTCTTAAAGGAAACTCATCGCTGCAATTTTATCTAACGCAATTGATGCATGTATTACGACCGACTATTTAAACAGTAAATAGTGACAGGAGTAATATGTTTGCAGACACACTTTGGCCGTATGTACCCTACGCTAGGTGTTTCTGTTCTTATACAGAAGCTAAGCCGAACAGGTAACTGTGTAGTTACGCCAGGTTAGACCCGAAAAGGGCATAATAACGAGATAATAATGGCTAATAAAACTGTACTCTTTAACAAGCACTTAGAATCAGACGCTAAGATGGTAGATTTCCACGGTTGGGATATGCCACTGAACTATGGTTCTCAAATCGAAGAACATCATGCGGTTCGTCAAGACGCTGGCATGTTCGATGTGTCTCACATGACCGTTGTCGATGTGACTGGCACAGACGCCTGTGCTTTCCTGCGTAAATTATTAGCGAACGATGTCGCTAAGCTTAAAATACCGGGCAAGGCGCTTTACGGCGGCATGCTAGATTATAACGCTGGCGTGATCGACGATCTCATCACCTATTATCTTACCGATACTCATTATCGCATCGTGGTTAACTCTGCGACTCGTGAAAAAGACCTGGCTTGGATTGCACAAGAAGTCAAAGGTTTCGACGTGGTCATCACCGAGCGTCCAGAGCTGGCGATGATCGCCGTTCAAGGACCTAACGCTAAGGTCAAAGCCGCTAGTGTATTCAATACTAATCAAAATGCAGCGGTTGAAGGCATGAAGCCTTTCTTCGGAGTGCAAGCTGACTCACTGTTTATCGCTACTACCGGTTACACGGGTGAGACTGGCTACGAAATCATAGTGCCAGAAGCCGAAGCCGAAGCATTATGGCAGGCTCTGCTCGAAGCCGGCGTTAAGCCATGTGGCCTAGGGGCGCGTGATACATTACGCCTCGAAGCTGGCATGAACCTCTACGGTCTGGATATGGACGAGAGTGTTAACCCACTCGCGGCTAACATGGGCTGGACTATCGCTTGGGAGCCGGAAGATCGTAATTTCAACGGTCGTGAAGCTCTGGCAGCAATCAAGGCTGCCGGTACCGAGAAGCTGGTTGGCCTGATTATGGAAGCCAAAGGCGTTATCCGTCCGGGTATGTCTATCTTCTTCACCGATAGCGAAGGTAATGAACAGCAAGGCATTATTACCAGTGGTACTTTCTCGCCAACATTAGGCTACTCTATTGCCATGGCGCGCGTGCCAAGAAGTATTGGTGACACTGCAGAAGTCGAAATACGTAAGAAGCGCGTCGCTGTTAAAGTGATCAAACCTTCGTTTGTGCGCAACGGTAAACAAGTTTTTTAATTATTTAACGGGGTTATAGCTATTTAATCCGATTTATTTGTCGATCGTGCTCATTGATGCTTATCAACTCCGCGCGCTCTCCTATAACTCGAATCAAATTTCGGCTAACCTCGTTGAATAATATATGACAACGACTAATTGTCTTATTAATACAGAATTAGAACAATAGAAATAAGGATCAAAAACAATGAGCAATATCCCGACTGAATTGAGGTACGCATCTTCACACGAGTGGATCCGTAAAGAAGAAGACGGTAGCTATACCGTAGGTATCAGTGAGCACGCCCAGGAGCTTTTGGGTGACATGGTATTCATTGAGCTTCCAGACGTTGGCGATACCGTAACTGCTGGTGAAGATTGTGCCGTTGCTGAATCTGTAAAGGCAGCTTCTGACATCTACGCACCAATCTCAGGTGAAGTACTGGCAGTTAACGAAGCCCTTGAAGATTCTCCTGAGCTGGTCAACAGCGATGCATTTGGTGACGGTTGGTTCTTCCGCGTGATGCCTTCTGATACCGCTGAAATTGAAAATCTGCTTGATGCCGAAGGCTATCAAGCGGTTATCGACGAAGAGTAAAATCTCGTCGAAAACAAAGCCTCATTTCTTCAAAAATGAGGCCTTGTTGGTTATATCAGTTTTCACCTATTACCGAGACTAATTTATAGCTAAGTGACTTTAAACTCGATTGATGTCCATAGCTTAAGGCTTACAGCTCAGTACTTACAGCTTAAAGCTGACAACTTACAACTAAAGCCTAAAGTTTAACAAGAGCAATCGTCAGAAGTTATTTAGCTATATATACATGTAGCAAACACCAATTTATTCTTAAACAATACAATTAGACCGGTACCTTAGCCCCCCTACAGGCGGATACTGGCAAAAATGGAATTAGGTTATCATGACCACTGAAACGCTTACTAAGCTTGAGCAGCACGATCTCTTCCTCAGCCGTCATATTGGCCCAGATAGCGCACAGCAGCAAGAGATGCTGAATTATGTCGGTGCAGAATCTTTAGAAGACCTCACCGCGCAGATAGTGCCTGAGTCGATTCGTCTTAATCGTGACTTAGCCGTTGGCGATCACGTCAGCGAAGCCGAAGGCATGGCCTATATCCGCGCTATCGCAGATAAGAACAAGGTCTATAAGAGCTACATAGGCATGGGTTACTATGGTACCGAGGTTCCTACTGTTATCCAGCGTAACGTGCTCGAAAATCCAGGTTGGTACACGGCCTACACGCCATACCAGCCAGAGATCGCTCAGGGTCGTTTAGAAGCCATCCTTAACTTCCAGCAGCTGTCTATGGACCTTACCGGTCTGGACTTAGCGTCTTCATCGCTACTGGATGAAGCGACTGCAGCGGCCGAAGCCATGGCACTGGCCAAGCGTGTATCGAAAGCCAAGAAAGCCAACATCTTCTTCGTTGCCGATGACGTGTTCCCGCAGACGCTGGATGTGATCAAGACCCGCGCCGAGTGTTTCGGTTTCGATATTATCGTGGGCCCGGCAGCCGATGCCGCTAACCACGACATCTTCGGTGCCCTGTTCCAGTACACCAACCGTTATGGTCAAATCACAGATTTCACCGAGCTATTCACCAAGTTACATGAGAAGAAGGCCGTGGTTGCTGTTGCCGCCGACATCATGTCTCTGGTGATGCTTAAATCGCCTGGCTCCATGGGCGCCGACGTCGTACTGGGTAACTCTCAGCGCTTCGGTGTCCCTATGGGATTCGGTGGTCCACACGCCGCCTTCTTCGTCACCCGTGACGCATACAAGCGTTCACTGCCTGGCCGTATTATCGGTGTATCACAAGATACTCGTGGTAACCGCGCCCTACGTATGGCGATGCAGACTCGTGAGCAACATATCCGCCGCGAAAAAGCTAACTCAAATATCTGTACCGCTCAGGTATTACTCGCGAACATGGCGTCTTTCTACGCCGTATTCCACGGCCCGCAAGGCCTTAAGACTATCGCCGAGCGTATTCATCGTCTGACCGATATTCTTAGCACTGGCTTAACGGCCAAGGGCATAACTCTGGTCAACAATACCTGGTTCGATACATTATCGATCAAAGGCTTAGACGTTGCGGCTATCAAGACTCGCTCTGAAGCCCAAGGCGTTAACCTGCGCATAGACTCGGATGGCATTTTAGGTGTCAGCTTAGCCGAGACCACCACTCGTGAAGATGTGGCTCAGCTGTTCGACATCCTACTTGGCGAAGGCCATGATCTGGATGTTGCCACGATCGATAGCGACATCGTTGCCAATGGCAGCACATCGGTGCCAGCAGCGTTAATCCGAACAGATGCGATTCTGACTCACCCGACGTTCAACCGCTACCACAGCGAAACCGAGATGATGCGTTACATCAAGCGTCTCGAGAACAAGGATCTCGCCCTTAACCACTCAATGATCTCATTGGGCTCATGTACCATGAAGCTGAACGCAGCCACCGAGATGATGCCTATCACTTGGCCTGAGTTTGGTAACATGCACCCATTCTGCCCACAAGATCAGGCGCAAGGTTACGCACAACTTGTGAGTGAGCTTTCTGAGTGGTTAGTGGAGATCACCGGTTACGACGCCGTATCACTACAGCCTAACTCAGGTGCACAGGGCGAATACGCCGGTTTGCTGGCGATTAAGCAGTATCACGAGTCTCGCGGCGACGCACACAGAAACATCTGTCTAATTCCTCAATCTGCCCACGGGACTAATCCGGCTTCTGCTCAGCTTGCTGGCATGAAAATCGTGGTTACCGCCTGTGATAAAGACGGCAACATAGACATGGAAGACCTCAAGGCGAAAGCGGCAGAAGTTGCCGATAACCTGTCTTGTATCATGGTCACCTACCCATCGACTCACGGCGTGTACGAAGAGACGATTGGCGAGATCTGTGAAGTGATTCATCAACACGGCGGTCAGGTTTACCTCGATGGCGCCAACATGAACGCTCAGGTAGGTCTAACATCGCCGGGCTCAATCGGTGCCGACGTGTCTCACCTTAACCTGCATAAGACTTTCGCTATCCCACACGGTGGCGGTGGACCGGGTATGGGCCCAATCGGTGTTAAGAAACACCTAGCGCCATTCCTGTCTGGCCACGCTGTGGTTAAGCAGGGTCTAGAGTCTGACAACAACGGCGCAGTATCTGCGGCGCCATACGGTAGCGCAGGAATTCTGCCTATCACTTGGATGTACATCAAGTTACTCGGCAAGCAAGGCCTGAGACAATCGACTCAGGTGGCACTGCTTAACGCTAACTACGTGATGAAGAAGCTGTCTGAGCATTATCCTGTGCTTTACACCGGTCGTAACGACCGCGTGGCTCACGAGTGCATCATAGATTTGCGTCCGCTTAAAGAAGCGTCTGGCGTCACTGAGATGGATATCGCCAAGCGTCTTAACGATTACGGTTTCCACGCGCCAACCATGAGCTTCCCAGTTGCGGGAACCTTAATGATTGAGCCCACTGAATCAGAGTCTAAAGTTGAGCTGGATAGATTCATCGAAGCGATGATCTCTATTCGCGGCGAAGTAGCTCGCGTCGAGTCTGGCGAGTGGCCGGTAGACAACAACCCGCTGAGCAACGCTCCGCATACATTGGCCGATATCATGGACGGCGAGTTTGACTCACGTCCATACAGCCGTGAAATGGCCGTGTTCCCGACGGCAGCAGTGAAGCTAAACAAGTTCTGGCCTACGGTTAACCGTATCGATGACGTGTTTGGAGACCGCAATCTGTTCTGTGCCTGCATCCCAATCGCTGATTACGAATAATAATTGCTGCTTGGGCTTGATAATACTGCCTCAGTTTAACGTTTTCGCTGCTCATTGACTGGAGTCAACTCTGCGGCGAAAACGCAAAACTTCATTGTCTTATCATCGCCAGCGACGCAATTATGATGAAACGCACCCTTAGAGGTGCGTTTTTTGTACATGGAGGTAGTTATCCCCGATCGCCATGGATGGTGAAGGAGGGGGCTTGTACATGGAGGTAGTTATCCCCGATCGCCATGGATGGTGAAGGAGGGGGCTTGTACATGGAGGTAGTTATCCCCGATCGCAGGGAAAGCGATGGAGTGGGATTTATTGGGCGGGATAATGCGGCGAAAACTATCGGCTTCCATTCTTTTGATGTAGGAGCGGCTTCAGCCGCGAAGACCTTGCCAAACTCCGTTTGGATTAATACCATTCCATTCTCGAATAAAGAGTAGGGCAAGGAGGACAGTTTTCTGCTGTAAATGGAATCACAAATCCATACTTCTCGCTCATGAGCTTATGGCTACGCCATATTCACCTGCCAGCGGTGACAAACTGTGTCTAAAAAAGCACTTTTTGCTTTTCCGTCTTTTTTTCTCTGTAATAAAACTATCTAAATTCTGTAGTAATAGTGTCATCAAGCAAACATAAGATTCTGGTCATAGGTTAACGATTAAAAGGCTGATCCATGTCTAAGAATATACTATTTATTACAGCTGATCAGTGGCGCGGAGAGTGTCTTTCTGCTCTAGGCCATTTAGTACAAACACCTCACCTTGATGCACTTGCGAGTGAGGGCGTATTATTTAAAAATCATTTTGCCAATGCCGTGCCCTGTGGCCCATCCCGAGCGAGTTTATATACCGGCATGTATCTACAGAATCACCGCTCTGGAACTAATGGCACACCTTTGGATGCTCGACATACTAACTGGGCGCTCGAGCTACGAAAAAACGGCTATGATCCAGCCTTGTTTGGTTACACAGATACGGCCAATGATCCCAGAGCGTTTGATCAAAATGATCCTATCTTAGATAACTATGAAGGGCCATTACCTGGGATTAATCCCGTGGGAATTATGGGTGATAACATAGAACCATGGGCAAATTGGTTGGCCAAAAAAGGCCATAAAATACCTTCTCCCAGATCGGATCTTTATTTTAAGCAGCGTGAACAGGATGCTGGTGCGCCGGCAGCGCTTGATATGCCTAAGGAGCATCATGTCACCTGGTTTATGGTGGATCAGGTCATGGATTATATCGAAGCAAGACAAGACAAATTCTGCGTGCATCTATCCCTGCTACGGCCGCACCCACCCTGGATTGCACCTGAACCCTACAACAGCATGTACCCGCCAGAGGCGCTTGAGGATTACGTTCGCCACGAGTCTGTCGAGCAAGAAGCGGCGCAACATCCTTGGCTGGACTGGGCCTTAAAGCAAGCTAATTTTATCGCCCCCAATAAGCCTGAAGAACTTGCCAGAATGAAAGCGGCCTACTTCGGTTTGATGTCTGAGGTCGATGCGAACCTGGGCCGCCTGTTTAATTATCTGAAGGAAAAGAATCTTTGGCAAGATACCTTGATCATTTTCACTTCAGATCATGGTGAACAAGCTGGAGATCATTACCTGATGGATAAAATGGGCTATTTTGATCAGTCCTATCATATTCCTCTTATTGTTTATAACCCAGATGAACAGGCTAATGCTACCCGAGGAACGATTCGAACCGAGTTTACCGAGAGTGTCGACATCATGCCTACTTTATTGGACTGGCTGGGTATTAAGATCCCGATTCAGTGTGATGGCCATTCTCTTATCTCGACCATACAAACAGGTACTCAGCCGCAGAATTGGCGCACGGAAGCACATTGGGAATATGATTTTAGAAATATATCCAAAGGCGAAGCCCATGAACAATCACTGGGTATAACGCACCATCAATGTACCTTAAATGTGGTTCGTGGCCAGCGCTATAAATATGTTCATTTCACCAATATGCCGCCCTTGTTTTTCGATCTGGAAAATGACCCTGAAGAATTAATTAATCAGGTGAACAATCCTGATTATTTTCAGCTGGTACTTGAATATGCGCAGAAGATGCTGTCATGGCGAATGAATCATGATGAGCAAACGCTGACACATATCAAGCTGACTGATAAAGGTATTATCTGCCAGGATGTCGCAAGATACTGGCCAAAACCTGTTGCACTAGCGAGCTAAACACACTTATGCAGATGATGTTATCCAAGGGTCTTAGTCGAGCTCACTCAATCACATCTAAGCCTAACGCCTGGCGCCGCCAAAATAGTGCGGTGTCACTTGATACCACAGCTGGTCAATAAAATTTAATCTATATCCGTTAATGATAATTATGGAGTAATCTATGCTAGCAATCTTTGATCTTGATGAGACCCTACTCGCGGGTGACAGCGAGCATTTATGGTGTGAATTCCTTATTGAACAGGGGCTTATCGATGGCCGTCATTATAAGACCAATAATGACCAATTCTATCAGGACTATCAAAATGGCTGTCTCGACATTGATGCCTTTTTACGTTTTAGTTTACAGCCACTAACACAATTTTCGCTTAGCCATTTAAATGCTTTAAGAAAAGATTATCTTAAGCAAAAAATAGAACCGATTATATTACCGCAAGCATGTAAACGCATCGAAGAGCATCGCCGACAAGGACACACCCTGTTAATTATCACCGCCACCAATCGATTTATAACTGGGCCTATCGCCGGCATGCTTGGTATTTCGCAGTTACTCGCGACCGAACCCGAATTGGGGCCAGACGGTTATAGCGGCAATATCGTCGGCGAACCCTGTTTTCAGCACGGTAAAGTAGTGAATCTACGCAAATGGTTAAACACTAACCCGCACAATATGGCTGACAGCTGTTTTTACTCAGATTCTTACAATGACTTACCTTTGTTACAAAAAGTCCAACACCCAATCGTCGTCGATGCGGACGATAAGCTGTACCAGCACGCGGTCACTCACAACTGGGAACGGATTAGCCTCAGGGGCTAGTCATCTGAAGGTTACAACATTCAAGCTAGGTTAATCGATTTGCAGCTATGAGGTTGACAGTATTCGATTGCGCAATATCGAAGTCGACTCAGTGATATTAGCTGCTAATTGTTTTCAGAAGAGTTGCGAGCCCTAAATGAACCTATTGCTCGCATGGCTTATGTTGACCACTCTTCACTAATAGATAGGCCTATTCGCGCAAAAATGGCTGATACTCCAGAGTAATTAGACCATACGAGTATTCAGCTGAGAATTAAATCTGCCATAGGCTCGATATGTTATTGATTAATAATGGCTGGCTAGATTTCTCTTACAATGGCTGGCACGATTTTTCCGATTCTTAAAGTGAATAGCGGTTATTTAACTCTTCAAGTTAGTAAGCTTTAGTTGCAGCTTCCCAATCCGTCAGTATTTTCATAATTTGACGAGAATCTTTCGCCGTCGCCGCCGGGCGCTGCAGTGAACCTCTCCCTAACTCTATTGCCTCACGGACCAATCTAACTTGATATAGGAAACCGTTACCATCAGCGGATACTGAGACAGTTTCACTTTGCTGTTCATACTCAGTAACAACTAAGCGATTACCTTCTGCCTCCGGTAACCAGGGATTAGAAGCCAGCTCTATACTGCCTTTGCTGCCAAGTACCGTAAAACCGGCATGCAAGCCATAATCTTCTGCTGTATGCAGCTGACAGATAACACCATTACTGAATTGAAGGGTTGCAGCCGACTCGCAGATATTGCCGTCTTCACCTAGGCGGCCCGATGCCGCAATATGGTAATTTTCGAAAATACCGTCTCCAAAGGCTTGCTGCATTATCAGGTGCATGAGAGACGCCGGATAACAACCCAGATTATACAGAGCCCCCTTGCTATCCGGGTTAACGAATTGAGCGATAGCTGCACAATATTGGCCCTTAATGGAGCGAACATCACCGATGGCACCTCCGCGAATTATGTCGCAAATTTTTGCGGCTAACGGGTGGGTGAGGTACATCAGTCCCTCGGCGAAGAATACGTCATTCTTCTCAACGGCCGCCAGCGCCTCCTGCGTTTTTTCCATATCAATAGTTGGGTTTCAAACGCCTGAACAAGATCCGTTAAGCCGGAGTTAATAAACCTTTGAGTGTGTTCGGCTTGAAAATGCTGCTCGAAGGCGGCTTTATCTTCATAACGTTCCCAGAAGATAAATCGACGAGGGTTTTCTTTATCTTGCAGTGCGACTGCCATCGAGCAACCCTTTTCGCTATTCATGCCTTCACAAAAAGAGTGAATGGCAGCAATGGCCGTATCGGTGGCCTTGCCAGTTCATCGTTAATAGCCCGACAGATTGCCGTCTATGAAATGGTGTTTTGCGCATCCCCCGATTATCTTGCCAAACATCAAATACCGCTTTCGCTGAATGATTTAACTGATCATCAATGTCTGGGCTTTAGCTATGGTGATGTTCAAGCTAGCCTAGCATTGCAAATAGATACACAGGCATTTGATAAACAGCACTCCAGATTGACCTCGAACAGTGGTCAGGCCCTGAAAGTCGCGACACTGAAGGGAGCGGGAATACTACTGCAGCCACGTTTGCTACTCTCTGAAGATTTAGTACGTGGAGAGCTAATTGAAATTTTGAGTGATCAGGTGCCAACCCCTTCACCAATACATCTCATGTATAAGAGCAAGGCCCTGTCACTGAAAACGCGAGTCTTCATAGAGTTCGTTATGGCTGCTATGAGCAAATAATAAGAATTAACGATAAGAATTAACGATGCCACCCACACTCAGTGGCAGATGTTCACGCCTCTTACTAAGCTTTAATGCTTCGCAGACGATTCGATTAATACGTCAGGTTCGGCGATGATTACTGGGTGATCTGCAAGACTTTCATCGCTGCCGCAAAGAGTTTATCTCACTATTTCGTCATCCTTAAGGCATGGGGCTCGCGCTATCATTAATGCACAAACATGGGATCTTAGCCTCCTATTTTCCGCAATGGCGGGAAATTGTGGGTCAGATGCAATTCGACCGATATCATGTTTACCCCGTTGACGAGCATACGCATAAGTTACTAAAAAACTTATATTCACTCAGTGGCAAACCTTAATCTCCCTCTCTTGCACAACCTAGTGCGGCTTACAAAGCGATAGAGAATAAAGAGGTATTGCTGTTAGCCGCCTTGTTCCATGATTTAGGCAAAGGACGCGGCGGTGACCACAGTGAATTAGGGGCTGTCGACGCGTTGTAATTTGCTAAATTTCATGAACTAAAACCTTCACAAGCTAAGGTGAACACCGGATTAGTTAAAAACCATCTATTGTTTATCGGTTGCCGACATTAAGGCGACAAATGATGACCTGTGGACCAATTGGAAGGCAAGCTTACTTCGAGCTCTTTATTTGTCGATTAGTTATGCACTGCGTAATGGCTTAGAAAATGTGCTAGAACAGCGAACTATCGTTCGTGAACACAAAAATAAAGCGCTAGAGCTGATGGGGATGAGTGAAACGCCTGATGTGATTAATCGCCCGTTACTCCCAAGCCATGATGTAATATCCCACTGAACACACACTTATTTTACTCGTTGGAAGCAGCACTAAAGGTAGCAGTGACCTGTTCGTTTATATGAAGGATAACCCCGGCCTGTTTGTGACACTATTTAATACCTTAGCCTCACTACAGATCTCGGTTCAACAAGCTAATATCTCCAGGACTAAAGATGGCTATGTGGTCAATCATTAGATGATGAGAGCGACTGTATTAAGGCTAATAGCCACTTGATAATAAATCAATTTAACTCCCTATACCCATTCCCATCTCCATAAAAATGTTTAGATTAGTAAGGCATGGCGGATAAATGAAATCCAAATCTTTACTCTGATCCCCACTTACTTAAGGAAGAAGCTTACATCACAGTTTTTCGTCACTCTGTCGGTTATCATTCACACTCATTTGTTTTTAAAACAATTAATTAGTTAACGAGAAGCTATGGATAATAAGAGCTCACTTATTATATCAATACCCTTGTTAACATCTTTCGGGGCTGGCTAGTAGCTACAGCTGTGGCTGTTTTTTAGACGCCAATGACCGCGCAGCGGATGCTAATGCGTTCAGAAAGAAGCCATGTCGTTATCAGACTTTGCCAATATTAAAACGTTTTTATTTACAGCGTACAAAGAGTGAGGAATTCAATGTCAGATTTAAAATTTAGTGTTGTAGGATATTCTGAGTCAGCGACTAGAATGGCGGTTAAGGCGCGTAATTTTACGATTATCGTGGACGAACCACCTATGTTAGGTGGCGAAGACCAAGGGCCAAACCCAGTAGAGTATGCACTTAGTGCCATTGTCGGTTGTCTAAACGTTACAGGCTATATCCTTGCTAAGGAAATGGGATTCACGATCAACAAACTTGAAATAAAGGCATCTGGTCGTCTTAATCCCGCTTGTTTCCTTGGAAAAGTCACCGATGACCGTGCCGGTTACAAAGGTATTGATATTGATTTTGTTATCGAAGCAGAAGCCGATACTGAGACATTAGAACATTGGATGAACCAAGTTAAATTACGTTGCCCGGTATCGGATAACTTTGCCAATATCACACCTATCACTGTCAGACTAAAAATAGCGGAACCAATCTAAGTTTATTGGGGCAGGTAAGAATTAATGGTGCCGCCCACACTCAGTGGCAGATGTTCACGCCTCTTACTAAGCTTTGATGATGAAGTTTAAGTAAGAGGTTGTTATGCCGCGCCCAAGAAGAAGTCCGGTTAGTTTAGAGCTATTGATTTAACAATAAGTCCAATGTACCACTGCTGCTCATGTGTATCTAAACGGGCCATGCTTCTGGGTGATGATGTGTAATAACTTGAGTCAGAGTTAACTTTCTTTATTTCATCCAGCATTTCATCCAAACACAGCTCAAACCCACAATCCCCATTGGAAGGTGCTCTGACGGTTACAAGAAGTGGCGTAGCCATAAGCTCATGAACGAGAGATAGTTACTTTGAAAGCATAAGGAGCCAGATCCCGGCCTAAAAGAACACTGGGACGACAGAATAGACTCCAGCCTAAAAGAACGTCTGGACGACAGAATATTTCGTTTAGGCTTAAAAAAAACAGTGGCATGACACAATGGATTCCGGCTTTAAAGCATTGCTGGAATGACAGAGTCTAAACCATTGCCGGAATGTCGGAATGTCGGAATGTCGGAATGTCGGAATGTCGGAGGGACGACAGGGACGCTCTGGGCTGCCCTGTCTTTTATTGCGTATTCAGGCTCTGGAATTAGCTGGTTGTAACTGGAGTGTCGTGGTGAGCTTTCAATCGTTGGAACAAGACGTCTTTCAAGTTAGCGCGTTGTAATTTCAGCTGATGCATATGCTCGTCATCGGTTGGACTACCGGCAAGTTCTAGCTGACGAATATCATAATCGAGTAGGTGATATTGCTTGGATAATTTTGTGAATGCTTCGTCTTTATAATTCAAATAAACAATATCTTGTTTATATTCTGGGAAATCGAAAATAAGCGCGTGATTCTCATTAAGCATAGGTAACCTCTGAAAGGTGATCTGAAATTTATTATTTTAGAACTTCCTACACTATAGCATTATGAAGTTCAATAAAAAGTGGGGCCAGATCATACTTTCCTCATTTCATTCAAATGCCGCCGCAGGCGACAGCTATTCCTCGTTGAAAGGTGCTCTGGCTGTTACAAGAAGTGGCGTAGCCATAAGCTCATGAGCGAGAGGTATGGATACCGAACTGGATGTTAAACATGGATGTTATTGATAGGACGAGCAGTCCTCCTTGCCCTAGTGTGGAATGGAATTCCACGACTTTCTTCGGTCGATAGACCGACTCTACACCGCGTGAGCGTAAAGCCGATTCTGGTTACTCAGGGCTGTCTACTCGGGATCATAGTCTAATACCGGAGAGAGCCATCTCTCTGTCTCTTCTATACTCATCCCCTTACGCTGGGCATAATCCTCTACCTGATCCTTGCCGATATTGGTCACGCCAAAGTAGCGTGACTTGGGATGGGCGAAGTACCAGCCAGAAACTGCAGCGGTTGGGTACATGGCGTAGCTCTCGGTGAGATTAAGGCCGATGGTCTCATCAGGCTTTAACAGGTCCCAAAGCAGGCCCTTCTCTGTGTGGTCGGGGCAAGCTGGGTAACCAGGGGCTGGACGTATGCCTTTATACTTCTCACGAATAAGTGCTTCGTTATCTAACACTTCATCGCTGGCATAGCCCCAGAACTCCTTACGTACACGTTCATGCATGCGCTCGGCGAAGGCCTCGGCTAAACGGTCGGCTAAGCATTTGAGCATGATGGCACTGTAGTCATCGTGGTCGGCCTCGAAGCGTGCAATATGCTCGTCGATACCGTGCCCCGTGGTGACCGCGAAGCCGCCCATGTAATCGGCAACGCCTGAGTCTTTCGGCGCGACAAAGTCGGCCAGACAGAAGTTGTCGTTGCCCACACGCTCTATCTGCATGCGCAGGTGGTGCAGGGTCATTATTGGTTTCTCGCGAGACTCAATCGTGCCATCGCAAGAGTACAGCTCGATATCGTCATGATTGACGCTATTCGCCGGGAACAGGCCGATAACGCCCTTGGCGGTGAGCCATTTCTCATCGATGATCTGTTTAAGCATGGCCTTGCCATCGGCGAACAGCTTAGTGGCCTCAATGCCTACGACCTTATCGGTTAAAATTTGCGGGTAGCGACCATGTAGCTCCCAGCTGCGGAAAAACGGCGTCCAGTCGATACGCTCGACCAGGTCTTCTAATGGATAGTCATCGAATACCTGACGCCCCAGCTGGTTAGGGATAAACGGGGTGTACTTGTCCCAGTCGTACTTGCAGCGATTGTCACGGGCCGCTTCGATAGTGGTGATGATCTTGCGTTTGGTCTGTGACAGGCGCTTCTCGCGCATCACATCGTATTCCTGATAGGTGGCGTCTATGGTGGCCTGACGAGTCTGGTTATTAATCAGCTTTGACACCATAGGCACGGCGCGTGAGGCGTCGGCGATATAGATGGCTCCCGTCGGCGAGTGGGGGGCAATTTTTACCGCGGTGTGAATTTTCGAGCAGGTCGCGCCGCCGATGATGATTGGAATGGTTAAGCCCGCCTTATGGAAGCTCTTTACGTTATGCACCATCTCATCCAGACTCGGGGTGATAAGCCCTGACATGCCGATGATGTCGACGTTTTCGGCTATGGCCACGTCGATGATCTTCTCCACCGGCACCATGACTCCGAGATCGATAACATCATAACCGTTACAGGCCAGTACCACGCCGACAATATTCTTGCCGATATCGTGCACGTCACCCTTAACTGTGACCATTAAGATCTTGCCGTTCGATTGACCCGGGGTCTTCTCTTCTTCGATATAAGGGTTGAGATAAGCGACGGATTTTTTCATCACCCGGGCAGATTTTACCACCTGGGGCAGGAACATCTTGCCTGAGCCGAACAGGTCACCGACCACATTCATACCGTCCATCAAGGCGCCTTCGATCACATCTAGCGGACGACTCGATGCCGCTCGCGCCTCTTCTGTGTCTTGGATGATATAATCTGTGATGCCTTTAACCAGGGCGTGAGATAGGCGTTTATTGACCTCCCAGCTGCGCCATTCGAGATCTGCTTTCTTGGTGGTTTGACTGCCGTCGCCGCGGAACTTTTCCGCCACTTCTAATAACAGTTCTGTGTTATTGGTGACATCGCCATTCTTATCGACAGAAGTGCAAGGCAAGTTGCCGACTATGGCCTCGACCCTTTGCTTAAGTTCAGGGTCGATATCGTCATAGATGGCTAATTGACCGGCGTTGACGATACCCATGTCCATGCCAGCCTGAATCGCGTGGTAGAGGAACACGGCATGAATCGCCTCTCGCACCGGGTTGTTACCACGGAAGGAGAAGGAGACGTTAGATACCCCACCCGAGATCATCGCGTGGGGCAAGGTGCGCTTTATCTCGGCGGTCGCTTCGATAAAGTCGACGGCATAGTTATCGTGCTCTTCGATACCCGTGGCGATGGCGAAAATATTGGGATCGAAGATAATATCTTCCGGTGGAAACCCCACCTTATCCACCAATACCCGGTAGGCACGGGTACAGATCTCTATCTTACGCGCCTTAGTATCGGCCTGGCCTTGTTCATCGAAGGCCATGATGATGGCGGCCGCGCCGTAGCGTTTAACTAAGGTGGCCTGCTGAATAAATTTCTCTTCTCCCTCTTTAAGCGAGATGGAGTTAACGATACCTTTACCCTGAATACACTTGAGACCGGCCTCGATCACTTCCCATTTGGAGGAGTCGATCATAATTGGCACACGTGAGATGTCGGGCTCGGAGGCGATAAGGTTGAGGAACTTATGCATGATTTCACTGCCGTCGAGCATGCCCTCATCCATGTTGATATCGATGATCTGCGCGCCGTTCTCTACCTGATCGCGGGCGACGGATAGCGCCTCCTCGAACTCTCCGCCCTTGATAAGACGTAAAAACTTGGCCGAGCCGGTGACGTTGGTACGCTCACCCACGTTAAGAAACAGCGAGTTTTCATCTATGGTCAGCGGCTCAAGCCCTGCCAGACGACAGGCCACCGGGATATCGGGTAGCGGGCGGGCTGGGTACTTGATAACGGCTTCGCGAATGACGCGAATATGTTCCGGCGTGGTACCACAACAGCCACCTATGATATTAAGGAAGCCTTCCTGGGCCCATTCACCAATAATATCGGCCATCTGCTTGGGGGTTTCATCATAGCCACCGAACTCGTTGGGCAGGCCCGCATTGGGATGAGCCGAGACGAAACATTCGGCAATTTTTGCTAGCTCTTCCACATAAGGGCGCAGCTCTTTAGGCCCCAAGGCGCAGTTAAGGCCAATCGATAGCGGCTTAACATGGCGTAATGAGTTGTAGAAGGCTTCGGTGGTTTGTCCGGTCAGGGTGCGGCCTGATGCATCGGTAATGGTGCCGGATATCATGATAGGTAAGCGTGCACCGAGATCATCATAGACAGTCTCGACGGCAAACAGTGCAGCCTTGGCGTTTAAGGTATCGAAAATGGTTTCGAGCATGATGATATCGGCGCCGCCCTCAATCAGGGCATTAATGGACTCGACATAAGCCTCGACCAACTCATCGAAGGTGACATTACGGTATCCGGGGTCGTTCACATCCGGGCTGATAGAACAGGTGCGGTTAGTTGGGCCCAGTACTCCGGCAACATAACAGCTGCGGCCGGTCTCTTTCTCAACTTCATCGGCAGCGGCGCGGGCGAGGCGGGCTCCCTCAAGATTTATCTGGGCCGAGAACTCTTGCATGTCGTAGTCGGCCATGGCGATACGCGTCGAGTTGAAGGTGTTGGTCTCGATGATATCGGCGCCGGCGAGCAGGTATTGTTTATGAATGCCCTTGATGGCAGCAGGCTGAGTCAGCACCAACATGTCGTTGTTGCCTTTCACATCTTTATGCCAGTGTTTGAACTGTTCGCCGCGAAAATCTTCCTCTTGCAACTTAAGGTCTTGGATCATGGTGCCCATGGCACCATCGAGAATGAGGATCCCTTGTTCGAGTTGTCGGGTCAATTTTAAGGTGAGTTGTTGACCTTTCTCTTTGGTTAATCTTTGGGTGCTGAGGGTGTCACTGGCCATAAATTCTACCTGCCTTAATCGATCTGCGCTGCATCTCTATTGAAATCGCTGGGTGGTGTCGTTTGGATGTTTATACGTATAGACGTCTATACTAAACCAGACCCGTATCTGTGTCGAGTCGCCATATTGCGTGTTTTATCGCCTGGTCTATTGACTTATTTTTGAATGGTTTGTCCACTCGTTTCAAGGTCTGAACTATGCTTTTGAACTATGCTTTAGACAGGATCTTTACCGGAGTAATGTGGTGTGGAGGAAAAATAATAATCAAGCTGCCTTCAGGCTGTTGGCCCTAGTAATGTGGTTTTTTATTGTCTCATGGCCAGTCGCCGGTAACATATCATTCAGCCTATCTAGCATCATGCTAAGTATCACACTGATTTGGCTGTTTTTAATTCTATTCTTATATGATTAGTGCTGCTAGTCTGCTACTGATCATACTGGCTTATGTTGGCTTACTGTATGTGGTTGCTGCTCTTGATATTAGTGCAGAATCAGGTGGTGACGCTAATCTTATCGCTGAGGTGACAGCATGATTAGCGCTACTAGTCTGCTACTGATCATACTGGCTTATGTTGGCTTACTGTATGTGGTTGCTGCTCTTGATATTAGTGCAGAATCAGGTGGTGACGCTAATCTTATCGCTGAGGTGACAGCATGATTAGCGCTACTAGTCTGCTACTGATCATACTGGCTTATGTTGGCTTACTGTATGTGGTTGCTGCTCTTGATATTAGTGCAGAATCAGGTGGTGACGCTAATCTTATCGCTGAGGTGACAGCATGATTAGCGCTACTAGTCTGCTACTGATCATACTGGCTTATGTTGGCTTACTGTATGTGGTTGCTGCTCTTGATATTAGTGCAGAATCAGGTGGTGACGCTAATCTTATCGCTGAGGTGACAGCATGATTAGCGCTACTAGTCTGCTACTGATCATACTGGCTTATGTTGGCTTACTGTATGTGGTTGCTGCTCTTGATATTAGTGCAGAATCAGGTGGTGACGCTAATCTTATCGCTGAGGTGACAGCATGATTAGCGCTACTAGTCTGCTACTGATCATACTGGCTTATGTTGGCTTACTGTATGTGATTGCTGCCTGGGCAGAATCCGGTAGCGAAAGCGCTCAGAAACTCACCAGTAGTGCCGCTGTTTACGCCCTGTCCTTAGCCATATATTGTACCAGTTGGACCTTCTTCGGCAGCGTAGGTATCGCCACGCACTCCAGTATCTTGATGCTATCTGTTTATTTAGGCCCAACGCTGTTGATGATAGTGATCTGGCCCTTGATGCAAAGAATATTACTGATTAAGCAGATCTACAGGGTGACCAGCATCGCCGACTTTCTCTCTGCCAGATATAATCGCAGTGTGTCCTTGGCTGGGCTCGCGGCGCTAGTTGCCATGATTGGCATAGTGCCTTATTTAGCCCTGCAACTTAAGGCGATAAATACGTCTATCGACTTGCTTCTGGCGGTGCAAACCCAGGCTAAACTCACCATAGCCTGGCTGGTTTGGCTGGGCGTCGCCCTGTTTACCATAGTGTTCGGTATCCGTCATCTGGACCCTACTGAGCGCCACCCGGGCATGATGTTGGCTCTGGCGGTCGAAGGCCTTGTTAAGCTGGCAGCCATGTTGACCGTCGGGGTATTTGTCTGTTTCGTGATGTTCGATATCTTTGCTCAGTTGCAGCAGCAGATGCCCGAGGCGGCGGCTAAAATGGCTTCTAAGCCTGCATTTGTCACCTGGTTTAGCTATCTACTGTTAGCCGGAACAGCCTTCATGTTATTGCCACGCCAGTTTCATGTGTTGGTGGTGGAGAACCCGGATGCTAATCACGTTAAAAAAATCCAGTGGTGGCTGCCGGTCTATCTTTTTCTGATGACCTTGTTTGTTACGCCGATTGCGGCGGCGGGCTTGTTGTTATTAGGGCCCGAAACTGCGGATAGCTATATGTTGTCTATTCCCATGTTAGCCGGGCAAGAGCTATTGACCATATTTGTATTTATCGGTGGTTTCTCGGCCTCTATGGCCATGTTAATGGTGTCGGGAATGACCCTATCGACCATGTTCAGTAATCACTTGGTTTTACCTTTCATACAGAGGTTCAGACCGGACAGTCGCTTTAAAAAATATCTGTTACAGTCTCGCTGGCTGGCGGTATTCATCGTACTTGGGGCCGGACAGATGTTTTATCTCTATCTGGGAGAGTCCTACATGTTAGTTAACATGGGGATGATCTCGTTCTGCGCCGTGCTGCAGTTTCTGCCCTTGGTTATTGCGGGTTTATATTGGCCTCAAGTGACATCGAAAGGCGCATTTGCTGGCTTGTGTGCTGGCTTTGGCATCTGGGCCTATTGTTTGATTTTACCTGCGATCATGAAAAGCGGCTGGATCAATGCCGATATCTTATTAACCGGTCCTTTCGGTATTGCTTTGCTACATCCCGAGCATCTATTGGGGAGCGAGATGGACAAAATTAGTCATGGCGCCTTCTGGTCCATGGCGGCGAACATCTCGGCGCTGGTATTGGGCAGTTTGTACTCTAAGATGTCTGGACAGGAGAAGCGTTACAATGCCGAATTTATGGATGTGATGGCCGAGCGTGTGGCAGAAGATGAAGCCATCATGGATACCTTACCCAGAGATATAGACATTGAGCCCAAGCTTAAATTACTCAAAGATATATTCGGCCAGTATCTGACTCCTGAAAATGCTGAGAATAAACTGGCAGCTTGTTTGACCGAGGCAGATCTGAATGAGGTTAGCCTGATCAATGTGCAGGAGCTGGCTAATCTGGAGCGAACCACAGAGAGGCAGTTGAGTGGTATCACGGGTGCGGCGGTGGCGCATATGGTGGTGACTCAGTCTACCCTTTATTCGGAGTCAGAAATCCGCACTTTAGAGCGCTATTACGGTCAGTTACTGGCAGAGTTGAAAATAAGTCCGGCTCAGTTGAGGCAACAGCTTAACTATTCGAAAGAGAAAGAATTGTTAGCTAAGCGATACTCAGAGCAGATGGAGGGCATAGTCGATGAAAGAACCCGCGAGCTACAAGAGACCTTAGATAAATTAAAGCGTGCACAGGCTCATCTGGTTGAAACAGAAAAGCAGGCGTCACTGGGCAAGATGGTGGCCGGAATAGCCCATGAAATCAACACGCCAATCGGTGTGTGTGTGACAGCTGCATCTCACCTACACGATGAGGTGGTTGCACTGAAGAAGATGTACGCCGCCGGGGATCTGAGTGAAGAGGAGTTTCAGAGTTTTATGCAGACCTGCACCGAGGCGATGGATATTATTCTCAAAAATAATGCTCGGGCTTCTAAGTTGATCCAGAGCTTTAAACGGGTCGCGGTGGATCAGTCCAGTGAGCAGATTAGAGAGTTTGGTCTTAAAGAATATCTCGAGGAAATATTAATGTCGTTGCGTCCGGCGTTGAAGAAAGTTCCCCACGAGGTAAAGGTCATATGTTCGAATAAGCTCACCTGTAATACTTATCCTGGGGTGCTATCTCAAGTGATCACTAACCTGATAATGAATAGCTTACTGCATGCGTTTAAGCCTGAGCAGGTAGGTAAGGTCACCATAGAGATATCTGCCAGCGAGGGACAAATCTTAATGAATTACAGTGATGATGGCATCGGCTTAGATGAAGATGGCGAGAAAAACCTATTCGATCCCTTCTATACCACTAAGCGTAATCAGGGAGGCAGTGGATTGGGCACATATCTGCTGTATAACCTGGTACCCAGAAACTCAAGGGGGAGGTCGACGTCGAAACATCGCCAGGCAAGGGACTCTGTTACCATATACGCTTCCCAAAGAATATTGAGGACTAGATTTATCCTGGAACCTAGACTCTAGGAGCTAGGAATCAGCAAAGGAGATCATATGGCTGACGAGTATCACAGCGTTGAAAATAAGGCTGAGCGCACCACTGTCTTTTATCTTCTTCGTCATGGTGAATGCGAAGGCGGCGAGATACTCAGGGGGCATACCGATGTTGTCGTGAGCCAGACGGGGCGAGCATCGATGGCCGCCGCTATCGAGCGTCTCGTCGAGCGACATGATGTTGAGTTTGACCACCTGTTCTCATCTCCATTGCGTCGTTGCAGTGAGTTTGCACTCAATATCTCCCTGAAAAATGGGGTGCCGTTAACACTGGAGGAAGGCTTAAAGGAGGTTAATTTTGGTGATTGGGATGGTGAGACCATAGAGAGTTTGTATCAAAACTCAGCTCAGATGATAGAAAGCTATTGGAAGGATCCCTGGGCCGTGACACCGCCTAATGGCGAGTCCATGCTTGAATTTGAGTCCAGAGTCGATGCCCTATGGCAGACTATTTTGCAGCAATATAACGGAAAGACTTTACTCTTGATCACCCACGCCGGGGTGATGAGACACTTGATAGCCAATGCCCTTGGCGTGAGTGGTGTGGCCGGTTTTTACACTCAACTGTCGCTGGCTTATGCATCTGTGGTCAAGATCTCTGTATTTACCTCCCCTCAAGGCCACTTCACTAAGCTGCACTGGGGCGATGCCTAGGTTTTTGAAGCAATGCAACACCGAAGTGGAAGTCCTGAGAAGCTCACGTAGTGCGGCTGATGTTTAAAGAAAAGGGCAAAGCCCTTTATGCTACTTTGAATGTTCTCGATATACGACTGCATGGTCTATTTTGTTCCATACAAAATATGACATTTCCCTGACCCATAGGGATATGGGAAATGTCTATATTGCACGACTATAGGGATATAGGAGGTAGAGTAACGCAGGAGCTGTTACCGAGGAGCAATATATAGACCTTGCCTACAGTGCTTTGAACTCCCGCTGAATGATCTGATACTTACTCGGAATGGTATTAACTTCACAGGTACAATTTGCTAAGGCGGGTAAATTCGGCATAATAGCGCCCATTAGAACTTGTTATGTAAATTTTCCTTCATTCCTTTTAGCTTCTAAGAGGAATGTTTCAAGTTCGAAAAATGAGGTGTTGAGAGCTAATCTGGCCACTTAATCAAGTGTGCCCATTTTATTGCTAACTCAAACTCAAACTTAAAAGGGAATTGGGACGACAGCTCTTAGCATTAGCTGCATTAGTTATTAGCTTAGCGAAAGCCCAAATTGTGCCCGCAACTGTGAGTGATTTTTAAAGACGTTCCTAGAATCTAGGACCTAGGAACTAGGATCTTGTTTTTAATCACCAGTCAGGATACCGGCCTCATTTTGTCGCGATAATACTCGAGCGGGTAACTCGGGGGAGTCATAGATGTCATTAGTTTCAGACTCAAGGTCACAGAGCACACCTGAACTCGCCTTGGATGTGCGCGATCTTAGCTGGCAGGTCGAGTCACGCTCAATTCTGTCGCAGGTAAGCTTCTCCATAAGACGTGGTGAGATGCTCGGCATTATCGGACCTAATGGTGCGGGAAAGTCGACTTTGCTTCGTTGTATCTATCGATATATCAAGCCTGACAGCGGCCAAATACAGCTATTTGGCCAAGAGATAACTCATCTCTCCTCTAAAGCCTTCGCCAGAGAGGTGGCGGTAGTGCTGCAAGACACCCCTCAGCACTTCGAGTTAACCACGGCGCAGCTGGTGGCTATCGGTTTGACCCCCCATAAGGGCCCGTTCGAATTCACTAATTCTGCCGATCGGGTGTTGATATCCGATGCGCTGGGAAAAGTGGGCTTAACCCATAAGGCTAAGCAGAGTTATGAGCATCTCTCCGGCGGTGAAAAGCAAAGAGCCTTGATCGCTCGAGCCATAGTGCAGCAACCTAAACTGCTCATTCTCGATGAGCCGACCAATCATTTAGATATCCGTTATCAGATCCAGATCATGGAGCTGCTGCGCTCAATCGGGATCACTGTGATCACCTCTATTCACGATCTCAATCTCGCTAGCGCAATGTGTGACAAGTTACTTCTGCTGGAAGAGGGCAAGTGTATTCGCTACGGTTCACCTAAAGAGGTGCTCACAGAGCAGGCCATAGGCGAGGTCTTCGGTGTCTGTTCCCATGTCACGTCTCATCCTCAACATGGCAATCCACAGATCTGTTACTTCTATGGTTATGAGACGGGCTATAAGCAGGCTTACAAGCGGGGGCATGACAAGGGGCTGGTTAATAAAAGTGGCCCTGTCTCTCTCGAGGGCACCGGCCATGACTAGCAGTATTAAGCTCACCGCTGGAGTTGGAATGGCGGAAACTGATTCAATTGCAATGAAAACTGGCGAAGTCGACTTGGTAAAGCATGAACTGTTTGCTCATAAGTGGATATTATTCTCCCTGAGCTTGTTATCTCTGCTGAGTCTGATGTTTGCCGCGAGTTTTGGCGCCGCAAATATCACATTTATGGACACCTTAGATGTGGTCTTGCATAAGACGTTCGGGATTGGCGACGTTGCTAGCATCACCCAGCGCATAGTGATGGAACTGAGGTTCCCTCGAGTCATATTGGCATTTATTGCCGGAGCGGGTCTCTCTATCGCAGGTAGTGTGCTGCAAACTGTGACGCGTAATCCATTGGCAGATCCTTATCTATTCGGTATCTCTTCCGGAGCATCTTTCGGTGCTGTGATTGTGTTGACACTTTTTACCGGCTCTGGACTTTTTGCTAGTTCAAATCTGTTCGAACAGTTTAGCTGGATGACATTACCCTTAGGTGCCTTTATGGGGGCCGGTTTGTCGGTTGCTATGGTGCTGGCTCTGTGTGGCCGGCATATGAGTAGCCAGATAGAGCGGATGTTGCTCTCAGGTGTGGCGATATCATTTATGTTCGGTGCGCTTACCAGCTTGTTACTCTATTTCTCCGACCCTCAGGCGGCTGCATCTGTGCTGTTTTGGAGTATGGGAAGCTTCTCGAAAGCCAGCTGGAGCGGATTGATCGCGCCTGTTATTATTGTCACTGGCTGTACAGGTATCATCTTACTGTTTAAGAGGCAGATAATGGCCATGAGAGCCGGTGATGAAACGGCCCATACATTAGGCATAAACGTGAGTCGATTGCGGTTGCAGATGTTGCTGCTCTGCTCCATCATCACCGCGATTCTGGTTGCCAATTGTGGCGGTATAGGTTTTATCGGCTTAATGGTGCCTCATACCGTGAGAATCTTGTTTCCCGGTCAGTTTCCACTCATCACCACGGCCTTAGTCGGTGGACTGTTTATGGTGTGGATCGATGTCTTAGCGCGGACCATGCTGAGCTATCAAGAATTGCCCGTAGGCATAATCACAGCTGTGATAGGCAGCATCTTCTTTTTAGGAATTCTTAGTCGTAGGAAGTAATAACTCTCCATGTAGGAGCTGCTTTTACTTTTATAAAATAATAAATCACGAAAATAAACAGGGTGTCGATAATGTTTGATATTAGTCCGGTGAGTCATGAGTTCGATGAAGAGATTCAGCATAAGATCGACAATAAGACCAAACCATTAGGTGCTCTGGGTGAGCTGGAAAATCTTGCCATGCAACTGGCGCGAGTGCTAGGCAAGGATAAGCCTGAAATTATCAAGCCTAAACTGCTGATATTTGCCGCTGATCACGGCATAGCAGCATCAGGGGTGTCGATAGCGCCCAGCGATGTGACGACTCAGATGGTGATGAACTTCATCAAAGGTGGCGCCGCAATCAATGTATTCTGTCGCCAAGTTGGCTTCGAGTTAGAAGTTATCGATTGCGGAATTCTGCAACCACTCGAAGGTGTCGAAGGTATTATCGAACAGAGATTAGGTGCGGGAACAAAGCCAATACACCAGCAGGCTGCGATGACCTTAGGTGCGGTTAAACAAGGCTTCGAGATGGCACGTAATCGAATCGAATATCATCACCAGCAAGGGACAAATTTAATCGCCTTAGGTGAGATGGGGATAGGCAATACCTCATCGGCGGCGGCAATCATGGCCAGCATCATGAATATAAAGGGGTCCGAATGTGTCGGTCGCGGCACGGGTATAGATGCTGCGACTCTGAAGAGAAAGCAGCTCCTGGTCGAGCAAGCCCTGCATCTTCATCAGCCTGAATTGACCAGCCCGATGAATATTCTGGCTTGTTTAGGTGGCTTTGAGATAGTGCAGATGACAGGCGCTATGTTAGCCGCCGCGGAAAGAAAAATGTTAGTCGTGGTCGATGGCTTCATCGCTACAGCTGCTGCTATGGTTGCGGTGCAGATCAATGAAAATGTGCGTGACTATATGATTTTCGGCCATCAATCCGATGAGCGGGGGCACTGCTTGATGATGGAGTACCTTCAGGCCAGGCCTTTATTGACATTAAGCATGAGGTTGGGTGAAGGAACCGGTGCAGCATTGGCGTTACCTATAATCCAGGCCGCAGCGGGTTTCTACAATGAGATGGCCAGCTTCAGCGATGCAGGAATAGAGATTTAAAGGATTATTTATGGACGTATTACGCAGAGAACTGACGCTGTTTTTTATCGCTATGGGCTTCTTTACCCGTATCCCTATGCCGGCTTGGGTTAAAATTGATGCCGATAATCTCAATAAGGCCAACAGGTATTTTGGTTTGGTTGGGATACTCGTCGGTGCGATCTCGGCTCTGGTCTATGAGATCAGCCTGTTTGTTCTGCCCACATCTATCAGCATAATATTGGCCATGATCGCGGGTGTGGCAGTGACAGGGGCCCTTCATGAAGATGGTTTGGCCGATACCGCCGATGGTTTTGGTGGCGGTTGGACGGTTGCCGATAAACTGAAAATAATGAAAGACTCTCGCATCGGTACCTATGGCGCGGTAACTCTGTTGTTGTCTATGATATTAAAGTACATGTTGTTGTTAGAACTGGCGCTATATGATCCTGAACTTGTCATTGTTGCGCTGATTTTGGGTCACTGCCTCAGCCGGGTGTTGGCCGCGAGTATTATCTTTACCGACACTTATGTCAGTGATGCTTATGCTAGCGCTACTAGTGTTAGTGAGGGTGTTAGTGATAGTGCCGGTGAAAGTAAAGAAAAGGGCAGTAAGAGTAAGCCATTGGCCGAAAGCCAAACCAGCAATGAACTTGCTATTTTGCTGCTCACGGGTGTTCTGGCTTTATGGCTTAGTGGTCTGGGGTCAGCCATACTGATAGTAGTCAGTTTATTCCTAGTTCGCTGGTTATTGGTGATTGTTTTTCGCAGACAGATAGGTGGTTATACCGGCGACACTTTAGGAGCAGCACAGCAAGTCTCTGAGCTGGTATTCTATATGCTCTTGTTAGCTAGCCTTGCATGATAGAAGTGGCTTTCGGTGATGTGTTAGCTAGCTGTTTAAGATCTATTATGAGAGCGAAGAGCATCTTAGGAGGTATAGCATGATACATCTGGTACTCGGTGGGGCCCGCAGCGGTAAGACGGGTTATGCCACCAATGCGGCAAAGGCACTTAGCAAAAATGGTTATCAGTGCGTCTATATTGCGACGGCTCAGGCCTTAGATGACGAGATGAATGACAGAATTACTCGTCATATAGCTGACCGAGAGGCTGATAGTCTGGACTGGATAAACGTCGAGACTCCGTTGAATCTGGTGGAAACCCTGAGTGAATATGCCAGGGAAAATAGGGTACTCGTGGTCGACTGCCTGACACTCTGGTTAACCAATCATTTGATGCTCGAAGACTCTCCTACTGTATTCACCGATTGCGATCGTAAGTGGAACGACGAAAAACAAGCTTTACTCTCGGCATTAACCGAATTACCCGGTGAGATCTATCTGGTCAGCAATGAAGTTGGCTGCGGCATTGTGCCCCTGGGTGAGATTAATCGCCGCTTCGTCGATGAGGCGGGTTGGCTGCATCAGGATATAGCGGCTATTGCTGATACAGTGACTAAAGTGACAGCGGGTTTACCCATGAGATTGAAAGGATAAATGCTAAGAAAGCTTAAGTAAGTGCTATGAAAGCTATAAGCTTTAAGAGAAAGATTGCAGGCTCAAGGATGTGCAATAAAGCGATATGTTTTAAGAGTAGGCGTGAAAGCTCTCGCCATTCGCCATTCCGGCATGCTTGTGGCCGGAATCCAATCTGTTAGCCAGTAGATTAAAATAAAGCAAACAAGGTTAGAGATTAAGAAGGCTTGTATCCTTTATGCCTCTCAGTATTTTTTCTAAAAACCTTAAAGCCTGTGGCTTCATACTTAATAAGAACAAGATGAACACTAATAACACGATCGATCCAAAGATGGGCTCAGCCCGTGTGCTTATGGTGCAGGGAACGACTTCCGATGCAGGTAAGAGCACCTTAGTCGCTGGCCTGTGTCGCTTATTTGCCCGCAAGGGCTGGCACGTGGCCCCGTTTAAACCACAGAATATGGCACTCAACAGTGCGGTAACGGCCGATGGTGGAGAGATTGGCCGTGCCCAGGCACTACAGGCAGTGGCCTGTGGTTTACCTCTGCACACAGATTTTAATCCCATCTTGCTTAAACCTAGCTCAGATACTGGTGCCCAGGTGATAGTTCAGGGCCATGCACTGGACCACATGGAGGCTAAGACCTTCTTCGGCCTGCATCGAGGTCAGGCTGATGGAAGTGGAGATGAATACCTGCCCGGTTATCGGGTCAAAGCCATGTCTGTCGTGTTGGATTCGTTTTCGCGTTTAACCCATGCCTATGAGCTGGTGATGGTAGAAGGGGCGGGCAGTCCGGCTGAGATCAACCTGCGCCAAGGTGATATCGCCAACATGGGGTTCGCCGAAGCGGTAGATTGTCCGGTGATCATCATTGCCGATATCGATAAAGGTGGCGTATTCGCCCATCTGGTGGGCACCTTAGCATTATTGTCTGAGTCAGAGCAGGCCAGAGTCAAAGGCTTCGTTATCAACCGTTTTCGCGGCGATATAGCCCTGCTGCAATCGGGGTTAGATTGGCTAGAAGCGTACACCAATAAGCCTGTTTTGGGTGTGCTGCCCTATCTGCACGATCTGCATCTGGACGCCGAGGATGCACTAACACCTGCACCGAATAAATCGACTCAGACCAGGCTCAAGGTCTTAGTACTCGTCTTCCCGCGGATCAGTAACCACACCGATTTCGACCCTCTGCGGCTAAACCCCCATGTTGAATTTAACTATGTATCCCTGCAGACTCAAGCCGAAAGTCAATCTGAGTTTGGTGTGTTACCACCAGCGGATCTCATCATATTACCCGGCAGTAAAAATGTCCGCGCCGATTTAGAATTCCTACGGCAGCAAGGTTGGGACATAGGCATCAAGAAGCATTTGAGATACGGCGGCAAGCTGCTGGGGATTTGTGGCGGCTATCAGATGCTTGGCCTACTTATCGATGACCCTAGCGGCGTCGAAGGCGAGCCCGGTGAGAGCGAAGGATTGGCGCTATTGTCTCTGGTCACTGAGCTAAAGCCCAAGAAAGTCCTACGCCAAGTGACAGGTAAGCTCTCGTTACTCGGTGAGCAGGCCGAGGTGAAAGGCTATGAGATCCATTGTGGCCAATCCCTGTTACTCAAAACTCAAGCCGAAGGTCAACTTCAGCCCCTGAGCTTATCGCCGATGGATTCAAGAGTTGAGGATGAGTCTGCTGCAGGCTCGTTCAGTGACGGTTTGCTCTCAGAAGATGGCCAAGTGTTGGGGACATACTTACACGGCCTGTTCGACTCAGCGGATGCCTGCGCGATATTACTGAAGTGGGCCGGTATGTCGGATGCCGATCCCGTCGACATAGATGCCATTCGTGATCAGCAGTTGAATCGATTTGCCGATCAGTTAGAGAAAGATTTAGATATGGAAAAATTAGAGCAGATCCTAGGGATTAGGAATTAGAACCTAGCAATGAAAATCTAAATATTAGGGCTATTTGCTACTCGATAGGAGCTGCTTTAGCTGCGTGTTACGAGTCATAAGCTGTAAGTTTTTAGCGGTAAGATAAGCGCTTAAAGCTTAGCGCTTTTTAGCTCCTGATTGAACTTATAGCTTACAACTTTCTTAGCTTTATCCTGAGCTTATAACTTATTAAACATACGAGAATACAATGACAGATAATAACCAAAACATGAACTCAACGGATGAAGAAAAACAGATGAGCCAGGAACAGAAAAAAGCCCAGCGTCATAAGCAGAGACAGCAAAAAGTCAAAGAGACTGTCGATGCCAAGATTGCCGCGGCTCAAGAAGAGAAGGGTATTCTCTTAGTGCTAACAGGCAATGGTAAAGGCAAGTCTACCTCGGGGTTTGGCACGATTGCGCGCAGTGTCGGCCACGGGAAAAAATCTGCGGTAGTGCAGTTTATCAAGGGCAATAGGGAATGCGGCGAGCGTACCTTACTCGAAGGCGCTGGGGTCGAATTTCATGTGATGGGCACCGGCTTTACCTGGGAAACCCAAGATAAAGAAAAGGATATTCAAGCAGCCGAGATCACCTGGGCTGCAGCCGAAGCATTGCTTAAAGATGAGACTGTAGAATGTCTTATGCTCGATGAGTTGACCTATATGGTGAGCTATCACTATCTCGAGGTCGACAGAGTCATAGAGGCATTGAAGAATCGTCCGCCAATGCAGCATGTGATCATTACCGGAAGGGCGTGTCACAGGGCGATCATCGAGCTGGCGGATACTGTGAGCGAGGTGCAATCCATTAAGCATGCGTTTGATAATGGAATTAAAGCCCAAGTTGGCTTCGACTACTAAATTTCTGCCTGCTTGAAATGATGACTGCATTGTCTTTGTTTTCCTACCCAATCACATAGAGCCTTCGGCGGCTTTGGGGTAGAAAGTGCGTATGCTCATGGGCTGGCTCTTTATGAAGGCTGGGGCTCGACGGCTTAGCCCTCATCCCAATCAGTTTGAAATTACATTTCTGCCTGCTAGCTTCTGTGGCGTTATTGTCTGCGCTTTCTTACCCTATTGCAGTTACAAAGAGTTCAGCTAATCACATAGAGCCTTCAGCTTATCTAATAAAGAGCCTTCAGCGTCTCTAATTAGCAGCCTTCAGCAGCTCTAATATAGAGCAGAGAGCGCGTATGCTCAGGGGGTGGTTGTTTAATGAACTGTTCATGAGTTTTATGGGAAATAATTATTTCGGAGTCTTACAGAAGATCTTGGGGATTGCTTAGATAAATCTAGGGCGATTTTTTGGATAAGTTTTAGAGTGAAACGGGATAAGTATTTGGATATTAAGATAAGTTTGGTACAGATGGAGAGACTCGAACTCTCACGCCCTTACGGGCACTAGCACCTGAAGCTAGCGTGTCTACCAATTCCACCACATCTGCATTGCTGCGAGCCAAGAAAATAGTTCATTAATCCACCTATTTTTCAACTGCTTGCAAGGCTGATAGTACTGCTCTATGTTATTGTTGTCAATCAATCTCAGAGTAATAGATCTTGCTCTGTCATTGGCTGAAATTGCTTTGGATATTTTTTAAAAGAGAAGGTAATGAAAACTATCAATAGAATCGTCTTATTACTGGCTGTTTGTCTGCCGGTATTTTCATCCATGGCGGCGCCCGCTAAACGAATCATTGCGCTATCGCCACACTCGGTGGAGATGTTGTATGCGATTGGCGCCGGAGGCTCGATACTCGCGACCACAGACTATGCTGACTTTCCCAAATCGGCCCTGGATATCCCTAGAATCGGTGGCTATCACGGCATACAGATAGAGAGAGTTATCGAGCTGGAACCTGACCTAGTGGTGGTCTGGGGCAGTGGCAATAAGGCAGAGGATCTGCAGCGTTTGAAGGATCTTGGATTTAATGTGTATAACAGTGATCCTAAGACCCTGGAAGCCGTTGCTGAGGAGCTGAAGGAGCTGGGAAAATTAACCGGTCATCAAGTCGAGGCAAACAAGGTCGCCGATGATTACCTTGCCGGGCTCGAGGCTCTGCGAAAAGATAATCTGGCCAAGCCTGAGGTGAAAGTCTTCTATCAGCTCTGGTCTACTCCCTTGATGACAGTGGCTAAGAATAGCTGGATCCAACAGATCATAGCTGTCTGTCATGGGGAAAACGTCTATCTCGATGCTGCCAATGATTATCCTCAGGTGAGCCTGGAGAGCGTACTGTTGAAGATGCCGGAGGTTATTCTGCAGAGTCAGGATGAAGGCAATGTCTTAGGCGTCGACTGGAGTGAGTGGCAGGAGATCCCAGCGGTTAACAATCAGCATATTTATCAGCTCAATGCCGATCTGTTACACAGAGCGGCGCCGCGGGCACTTCAAGGTGTGCAAGCCCTGTGCGATGCGTTGGATAAGGCGAGATAGCAACTTAAAGTTGTAAGTTTTAAGCCGTAAGTAAGAGCATCTTTGTACCTGCTTTTAGCTTAGTCTTGAATTAGTACTGTGAGCAGCTTTGTACTTATAGCTTACAACATTCTTTGCTCCAATCTTGAACTTAAAACTTAAAACTTAAAACTTAAAACTAAAAAAGGACTTTGTCCCCTATGACTACTTTACTTATTTGTTTGTTTATTGCCATGTTGTTGCCTTACCTGACTAAAGGACCTGTGGCCTGGGCCATGGCTAAGGCGGGTGGCTACGATAACGCCCATCCAAGAGCGCAACAGGCCAAGCTAACAGGCTTCGGTGCTCGCGCGGTGGCGGGGCATCAAAATGCTTTCGAGTCCTTGCTTATCTTTGGCTTGGCTGTGGTGACCGTGATTGCTACAGACAATGTTAATGACACTGTGGTGACTTTGGCTATAGTGCATGTGATGGCACGTGTCGCTTATCAGCTACTCTACCTTATCGATAAGGGGACCTTACGTTCTCTGGCCTGGTTTGTGGCCGTGTTCTGTTCCTTCGGCATCTTCTTCCAGGCGTTTTAATCATGCGCCGCTAACTATTGGCGGCGAAGACGGCATCCTGCTTACAGGTGATCGCCCACACATTCTCATATCCAAGTCTCAGTAACTGCTCCGCAGCCAGACATGCTCTGAACCCCGAGCCACAATGAATGAAGATGGCAAGTTTCTCGTCAGGATAGAGGCTGAGCATCTTCATCTCTAATACGCCACGGGGAATATGTACTGCACACTCGACGGCGTGTTGGGCACGCTCGGATGTCTCACGCACATCGATTAATACGCCATTTTTACTCTGGCACATTAAGGCGGCTTGTTGCGCCGTGATGGTATTCAATGGGGCTTTCACTTCGGCCATGATGTCGGCTATGGATCTCAACATAGATTTTCCTCTTCTGTTTGCTATGGTTTAACTGGATTAAGGCTTAGCCAAGGCGCGCTGGGCTTCAGTTTTCATACCCAGTTTTTTCATCGCAATAGCAACGGGGCAGAAACCGGTAAAGGCACTCTGAAATAGGTTAGCACCGACAAAGACGGTGAACCAGATAAAGTGTGGGCTCACCCAAGTGGTTAGTGCTAATGAGAGCAAAACCATCATGCCTGCAAAGGCCATAATTGTGCGTTCAATTGTCATAATATCTCCAGTAGCGGAGTGCTAGCCTCTGTGTCAGGGGAATAGCCACTCCTATTTTGAGTTTCATGGTTTAACGAATTTATTCTTCATCACGGCATAGTAGAGCACTGGGATCACCACCAGAGTTAACAGGGTGGAGATCATGATGCCGAATATTAAACTGATGGCCAGGCCATTAAAGATCGGGTCATCTATGATAAACAGGCCACCAATCATGGCTGCCAGGGCCGTGAGCATGATGGGTTTGGCTCGCACCGCACCCGAGTGGATCACCGCTTGTTCGAAAGGCACGCCGGCGGCAGTCTCTTTATTGATGAAGTCCACTAACAGGATCGAGTTTCTGACTATGATCCCGGCCAGCGCGATCATGCCGATCATGGATGGGGCGGTAAAATTAGCCCCTAGCAGGGCGTGTCCCGGCATGACGCCTATGATAGTGAGAGGTATGGGGGCCATGATGATCAAAGGCACAGTGTAAGATCTGAACTGGCCCACCACTAACAGGTAGATGGCTATCATGCCTACGGCATAGGCGATCCCCATGTCGCGGAAGGTCTCATAGGTTATCTTCCATTCGCCATCCCAGAGTACCGCTACGGAATCGAGTCCCGTGGGTTGCTTGATATAGTGTTGCTCGAATCCCAGACCGTCTTCTGCATCTATCTGAGCGGCCATGTCGAACATGCCGTAAAGGGGGCTATCATTGTCTCCGGCCATGTCGGCGACCACCATGATCATGGGGATCATATTCTTGTGGACGATGGGCGCGTCTATGACTCCCTTGTGGATTGTGACCAACTCTGACACCGGGATGCGGATGCCATCGGTTCCCGTTAGCTTGAGATTGAGAACCTGATCGAGATCCACCTTGGCTGACTCTTTCAGTTGCAAGCGGATCGGCACAGGTTTTTTCTGCTTTTCATCATGCAGGTAGCTCATGTCTCTGCCGCCAACGGAGGTGGCGATCAGGTCGACAATATTTTGATAGGGGACGCCTAGGATGCTGGCTCGGCTTCTGTCGATCTTCACCTGCCACTTCTGCTGCGCGGCCGGCAGGAATATATCGATATCGACGACGCCATCCGTCTGTTTAAACAAGGTAAGCAGTTCATTAGCGGCCCGTTCTCGAATCGCCTCACTGGGGCCATAAACTTCGGCCACTATGGGTGACCATACCGGTGGCCCGGGCGGCACTTCAACCACCTTGATGTTGGCATGGTAGCGCTTGCCAATCTCTTGCAGAGGCCCGCGCACCGACTGAGCGATAGTGTGGCTATCACGCTCTCGGTGTTTTTTGTCCAGCAGGTTGACCTGAATATCGCCCAGCTCCTGACTCTCCCTGAGGAAGTAATGTCTAACCAGTCCATTGAAGTTCATCGGCGCATTCGTGCCAGCATAGAGCTGATAGTTATCGACTTCATCTACTGTGGCCAGATAGCGCCCCAAGTCCTGCAACACACGTTGGGTCTGCTCGACTGGCGTGCCTTCGGGCATATCGACCATCACCTGAAACTCAGACTTATTATCCAGAGGCAACATCTTAAGGATCACCAACTGGTTAATAGGCAGAGCGACCGCGACGCCTATTAGAACAAAGATGCCTGCCGCGAGTCCGAATCTGGCCTTCCTCGCTCCCTTGCCCAACACGAAGGGGCCGATAAGGCGGGTGAATAACCTGAACATAAGGCCAGTGCTTTCTTGATTGCCATTGCCCTGTCCGTCAGCAGTCGTGCGTTTATGTTGCAGGAGTTTACGACTGAGCCAAGGGGTGACGGTGAAGGCGATGGCCAGGGAAATCAACATGCCCATGCTGGCATTGATGGGGATAGGCGCCATATAGGGGCCCATAAGGCCGGAGACGAAGGCCATCGGCAGCAGGGCGGCGATAACGGTGAAGGTCGCCAATATGGTGGGGCTTCCCACCTCATCGACGGCCTCTGGGATAAGCTCAGTCAGGCTTTTCTTGCCCATGGCCATATGACGATGAATATTCTCCACCACGACTATGGCGTCATCTACCAGGATGCCGATGGAGAAAATTAGCGCGAACAGTGAGATACGATTGAGCGTGAAGCCCCAGGCCCAGGAGGCGAACAAGGTGATGGCTAAGGTGATGATGATGGCTGCGCCGACCACCATAGCCTCGCGGGCGCCCATGGTCAGCAGCACTAAGATAACCACGGCGGCGGTGGCAAATATTAACTTGAATATTAAGGTATTGGCCTTGTCTCCGGCGGTCTCACCATAGTTGCGCGTTACTGTGATCTCGACATTGTCCGGCAGCAGAATATTCTTCACCTTATCGACTCGCTGGAGGATCTGCTCGGCGACATCGACGGCATTCTCGCCCACCTGCTTACCTATGGCGATAGTGACCGCTGGGTATATACCTGACTTGTCGCCATGCCAGGCGCTCTTGCTGGGGATATCGGCCTTGAGTGACAGCTCGGCGATATCGGCCAGATACACGGGAACACTCTGAGCGGAATTGTTTTTATAGACAGAGACGACCAGCTGTTTCACATCGTCTAAGCTACGTAGAAATTGGCCCGCCTGCACTTTAATCTCCTGATTCCCCTGAACCAGAGAGGCTTGCATGGATATTTGATTATTGCTCGATAAGGCCTGTTCTATGGCATCGAAGCTCAGGCCGTAGTAGTTCATTTTTACCGGATCGATACGCACATTGAGCACCAGTTCATGGGAACCCAGTGTATATATCTCGCGAGTGCCGGGAATGCGCTTGAGCTCGGTTTCCAGTCTGTGGGCCACATGAGTCAGATCTTCCGCCGACACCTGAGTGTCTTTCGACCACAAGGTTAAGCTCACGATAGGCACATCATCTATCCCTCTGGGTTTGATCATGGGCTTGGTGCCCGAAGGAAGCTTATCCAGGTTGGAGTAGATCTGATTGTAGAGTTTTACTATGGCCTCGTTCTTGGGTATTCCCACGTCGAAGATGGCGATGATCAAGGCGCCATCGGGTTGTGAAAAGGAGTAGAGAGTGTCTATGCCTTTGATCTGAGAAATAACTTGCTCTGCCGGCAGGGTGATCAGACTCTCTACTTCTGCCGGTGTGGCGCCGGGAAAGGGAATATAGACATCGGCAAAGGTGACGTCTATCTGAGGCTCCTCCTCCTTTGGGGTGACGAGTATGGCGAACAGTCCCAATAACAGGCCGAGTATGGCCAGTAGAGGTGTGATGGCGTTAAGCTGAAATGCAGCGGCTATCTTGCCGGATATACCGAGATTTTTCGAGGAACCCGGCTCAGATGGAATGTGTGAACTGCTCATCCTGTTGCGCTCCCCTTATTTGCTGGCTTGTTGTTCGAGTAACACCCGATAGGCGTCCAGGGCGATAATATCACCATCATCCAGACCGGATAGGATCTCTACTCGGTGCTTAGCGGATGTGCCGATGCGTACCTGATTAAGCACGAAACCTTGTCCCAGTCTGCGATACACGGCGCTCAGCTCGCCACGCTCGATCAGTGCCGACTTGGGGACCGTGATACGTTTAATGACCCCGGAACTGAACCTGGCTTTGGCCCACATCCCCGGCATCAGGTTCGGCTCGTTCTCGGGAAGTGCGATGCGCACCTGATAGCTATGACTGAGGGGATCGGCGAAGGAGAAGATGGTGAGCTCATCTGAGCTGTACTCACGACCATCTTTGAGGCTGATGTTAAACTTAGGCTGACGTTTTAACGCATCTATATATCTTTGCGGCACATGAGTGATGGCGCGCATCTGGTTCAGTGAGAAACCCGACAGCAGAGGTTGACCCGGACTGACGGTTTCCCCTAGCTCCACATGTCTCTGGGTGACTATGCCTGAGAAGGGCGCGGCAACCGTGGTATAGGTGAGTGATTCATTGGCACGTATGATATTGGCTTTGGCTGCCGAGACTTCTTGCTCGGCGGATGTTGCCCGGGCAATGGCCTCATCCATCATGCCTTGAGAGATGGCGCCTTGGGGGAACAGTGCTGCATAACGATTCTTCGTCTGCTGCGCCTCTGTGTTCAATGCCACTGCTATGGCTAGTCCGGCTTCGGCGCTGGCAAGCTCAGCCCCCTGTTCCTTGCTGGTGATTTCGAGTAAAGGAGTGCCCTTAGACACAATATCGTTCACATCATAGTTGAGCCTGAGTATTCGCCCCGAGGTTTGTGCCGATACTGTCGCTGCCTTCACCGCCTCCAGTGTGGCATCGAGTTCGATCCACTTGGTTTGTTCTGTATTGGATACCCGAATCGTCTCTATGGATTCTGATCCAGATATTGCGGCTAGGACCGGGGCACTGACGCCCAGGAAGAGCAGGGGAAGC